>NZ_JACOOB010000001.1:0-639863 GCF_014287315.1 Bacteroides sp. NSJ-39 | reverse complement strand
GAGAAACAACCATGCCCGAAACTCCGTAATAAACCAGCTTCTTGCGGCCCACCTTATCGATGATGACAAGAGCCAGAACCGTGGTCAAAGTATTGACTAGTCCTACCAGAACTTGGTAATAGAGAGAAAGTTTGTGGCTCTCATATTGTATTTTAAAGAAAATACTTAATTTGTATAAGAAAAATCCTATCTTTACCGCGTTAAACTAACTAATACCCCCATTATGAAAAGAAATCATTATTTTCTCCTCTTTATTTTATTAGGATTTTTCTTTAGTGTTCAAGCTTCAGATACTATCCGAGTTTCAGATACAGTATTTATTCGTGAAACACAAATCCCCATTCTGATAGAACGGCAAGACAATGTTTTGTTTTATATTCGTTTGGATGCTGAAGAAAGTAAGTTACTGAATGAAGTCGTATTAGATTTCAGCAAAAGCACGCCACAGCACGATATCCAGTTAGTAAAACTCTATTATGGAGGCACGGAGGCATTGCAACATAGAAATAAAAAGTGTATGGCTCCTGTAGAATATATATCCAGTTTTCATCCGGGAACTACCTTATCTGCCAATCCGTCGTATTCGGTGAAATGTGCGGAAGTAGTGAGACCCTCCAATAAAGTAGTACTTAAGAGTAATTATAAATTATTTCCAGGCGTAAATTTTTTTTGGATTAGCTTGCAGATGAAAAAAGGGACTTCTTTATATACCCGAATAAACTCTGAACTATGTGCGGTAAAAGTAGATGGCAGAGATTTGACTTGTAAATATCTTTCTCCTAAGAATATCTCTCATCGAATGGCTATCGGCGTACGTCACGCAGGAGATGACGGATCGGCAGCTTTCCGTATTCCGGGATTGGTGACTACGAATAAAGGAACTTTGTTAGGAGTATATGATGTTCGTTATAATAGTAGCGTTGATTTGCAAGAATATGTTGATGTTGGGTTGAGCCGTAGTACAGATGGAGGAAAGACATGGGAAAAAATGCGTCTTCCTCTTTCATTTGGTGAGTATGGTGGTTTGCCAAAAGCCCAAAATGGGGTAGGGGATCCTTCTATTCTGGTAGACACAAAGACAAATACTGTATGGATAGTTGCTGCATGGACACATGGTATGGGTAATCAGCGTGCGTGGTGGAGTTCACATCCGGGAATGGATATGAATCATACAGCACAATTGATGATGGTAAAGAGTACTGACGATGGTAAAACGTGGTCGGAACCAATCAATATAACAGAACAGGTGAAAGATCCATCCTGGTATTTTCTACTTCAAGGACCGGGACGGGGAATAACGATGAGTGACGGTACATTGGTTTTTCCGACCCAGTTTATAGATTCGACACGTATCCCTAATGCCGGAATTATGTATAGTAAGGATCAAGGTAAGACATGGAAGATGCATAACATGGCCCGTACCAATACCACAGAAGCCCAAGTTGTAGAAATAGAACCGGGAGTTTTGATGTTGAATATGCGTGATAACAGAGGAGGTAGCCGGGCGGTATCCATTACAAAAGATTTGGGCAAGAGCTGGACCGAACACGCTTCTTCACGTAAGGCACTTAATGAGCCCGTATGTATGGCCAGCTTGCTGAATGTCAAAGCACTGGATAATGTGTTGAACAAAGACATCCTTCTATTTTCAAATCCGAATACAGTAAAAGGACGTGACCATATTACAATAAAGGCAAGTTTGGATAAAGGACTTACTTGGCTGCCGGAACATCAACTTTTATTGGATGAAGATCCGGGATGGGGGTATAGCTGTCTGACTATGATTGATAAAGAAACTATAGGCATTTTATACGAAAGTAGTGTAGCACACATGACATTTCAAGCAGTGAAGCTTACAGATATTATTAAAAAATAAGATAATTATATTATGAAGAAAGCTATTTTTGGTGGGTTATTGTGTTTTACCTGATTAATATATTTTGTTAAATTATCCGTGGAATATGATGGAAAATGTGAAATATGGCAGAAAAATAATATCTTTGACTCCATAAATTTATTAATAACTTAACACTTAATTTTTTAATTTATGAAACAACTGTTGAAATTAACCGGATGCTTGGCGGTGGCAGGGCTTTTTGTTTCTTGCCAGTCAGTTCAGCAAGAAGCTAATTATCAGGTAATTCCTTTGCCTCAGGAAATCGTTGTAGAGCAGGGAGTCCCCTTTATCCTGAAAAGCGGAGTAAAGATTCTCTATCCGGAAGGAAACGAGAAGATGCAGCGCAATGCGAAATTCCTGGCCGACTATCTGAAGACGGCTACGGGAAAAGACTTTACCATTGAGGCCGGAACAGAAGGAAAAAATGCCATTATCCTGGCTTTGGGAACAGAAAATGAGAATCCGGAAGCCTATCAGCTGAAAGTTGCCGGTGACGGAGTAACCATTACCGGTTCTACGGAAGCCGGAGTATTTTATGGTATCCAGTCTTTGCGTAAATCTTTGCCTATTGCTGTGGGAGCAAATATAGCCCTCCCGGCCGTAGAAATCAAAGACGCTCCCCGTTTTGGTTATCGTGGTGCCCATTTTGATACCAGCCGTCATTTTTTCACGGTAGATGAAATAAAGACTTACATCGATATGCAGGCATTGCACAACATGAATCGTTTGCATTGGCATATCACGGACGACCAGGGGTGGCGTCTGGAAATCAAGAAATACCCGAAGCTGACAGAAATCGGTTCCAATAGAACGGAAACCGTCATCGGACGCAACTCCGGTGAGTATGACGGTAAACCTTACGGTGGATTTTATACGCAGAAACAGGCAAAAGAAATTGTAGAATATGCTGCAGAACGTTACATAACCGTTGTTCCTGAAATAGATCTTCCGGGACATATGCAAGCTGCCCTTGCCGCTTACCCTGAACTGGGTTGTACCGGTGGTCCGTACGAAGTATGGAGACAGTGGGGAGTATCCGAAGATGTGCTTTGTGCCGGAAATGATCAGGTATTGAAATTCCTCGAGGATGTATATGGAGAATTGATTGAAATCTTCCCGTCGGAATATATCCATGTGGGTGGTGACGAATGTCCGAAAGTAAGATGGGAACAATGTCCGAAGTGCCAGGCACGTGCCAAGGCGTTGGGCTTGAAATCGGATAAGGAACACTCTAAAGAAGAACGTTTGCAGAGTTTCATTATCAATCATATCGAGAAATTCCTCAATGCTCACGGACGCCAGATTATCGGTTGGGATGAAATCCTTGAAGGCGGACTTGCTCCGAATGCTACTGTGATGTCATGGCGCGGCGAAAAAGGAGGTATTGAAGCCGCCAAGCAGAAACACGATGTCATCATGACTCCGAATACTTATTTATATTTCGACTACTATCAGTCTAAAGATATCGAAAATGAACCTTTCGGTATCGGAGGTTATCTGCCGATGGAAAGAGTATACAGCTACGAGCCTATGCCAGCTTCTCTTACTCCGGAGGAACAGCAATGTATAAAAGGGGTACAAGCTAATCTTTGGACCGAATATATCGCTACATTCTCGCATGCGCAATATATGGTATTGCCCCGTTGGGCTGCTTTGTGTGAAGTTCAGTGGACGAATCCCGATAAGAAGAATTATGCAGACTTCCTGTCTCGGCTTCCTCAGTTAATCAAATGGTATGAAGCCGAAGGATATAATTATGCTAAACACGTCTTTGAAGTGCAGGTCCAATTTGAACCGAATCCGACAGAAGGAACATTGGATATTATGTTATCTACTATTGATAAGTCCCCTATTCATTATACTTTGGACGGTACGGAACCTACCGTTGCTTCTCCTTTGTATGAAGGCGTGTTGAAAGTCAAGGAAAATGCAACTTTGTCTGCCAAAGCTATTCGTTCTTTAGGAGACAGCAAGGTGCTTACCGAGAAAATTGATTTCAGCAAATCCAGCATGAAGCCGATTGTTGCCAATCAGAAAATCAATGAACAATACATGTTCAAGGGAGCTGCTACATTGATAGACGGTCTGAAAGGAAACAGTAGTTACAAATCCGGCCGTTGGATTGCTTTCAACGGGAATGACATGGATATGACGATTGATCTCCAACAACCCGTAGAGATTTCAAGCGTGTCCATCTCTACTTGTGTGGCCAAAGGCGATTGGGTATTCGATGCGAGAACTGTGGCCGTAGAAGTTTCGGATGACGGAAAGAACTTTACTAAAGTTGCTTCCGAAGAATATCCGGAAATGAAAGAAGATGATAAAGACGGTGTCTATGATCATAAGTTGACCTTTACTCCGGTGAAAACGCAGTATGTAAGAGTTATTGCATCACCGGAGAAATCAATGCCGGCATGGCATGGTGGAAAAGGTAAAAACAGTTTCTTGTTTGTAGACGAAATCAGTATTGATTAATGAATATAAGAAATAGATACGCTAAAGTTTGTCTTTTCTTATGGATATTAGGGATGTGCCTTGTGGTGCATCCCATCAAAGCACAGTCCGTAATTCCTGTTCCATTGAAAATGGAGCAGGGTGCGGACTACTTTTTTCTATCAGAAAAGACAAAGCTTTATACAAACTTAGAGGGGGAAGAAGCGAGACTTTGGGAGAACTGTCTGCAAGCACTTCCTGTTTCGTTGAAGAAAGGTTCGAAAAAGGACGTACGCCAAGTACTTTCACTGCTGATAACCGAAAAGAATGACCGGTTGCCCTCTCCGGAAAGTTACACACTGTCCGTCACTCCCCGACGAATCATTATCTGTTCAACTTCCGGAGCCGGATTATTCTACGGAATGCAGACACTATTACAGTTGCTTACCCCTTCGGGCACGGGCTATTCCGTCGCATCCGTTGAAATAGAGGATACTCCTCGTTTTGCTTATCGTGGTTTTATGCTCGATGTTTCCCGCCATTTCTTCTCCAAAGAATTTGTGAAGAAGCAGATAGACGCATTGGCTTTTTATAAAATAAACCGGCTTCATCTGCATCTGACTGATGCGGCAGGCTGGCGCATTGAGATAAGGAAATATCCTTTGCTCACTGACTTTGCCGCTTGGCGTACGGAACCGAACTGGAAGAAATGGTGGAACGGTGGACGCGAATACGTTCGCTTCGATGAACCCGGAGCTTCCGGCGGTTATTATACTCAGAAAGACATTTGTGAGATACTTGAATACGCCCGTCAGCATTATATGACGGTCATCCCTGAAATAGAAATGCCTTCCCATTCGGAAGAAGTGCTGGCTGCTTATCCGCAACTGTCCTGTTCGGGCGAGCCGTACAAGAATTCGGACTTCTGTGTCGGTAATGAAGAAACCTTTACCTTTCTCGAAAATGTGCTGACCGAAGTCATGGAACTTTTTCCGTCAGAATATATCCATATCGGTGGTGATGAGGCTGGCAAGTCGGCATGGAAAACGTGCCCGAAGTGTCAAAAGAGAATGAAAGATGAACATCTTGCCAATGTAGATGAACTGCAAAGTTACCTGATACACCGCATTGAGAAGTTCCTCAATGCTCACGGCCGTCATTTGCTGGGATGGGATGAGATCTTGCAAGGAGGTATAGCTCCCAATGCTACTGTTATGTCCTGGCGTGGAGAAGAAGGTGGGATTGCTGCCGTAACCTCCGGTCATCGGGCTGTCATGACACCCGGCGCTTATTGTTATCTGGACAGTTATCAGGATGCACCCTATTCACAGCCGGAAGCTATCGGCGGATATCTGCCATTGAAGAAAGTGTATTCGTACGATCCGGTTTCCGTTTCCCTGACTACAGAGCAGGCTAAACTTGTTTACGGTGTGCAGGGTAACTTATGGGTGGAATATATTCCCACTCCCGAACAGGTTGAATATATGATGTATCCCCGTATCCTCGCATTGGCGGAAGTGGCTTGGTCTGCTCCCGAGCGTAAGTCATGGCGGGATTTCCATGCCCGCGCCTTGAAAGCGGTGAGAGAGTTACAGGCAAAGGGATATCATCCTTTCGATTTGAAGAATGAGATTGGCAGTCGTCCGGAATCCGTAAAACCTGTTGCCCATCTGGCATTGAGTAAGAAGGTAATATACAATTCATCGTATAGTCCCCATTATCCGGCACAGGGCAATACCGCTCTAACGGACGGCATACGTGGCGATTGGACGTATGGAGACGGTTGTTGGCAGGGATTTATTGACGGTGACCGGTTAGATGTGATAATCGATATGGAAACTGTTACTCCTATTCATTCCGTTACTGCTGCTTTCATGCAAGTGACAGGTGCGGAGGTGTTTTTGCCTGAGTCTGTCACAATCTCTGTCTCTGACGATGGAACCAATTTTACGGAATTGGAACACCGGACTTTTGAAGTCACCAAAGAAATTCCTATCCAATTTACGGACATCTCATGGAAGGGGAATGCTACAGGAAGATACATTCGCTATCAGGCTCAAGCCGGAAAAGAATTCGGAGGCTGGATATTCACAGATGAGATAATCGTGAAATAATCCGTGAAATAACCGTGAGGTACTCCGTGTCCCAAAAATAAAAAAAGAAGGAATCCACTCAACCAGATTCCTTCTTTTTTTGTTATATTTATAGTATTACCTTAAAAACTAACAATTATGATACGACGACACGGTAAACTAACATTGCTCACTCTTCTTTTGTCGGCTTCGTGTAGTGGTATATTCGCTCAGGAGATACCCGTTACCACGCCCATAGACTCATTGATAACAGTTGGATATGCCACCGGAAGTTTGAAAACCCTCTCCGGTTCCGTAGAGAAGATTACGGAGACACAGATGAATAAAGACCAGATAACGAACCCTTTGGAAGCAATCCGCGGACGTGTGCCGGGCTTGACTATCCAACGCGGGTCAAATGGTCCGGCAGCCTTGGATGCAGTACGCCTGCGGGGAACTACCTCACTGACCAGTGGCAATGACCCTTTGATAATCGTCGACGGAGTATTTGGAGACTTGAGCATGCTCACCTCCATTTACCCTACGGATATTGAGAGCTTTACCATTCTGAAAGACGCTTCCGAAACCGCACAATACGGTTCACGAGGAGCTTCCGGTGTGATCGAGGTCACCACTAAAAAAGGAATGAGCGGCAGAACACAAGTAGCCTACAACGGTAGCTTCGGAATTTCCACCGTCTACAAGAATCTGAAAATGCTGTCCGGCGATGAGTACCGCCGTATCGCTTCGGAACGCGGGATTTCCATTCTGGACAAAGGATATAATACCGATTTTCAGAAAGAGATTGAACAGACAGGACTACAACAAAACCATCACATCGCCTTTTATGGTGGTTCCAGTGAGTCCAGCTATCGCGTTTCTCTTGGTTTCATGGATCGTCAGGGAGTGATTTTGAATGAAGACATGAAAAACTTCACTTCGAATATGAACATGAATCAGAAAATGTTCGACGGCTTCCTGAACTGCGAGCTGGGAATGTTCGGTTCCATTCAGAAGAATCATAATCTGGTGGATTATCAGAAAACGTTCTATTCGGCAGCCACATTCAACCCCACCTACCCCAACCATAAAGACCCCGTCACCAATTCCTGGGACGGAATAACGACTGCCAGCCAAATTACCAATCCATTGGCATGGATGGAAGTGCAGGATGATGATGCCACTTCGCACATCAGCACGCACGCCCGTCTGACTTTCAATCTGCTGGAAGGACTGAAACTAAACCTCTTCGGCGCCTATACCTATAATATCGTGGAAAATTCGCAATACCTCCCCACCTCCGTCTGGGCGAACGGCCAGGCTTACAAAGGAACCAAAAAGCGAGAATCCTTGCTGGGCAACATGATGCTGACCTATAAGAAAAACTGGAAAAAACATTTCTTTGACGTGCTGGCACTTGCCGAACTTCAAAAAGAAACCTACACGGGATATTATACAACAGTAAGCAATTTCAGCACCGACAAATTCGGATATAATAATCTTCAGGCAGGTGCACTCCGCTTATGGGAAGGCACTAATTCTTACTACGACCAACCCCGTCTGGCATCTTTCATGGGACGTTTCAACTATACATACGCCGACCGCTACGTACTGACGCTGAACGCCCGTACAGATGCTTCCTCCAAATTCGGAGCGAACCATAAATGGGGATTCTTCCCCTCCGCATCTGCCGCATGGGTGATTAGTGAAGAAGAATTTATGAAGCAGTTGCCGATGGTGGATAATCTGAAATTCCGTATTGGCTATGGTCTGGCAGGTAATCAGAGTGGGATTGACTCATACACTACATTGAACCTTGTAAAGCCGAACGGTGTAGTCCCCGTCGGAAACTCCGCCGTCGTATCTTTAGGAGACTTGCGGAACACGAATCCCGACCTGAAATGGGAAGTGAAACATACCTTTAATACCGGTATCGACGTAGCTCTTTTCGGCAACCGCCTGCTGCTTTCCGCCAACTATTACAACTCCCGAACCACAGATATGCTTTACCTTTACAACGTAAGCGTACCGCCTTTCACCTATAACACCTTACTTGCCAACATCGGTTCCATGCGCAACTGGGGTACGGAAATCGCCATCGGCATCACCCCCTTGAAGACCAAGGATATGGAACTGAATATCAATGCCAATATCACTTTCCAGCGCAACAAACTGCTCTCATTAAGCGGTATGTATAACGGCGAAATGCTTTCTGCTCCCGAATATAAAAGTCTTTCTGGCCTCGACGGAGCCGGCTTTCATGGAGGATACAACCACATTGTATATCAGATGGTGGGTCAACCGTTGGGCGTGTTCTATCTTCCCCACAGTACGGGACTGGAATCCGACGGAAACGGTGGATACACCTATGGCATCGCCGATCTGAATGGCGGAGGTGTCAGCCTTGAAGATGGTGAAGACCGCTACGTGGCAGGACAAGCCGTACCTAAAACGATTCTTGGCTCCAACATCAGTTTCCGCTACAAGCGTTTCGACCTGTCTTTGCAGGTTAACGGAGCTTTCGGACATAAAATTTACAACGGAACCTCCCTGACCTATATGAACATGAATATATTTCCCGACTATAACGTAATGAAGAAAGCCCCGAAACAGAACATCAAGGATCAAACCGCCACCGACTATTGGTTGGAAAAGGGAGATTATGTCAACTTCGACTATGTGACGCTGGGTTGGAACGTGCCGATTGAGAAAGTGCAGAAACTGAAAAAATATGTCCGTTCCCTGCGTCTGGCATTTACAGTCAACAACCTGGCAACCATTTCCGGTTATTCGGGACTTTCACCCATGATTAACAGTTCAACGGTGAACTCCACTTTAGGCGTGGATGATAAACGGGGATATCCGTTGGCGCGGACGTACACACTGGGATTGAGTATTAACTTTTAATGGAGGAGGAGATGATGAAACAATATATGAAAAATAAAAGTCGGTTAGGATTCTTTCTGGCAATGTGCCTGGGTTTATTCTCATGTAGTAAGTTTTTGGAGGAAAATCCGAAAGATAAGTTACCCGAAGATGACGTTTACAATACAATCTCGGAAGTATATCTCAATGCAGTAGCTTCGCTTTATACATACGTAGGCGGTTATAGTGATAGTCAGGGATTGCAGGGAACGGGTAGGGGAGTCTACGACCTGAACACCTTTACCTCCGACGAAGCCATTATCCCCACCCGTGGAGGTGACTGGTATGACGGTGGTTTTTGGCAAGGACTTTACCTGCACGATTGGGGAATAGAGAATGATGCCATTCAGGCTACATGGGAATATCTCTATAAAGTCGTCATGTTAAGTAACAAATCACTGGAACGGATAGACAAATTCGCCGTAACTCATTCCGCTACGGAACTGCCGACATACCGTGCCGAAGTACGTGCCATGCGGGCTATGTATTATTATTACCTGATGGATTTGTTCGGACGCATTCCGCTAGTTCAATCCTCTTTCGTAGCAATGAAAGATGTAGTGCAAAGTGAACGAAAAACGGTCTTTGACTTTGTTGTCAAGGAATTGCAAGAGGCGGCTCCTTTGTTGAGCGATGCACATAGCAACCAGTCCGGCCCTTACTATGGCCGTATCACTCGCCCCGTGGTTACTTTCCTATTGGCCAAACTGGCTTTGAACTCCGAAGTTTATACAGACAATGATTGGACAGACGGACAACGCCCAGATGGAAAAAATATAAAGTTCACTGTGAACGACAGCGAACTCAATGCCTGGGAAACAGTCATCTACTATTGTGACCAACTCAAGACTATGGGCTACAAACTGGAACCGGAATACGAAACGAATTTCTCTATATTCAACGAACCGTCCGTAGAGAATGTCTTCACTATCCCGATGAATAAAACTCTGTACACCAACCAGATGCAATATCTCTTCCGTTCCCGCCACTATAATCACGCCAAGGCTTACGGGTTAAGCGGTGAGAACGGTCCTAGCGCCACCATTGAAGCCCTCGAAACTTTCGGTTATGAAACCGCGGAACAAGATCCCCGTTTTGATATTTGCTATTTTGCAGGAATTGTCCACGACCTGAAAGGAAACATAATCAAACTGGATAATGGAACGGTACTGGAATATCTGCCCTGGAAAGTATCTCTGGATATAACAGACACTCCATACGAACAAACCGCAGGAGCCCGCATGAAAAAGTATGAAGTCGACCCGACTGCCACAAAAGACGGTAAGTTGATGGAGAATGACATTGTATTGTTCCGCTATGCAGACGCTTTGTTGATGAAGAGTGAAGCGAAAGTCCGGAACGGAGCAAACGGAGATGAAGAACTCAATGAAGTTCGTAGCCGTGTCAACGCTTCTCCCCGCACTGCCACTTTAGAGAATATCCTTGCCGAACGTCAGCTGGAACTGGCTTGGGAAGGATGGAGACGACAGGACCTAGTTCGCTTCGGGAAGTTTACAAGAGCTTACAGCAGCCGTCCGCAACTGCCGGATGAAGCAAGTGGCTATACAACTGTATTTCCTATACCGGAGAAAATACGGGTGATGAATGAGAGGTTGAAACAGAATCCGGGGTATTAGGAAGAAGATAGTAGTAATCAAAATAAAAAAATCCTCGATTTTCATCCGGAGAATCGAGGATTTATATTATTTGTTGCAGCGCTTGTAGAGATAATAGCTAATGCAGAAATCCATATTATATGTAGTGGTTATTACCCAATCCAATCAAATAACTCAATTAAATCGAATTACTCAATCAAATCGAAATCATATTTTTCAAATTCACTCCCATTGATTATTATAGCGATTTGATGAAGCCCGAGATGGAATTTTCTCGTCGTAACCACACGGAAAGAGTGTTTTCGCGTTATTCGTGTGGTAGAATTTCCGGTATATTCTTTTTCGCTGATTTTATGAACTTTCTTCGTCAGCGTTCCATTTACTTTTTGGTAATAAATACCATATTCAAGCCGTATTTTGATTGTCTTATTGCTATGATTCAACAAGTTAAAACCAAACTCCAACGAATCCCCGACTTTAACCTTAAGACTTGAAATCTGAAAATCTTCCACACTAATATTATTTCTGATAGAATCAAAGCCAAACAACTCCATCACCTCCGGAATCCCTTGCTTTAAGAGCGTCCGGCAACCGTGTTTAATAATCCAGTCTACCTCTTTCGATTCCCCCTTCCATTTCTTTGCCAAATCAATGACAATTTCCGGATTATCTTTCGCAATATCATTCAAATTATTGGCAACGCTCAACCGTACAAATCTTGCCGGATCATTTTTAAGATTCTCCAAAATAGGAATAATAGGTGTCGGATCTTTCTTCAGATTCGGCAAAGCCATCGCCCAAGGCAAACGCGGACGGCAACCTTCTGACGCAAGCCGCCTTACTCCCCAATGCTCATGTTTCGACCAAACCAACATCTGCTTCATCATTTTATCCGGATATTTTATTATAAAAGGATGAGTCACAAATTCGCAACTTGTGAACTGTGTGATTTTCTCTATCGCCTTGACAGACGTTTCATAATCATCCAACCCATATTGCTCGACATAATTATTCATAATCACCCCATACTCCAGCATCAATCCAAACTTCGTATCGTCTATCACCGAAAAATCAGGCCGCGTACTTTTTACATGATCCAACAACTCAAGAATCTTAGCGATCGCCTCTTTGTAATCTGCCGGCAAAAACTTTTTCAGAATGCTAGTGATATGTATCCAGCGCTGTTTTAATTCCCTGCCTTCCCATTCATCATCCATTATTTGAGAAACAAAACCGTGAGCATCAAAATCATCGATAACAAGTCTCAAATCTTTCGTAAACAGATCGAAAAATTGCTTGTTGTACATATTCTTAAAAGGTTCTGCCATACTTGAAGTCTATATTTAGTATCCATTTATTTGCTACACAAATATATGTCTTTTTTTTAAAAGGACAAGCCCTAAAAACAGAAGTGAGCCACAAAAAAGATTGCAGCTCACTTATACCTTATATATTATAGCAAAAAATTAATCGAAGAAACTCTTGAACTTCTTGAAAATCTTCTCCTTCACCGACGTGTTAGGTTTGAAGTTGTCCGAAGCCTCCATCTTTTCGAGCGTGCTCTTTTCCTCTTTATTGAGCGCTTCCGGCACATAGATACTGATGTTGACGAGTAAATCCCCCGTTCCGTACCCGTTCACATTCGGCAATCCCTTGCCGCGCAAACGAAGCACCTTACCCGGTTGAGTACCCGAATCAATCTTTACTTTCACTTTGCCGTCGATAGTCGGAATTTCCACAGCTCCGCCTAGAGCAGCAGTCGGGAAACTAAGCAACAGATTATAAATCAAATCATTCTCGTCGCGAATCAAGTCCTGATGCGGTTCTTCCTCTACGAGAATCAGCAAGTCGCCTGCCACACCGTTGTGTTTGCCGGCATTTCCTTTGCCACCCATAGAAAGCTGCATACCCTCTGCCACTCCGGCAGGGATTTTCACCGATACCACTTCTTCACCGTAAATGATTCCGTCGCCACCACATTTCTTACATTTGTTCTTGATAATCTTACCCTCACCGCCACAAGTAGAACAAGTGACGCGAGTCTGCATAGTGCCCAGAATAGTCTGCTGGTTACGGATTACGGAGCCGCTACCCTTACAAGTAGGACAAGTCTCCGAACCACCGTCACCTTCGGCACCCGTGCCATGACACTGGTCACACGGCACATATTTTTTGAGTTTAAATTTCTTTTCTACTCCGGTAGAGATCTCCTTCAACGTCAGCTTCACTTTCACACGAAGGTCACTGCCGCGATACCGGCGTTGCTGTGAGCCTCCACCGCCTCCACCGAATCCGCTAAAACCTCCGAAACCACCTCCGAAACCGCCACCGCGACCTCCGAAGATATCACCGAACATGGAGAAAATATCATCCATCGACATGCTTTCGCCACTGAAACCGCCGAACGGCCCTCCATTTCCTGCCGCACCGCTCACTCCCGCATGGCCGAACTGGTCATAACGCGAACGTTTTTCCGGATTGCTCAATACATCATACGCTTCCGCAGCTTCCTTAAACTTCTCTTCCGCCTCCTTGTCGCCAGGATTCTTGTCGGGGTGATATTGAATCGCTTTTTTGCGGTAAGCCTTTTTTATTTCTTCTACTGTGGCCGTCTTTGTTACCTCCAGTACTTCGTAATAGTCTCTTTTTTCTGCCATGCTTCTTTAAAAAAAATATGAGTTTTATGGGTTGTCCTTATTCCCCTACTACCACTTTAGCGTGGCGGAGCACTTTGTCGTTCAATGTATAACCCGTTTGTACACAATCCAGAATCTTACCTTTCTGTTCCTCAGATGGTGCAGGGATTACTGCGATGGCTTCGTGATAATCGGTATCCAACGGTTGGTCTTTAGTCTCGATAACCTTTACACCGTTTTGTCCCAATACAGCCATGAATTTATTATAAATCAGCTCGACACCTTCTTTCACGGCACTCACATCGGTTGCCGTCTCCATCGTTTTGATGGCACGCTCGAAGTCATCCACTATCGGAAGAATGCTGCTGAGACTTTTTTCTCCACCGTTCAGAATCAGTTCCGCCTTTTCCTTCATGGTGCGTTTACGATAATTGTCGAACTCGGCGGACAAGCGCAGATATTTGTCTTTCTGCTCATCAATAGTCTCCTGAGCCTTTTCCAATTCCTTTTCCAACTCCTCTTCGTGCGTCAGTGGAGCCGCCTCTTCAGCTTGTTCGTTTTGCGGTTGTTCATCCGCACCGTTCTGAGTTTCTTCAACATTCAGTTCTTCTTCCTTCACTTTTTTTTCTTTTGGATCCATTTTGGTATTTACTATTTAACTAGTTACTATTTATTGTTTAAAAACACGTTATCTTTTAGAGATACCGTCTATTCGACATACTGGACTGACCGGATGTCATTAGTTTTGCTTGCAAAAACTTTGCCAAGTCGGTGTTTTTGCCAGAAAACGCAGCAAAGGTAACACTTTTATGTCAGATTGGCACATATCGGATAGCTCATAATTCATTTTAAATGTCTACCTTTGCACGCTAAAACAATAAGTAGTAACTAGTAAAATAGTAAATAATAAGATGATTACAGTTTCAAACGTTTCGGTACAGTTTGGTAAAAGAGTGTTGTTTAATGACGTAAACCTGAAGTTTACAAGTGGTAACTGTTATGGTATTATCGGTGCGAACGGTGCGGGAAAATCTACGTTTCTCCGTACGATTTACGGAGATCTGGACCCTACAACAGGTACGATTGCGCTCGGACCGGGCGAACGTCTCTCAGTGTTGAGTCAGGACCACTTTAAGTGGGATTCATATACCGTCATGGATACCGTTATGATGGGACATACCGTGTTGTGGGACATCATGAAGCAACGCGAAGAATTGTATGCAAAAGAAGATTTCACAGACGAAGACGGACTGAAAGTATCCGAATTGGAAGAAAAATTTGCCGAGTTGGACGGATGGAATGCCGAAAGTGACGCAGCCATGTTGCTGAGCGGATTGGGCATTAAAGAAGACAAACACTATACATTGATGGGTGAACTGAGCGGTAAAGAAAAAGTTCGTGTCATGCTAGCTCAGGCGTTGTACGGAAACCCGGACAATCTTTTGCTCGACGAGCCTACCAACGACTTGGATATGGAGACGGTAACCTGGTTGGAGGAATATCTTTCCAATTTCGAACATACGGTATTGGTGGTGAGTCACGACCGTCACTTCCTCGACTCTGTATGTACGCACACCGTAGATATTGACTATGGAAAAATCAATATGTTTGCCGGTAACTATAGCTTCTGGTACGAATCCAGCCAGTTGGCTCTCCGTCAGCAGCAGAACCAGAAGGCAAAGGCGGAAGAGAAGAAGAAAGAGTTGGAAGAGTTTATCCGTCGGTTCAGTGCGAACGTAGCGAAGAGCAAGCAGACTACTAGTCGTAAGAAAATGCTTGAGAAGTTGAATATAGAAGAAATCAAACCTTCTTCACGTAAGTATCCGGGCATTATTTTTACTCCTGAACGCGAGCCGGGCAACCAGATTCTGGAAGTTTCCGGATTGAGCAAGAAGACGGAAGAAGGCGTAGTGCTCTTCAACGACGTGAACTTCAATGTAGAGAAAGGTGACAAGGTGGTATTCCTGTCACGCAATCCGCGCGCGATGACTGCTTTCTTCGAAATTATCAACGGAAACATGAAACCGGATGCAGGTACCTTCAGCTGGGGGGTAACCATCACCACTGCTTACCTGCCGCTGGATAACACCGATTTCTTCAATACCGATCTGAACCTGGTAGACTGGTTGAGCCAGTTTGGAGAAGGCAACGAGGTATATATGAAAGGCTTCCTCGGTCGTATGCTTTTCTCCGGCGAAGAGGTGCTGAAGAAAGTAAGCGTACTCTCCGGAGGTGAGAAGATGCGTTGTATGATTGCCCGTATGCAGCTGCGCAATGCAAACTGCCTCATTCTGGACACTCCGACCAACCATCTGGACTTGGAATCTATTCAGGCTTTCAATAACAACCTGAAGACATATAAAGGAAATATCCTTTTCTCATCTCATGACCACGAATTTATCCAGACTGTTGCCAACCGCATCATCGAACTGACGCCGAACGGTATCATTGACAAGATGATGGAATATGACGAATATATCACTTCCGACCATATTAAGGAATTGCGGGCGAAGATGTACGGTGACAAATTGTAATTTCACCACAGAGGACACGGAGGACACAGAGGTTGTTATTCAGAGATAATTAGAGTCTCTGCGTCCTCTGTGTCCTCTGTGGTTGTTCTATTATGATACTTCTTCCATCAGCACCAGCTCCCAGCTTCTCCATACGACCGTTGTCAGTTTCAGTTTCCCTTTCTGACGGGCTTCCGCCACACATTCGTCCTTGCTATAACGGATCAGCTGCTCCCGCGCTTCATCGGCAAGCTCCCTTATTTCGGGTATACCCTTCACCATGCATCGCTTTCCGATATAAGTCCGTTCCGTAAGTCGATAGGATGGTATTCGTGAAATTATCGTATTCATCGATCAGTAGATATATTTTGATGTCCCCTTTGCGGGTGGCGTAAGTGTTGATGGCTGACAAAAAAGCGCCGGGCTCTTCTTTTGTTTTTTCATCCAGCACTTTCCAGATGTCTTTTCCCAGCAAATGTCCGTACCTGTAAACAAAATCAGAAAGCTTCCCGCAGCAATGCATCCGGAAAGATTCCTCCACCTCATTGATATTCGAGCTCACCTCCGAGAAATTGAATCTCATGATGAGAAACTGGTTATGTATGGATGTGGGATGTTGCCCGATATACAGCTTCCCGAACAATTCGTCGAACTGGTCAGCGTAACGGACATCATAGTACGCCTCCAACATCGCCAGCGTGAGGCTTTTCCCGAAGCGTCGGGGCGGATGAGGAAGAGATAAGACGGCTGCATTTCTATCTTTTCGATAAACATTGTCTTATCCACATAATAATAGTTTTCTTTTTGGATGCGTCCGAAATCCGTCAATCCGTATGGTATTTGTTTCATCATATCGCGATTCCCTTCTTTAATTCATATCGAAGCAAATATACGGAAAACGATGAAAGGGCATTTTTAAAGCTACTTATTTATTCGTTTATTTGTTATTTTGTAAGAAAACAGCTATTTTTATCTCCATTGTTGAGTTTTGATTAGTTTTTATTTGCCAAGAAACTCCACTGTATACTTCACCGCTTCATTGAAAGCTGTTTCTTGACCGGGCACAGTGATAAACAAATGCACTGCCGAGGGAAATTCGAGTCGGGTAGCATTTACGCCAAGAGAGGTGATACGGTCGATAAACTCTTTCCCTTGACAAGCCAGGATATCTCGTCCGGCTGCGATAAGGAGTGTGCGAGGTAGTTTTTTCAAGGTTTTGTCTGTAGCCGACATGGGGGATATTTCCGGATTGTGTATCCTGTCGGGTGATGGTTCATAACTTTGGTTGAACGCTTCCATTAAGTCTCCGTCCAGCCCGAATCCCTTGTCGTACTTCTGCCATGAAGGGGTATGGTCATTCCATGCCTTCACAACGGGATAGAAAAGCAAAAGCCCCGCTATATCCCCTTCGTTCATTCTCAATGTGGAAGAAATGGCGAGATTGCCGCCGGAACTATCACCGCCTACCATAATCCGGTTGGGAGAACATCCCCAACGGGCTGCATTCTTTATTGCAAATCTGATAGCTTCCTCACAATCGTCAAGCGGTGTCGGATAAGGGTGTTCGGGGGATAAACGATAGTCAACAGCGAGGACACTTATGCCGCTTCTAGAACAGACTTCGCTGCAAAACCGGGCACAACTGTTCAAACTGCCGATTGTCCATCCTCCGCCATGCAGATAGATAAGCAATGTATTGTTGGTGGAAGTGGTAGGGGTGTAAAGCCTCAGATTACCGGCGGGCTCTGTCACTTTTACATTTGCGGGATAAGTAGGTTTGCTATTACGCGCATTTCTTACATTTTCCAACTTCTTCGTATTTCCGTTGATAGCTGTAAATATAGCGTCACGCTGTGTGGGTTGCAGCGTCGGACTCATCTGTGCCATGAACGCATCTGCCTCTTTCCACATCACTGAGTCTTTGGGCTCGTCAGCGACGGGTATCCCCATGAGAGATACCGCCATTATCGTTGTTAGAATCATTTAGTTCTTATAAATCAACTTGCTCGGCACTCCTTCGCCAAACAAACTGTCTCCGACGGTCGTAATCTTATCTCCGGTAGCCACTACATAGCGAAGATTGTCGCATCCCATAAATGCGCCGAACTCAATAGCCGTCACACCGGCGGGAAGCTCCAATGTGCCGCACAGACGGCCGCAATTACTGAATACACGTTGACCGATGGATTTCAAATTGCGGGGTAGTTTTATTTTCAGCAGGTATTTTTTCTGTGAGAAAGTGAAGTCGGGGATGGCCGTTGCGTTTGTTTTTGAAATGTCGACCGCTACCAGATTCGGCATATAGTCGCGGATTAGTTTGAAATCGGCGTTGTCCAGTTTGCCTTCTACAGTCAGGAAATTGATGTCTCTAGGTTGTAATCCGGCTTTCAAAATCTCTTCTTCCAATTTGCCCATCAGTCCCACTTGCAGGGTTGCTTCTACCGGTTCACCCTCGATGAAAGCGAAGTTCCGCCATCTGTCCTTATTGCGGTAAGAATCGCTGCTGCCTAGAGGTACGAAAATGGCGGTAACGCTGTCCGCCAACGCTTCCGGCAACAGATTGGGAGCTGTCTTTTTGCGAATCTGACAGATTCTCAAGTTTTCGCAACCTTTGAAGGCTGCATCCTCTATGTTTTTGGTTTTTTCCGAAAGTATTATCTTCTCCAACGTCTTTTTGCCTTTGGTTACTCCGTCTACAACATTTGAGAATGCGTATGCGGGAATGAAATTCGGCATATAAATGTAGAATTTTCCGTTGGGATAAGTGCCCGCCTTGCCGCTGTACATCTTAATCTCGGCATTCGAGATGTCCAATACTTTTAGACTAGCGAATTCGTCACGCAGATGTCGGAAGTCTTCTGCATTCAGCTTGCCGGTCAGGGTGAGATGGGTGACGGTGTTGGCTTCCTCCTCCGTCATCATGGAAATAAGTGTGCCGGGTTTGCTTACATAATAAGTTTTACTCACTTGTGCTACTGCTCCTAAAGCGTTGGTTGCCAATAAAAAGCTTATCAATAGTAGTTTAATTTTCATAATCATGCGAATTTGTTCTGACAAATATAGGAAAAAACGAAATTATATGGTGTTTTTTTATGTTTTATATCTAATTTTGCAGGTGGATTAACAAATTGTAAAATGACGGCAGAAGATATTGTGGAGAAAAAAGAACCTAAGAGACTTCCTGTATGGGCGTGTATCCCATTGTTTATAGGAATATTTTTCATATTTATGGGATTGTACGGCACGCTGGCGAGAGGATTTTTGTCGATGGTGCTTGGAGTGGAAGCCCGTCATCCGGGATTGGTGGGGTATATTTTGCTGGAAAGCAGTATGCTGCTGGCTGTTCTCACTGCCGCCGCTATCATGTTGCGTTTTGAACGCTGCCCGTTCTCTGGCTTGGGGCTGTCCGTCAGAGGACATACGAAAGGGTTGTGGTACGGGTTTCTGATGGCTGTCCTGTTGTATGTGGTAGGCTTCGGTCTGTCGTTGGCTATGGGCGAAGTGGAAGTAATCGGTTTTCAGTTCAAGGCTTGGGATTTAGCGGGGGCATGGGTGTTTTTCCTGCTTGTCGCAGTGTTTGAAGAGATTCTGATGCGTGGCTATATATTGGGACGTTTATTACATACTCGTCTGAATAAATTCCTTTCCCTGTTTATCTCGGCATCGTTATTCGCATTCCTGCATATTTTTAATCCTGGAATAAATGCCTTGCCGATGATCAACCTTTTGCTGGCAGGCATGTTGCTGGGTGCTCCTTATTTATATACGCGGAATCTTTGTTTCCCGATTTCCCTCCATCTTTTCTGGAATTGGATACAAGGTCCGGTTCTGGGCTATCAGGTGAGCGGCAACAATTTTGTATCTACTATGCTGAAACTGAATATGCCCGAAAAGAATGTGCTGAATGGCGGAGCCTTCGGTTTTGAAGGCTCGCTCATTTGCACGGTACTGATGATTCTGTTTACTGTTCTTATTATCTGGTGGGGTGAGAAAAGAACGGCGATCAGTCTTGCGGTACACCGATCATGCTAAGCTGAATCCGTTTGCGGTCGGTATCTACGTTCATCACTCTGACCATGACGTGCTGGTGGATGGAAACGATTTCCGTAGGATCGGAAATGTAACGTTCCGCCAATTGGGAGAGGTGTACAAGACCGTTCTCCTTGATACCTATATCGACGAAAGCTCCGAAATTGGTGATGTTTCCTACAATGCCCGGAAGAATCATACCTTCGCGCAAATCGGCTATGGTACGTACATTCTTGTCGAACTCAAATACTTTGATGGTTTTTCGCGGGTCGCGTCCGGGCTTTTCGAGTTCCTGCATAATATCCTGTAAGGTAGGCAGGCCGACGACGGGAGTGACGTAATTGGAGATATTGATTTTCCGGCGGAGTTCCTTGTCGGCTATCAACTCATTGACAGTGCATTTCAGATCTTTTGCCATCTGTTCCACAATATGGTAACTTTCCGGATGTACGGCCGTATTGTCGAGCGGATTCTTTGCTCCGGGAATACGGAGGAACCCGGCACACTGCTCGAAAGCTTTGGCGCCCATACGCGGAACTTTCATCAGTTCTTTGCGGGAGTTGAAGGCTCCATTCTCGGCACGATAATTGACGATATTTTGCGCCAGTTGAGGACCTAATCCGGAAATGTAAGTCAACAGATGGCTACTGGCTGTATTCAGGTTCACTCCTACGAGGTTTACGCAATTCTCTACGGTCTGGTCGAGCGCTTTCTTTAATTTCGTCTGGTCTACATCATGCTGATACTGACCGACTCCGATGGACTTGGGATCTATCTTGACTAATTCCGCCAACGGATCCATCAGACGGCGACCGATGGAAACGGCTCCTCTGACCGTCACGTCGTAGTCCGGAAATTCGTCGCGGGCGATCTTGGAAGCCGAATAGATGGAAGCCCCCTGTTCGCTGACTACAAATACAGGAATCTGACGATCGAATGTCTGTTGGTTGATAAAGTCCTCCGTTTCGCGGCTGGCTGTTCCGTTGCCGATGGAGATAGCTTCGATCTGGTAGGCTTCGACCATCTTACGGAGTTTCGAAGCGGCTTCACCGGTCTTGCCGACCGGAGGATGCGGATAAATGTTTTCATTATGCAGCAGATTACCTTGAGCGTCGAGACAAACAACCTTGCAACCGGTACGGAAACCGGGATCGATGGCGAGTACCCGCTTCTGTCCCAATGGGGCGGCAAGGAGTAGCTGGCGGAGGTTCTCCGTGAAGACGCGGATGGCTTCGTCGTCGGCTTTCTCTTTTGATTGTGCGGCAAATTCCGTTTCGATGGAAGGTTTAAGCAGACGTTTGTAGGCGTCGATAGCAGCCTCGCTCACTTGCTCGCTACATTCATTATTACCACGTACGAATTGGCGTTCCAGACGTTCGATGCACGCCTCGTCGTCCGGAGTGATGGACACTTTCAGCAGCCCTTCGGCTTCGGCACGGCGGATGGCAAGCAGGCGATGGGAAGTGCAGCGTTTCAAAGGTTCGGAAAAGTCGAAATAGTCCCGGTATTTGGCGGCCTCTTCTTCTTTGCCTTTAACTACTTTAGCGTTGATTTCCGCTTGGCGGCTGAATTGATTGCGGACAGCATTACGGGCACGTTCGTCTTCGTTCACTTGCTCGGCTATGATATCGCGAGCCCCTTTCAATGCGTCTTCCACGTCTTTTACCTCTCCCTTGACGAATGAGGCGGCACGGGCGCTCAGGTTGTTTTCCCTCTGTAATAGCAGTAGGGTGGCAAGCGGCTCCAACCCTTTCTGACGGGCGGCTTCGGCACGTGTCTTACGTTTGGGCTTGTAGGGGAGGTAGATGTCCTCCAGTTCTGTCGGATTCCAGGTGTCGTTGATACGTTTCTCCAGCTCGGCGGTGAGTTTTCCTTGTTCGGTGATGGTGCCGAGAATAGTCTCTTTCCGTTTGGCTATGTCGCACAACTTATCATGTTGCTCTTTGATCTGTTCTATCTGAACTTCATCCAGCCCGCCTGTAGCTTCTTTGCGGTAGCGGCTGATGAAAGGAATCGTAGCGCCTTCACCCAGAAGGTGGAGGGTACTGCTTATTTGTTTTTCCGATATGCCTGACAGTCCGGAAATCATCTTGTGAAATAATTCCATAAATTGTATTTTTTGAGAATAAATGAGCGACAAAAATACACATTAATCCGTTAAAACCGACAAGTTTTACTATATTTGCAACCTAAATAAATAAGTAAGCACATCAAAACTGCATAACTATGCCCAGATATTCAGGATGTCTTTTTGCTTTCTTCCTTTGGCTATCCCTGTCAATGGAGGTCCTTGCAACCTCTAAGGATATGAATCCTATTCTAATTATTTGTTCCTATAATCCGGCTGCCCATCAGACTTCAGTTACTATTTCCGATTATATGGAGGGATATACCAGATTGGGAGGGAAACGTGATATTATTATTGAGAATATGAACTGCAAGAGTTTCTCGGAAGCTCCTTTGTGGAGTGGTATGATGACACAAATCCTTGCTAAATATCAGGGGGGGAAGCAGCAACCGGCACAAATTATATTGTTAGGACAGGAGGCGTGGGCAGCTTATCTGTCTCAAAGGGATTCGATGCGGGTGAAAGTTCCGGTAATGTGTAGTCTGGTCAGCAGCAATGTCGTGATATTGCCGGAGGATACCGTCGGAGATTTGGATAGCTGGTTGCCCGGATCTGTAGATATCTTTGAAGATCATATGAATATTCCTGAATTGCAGTCGGGATTTATCAATCATTATAATATAGGAGATAATGTGCGTATGATTCGTGCGTTCTATCCCGAAACAAAACATATTGCTTTTATCTCGGATAATACGTATGGCGGCGTCACGATGCAAGCATTGGTGCGAAAGGAAATGAAAAATTTCCCCGATCTGGATCTTATTCTGTTGGACGGAAGAAAACATACCATTTATACGATTGTAGAGGAATTACGGCATTTGCCGGAGCATACTGTTATCATCGTGGGCACTTGGCGGGTGGACATGAATGAGGGGTATTTTATGCGGAACGCCACGTATGCGATGATGGAAGCGGCTCCTGCCATTCCTACCTTTACACCTTCATCGGTGAGCCTGGGGCATTGGGCGATAGGAGGTGTGTTGCCCGATTATCGGAAAGTGGGAGAAGAGATGGCTATGGAATCTGTCCGGATGGATAATCAGTCCGGCAACACGGAAAAACATCTGCAGATTATTGAATCTAAGGCTGTGATGGACAGTAGGAAAGCGAAAGAATGGGGGCTGGATCCGAAGGCTTTGCCTTTTGGCGTGGAGCTCATCAATCAGCCGGTTTCATTCTATCAGCAGTATACATATCAGATATGGTCTGCTTGCACTTTGTTTGTTGTATTGGTATTGGGGCTGTTTATTTCTCTCTTTTATTATTTCCGTACGAAGCGGTTGAAAGACGAACTGTTGAGATCGGACAAAGATTTGCGTGTGGCGAAAGACAGGGCGGAAGAGTCCAACCGACTGAAAAGTGCTTTCCTGGCAAACATGAGTCATGAGATACGTACACCGCTGAACTCAATTGTCGGATTCTCGGATGTGTTGGCTGTGGAAGGAAGTACGGAGGAGGAACGTCAGTCCTATTTTCAGATTATCAAGACTAATTCAGATTTACTGCTCCGCCTGATTAATGATATTCTTGACCTTTCGCGACTGGAGGCTAACCGGGTGACGCTGACTTGGGAGGAGTGTGATGTCGTACTGTTGTGTCGGCAGGTGGTTGCTTCCGTTAGTTTTTCACGGCAATCTTCGGATAATCAGTTTCTGTTTACCACTTCATTTGAGACGTACCGGATGGAGACGGATATACAGCGTATGCAGCAGGTGATTATCAATCTCTTGTCGAATGCTGATAAGTTTACGAAAAAGGGGAAGATTACATTGGACTTTTCTGTCGATGAAAAAACGGGAATGGCGGTTTTCTCAGTGACTGACACCGGATGCGGTATCCCGAAAGAAAAACAGAAACTTGTGTTCGAACGCTTTGAAAAACTGAATGAGTATGCTCAGGGAACCGGATTGGGGTTGTCTATCTGTAAATTGATCGTATCTAAATGGAAGGGAGCTATATGGATTGATCCCGACTATACAGGCGGGGCACGATTTATATTCTCGCATCCTCTAAAAATAGAAAAAGAATGAAACGAATAACATTGATTTATGCTTGGCTTTTCTGTCTGACACTGTCCGTTGCAGCACAGGAAAAGGTAGTGAAGTTGAAGATTGTACAGACAAGTGATGTACACGGAAATTATTATCCTTACAATTTTATAACCCGTCAGGAATGGAAAGGGAGTCTGGCCCGGATATACTCATTTGTTGAGAAGGAACGCCGGGAGTATAAAGATAATCTGATATTGCTGGATAATGGGGATATTCTGCAAGGACAGCCTACCGCTTATTACTATAATTATATAGATACCGTGTCTCCGCATCTTTGTGCCGAGATGATGAATTATATGAAATATGATGCGGGCAATATGGGGAATCATGATGTGGAAACTGGACGTGCTGTATTCGACCGTTGGATTGGAACCTGTGACTTTCCTGTACTGGGAGCCAATATCATTGATACGTCTACGGGGAAACCTCATCTTCCTCCTTATAAAGTGTTGGAACGGGACGGGGTGAAGATCGTCGTTTTGGGGATGATTACACCGGCCGTTCCTGCCTGGCTTTCGGAAAATCTGTGGAGAGGGCTTCGTTTTGACGATATGGAGGAGACGGCTCGCAAATGGATGAAGATAATCCGTGCAAAGGAGAATCCGGATGTGGTAATCGGGTTGTTCCATGCCGGACAGGATGCGTTTAAGATGTCCGGTAAATATAATGAGAATGCGTCTCTGAATGTGGCAAAGAATATTCCGGGATTCGATGTGGTATTGATGGGACATGATCATGCCCGCGAATGTAAGAAGGTGATGAATGTTGCCGGAGATTCGGTGTTGGTTATTGATCCGGCAAGCAATGGAGTGGTGCTGTCCAATGTCGACATCACTTTGAAGTTGAAGGATGGCAAGGTACTGAGCAAGGATATTCAAGGGGTATTGACGGAGACAAAGGATTATGGTGTCAGCGAGGATTTTATGAAACGTTTCGCTCCGCAGTATGAGGCTGTGCGGAAGTTTGTGTCCAAGAAAATCGGTACGTTTACTGAGGATATCTCTACGCATCCTTCTTTCTTCGGTCCTTCTGCTTTCATCGATCTGATACATACTTTGCAGCTCGATATCACGGGAGCCGACATTTCTTTTGCAGCACCGCTTTCATTCGATGCGGAAATTAAGAAAGGGGATGTGTTCGTCAGTGATATGTTCAACTTATATAAGTATGAAAATATGCTGTACGTGATGACTTTATCCGGTAAAGAAATCAAGGATTTTCTGGAGATGTCTTATTTCATGTGGACTAACCGGATGAAATCACCGGACGACCATTTGCTGTGGTTCAAGGAAAAACGTCGGGATGGTGCGGAGGACAGGGCTTCTTTCCAGAATTTCAGTTTTAACTTTGATTCGGCTTCCGGCATAATCTATACGGTGGATGTTACTAAACCGAAAGGGGAGAAGATTACGATTGTCAGTATGGCAGACGGCTCTCCTTTCGATATAAATAAGATTTATAAAGTGGCGTTGAATTCTTATCGTGGTAATGGTGGCGGTGAATTGTTGACAAAGGGTTCGGGCATTCCTCAAGAGAAATTGAAAGACCGTATCATTTTCTCTACTGATAAGGATCTTCGTTTTTACCTGATGAATTACATCGAGGAGAAAGGGGGAATGAGTCCGAAAGCGTTGAATCAGTGGAAATTCGTTCCGGAGGAGTGGGCTGTTCCTGCTGCCCGGCGTGACGCTGAATATCTGTTCGGGGTGGTCAATAAGTAGCCAAAAATGTTCATTTTGTCTGGTGATACTCTGTTTTGACTTGTATATCTGATTTATTGCTGGTATATTTGTCGCAAAAAGAGAGAGAGAGTATGGATATTCAAAATGTTCCTAAAGTAGGTATTTCTTCTGTAGTTCATTCTAAACATATAGATGCTGATAGCATTGATGTCATTGATAATGATATAGCGCTCTTCGATTCGGAGAGCGTTATTTCCTTATATAGCGGTCCCAGCAAGTTAGAGGTATTGACAATAGGACTTTGCCTGGAAGGTGAGGGGACTTTTAATATTAATCTGCAGGATTTTCAATTATCTTCGGGAGGGATGGTGATAGCCCTGCCGAGCCAGATTATAGAACACCGGCAGTTTAGTCCCGACTTCAAGGGAATCTTCTTTGCGGTATCCAAGAGTTTGCTGGAGACATTGCCTAAAGTAGGCAATCTGCTTGCATTGTTTTTCTATCTGAAAGATTATCCCTGTTTTAGCCTGACTCCGAACGAGCAGCGCACGGTGCAGGAATATCATACGTTTATCAGAAAGAGGTTGAGGAGTAAAGGGGATCTGTATCGCAGGGAGGTCGTGCTCGGACTGATGCAGGGTTTCTTTTTTGAATTGTGCAACATTTTTAACAATCATGCGCCTGCAGTCACTGCTTCGGTGAAGTCGAAAAGCCGGAAAGAGTATATCTTTGAACGTTTCTATGAAACGCTGGTAGAATCTTATCAATCAGAACGTAGTGTGAAGTTTTATGCTGACCAGCTGTGTCTGACACCGAAACATCTTTCCGGAGTTGTGAAAGAGGTGAGTGGAAAGACCGTGGGCGAGTGGATCGATGAGTTTGTGATCTTGGAAGCAAAAGCACTTCTAAACTCCTCAAGCATGAATATACAGGAGATAGCTGACCGCTTGAGCTTTGCCAACCAGTCCTTCTTCGGGAAATATTTTAAGCATTATACGGGGATGTCTCCCAAAGAATATCGGAAGAACCGATAATGTGTTTACAGAACTCCGGAGCGTACGCGGCTCAAGGTCTCCGGTGTCATCAGCAGGTAAGAGGCTATGTGTGCCAAAGGAGCGCGTTTGATGATTTCCGGATGTGTCTCGAGCAGGAGATTATAGCGTTCGCGGGCGGATTCAAAGCGCCAGGAGTCAGCTTTGACTTGCGATACAATTAAAGAGTATTCCAATATTTTCTGATAGAACATATTGATTTCCCAATTTTCTCTCGCCAGCTTCTGTATCATGTCGCGGGGGAAAAGGTAGATAATGGAAGGTTCCAGTGTCTCCACTATAAGCCGGGTAGGTACTTGCTTCAAGAAACTTTCAATGCACATCACGATACATCCTTCGTAAGAGAAATGCTCGGTAACGTCTTTCCCGTTTTTGTAGTAGTATTGTCTGAGCATACCTTTACCGACGAATACAATCTCGTGAGCGACCTCTCCCTCATTCAGTGCAATGGCTCCTTTGGGAAACTCTTCACGGATCAATATACTTTCTATCTGCCGTCTTCCCTCTATACTCATTTCCGGAAAGCGGGAATTTACAACGGCATTCACAGTTTCTCTTAACAATGTATCCATGTCTTTTTTGTTTTGGTGTGTGCAAAAATACTAAAAACGGTTGATATAAATCAATTGCAGCACAAAAAAGATGTATATTTGTTATTAAATCAAGATATAGAAAAGATTATGAATAAGATAATAGGATTAGCAGTATTGCTGCTATGCGTTTGTGGCTGTGCGAAGGATGATGATGCGATTTATTATCCGGTAGGCAATGTGGATATTGAAAGGGGTGATGTCGCTCTGGAAGATGGAAAGGGAGAATTGGTAGCCGGGAGTTATAATGAGGAGGATTATGTGCTGGATACGCTGGCGCAGTATCCGGGAGATCCTACTCTTGGCAAACTGACGTTTATGATTGATCTGAAGAATCAGTTGGCGAGACAGGAAGCTGGCGGATTTAACGGAATCGGTAAATCGGGATTGACAATGAGTCTGGGATATAAGAATGGTGACTATCCGTCGGAAAGTCAGATACCTGTTTATACTTCTCCTGATGTAACTGCTGCGTATGCGGTTAAACTCCGTTTAAAAGGGGAGCTTGCTTTGGCAGGAGATGAATGGATGATTGATTACATTTATGTGCAATTGGCTGGCTTATTTCAACCTTATCCGCCTGCGTCCTTTCCTGAAGTGTTTATGTGTAAAGGTGGTGAGCAGACATTTGCTGCTTTTGACTCTTTTCGTAGGACTTGGACATTTGATATTACTTATAGCCGTTCCGGTCTTTCTTTCAGTCAGTTATATTTCAATTTATTCTTGAATTTGGCAGGGCAGAAACGGGAAGAGAGAATTAGGTTGAGGATTGATAAAGAATCTTTCTTTGAGGTGTATAAATTAAACGAGGAAATGAATTGATTCATTTCCTCGTTGTGTAGTGGGTACGAGAATCGAACTCGTATTACATGCGTGAGAGGCATGTGTCCTAACCGTTAGACGAACCCACCGGATTTTGATTGATTTAAAAAGAGCTAAGTCTTAAAATACTTAGCTCTTTTTATTTTTGAGATTTTGCGGAAGCTGGGGGATTCGAACCCCCGGTACCCTTACGAGTACGTCAGTTTAGCAAACTGGTGGTTTCAGCCACTCACCCAAACTTCCTTGAACCCGCATTCTCTCTCAAATGCGGTGCAAAGATAGGGGGAAGTTTTTGACTATGCAAATCTTTTAGCAAGATTTTTTTTACTTGTTTTTCAATAATGGAGATAACCCTCTATGTTTCAAATGTTAAACGGAATAATTTTTTTCGAAATTTTTTAGGGCTTGTTTCATTTCTATTCAGAAACGTTCATAAAATGTCGCTATAAGTAAAAGATGCATTGGATTTATTGAATAAAAGAGGGGAGATAATGTAGGTGTATAAAAAAAGGCTATCTATCCCAGACAGCCAATCTTTTTGTTAACCTTAAATCTAATACTATGAAAAACACATTGCAAATATACGGACTTCTGTGATATCTGCAAATAATACAAGAAAAAACGGATGTTTTATAACATTGATTAAATGTTTGCTTCTTATATTCTATTTTTATTAAGACTTTGGGTACTTGGAATGAGCTGTGCACGGTATTATACCATTAAATCTCAAGCGTGGGGATTTGCCCCTATAAGTAGGTAATTTCCTCCTGAAAAGTAGGATTTTTCAGTTTCAAGGGGAAAATTCATTCTATACTTTTGTCATATCGAAGGATAAATGATAGATATTAATAAACGAATCATTAAAAATAAAGGAATATGAAAACGAACACATTTAAATATTTAGGTCTGGCTTTGATGGCTGTATTGATGGTCGGTCTTACTTCTTGCGAAGTGGAGATAGACAGTTTCTACGATGATGATAATAACGGACCGGGTTATTACAACCGTTCGGCCGATTTGTGTAGCCGCATTTGGGTCAGTTTTTATCGGGATATAGACAACAACTACTGCTGTCAGGAACTGGATTTCTTTTTAGATCGTACAGGAATAGACTACATACGGGTGGAATATCCGGACGGATATGTGGAAGAATTTGAATATAAGTTCCGTTGGAGTTGGGAAAATTTCGCGCAAACTTCCATCCGTATGTCGTATGGGCCCAATGATGTTTCCTACCTGGACGACGTATATATTGGAGGCAACAGGTTGAGTGGCTATCTGGATGGGCGGAATAATTTTGTGGAATATCAAGGAAGATAAGAAAGATGATATAAAGAATATCAGCACGAGGCATGAGTAGGGCGTAAAATGAAAGCATAAAAGTTTTGAATGGGACTAAATAGTTTTTATCTTTGCGCCCTGTTAGTTTGAAAATACATGGAGTGGTTATATAGTCTGTTTCTCGAACATTCTGCCTTACAGGCGGTTGTGGTGTTATCGTTGATTTCTGCGGTAGGTTTAGGCTTGGGAAGAGTGCATTTCTGGGGAGTATCCTTAGGAGTCACTTTTGTTTTTTTTACAGGTATCCTTGCCGGACATCTCGGACTTTCGGTAGATCCTCAGATGTTGAATTATGCGGAAAGTTTCGGTTTGGTGGTTTTCGTTTATTCTTTAGGTTTACAGGTCGGTCCTGGTTTCTTCAGTTCTTTCCGTAAAGGAGGAGTAACGCTGAATATGCTGGCATTGGGAGTCGTCCTGTTGGGGACATTGTTGACGGTCGTAGCCAGCTATGCCACAGGTGTCTCACTTCCCGATATGGTCGGTATCCTTTGTGGAGCGACAACGAACACTCCGGCGTTGGGAGCTGCTCAGCAAACTCTGAAACAGATGGGGCTGGAGAGTAGCACACCTGCTTTGGGATGTGCGGTAGCCTATCCGATGGGAGTCGTCGGTGTGATACTTGCCGTCTTGTTAATCCGTAAAGCATTGGTTCGCAAAGAAGATTTGGAAATAAAAGAGAAAGATGATGCGAACAAAACTTATATTGCAGCGTTTCAAGTACACAATCCTGCTATTTTCAATAAGAGCATTAAAGACATAGCACATATGAGCTACCCGAAGTTTGTCATCTCCCGCTTATGGCGGGACGGACACGTCAGCATTCCGACTTCCGACAAGGTGCTGAAAGAGGGAGACCGTCTGTTGGTTATCACTGCGGAGAAAGATGCTTTGGCGTTGACTGTACTTTTCGGTGAACAGGAAAATACGGATTGGAACAAAGAGGACATTGACTGGAATGCGATTGACAGCGAACTGGTTTCACAGCGTATCGTCGTCACTCGTCCCGAACTGAATGGAAAGAAGCTGGGATCGCTCCGATTGAGAAATCATTACGGCATCAATATCAGCCGTGTCTATCGTTCGGGTGTGCAACTGCTCGCTACTCCGGAACTGATACTCCAGTTGGGCGACCGACTGACAGTAGTAGGGGAGAAAGCTGCCATCCTGAATGTGGAAAAAGTATTGGGTAATGCCATTAAAAGCTTGAAAGAACCCAATCTGGTTGTTATATTCATCGGAATAGTATTGGGATTGGCATTGGGAGCTATTCCCTTTTCAATACCGGGTGTCAGTACTCCCGTGAAACTGGGACTGGCCGGCGGACCGATTATTGTTGGTATTCTTTTGGGGACATTCGGACCACGGATACACATGATAACCTACACTACCCGCAGCGCGAATCTGATGTTGCGTGCCTTAGGGCTTTCCCTGTATCTCGCATGTCTGGGATTGGATGCCGGAGCTCACTTTTTCGACACCGTATTCCGTCCGGAAGGTCTGCTGTGGATTGCTTTGGGAGCCGGGCTGACTATCATCCCGACAGTATTGGTAGGTTTTGTCGCCTTCAAAATGATGAAGATCGATTTTGGTACGGTATCCGGTATGTTGTGTGGAAGTATGGCCAATCCGATGGCGTTGAATTACGCTAATGATACAATACCCGGTGATAACCCTTCTGTGGCTTATGCGACGGTATATCCGCTCTGTATGTTCCTGCGGGTGATTATCGCACAAGTACTTCTGATGTTCTTCTTGGGCTGAAAAATGAAACTTTGAATAAAAAATAATAACCGGATAAATAAAAAAGTATTATATTTATCGCGAATAATCGAAAAACGTAAGTTTGGAGATTAGAACAATGGATTGTGAGCCGATAAATGGTAATTTGATTTTAGTAATTTGTGATTAAATAGAAATGACTGCTCAAAGTAACATAACTCCTGAAAGCATTGTGAACGATCTGCGTTATCTGCAACTGCTTTCCCGAAGTTTTCCTACTATTGCCGATGCAAGTACGGAAATAATCAATCTGGAGGCTATCTTGAACCTACCTAAAGGGACGGAGCATTTCCTGACAGATGTACATGGTGAATATGAAGCTTTCCAACATGTGCTGAAGAATGCTTCCGGTGCAGTAAAACGTAAGGTAAATGAGATATTCGGCAATACGCTTCGCGAGGCCGAGAAAAAAGAGATCTGCACGTTGATTTACTATCCCGAAGAAAAACTTCAACTGGTGAAGGCCCGTGAGAAGGATTTGGACGATTGGTATCTGATCACTCTGAACCAGTTAGTAAAAGTCTGTCAGAACGTATCTTCCAAGTATACCCGTTCCAAGGTACGTAAATCATTGCCTGCCGAATTCTCGTATATCATACAGGAATTGTTGCACGAGTCATCTATCGAGCCGAACAAGCATGCCTATATCAATGTGATTATCAGTACGATTATCACGACAAAGCGTGCCGATGATTTTATCATTGCCATGTGTAATCTGATTCAGCGTTTGACAATCGATTCACTTCATATCGTAGGCGACATCTATGATCGCGGACCGGGAGCGCATATCATTATGGATACCTTGTGCAATTATCATAATTTCGATATTCAATGGGGCAATCACGATATTCTGTGGATGGGCGCCGCTTCCGGCAATGACAGTTGCATAGCCAATGTGATACGTATGTCTATGCGATATGGTAATCTGGCTACACTTGAAGACGGTTACGGAATCAATCTGCTGCCGCTTGCTACCTTTGCTATGGATACTTACGCTGATGATCCTTGCACCATTTTCATGCCGAAAATGAATTTTGCCGATACTCATTATAATGAGAAAACGTTGCGCTTGATTACTCAGATGCACAAGGCGATCACTATTATCCAGTTTAAGCTGGAAGCCGAGATCATCGACCGCCGTCCGGAGTTTGGAATGGCAAATCGTAAATTGTTGGAGAAGATAGATTTTGAGCGTGGTGTCTTTGTCTACGAAGGTAAGGAGTATGCCCTTCGTGACACGAACTTTCCAACGGTAGATCCCGCCAATCCTTACCGCTTGACGGATGAAGAACGTGAGCTTGTGGATAAGATTCATTATTCATTTATGAATAGCGAGAAATTGAAGAAGCATATGCGTTGCCTGTTTACTTACGGCGGGATGTATCTGGTATCCAACTCCAATCTTCTTTATCACGCTTCCGTGCCTTTGAATGAGGACGGTAGCTTTAAGCATGTCAAGATACGCGGAAAAGAGTATTGGGGACACAAACTTCTGGATAAGGCCGATCAACTGATCCGTACCGCCTACTTCGACGAAGAGGGAGAGGAGGATAAGGAATTTGCGATGGATTATATTTGGTATATGTGGTGTGGTCCGGATGCGCCTTTATTTGATAAGGATAAGATGGCTACTTTTGAACGCTATTTCCTGGAAGACAAAGAAATGCATAAAGAGAAGAAAGGATATTATTATACATTGCGCAATCGGGAGGATATTTGTGATCAGATACTGGCCGAGTTTGGAGCTTTAGGTCCTCATTCGCATATAATAAACGGTCATGTGCCTGTGAAGACTATTCAAGGAGAACAGCCGATGAAGGCCAATGGCAAACTATTCGTTATCGACGGAGGATTTTCCAAAGCCTATCAGCCGGAAACGGGAATTGCCGGATATACACTTGTCTACCATTCTCACGGTATGCAGCTTGTACAGCACGAACCGTTCCAGTCTCGTCAGAAAGCTATCGAAGAGGGACTGGATATCAAATCTACCAATTTCGTATTGGAATTTAATTCGCAACGGATGATGGTGAAAGACACCGATAAGGGAAAAGAATTGGTAACTCAAATACAGGACTTGAAGAAGTTGCTCGTTGCTTATCGTACCGGTCTGATAAAGGAAAAGGTCTGAATGAAGGTTACTTCTTTGCCATGTGACATTCAATAATTTTCAGTGCAACGAGTGGTTCGTTCCACAGTTATTATCTTTTCGTTCCACAGTTGTTTCCCTTTCGTTCCATATTTGTGGAACGAAAGGGAAACAACTGTGGAACGAAATGCTTTTAGTAAAGCAAGAGAATAAATGCTATATATGCAGGATTTATATTAGAAAAGGACAATGCCTGCCTCTATAATCGCTCCTTTATCGTAATTGCCGGATTTATTATAGAATCTGGTTAGGCCATAACCGCCCGTTGCGAAGATACCGAATTTCTTGGTTAGCTGATATTCCAGATTAGCGCGTGCTTGTAGCGCATATAGACGTCCGGGAATCACTTCATCCTTATTGTCGAAAGTTTCGATATGCTGATAACCTAAGTCGCCGCTAATGGATAATCCTTTATAGATAGGAAAAGATAATCCTGCACGATAGGAAGCGCTCGCCGAAAACTTATCATTTAATCCCTGATACATAGATCCGGCTCCAAGAATCGTATAAAACAACTGATTCTTGAAACGTACCCCGATATTGGCAGGAGTCACATTCCCCCCGTATACCATCATCTGTACTTTGGTGTCGGGATTGGCATTAACCAGTCCCAGCTGGAAACCTTTCAAGTCTTCCCTATAGTAATTGACCAGACCGATCTGAAGGCCGCGAACTTGTGTGGCATAGTTGCACAATGCCATTTGAACTCCACGTAGCTGTGTCCCGGTTATGTTGGCGATACCTGCTATCTGCAGGCCATTCATATTTTCACCTACCACATTCAGAAGACCGGAAGTAATCATGCCGTTGAAACTCTGTCCGGTGATATTCGCCGCACCGGAAAACTGTAAGCCTGAAGCCATATTCCCGGTAACATTCATAAAACCGCTCATCATAACTCCTGCGGTGTTATCTCCACCGATACCAGTCAGTCCGGATATAACCACCCCCCGTGTCCCGTCTCCGGTAATATTTACCAGTCCGGCTGCGGAGAGTCCGATCGTATTGTTACCGCTGATATTGCTTATACCTGCTATCTGCACGCCTCGCATTGTCCCACCGGCCAGGTTAGCCAGTCCTGTAATCTGTACACCGTTCATATCTCCATGAACAACACTTCCCAGCGCATTGATGCCTACACCATTCAGGCGATTCATAGTAGACAAAAGACCGATATTCACATAAGTCGTCTGTGTACTGTCATACGGTTGCGTACAAATATCTTTCCAGATAGAAAGATTAATACCGGCACTTTTGTTCTGTGCAGGCAGACAAACGGCAGCCATCAGTATAGCTGCCGTGAGTATTGTTTTCTTCATTTTCATCCTTTAGCCTCCTGATACAAGTATCGTTTGATACTCTTCTTCGGTGTCTTTTCAAACTCTTCCGGGTATATCTTCATCTTTGAAATCTGGCTGTACGTCGGTAACATGGCATTCAATGCCACCCGGTTTTCTTCCATCACCCGCTCGATGTCTTCATTCTTCAGACCGTGTGCGAAAGCGTCGTCGAAATCCGGATAAACCAAACCGACAAGTTTCTCATTCTGCTGAACGATAATGCTTTCGGATACATACGGCAGATTGTTTAATTTATCTTCTATCTCTTCCGGATAGATATTCTGTCCACTGGCGCCCAACAGAAGGTTCTTGCTACGTCCTTTGATGGTAACATTTCCTTCGGCATCCATCAAAGCCAGATCACCGGTATGCAGCCAACCGTCTTTGTCGATCACTTCTCTGGTAGCTTCCTCATTCTTGTAGTATCCCAGCATTACGTTAGGACCCTTACAAACGATTTCGCCAACGATATTTTCCGGGTCGGAGGAAAGGACCTGTACATCCATACGGGGTACGGCTTTTCCGCAAGAACCCGGTTTGAACCTTCTCCAGTCTTCGTAACAGATGATCGGACCGCATTCCGTCATTCCATATCCTACGGTATAAGGGAAATCGATCATTTTCAGGAACTGTTCAACCTCCTGATTGAAAGCGGCACCTCCTACGATTACCGCCTTAAATTCTCCTCCGAACGCCTTAATCATCTCTTCGCGTACCGTAGCTTTAATCTTATCGTTGATGATAGGCACTTTCAGCAAAATCTTCATTGCCGGAGTTTCCAGTTTCGGAAGTACACTCTTCTTGATAATCTTTTCGATGATAAGCGGAACAGCGACAATCAGATTCGGTTTTACCTCTTCGAAAGCCTGGAAGATTATCTTCGGACTAGGCATACGGGTCAGGAAGTAGATGTGGCAACCGACGGAAAATTCATAAAGGAATTCGAATGCCAGACCATACATATGCGCCATCGGAAGCATAGATACAATCTTGTCTCCAGCCTTCAAGTCGAGTACTTCGTAGGCAAACTTCGTATTTGACCACAAACTGCGGTAGGGGAGCATAACCCCTTTTGAGTAGCTCGTTGTTCCCGAAGTATAATTGATGACAGCCAGCTCCTCCGGCTCGTCTTTATGATAAGCGACGTGTTCTTTACGGAAGTTTTTAGGGAATTTCTTGCCGAACATCTCGTTCAGATGCTCGCGGGCGTATGTCAGGCGTTCGCTGCGTGAAACTAGCAAAGTGAAGTCATTCATCATCAGAATACCTTCCAATAGAGGCATTGCCGACTCGTTCAGGTTTTCCCATACCATATCGCCTACAAGCAGTAATTTCGCTTCGGAATGGTTGACGATATTGTGGACGTTGTCCGCCTTAAATTCATGAAGAATAGGGACGATAACCGCTCCGTATGTCAATGTGGCGAGGAACGTCACACCCCAATGCGAACTGTTTCTTCCGCAAACGGCAATCTTGTCTCCCTTGCGGATTCCGCTTTCCTCGAAAATGATATGGAGTTTCTCTATTTTGCGAGCTACGTCTTTATACTGTAAGGTGGCGCCCTTATAATCGGTCAGGGCATCCAGATCCCAATTATTCTTGATACTATTCTCAATGTAAGCTATAAAACTTTGTTCCATTGTTTTTTGCACATTTGATATTAAATTGTGCAAATATAGCAATTAAATTAAGAATGAAGAATTAAGAGGGAAGAATTTTTGAAAATGGGGGAAGGGTGATGTAGTGAGATTGCGACAGGCTGGTAGAAGGAAAGATTATGGTGATAGCTAATTTCATTATGCTATAATAAAAAAATATGCTATAAGCAAAACAAATTCTGCTTATAGCATATTGACGGATTCTTGGAATTCCCTATTTCAAGTACCATTCGTACATTCTTTGTACGCCTTCCTCGATTTCAATTTTGTGGTGCCACCCCAAAGAGTGCAGTTTCGAAGGATCGGTCAGCTTGCGCATAGTGCCGTCCGGTTTGCTGCTGTCGAAGGTCAGTTTACCTTGATAGCCGACAGTTTCTACAATGCGTTCAGCCAGTTGGCGGATAGTGATTTCCTTTCCCGTGCCGATATTGATATGGCAGTTGCGGATGTCCTTGTCGCCTTCCTTATACGTGTCTTTGAAGTCCACATGTTCCATGACGAATACACTTGCATCAGCCATTTCCTCGCTCCAAAGAAACTCGCGAAGCGGAGTACCTGTACCCCAAAGAGTGACTTCCGTTTCGCTGATTCCGTATTTTTGCAGAATAGCTAGAATTTCTTCTTTCGGACTGTCTCCGTTGACACCTTCTACCGGACGCAGGTTCATATCCTTGCGTACAGCTTCCCAGTTACCCTCTTTCAGGCAATGTGCCAGATGGATTTTCCGGATCATGGCAGGCAGTACATGGCTACGTTCCAAATCGAAATTATCATTCGGACCGTAGAGATTTGTCGGCATGACAGCGATATAATTCGTGCCATATTGCAGGTTGAAACTTTCGCACATCTTCAATCCGGCGATTTTGGCGATTGCATACGGCTCGTTGGTATATTCCAGCGGAGAAGTAAGCAATACATCTTCTTTCATCGGCTGTTCCGCATCACGCGGATAAATGCACGTGCTGCCTAAGAACAGCAGTTTCTTCACATTATGGCGGAAGCTCTCACCGATTACATTCTGTTGAATCTGCAGATTCTTGTAGATAAAGTCAGCACGGTAGATACTGTTTGCCATGATACCACCTACGAAAGCAGCGGCAAGGAAAACATATTCCGGCTGTTCTTCATCGAAGAATTTACGGACAGCTACGCCATCCAATAGATCGAGTTCCTTGTGGGTGCGGCCTACCAGATTGGTATATCCTTTATCCTGCAAATTTTTCCAGATAGCAGATCCCACAAGACCGTGATGTCCTGCTACATATATCTTTGCATTCTTTTCCATTCTATCTTTTATTTGTTCACTACAGAGGACACAGAGGACACGGAGGATTTTATGTTTTCCTCTGTGCCCTCCGTGTCCTCTGTGGTGAAATGAAATTCATTTAATGTTTGGTAGCAATCATTCGTTTTACTTTCTCCATATCGTGGCGTACCATGATACTTACCAGTTCTTCAAATGAAGTCTTGCGCGGATTCCAGTTCAGCAAAGTCTTAGCTTTTGTGGGGTCACCAAGTAGTTGTTCAACTTCCGATGGACGGAAATATTTAGGATCTACTTCTACCAAAGCCTTTCCGGTAGCCACGTCAATGCCTTTCTCGTTCACGCCTTCACCTTCCCAACGAAGTTCGATACCGGCTTCTTTGAATGCCAATGTCGCAAATTCGCGCACGGTGTGCATCTCGCCGGTAGCAATCACGAAGTCTTCCGGAACGTCATGCTGCAGAATCAGCCACATACATTCCACGTAATCTTTGGCATATCCCCAGTCGCGGCGTGCATCCAGATTACCCAGATATAGTTTGTCTTGTTCACCTTGTGCGATACGTGCGGCAGCCAGAGAAATTTTACGGGTAACGAAAGTCTCGCCGCGACGTTCGCTCTCGTGGTTGAACAGAATACCGTTTACGGCAAACATACCGTAGCTTTCACGATAATTCTTGGTAATCCAGAAACCATATTGTTTGGCTACCCCATACGGAGAACGGGGATAGAACGGAGTTGTCTCTTTCTGTGGAACTTCCTGCACTTTACCGAACAATTCGGAAGTGGAAGCCTGATAGATGCGGGTTTTCTTTTCCAATCCCAGAATGCGTACAGCTTCGAGCATACGCAACGTACCGACAGCATCCGCCTCGGCTGTGTATTCCGGAACATCGAATGAAACTTTCACGTGGCTTTGAGCAGCGAGATTGTAGATTTCATCCGGTTGCACCTGTTGAATGATTCGGATTAACGAACTAGAATCTGTCATATCCCCATAATGCAGATTGATCGTACGTTTCTGTTTCATGTCGCGTACCCACTCGTCAAAATACAAATGTTCAATACGTCCGGTATTGAACGAAGAAGAACGACGGAGAATACCGTGCACTTCATAACCTTTTTGCAATAGAAACTCGGCAAGATAAGAACCATCCTGCCCGGTAATGCCTGATATTAGGGCTTTTTTCATACGCTATTATTTAATAAATCAAAAATATGGGTGCAAATGTCGGTATTTTTTGTGACCCATGCAAGCCACATTCTATTTATTTTTCAGCATGGTTATTCAGCACAGTTTTTCCCATCATTTTGTCGATAATCAGTGCGATAGCTCCGTCACCGGTCACATTGCAGGCCGTCCCGAAACTATCCATAGCGATGTAAAGAGCAATCATCAATGCCTGTGCCGATTCATCGAAACCCAACATGGATTGCAAGATTCCCAAAGATGCCATGATGGCTCCGCCCGGAACTCCCGGTGCGGCTACCATCGTGATTCCCAGCATGAAGATAAAACCGGCAAAGAGTGGGAAGTCGAACGGCATTCCCTGCATCATCATCAGTGCCAGAGCACAGGCTACGATTTTCAGTGTACTTCCCGACAGATGGATTGTGGCGCACAACGGAATCACAAAACCGGCTATATCCGCCGAAACACCATTCTTTTTCGTCTGTTCCAGTGTCACGGGAATAGTGGCAGCCGATGATTGTGTGCCCAATGCCGTGAAATAGGCAGGCATCATCTTCCCCAATAGTTTGAACGGATTTTTGTGTACAAACAGCGCTGCGATAGAATACTGAAAGACCAGCAGGAAGATATGCAAAATGAAAATGACTCCGATAATCTTGATAAATACCATCAGAATGGAGTACACCTGTCCCGAATGAGTCATATTCAAGAAGATGCCGAAGATATAAAGCGGAAGCAAGGGGAGAATTACCGCACTGATCATACGGACGATGATTGCCTGAAAATCCCGTGCTACGTTTTTCAGAGCATCGCTGTTCAGCGAAGCCAATCCCAATCCTAATGTGAAAGCGAGAACCAAAGCTGTCATTACGTTCATCAATGGAGGAATGGAAACGGAGAAATAAGGAAGAATTCCTTTTGCCTCGCTCACTTCCTCAAGCGGCACGCCCGGTTCAATCAATGACGGGAATACCGTGACTCCGGTGAAGTAAGAGAGGAACCCCGAGAACAGGGTGGCGAAATAAGAGATAAGAGCGGTGACGAGCAACATCTTTCCTGCGCCTTTACCGATGTCGGCAATAGCCACAGTGACCAATCCGACGATAATCAACGGAATGGAGAAATTAAGAAATTCACTGAAAATGCCGTTGAATGTTACAAATATCCGGACAAGAGGAGCCGGGAAAAAAGTGCCGATGGCGATGCCTAGAATAATAGCGATAATAATGCGGGCTAATAAACCGATTTTGATTTTCTTCATCCTTGTTTCTATATAGTTAATTGCAAAAATAATATTTTAATCTAAATATAGCGAACAAATGTCTGTTTCAATTGTTACTATGGTAACCAATATTACAAAATATACAAGTTATGGCAAATCAGAATAAAACAGATATCGGACTTATAGGCTTGGCTGTAATGGGCGAGAATCTTGCTTTGAACATGGAGAGTAAAGGATGGAATGTATCGGTTTATAACCGTACCGTTCCGGGAGTTGAAGAAGGAGTGGTGGATCGTTTCATGAACGGACGTGCGAAGGGCAAAAACATTGAAGGATTCACAGATATAAAGGACTTTGTAGATTCAATCGCTACTCCCCGTAAAATAATGATGATGGTTCGTGCCGGGAGTCCGGTAGACGAACTGATGGAACAGCTTTTTCCTCTGCTTTCACCCGGAGATATTCTTATCGATGGAGGTAACTCCAATTACGAAGATACCAACCGTCGTGTCAAACTGGCCGAGTCGAAAGGTTTTCTTTTCGTCGGCAGCGGTGTGTCCGGTGGTGAAGAGGGAGCTTTGAACGGAGCGTCTATTATGCCCGGCGGCTCGGAAAAAGCATGGCCGGAAGTGAAACCTATTCTTCAAAGCATTGCGGCGAAAGCGTCTGACGGCACTCCTTGTTGTCAGTGGGTAGGGCCTGCGGGATCCGGTCACTTTGTAAAGATGATCCATAACGGTATCGAATATGGTGATATGCAGTTGATTGCCGAAGCATATTGGGTGATGAAAAACCTGCTCGACTTGAATAATGAAGAGATGGCAGATGCCTTTTCCCGTTGGAATGAGGGCAAACTCCGCAGTTACCTTATCGAGATAACAGCCAACATCTTGCGTCATAAAGACAAGACCGGAGGTTATCTTATTGATAAGATTTTGGATGCGGCCGGACAGAAAGGAACCGGCAAATGGTCGGTTATCAACGCTATGGAGCTCGGGATGCCGTTGGGACTGATTGCCACTGCGGTGTTTGAGCGCAGTCTTTCCGCACAAAAGGAATTACGCCATCAAGCTTCCCACCAATTCCCGCGCCAACATACACAACCTATATATAATAAGGTGGAGCTCGTGAAGGATATCTTCTCTGCCCTTTATGCTTCCAAACTCGTCTCATACGCTCAAGGATTTGCCGTGCTGCAACGTGCTTCCGATACATTCGGCTGGCAGCTCGATCTGGCTTCCATCGCCCGTATGTGGCGTGGCGGATGCATCATCCGCAGTATTTTCCTGAACGATATTGCCGCTGCCTTCGAAGCCACCGACAAGCCCAAACACTTGTTGATGGCTCCTTATTTCAGGGAAGAAATGAAGGCGTCACTCTCCGGATGGAAGAGCCTTGTAGCCGAAGCCATGAAAGAAGAACTTCCTGTTCCCGCTTTCTCTTCTGCCTTGAATTACTTCTATTCGCTTACTTCTGCCGATCTGCCCGCTAATATGGTGCAGGCACAGCGCGATTATTTCGGTGCGCACACCTTTGAGCGTAAAGACGAACTGCGCGGACAGTTCTTCCACGAAAACTGGACAGGACATGGCGGTGACACGAAATCGGGCACATATAATGTGTAAGTAGGATGTCTTTCGGAGTAATAAGACTATTTTATGAATTAAGAAATAAAAAGCGACAATGGATAAATTCGCAATGATAATTTTTGGCGCCTCAGGCGACCTTACCAAACGTAAGTTGATGCCTGCCCTTTACTCGCTCTTCCGTGAAAAGCGGTTAACAGGTGATTTTCATATACTGGGTATCGGACGTACGATTTATTCTGACGAGGATTATCGCTCGTATATATCAGGTGAACTTCGGACTTTCGTGAAATCCGAAGAACAGGATGCGGCACTGATGGAGGCTTTCATCTCGCATCTGTGTTACTTGCCCATGGATCCGGCAAAGGAAGAAGGATATGCCATGCTCCGCCAACGTCTGGTAGAGTTGACCAATGAGGTGGATCCGGATAATCTGCTGTTCTACCTTGCCACTCCGCCTTCACTTTACGGTGTTGTTCCCTTGCATCTGAAAGCTGCAGGACTGAATACTCCCCATTCGCGTATCATCGTTGAAAAACCTTTCGGTTACGACCTCGAATCGGCACGTGAATTGAATAAAATTTATGCTTCTGTTTTCGAAGAACATCAGATTTACCGTATTGACCATTTTCTCGGTAAAGAGACAGCGCAAAATGTGTTGGCTTTCCGTTTTGCCAATGGTATTTTCGAGCCTCTTTGGAACAGGAATTATATTGACTACGTAGAAATTACCGCTGTAGAGAATCTGGGAATCGAGCAACGTGGCGGATTCTACGAAACGGCGGGAGCTTTGCGGGATATGGTACAGAATCATTTGATTCAGCTTGTAGCTCTTACTGCTATGGAACCTCCTGCTATCTTCAATGCGGATAACTTCCGTAATGAGGTGGTGAAAGTATATGAGTCTCTGACACCGCTGAATGAAGAAGATTTGAATGAGCATATTGTGCGCGGGCAATATACCTCTTCCGGTACTAAAAAAGGATATCGTGAAGAGAAAGGGGTAGCTCCCGACTCGCGTACGGAAACATACATTGCCATGAAGCTGGGTATCAGTAACTGGCGTTGGAGCGGTGTTCCGTTTTACATCCGTACCGGCAAGCAAATGCCGACTAAAGTGACGGAAATCGTGGTTCATTTCCGCGAGACACCTCATCAGATGTTCCGTTGTTCAGGTGGCAATTGCCCACGTGCGAATAAATTGATTCTTCGTTTGCAACCGAATGAAGGAATTGTGCTCAAGATAGGCATGAAAGTGCCTGGTGCGGGCTTTGAAGTCCGTCAGGTGACAATGGATTTCAGTTATGCCCAGTTGGGTGGAGTGCCGAGTGGTGACGCTTACGCACGTCTGATAGACGATTGCATTCAGGGCGATCCGACTTTATTCACCCGGAGTGACGCCGTGGAGGCTTCATGGACATTCTTCGATCCGGTACTTCGCTATTGGAAAGAGAATCCCGACGCACCGCTTTACGGTTATCCGGTCGGTACGTGGGGACCTTTGGAAAGTGAAGCGATGATGCATGAGCACGGGGCTGACTGGACCAATCCTTGTAAGAATTTGACGAATACAGACCAATATTGTGAATTATGAAAGTAACTGTTTTTCCCTCGTCCATTGAAACTTCACGTGGACTGATACTCCGTCTGGTGGAAATCATGAATAATGAACCGGACAGAATATTCAATATCGCAGTTAGCGGCGGCAGTACTCCTGCTCTAATGTTCGATTTGTGGGCGAACGAATATATGGAAACTACCCCCTGGAATCGTATGTGTATTTATTGGGTAGACGAACGCTGTGTTCCCCCCGATGATTCGGACAGCAATTACGGAATGATGCGTAATCTACTTTTAGGAATGGCTCCCATTCCTTATGAGAATGTCTTTCGTATTCGTGGTGAAGTCAAACCGGTGAAAGAAGCGGCCCGTTATTCGGAGTTGGTCAAGCAACAAGTACCGTCCAAGCAGGGATGGCCAGAGTTTGATATTATACTGTTGGGTGCAGGAGACGATGGTCATACTTCCTCCATTTTCCCCGGACAAGAAGAACTGTTGACTTCCGCTTCTGTTTATGTAGTCAGTATTAATCCCCGTAACGGGCAGAAGCGCATCGCAATGACCGGTTATCCGATATTGAATGCCCGTCACGTTATTTTCCTGATAACCGGAAAGGGTAAAGCTGATGTGGTAGAAGAAATCTGCCAGTCGGGAGATGTAGGGCCCGCAGCCTATGTAGCTCATCATGCGCAGAATGTGGAACTGTTTATAGATGAAGGAGCTGCGCTATACATTGGCGACCGTAAATAATAAAGAGTTCGGAGGAGAGTTACACTTTTGTAATCTCCTCCACGATGTATTTATCTTCTACTTTTTTACAAGTACATACAAAGTACTCCGGGTGCTTCAAGGCTCCTTGCAAAGTATCAGGAAGAATGATCTCTTTGGTTCGCCTGTCTACTGCTACCATTGCATACAAGATACCTTCACTTTTGCACTTCTCAATAAGTGCACTTTTTAATTCCTCTACGTTAAATTCCATTTATGTGAGATTTTATTGTTGCAAAGTTATGGAAATTATGAATATTTTGTGCAATAATATTCTTATAATGTAAAAATAGCTCCCTAGTTCGTCCGCTGACGAGGGAGCTATTTAACACAAAAACTAAACTAGACTTAACTAAACTATTCTATTCTTGGAATTTCACAATTCCTTTCTGTTCGTTGCAAAGGTAGGGATAAAACAGGTTTTGGCAAACTATAATCGACAAAAATCTCGTTTTTACCGATAAAATAGGGAATCATCAACTTCTTTCATCAAGGAATGCTTGGAAAACCTGTTTGTAACTGTCACTGATGGGGATGTATGTTTTGTCAAAAACAATGCGTCCACGATCTATTACACGTATCTTATCCTTTTGAACGATGAAAGAGCGATGCACACGTATAAAACGGCTGGAAGGCAAAAGTTCTTCCATCGCTTTCATACTCATAAGGGACAGTATTGGTTTGGAGGCGTCTTCCGTATAGATTTTAATGTAATCTTTTAATCCTTCGATATACATGATTTTCTTTAATTCCACTTGTACCAATTTGTAGTCACTTTTTACAAAAATACTGTCTATCTCTTCTGGCTTCTGAACCAGTTCGAACCATTGAAGCGCTTTGTTGGCTGCCTGTAGGAAGTCGATGTATGAAATCGGCTTTAATAGATAGTCAAGTGCGTTGACACGATAGCCATCGATGGCATACTGTCCAAAGGCGGTAGTGAATACGATACGGGTACGGGAATCCACCATTTTTGAGAATTCCAGTCCGTTAAGTTCGGGCATTTGGATATCCAGAAACAAGAGGTCAACTTCCTCGCCAGGCAATTCTTTCATTGCCTGAACAGCGCTGGAGTATTTTCCTACGAGTTGTAGAAACGGGGTTTTGTTTGCATAACTTTCCAAAAGGCCGATAGCCAAAGGCTCATCATCTACGATTGCACAACGTAATACCATACTACTATTCTATTAATATAAAATTCTATACTTAATGTTTTCTCTCTACTCTTTGATCTTAATGCTCAATTTTGATTCGTAACACTTCCCGTCCCGTGAAGTGCCTTTCGACCAAGTGTAAGCCCCCGGATAAAGTATCTCCAGCCGTCGGCTGACTTGTTCTAACCCCACGCCCGAACCACTTTTATCCCACACTTCCTTGGGGAAATTACTATTGCGGATTTCGCAGATCACTTCTTGGTCGTTCTCGGAAATATGAATGTGGATGAAACTAGCTTCGGTAGGGGAGATACCGTGCTTGAAGGCATTTTCTATCAATGAAATAAAGATTAGCGGGGCGATCAGTGTCTGGCAGTTTGGGTGAATATCGAATTGAGTACTCATCTGTACATTAGCCGACAGGCGGATACGCATCAGTTCGATATAGTTACGGATGAAATCAACCTCTTTACAGAGCGGGACATACGTCTGCTGATTGTCATATAATACGTATCGAAGCAATTTGCTCAGTTCCTGCACAGCTTGTTGAGCTTTGTCCGAATCGAATGCGATTAAAGCATAAATATTATTCAGAGTATTCAACAAAAAGTGAGGGTTCAACTGATTACGCAGATTTTTCAGTTCGGCTTCCGTGCGATTCCGTTCCGCTTCCTTGCGGGTAGCCTCGTTTTGCGTCCATCGTGCGCTCATACGGATAGCGGCACTCAATCCGATAGTGAAAACAAGGCTTAGCATATCTCGCAGGAAAAACAACCATCCCGGAGGCATACCCGGACGTCTGGGCTTGTTCTCAAATGACGGATCGAATGTCAGACTTTGCCAGAGATGAAGCAGTATCCCGATGATACACAACAAGATAATGTTGTAGACAATATATCTTTTTGATTGATTCTGAAAAAGATATCGGGGGACCAGAAAGAAGTAATTGACGTAGAACACAATCATAAAAGAAAGCGGTACGGCAAAATGGCGTATATAAGCCATCCAGTTAATGTTCCCGTTTCCGCGTTCTACGAAAAAGAACGGGAAACCGAACATAATCCCCCAGCTGATAATGTGTATCAGTATCTCCAGGGGACGACGTGCGGATGTAAAGGTTTGTTTCATAAAGACAAAGATAGCTCTTTATTCGTATCTGATAGCTTCAATCGGGTCTAAATCTGCTGCTTTTTTGGCAGGATACCATCCAAAGAAGACTCCGGTGACGGTACAGACGGCAAAAGAGAGGAATACACTCCACGGCTGGATATAGATAGGCCAATGCGCCACGCTTTTGACTATCCAACTGGCTCCGCAGCCGATGACCACTCCGATGATTCCTCCTGTGATACTGATCATGATGGCTTCGATAAGGAATTGGCTCAGAATGTCGATTCCTCGTGCGCCGACCGACATTCGCAGACCGATTTCACGGGTTCGTTCCGTGACGGATACATACATGATATTCATAATTCCGATACCGCCTACAACCAATGAGATGCCGGCAATACAAGCAAGCAGGGTGGTCATTAAATCGGTGGTAGAGTTGAGCATTGTACTCAATTCCTGTTGTGTACGAATGGTGAAATCATCATCGTCAGAGGTCTTCAACTTATGATTGCGACGAAGAATCGTGCTGATTTCATCCGTAGCGTATTCTGTCATATCTTCGGTGAGGGCGGAGGCGAAGATACCTTGCAGATAGGTAACGGCAAGCAGACGTTTCATCACCGTTGTGTAGGGAGCAAGTACTACTGCATCCTGATCCTGTCCCATAGAATTGTATCCTTTCGACTTGAGCACACCTACCACTCGGAAAGGGATCTTGCTAAAACGGATAATTTTTCCCACCGGATCGCTTCCGTCGGGAAAAAGATTGTCTACTATTGTCTTTCCTATCACGCATACTTTTGCCGAGCTTTGTATGTCGGCTTCCGTGAACATCTCACCGTTCTCCACCGTTAATTGGCGGATCTCGAGATATTCCGTTCCAACCCCGTTCACGGAGGCAGGATAGTTGTTGTTGCCGGCAATAAGCTGCCCCGATGAAGAGACATTGGGGCTGATGGCTGACAGGAAATTGGTCTCGTCACGCAAAGCCTCGTAGTCGGTGAGCTTTAACGTTTGCATGGCAGACGGATCTTGGCGCACACCTCCACGCATATCGGCTCCGGGATGAATCATAATCATGTTCGATCCCATTTCGGAAATCTGTTGCTGGATACTTTTCTTCGAACCTTGTCCGATGGCAAGCATCGTGATGACGGAAGCGACACCGATGATAATACCGAGCATGGTGAGAAATGCACGCAATTTGTTGTTTGCCAATGCGCGGAGAGCTATCTTGAATAAATTGGTTCCATTCATGTTGTTAGTAATTAGTTATTTCGTTAAACGCGGTCTATCCTTCTTCGTCATTTTTTGGTAATGCAGCCAATGCTTCAGCAGCGGATAGAATTTCCGGATTAGCGGTATCCTCTATGACATGACCGTCGCGCAGGCGGATATTCCGGCTGCTATATTGCGCAATCTCCGGATTATGCGTTACGAAGATGATGGTGCGTCCTTCCGCATGAAGCTTTTGAAAGAGGACAAGTATCTCAAATGAGGTACGGGTGTCGAGGTTTCCGGTTGCTTCATCGGCAAGAATCACAGCCGGATTGTTGACCAATGCGCGTGCAATGGCCACCCGCTGCATTTGCCCACCGGACATCTGGTTTGATTTGTGTTCCAGACGGTCACCTAATCCTACGGCCTGCAGAGATTCGATGGCACGGCGACGGCGTTCGGCGGCACTGACAGAAGAGTTGTACATAAGTGGCAGTTCTACGTTTTCTACAGCCGTTGTTTTGGGCAACAAGTTATAGTTTTGGAACACGAATCCGATTTTCCTGTTCCGCAAGACCGCACGTTGAGGCTTGCTCATAGTGCGGACGGGGATGTCGCTGAGCAGATATTCACCGCTCGTCGGAGTATCCAGGCAACCCAGAATATTCAGTAACGTAGATTTTCCCGAACCGGAAGTACCCATGATAGTGACAAACTCCCCTTCGTGAATGGTGAACGAAACACCTCGTAACGCATGGACGGTTTCATCACCTACCTGAAAGTTACGCTTGATATTTTGTATTTCAATTACTTTCTTCATGGTGTTTGTCACTTGTTGTTTTTCTTCTTACTTCCCGGAGGGCCAGGCATGAACGGGCTTCTTTCTCCTCCGCTCTGTTGGTTGGGTCCGGCTTCCATATTTTCGCCCGGCATGGCACCGATAGTAGCTTCCGTCACAATTTTAGCGCCTTCGGAGATACCACTGATAATTTCCGTCGACATACCGTTACTGATTCCTATCTCTACCGGATGGGCAGTGAATGTATTTCCTTCGCGTGTCCAAAGTTTATGTTCACCTTTACAGTCATTTACGATGTCGTTAGCACCGATTAAGGGTTTTTCGGGTACGAAACGCAATGCTTTGTTCGGTACAGAAAGTACGTCTTTTTTATCAAGGATATAGATGGTGACATTGGCCGTCAGACGTGGTTTCAGTTTCAAATCGGGATTGGGAGCGGAGATTACCACTTCATAAGTAACCACCGTGCCGCTGCTGGTACTTGTACTGCTGGTACTGCTTGCATCGCCCAAACGAATCTGGGTCACAACGCCTTCAAAGGTATCATTAGGATATGCGTCCACCGTAAAACTGGCGCGCTGTCCTTCTTCTACGCCACCTATATCGGCTTCATCCACATCGGCCACTACCTGCATTTGCGTCAAGTCCGCAGCGATAGTGAACAGGGTAGGAGTCTCGAATCCGGAAGCGACAGTCTGTCCGGCTTCCACATCACGGCTGATAACAACTCCGTCGATAGGCGAAGTGATGGTAGCGTATGATAAGTTACGCTCTGCCTTTGCGAGAGAGGCCTTACTGCTGTCATAGCTGCTCTTCGCCTTCTGGTAGTTGTAGAGGGCTTGTTCGAAATCCGTGTCGCTGATGAGTGATTTTTCGTGCAAGCCTTTGCTACGTTCATAGTTTTTCTTCTGATATTCATATTCGGCTTTCGCACCGTCGTATGTCGCTTGTTGTGAAGCCAATTCACTTTGCAGTGTGACGCGGTCCATTTCGGCAATCAATTGTCCTTTGGTGACTGTTGAGTTATAATCTACATAAATCTTGTCGATGATGCCCGATACCTGTGTACCGACTTCGACTTCCGTCACCGGCTCTATCGTTCCGGTAGCAGTTACCGAATTTGAAATATCGCCTTTGCTGACAGCGACGGTAGCATACGTGACTTTATGCTTGGCGGGTGAACCGGTGAAGAACCAGATTCCTATACCTACTACCGCAATGACTGCCACGGCGATTAGGATAATCTTTTTCGTTTTCATTCGTTTATGATGCTTTTAATTAATATACGTTTGTTGATTTATAATGTCAATTTGTCTCCTTGATAGAATTTCAGCAACTGTGTGTTTAGTATGGCCATATATTTAGCCTGAAGTTGTTCTTGTTGAGCTTGTAGCAAGTTATTCTTTTCGGTGAGGAGCTCCACCGTATTTTTCATACCCAGATTGAACTGTTCGCTGATCAGATCATAGCTGATCTGCGTACTTCTCAGTTTTTCGTTGGCTGCCGCATAACGTTGTTGTGCGCTGTTTGCGTCCAACCAAAGACTTTCGATGGTCTTATAGAGGGCTTTTTGTTCGTCAAGTAAGGAAAGCATATTCGTTTCGCGTTGCAGCTTAGCTTTTTGTACAGCACTTTTTGTCTGGCGGTTATTAAAGATAGGTACACTGACAGACAATCCGATGGAATTATTCCATCCGTTTTTCACTTGTTCGCCGAAAGTGAAATCGCTTCCACTTGTATGGTTTGTGCCGATGCCTGCGCTGAGGCTGATAGTGGGGAAGTAACTCGATTTGGCAATATCAATGCCTAGTTCGGAAGCCTCTACATTCAACTTACTTGCCTCGATTTCGGGACGGATGGCAAGGGCGCTTACATAGACATCCTTTTTGGCAGGTAACGGAGCCAGTACGTTTTCATCGGACAGTTTAGGGAGGTAGACGTTCATTTCATTCTCTCCGTCCAGTTCGAGCAATTGTTTCAGTTGCAATTTGTAATCTTGTAAGGTGGCTTGCGCTGTGACAAGTTGATAACGGTCTGTGCTTACCTGAGCCTCTAACTGTGCGAAGTCACTTTTGGCAATACTTCCGGCATTGAGAAGTTCCTGTCCGCGATCACGCTGGGCAATGGAGACTTGCAGTGTGTTTTCATTTACCCTGACGGATTCGGCGGCATAAAGAATCTGGATATAAATTTGTGCAATCGACTCTTTAATCGTATTTTCCGAAGTGGCTACATCCAATTCGGCTACCTGGTTGTTCAGCCGTTCCTGTTTGAGAGTTTTGAGTCGCTTACTGCCGTTGTATATAGTCCACGAGGCATTCAGGCCATAATTGCCGTTGTAACTTGTTTTACTGTTGCTGCTGATGATTTCGCTGCCACTCACCCGGCTGCTCGTCTCCTGATAGGGGCGATTCACTACTTGCTGGCTGGTAGAGAACGAAAGGCTGGGAAATAGAGCCGCTTTGGCAGTCTTTACGTCAATCTGTGTGCTTTCCGCAGTCACACGGTTCTTGCGAATCGTAATATTCTGTTCCAAAGCATAGTCGATGCAAGATTGCAAATCCCATTGAGCGGGGAGTCTGGCTTCATTTAACGTATCGGCTTGCAACGAAAAATCTTGTGCAGATATGTCGGAAAGCATACCTGCACCAAGAAATGTCATCACTGCCAATCTTCTTACATTTATCATATTCATACTTCTATTGATTTATTGGTAACGAAGGTACGTACATATTATATTAGTGGCAAAAGTGATAGACGGATCATTGAATTTTACCGTTAAATGATTTTTTTCTGTCGATAGGGAGATTAGCCGGGAAAAACACAATAAATCTCGCAACAATTCGGGGGATTTGTTTGTTTTTATTATAAATATTGTATATTTGTACTCATTACAAATTCTAACGACGATATATGAAGAATGCACTGCTTGCCGTTTGGAACTTTTATTTGGAAGGTTTCCGCAGTATGACACTTGGTCGTACATTGTGGGTTATTATCCTTTTGAAATTATTCGTCATGTTCTTTATCCTCAAATTATTCTTTTTCCCGAATTTCCTTAGTGATCACCCTACGGAGGCAGAAAAAGGAGCGTATGTGGGTAATGAACTGATAGAACGTGCCCTTCCGGAGAAACCGATTGATTTTTAACTCTTAAACAACATAAGATTATGATTGAAAGTATTGACACCTCGCTGATCGATTGGTCGAGAGCCCAATTTGCGATGACAGCTATGTATCATTGGATTTTTGTTCCGCTTACACTTGGACTGGCAGTGGTGATGGGAATCATGGAGACGCTGTATTATAAAACAGGAAATGAATTCTGGAAAAAGACTGCTCAGTTCTGGATGAAGCTTTTCGGCATCAACTTCGCTATTGGTGTAGCGACCGGTTTGATTCTGGAATTTGAATTCGGTACAAACTGGAGTAATTATTCGTGGTTTGTTGGTGACATTTTCGGAGCACCGTTGGCAATTGAAGGGATTTTGGCATTCTTCATGGAAGCCACATTTATAGCTGTGATGTTTTTCGGTTGGGGAAAAGTGAGCAAACGCTTCCATCTGGCTTCTACCTGGCTGACGGGATTGGGAGCAACTATTTCCGCTTGGTGGATTCTGGTGGCCAATGCATGGATGCAACATCCGGTAGGAATGGAGTTCAATCCCGATACGGTGCGTAACGAGATGGTAGATTTCTGGGCTGTGGCTACATCACCTGTGGCTGTCAACAAGTTCTTCCATACCGTATTGTCCGGTTGGGTGCTGGGCGGTGTGTTCGTGGTCGGCATTAGTTGCTGGTATTTGTTGAAGAAACGTAATCGTGATTTTGCACTTGCGAGCATAAAAATTGGTGCTATCTTCGGACTAGTGGCATCGTTACTCGCCGCTTGGACAGGAGACGGTTCCGGTTATCAGATTGCACAGACACAGCCGATGAAGCTGGCTGCTGTGGAAGGCCTGTATGAGGGTGGAACGAATGTAGGACTAGTAGGAATAGGAGTGCTTAATCCTGAAAAGGAAACTTATGATGATGGGAAAGAACCTTTCCTCTTCCGTTTTGAGATACCGAGTCTGCTTTCTTTTCTGGCGGAACGTGATGCGGATGGTTACGTTCCGGGAATCACAAACATTATTGAAGGCGGTTATCAAATGAAAGACGGTACGACGGCTCTCTCGGCAGCCGAGAAGATAGAACGCGGGAAAACGGCTATTGGGGCATTGGCAGCCTATCGTGCGGCAAAGAGTGCAGGTCATGAAGAGGACGCGCAAGTGGCATATAAAGTGTTGCAGGAGAATATCCCCTATTTTGGATATGGGTATATTAAAGATGTGAATCAGTTGGTTCCGAATGTTCCTTTGAATTTTTATGCGTTCCGTGTCATGGTAATTCTCGGAGGATATTTTATTTTGTTCTTTATTGTAGTATTGTTCTTTGTTTATAAGAAAGATTTGAGTAAGATGCGCTGGATGCATTGGGTCGCTTTGCTTACTATTCCTTTGGGATACATTGCCGGACAAGCGGGATGGGTGGTTGCCGAGTGTGGTCGTCAGCCTTGGGCAATTCGTGATATGCTGCCTACAACGGCTGCTATCTCCAAACTTGATGTGGGTTCCGTACAGACTACTTTCTTTATTTTCCTGTTCCTGTTTACTGTAATGTTGATTGCCGGTACCGGAATTATGGTGAAGGCTATCAAGAAAGGACCGGATACGGAAGATAATATGAATATTAATCATTAATTGTAAAGGCTATGTATATATTTCTACAACAATATTGGTGGCTTGTCGTTTCCTTGCTGGGAGCTATCCTCGTATTTTTATTGTTTGTGCAAGGAGGTAATTCTTTGTTGTTCTGTCTCGGTAAGACGGAAGAACACCGGAAAATGATGGTGAATTCTACCGGTCGTAAGTGGGAGTTTACATTTACTACACTGGTCACGTTCGGAGGGGCTTTCTTTGCTTCTTTTCCATTGTTTTATAGTACAAGTTTCGGTGGAGCTTATTGGCTTTGGATGATTATTCTTTTCAGCTTTGTATTGCAGGCTGTCAGTTATGAGTTTCAGAGCAAAGCGGGAAATCTGTTGGGCAAAAAGACATATCAGACTTTTCTGGTGATTAATGGAGTAGTAGGGCCGTTGTTGCTTGGCGGAGCTGTGGCAACTTTCTTCACAGGTTCCGATTTCTATATCAATAAAGCTAATATGACGGATACTGTTATGCCGGTAATCAGTCATTGGGGGAATGGCTGGCATGGATTGGATGCACTGACAAATATATGGAATGTTATTCTTGGATTAGCAGTATTCTTCCTTGCCCGTGTGCTGGGTGCGCTTTACTTCATTAATAATATTGCGGACAAAGAACTGACGGATAAATGTCGTCGTGCGGTGCGGAATAATACGATTCTGTTTCTTGTGTTCTTCTTGACATTTGTGATTCGTACATTGGTTTCTGATGGCTTTGCCGTGAATCCGGATACACAGGAGATTTATATGCAACCCTTTAAATATTTCATGAACTTTATCGAAATGCCCGTAGTTTTGATCTTATTCCTGATAGGAGTGGTGTTGGTACTCTTCGGTATTGGCAAGACGTTGCTTAGAAAGACTTTTGATAAGGGTATCTGGTTTACAGGGATTGGGACGGTATTGACTGTTTTGTCTTTGCTGTTGGTGGCAGGATATAATAATACTGCTTATTATCCGTCTTATACGGACCTGCAAAGCTCATTGACTTTGGCTAACAGTTGTTCTAGTGAGTTTACATTAAAGACGATGGCTTATGTTTCTATACTTGTCCCGTTTGTGATAGCTTATATATTCTATGCTTGGCGTAGTATCGACCGTCATAAGATAACGGAAAAAGAGATGGACGAGGGAGGACACTCTTATTAAGTTGAAAGTTGAGAATTGAGAGTTGGCTGCGCAATAGTAATATTATTGCGCAGCCAACTTTTTGTTTTAATGTCGGACTGGATAGAAAAACAGTTTTTGATTCTTACCTATTTGACTACATTTTCCGGTGTTCCGGCGATGTATGCTTGCAGATTGCTGATTGCAATGTTCATCAATCTTTCGCGGGCTTCTAGGGTTGCCCATGCAATATGTGGAGTGATGTAGCAGTTCTTGGCTGTCAGCAACGGGTTATCAGCATGGGGAGGTTCGGTAGAGAGTACGTCTACTCCTGCTGCAAAAATCTTACCACTGTTCAGAGCATCTGCCAAATCTTGTTCATTGATTAGCGGTCCACGCCCGGTATTGATTAAGATAGCTGTTGGCTTCATCATGGCAAGACGACGGGCATTAACCATCTCATGTGTCTCCGGAGTAAGCGGGCAATGTAAACTGATAATATCACATTCGCTGAAAAGTTGGTCTAAATCCATCTTCTTGATTTCAGGTGGTAATTGGAAATGAGACTTTGAAGTCAACGCATACACTTGCATACCAAAACCTATGGCAACACGTGCTGTTGTATATCCGGTATTTCCCAATCCGACCAGACCTATTTTCTTATCTCTCAATTCTATCAGCGGCGTATCCCAGAAACAGAAATCTTTGCTGTTCGTCCAGCGGCCTTTATGCACTTCTTCCGAATGATGTTGCACTTGCTGGCTGATATTCAATATGTGGGCAAATACCATTTGGGCAACGGAAGCTGTGCTGTATGAAGGAATGTTAGTGACAACAATACCCCGTTCTTTAGCTGCAACTGTATCAACTACATTGTATCCGGTAGCTAATACACCGATATATTTCAATTCGGGCAGTGCAGCCATGTGTTCTGCATTAATGATTACTTTATTAGTCAGGAGTACTTCTGCTCCGGCTGCACGTTCTAATACTTCTTCGGGAGCAGTACGGTCGTAAATCACGCATTCTCCTAAGGCTTTTATCCCTTCCCAAGACAAATCGCCGGGATTGGCTGCAAAACCATCTAAAACAATAATTTTCATTTCGATTTTATATTAATAATATGTTATACGTCTTTTTTGAACTTGTCTCCCCACAGTTGTATCATCCGTTCGGCATGTTTCTGTTCTGCCGGATTATTCTGCGGTTTCCAGATACGTTTGTCTTTCAATTCGTCCGGAAGGAACTGTTGTTTCACAAAATTTCCTTCATAATTGTGAGCATACTTGTACTCTTGTCCATAGCCTAATTGCTTCATCAGCTTCGTAGGTGCATTGCGCAAGTGTAATGGGACAGGTAGATTACCTGTCGAGCGAACCAACTCCAGTGCATCATTAATGGCATTATACGCTGAATTGCTTTTAGGGCTGGTTGCCAGATATATGGTCGTTTCAGCTAAAGGAATTCTTCCTTCGGGCCATCCGATTTTCATCAATGTATCGAAACAGGCATTAGCAAGAAGCAAGGCATTGGGATTTGCCAAGCCGATATCTTCGGAGGCCGAAATAACCAGTCGGCGGGCAATGAAAGCCGGATCTTCACCGCCTTCCACCATACGGGCAAGCCAATAGATTGCTCCGTCCGGATCACTGCCACGAATAGACTTGATGAAGGCTGAAATAATATCATAATGCATTTCCCCGTCTTTATCGTATGCCAACGGGTTTTGTTGTAATCGTTCAGTCACCATTTCATCAGTGATCACAACGGTGTCTTCAGCTTCGGATTCAACGACCAGCTCTAATATATTAAGGAGTTTGCGTGCGTCTCCACCGGAAAAGCGCAGCATGGCAGTTGTTTCTTTTAGTTCGATTTTACGTTCTTTCAGTACAGTATCCGTAGTGATGGCACGTTGCAGGAGTTCCAGCAAATCTTCCTTCTCCAGCGATTTGAGTACATAGAGCTGGCAGCGGGACAGAAGCGGACGGATAACCTCGAACGACGGATTTTCCGTTGTTGCTCCGATTAGTGTGACGGTTCCGTTCTCTACAGCTCCCAACAAAGAATCCTGTTGTGATTTACTGAATCGATGGATTTCATCGATGAATAGGATAGGGCTGGACTGGGAGAAGAATCGGTTGCTTTTGGCACGGTCTATCACTTCACGCACATCCTTTACCCCTGAAGTCACTGCGCTTAAAGTAAAAAACGGGGTTTCCAGCTTATTGGCAATGATTTGTGCCAATGTAGTTTTGCCTACCCCGGGAGGTCCCCAGAGGATAAAGGAGGAGATGCGTCCTGCGTCAATCATCTTTCGCAAGATAGCACCCGGTCCTACTAAATGTTTCTGACCGATATATTCGTCTAATGTTTTGGGGCGTAATCGCTCTGCTAAAGGTTGCATAATTCTTAGAATGCCATTAATACCATGAAGCGGACACCGTTTTTATTGATACCCGGATTATCACGGTAGGTGAAACGATGTACATATTCAATGTGCAGCAACTTGAATATATTATAGATACCCACACTTGCTTCAACATACGGAATCTTCGGATCCATGACAAAACTAGTAAATTTTCCATCACGCATCGGGAAGCGGAACAAATCGGGGTTACTGCTTTTGAACGGATTGTTCTTGTCTGTCAGAGTACCCCATAAGGCACGGACACGGAACATTTCCCTCCATTTCAGATTCTTGATAAGGGGAATACGATTGAATAGTTTGCCATTCATATCGTAAGACAATGAAACTGAAGCGAAACGGTCGTTCAAGAACTCCATATTATTAATAAGGTTGAACGTCTCGCGTTGGGTGATGTATGATAAGTTGGCTTCCGGCAGAATCAGTAACGGGAAAGGAACGGTGTTCCACTCGGCCCCTGCCTTTATACTGCAATCTATCTTTCCCCACGAAGATGGAAGCCAGAAACGTTTCCATACACTCGCTTCCGTACGGTTGAAACTGTATTCGCCACCTAACACTCCTTTGAATCCCATGGCATGAGTGAGTGTGAAGATAGGAGCGTCCAATGACACGGGGATACGACGCTGTTTGGAGTTGACAAATGATTCGCCCGGAGCATAGCGTAGTGTCAGGCTTGCTTCGGCAGTAGTGACGTCATGCACACGGGTTTGTGCGGCATCGTTACGCAAATACTCCAATTTTCCGGCAGGCTCGTCGTTACGGTGGCGGAGCATTGCTTTTATACCGAATCCTGTAAGTGTTTCAAGTTCATAGTTGATGGTAGCATCGCGCATATACGACATTTGGTCTACTGTCGTTGTTTTTAATGAAAGGAAAATGTTATCTTTATCTGTAAATAGGAATTTATCCATCGGAGACATTACATCATAACTGTAAGTTGCCGAAATGTAATGCTTCGGGAACTCCCAAACCACATAATCGCGTTTGTTGAATGAATATGTCAGTGTTCCGCTGTATTTCCATCGTTCATCTTTCAGACCGTAGGCTCCATAACCGTTCAAGAACCAGTGTTTGTTGAGATGAGCTGTTGTCATGCCACTTAACCGAAAACGGGTTCCATCAATATAGTTGCTCGAAATCATCGTATTGATAGGACCTATGTCTACTTTACTCGGATGTTTCTTGCTTCCTGTTTCTACGAAGTTTTCGATCACAGCTTTCGCACCGAAGATGATATACTTAAATCCCGGAATCTGTTCGAGTCTGTTGACGAATACATCCATTGTGCTTTCTGTTTTTGTCAGTGGTACTTGGCGAACACTAGCCCAGTATTCATCGCTTTTCGAGAGCATATCGGCTTCTTTTATCACACTGCCTTTCAAACGGAAAAGCCGTTGCTCTATAGGGTCGAACTTATAATTGCTATATTTTGTAGTTCGCTCTACCTGCAATCCCCCCACCGTTTTGTTTGAACTCCACGAGAGATCTACGGTCATATCGTCATCTGCCAATACCCAATTGCCATTTGGTAGTTGTTCATACTGTTGGACGATATCCATACGGTTCACAAAATTGACTCCGGTCTTTTTAGGCAGGTTCATTGTACATTTCTGGACTGCATAGGTAGAATCTTTCAATACATAGAGATGTCCTGTAAATCCGAAATCCTGCGAATTCTGTGGAACAAATGTCAGATGTACGCATTCGCGCCTGTCCACCATCAACGTATCCATCAGATAATACTTATAAAAAGAAATGGCATTGCTACCTATAGGACTGACGAAACGCTGCTGAAGCAGACGGATCTCGTCATCATAGATGTTGATATCCGCAAAGACGTCCTTCAATACAGTGCCGAGCATATCTCCTGTAGAGAAGAATTCTTCGATACCATTGGAGTTTTTTCCTTTGATAATCGTTTTCTTACTTTCGGGATCTTTGCGGAAGATGGTTTGTGAAGCCGTTTCTTGTACAGAGATCGGGAGAATCAATTTATTGGTAGTTTCCGACACTTCTACCTGATCTCTAAGGAAAGAATATTTTTTGTAGATACCCTTCTCTAGTTTTTCCGGAGTAAGGTCATTGATAGACATTTTCATCTTTTCGTACTTATCGTACTGATAATATTCGTTCACTTCGAGGGCTTGCGCCTTCTTATGTTCGATTACTTTCTTCATGAACTCCACTGCCGGATTGTTCTTGCGCGAATATTTTTCTTTCTTAGGCTTTACAACGACTTCATTCAGAATCACGTTATCCGGAGCCAACTGTACATTGACCGTCTGATTGCCATAGTTCACTTTTACTGTCTTACTGATATAGCCCACTGCGGAAAAAACAAGTGTCCCCCCGTTTCTACGGGCTTCGAGACTGTATTCTCCGTCAATATTGGTGATCGTACCCATATCCTTTTTTTCTTGGTAGTAAACAGATATATACATCAATGGCTCATGGGTCACCGAATCTGTAACTACTCCCTTTATCTGCTGCGCAAAAACGTTTGAGGCTGCCAATATGAGTAAGATCAGTATAAGTATTTTGCTATATCGTTGTTTCATAAACGTTCTTAGTAGAGCTACAAAGTTAACAAATAACTCTGAGGATGGTTGAATATATAACTTTTTTTACCCATCATTGTTGGTTATTTACTCGTAAGGATCTGTACGATACGCTCTGCTGTGCGCCCATCCCAGCGTTCGGGAAGCTCGCCTCTTTTCCATTCGCCTTTCATTAATATGTCCATTGCTTTGGCGAGAAGAACAGGATCTTCACCGACAAGTTCGTTTGTTCCCATACGCCATGTTTCCGGATGTTCGGCGTATGTATTGAGCGTAATACATGGAATGCCTAAGAATGTCGCTTCTTCGGCTACGTTGCCTGAATCCGTTATGATTCCTTTTGCCTTGTTTATCAGATAACCGAAAAATAGATAATTCTGAGGAGGCATGATATGCAGGTTCGGTGCTTCGATTCCTAATTCTTTAATGGCATTGCGTACATACGTGTGCATTGGAGCTACGATAGGCATACCGGCAGACTTTTCGATTAATGTTTGCAAAAGTTGTCGGAGATTCTCCTTATCATTGAGCAGTACACGCCGATTCAGGGTAAGTAGGAGGTAATTACCTTCTTGCAGTCCCAATACGGAAAACCATATCGGCTTGAGTAACCGGTTTCTATTATATCGGATAGTATCTATGAGGATATTACCTACATAATATACGTTTTCGTTTTCTGTTCCCGTCTGGTTCAGATTACGGTTGGCAACCATACCGGCAGTGAACAGATAGTCGGATAGCCCGTCTGTGATCATACGGTTTACTTCTTTCGGCATTTTCATGTCGAAGGAACGGGTTCCCGCCACCAGATGCGCCACTTTGATTCCTTGTTTTTTAGCGACGATGGCACAACTCATCGTTGCTGTCAGATCATCCACTACAAGGACTACATGAGCAGGATTTTCGGTTAGTTCCTGTTCAAAAGCTATCATGATTCCGGCTGTCAAGCTCGTAGGATTACTACTTTCCACTCCCAGATAGACATCGGGAGCTTTCATGTCGAGGTCCGAAAAGAGAGAAGCGTCCAAACTTGTATCCTCTTTCTTGCCTGTATATACCAATCGGTACGAGATACTTTTACCCAGCGCCCGTGCGGCTTCAATAGCGCGTGTAATGGGGGCTATCTTCATGAAATTGGGGCGTGCCCCGGCAACAATTGTTATTTTCATACTGTTTCTATCTTATTCGGTTTAATTCGTGAAGCAAAAGTACATTTTCTTACGGAATTTATTCGTTACTTTGCATACAAAATAACAAATATATGCCCACATTCGTTCAAATTCTTGATTTTATAGGCACATTTGCCTTTGCCATCAGTGGTATCCGGCTTGCGTCGGCTAAGCGTTTCGACTGGTTTGGAGCCTATGTTGTAGGTCTTGCTACTGCGATCGGTGGTGGTACTATCCGTGATGTTCTGCTTGATGTTACTCCCGGTTGGATGACAAATCCTATTTATCTGATATGTACGGGACTTGCTTTGCTGTGGGTTATTTGTTTCGGACGTTGGCTGATCCGGCTCAATAATACCTTCTTTATTTTTGATACTATCGGGCTCGCTTTGTTCACTGTGGTAGGTGTGGAAAAAAGTATCGCTTTGGGATATCCTTTTTGGGTAGCCATCATTATGGGTAGTATAACGGGAGCAGCCGGTGGCGTGATTCGTGATGTGTTTATCAATGAGATTCCCCTCATCTTCCGAAAAGAAATTTATGCGATGGCCTGTGTGGTAGGAGGCATTGCCTATTGGATTTGTGACCTAGCAGGGATCGAATCATACGGTTGTCAGCTGATAGGCGGATTAGTAGTCTTTCTAACCCGCATCTTAGCTGTGAAATATCATATTTGCCTACCTATATTAAAAGGGGGAGAAGAGGCGGAAGACTAGGCTAATCCTCCATCTCCAGTTCGCCTTGGAAACTGATAGATTGACGGTTCTGCATATTTACGTTGATGCTTGCCTCACCATTCGTATATACTTTGGCTCTGAATTCATATCTGTCTTCCGGATTCCGGGCAACGAATTCGATAACGGCATTTCCTTTTTTATCCATTTTCATATCATATTCTTTAAGGGGAGCTTTGAAATCGAGTCCGTCACCTCCACCATACGGGATACTGTAGGCCCGTCCGAAATAAGGCAAGTAGGAGATAACCGAGTCATTTCTGATTTCCAATGAGTAGGGAGACGTCAAGGGAATGGAGCGTCCGCGCATCGGCATGGCGGTCCTGACATCTATCTTGTAATTCTCTGAGGCAATGAGCTTCTTGACAGCCTCTTTTTTCTGCTCTTTCTTCTCTTGTTTGCTTTGAGCGGAAAGGGGGAGCCCCACTAGCAAGGCTAGCAATAACATAAAGATTTGTTTCTTCTTTTTCATATCCGTTGTATTTAGGTTGATATAAGTATAACAACCAAATTTACTAAAAAGTCGGGAACTCCTCTGTTTTCTTTAATGAAAATTAAATAGAAAATTCGACCTTCCTCCGATTTGCACCACCCAAAAACTATCAAAAAACACCTAAAAACTATCATTTGATAGAATTTCCCCTCATAAATAACGGAAATTACCCTTCCGAAGAGGGAAAATACCTTTAAACTTGCAAACATCGAGAAAAACGAATATTAACCATTAAAACCTTTAAAGTATGAAAAGTTTAAGTTTCAGAAAAGATTTAATTGGAGTTCAGGAGGAGTTGCTTCGTTTTGCTTATAAATTAACGGCTAACCGTGAAGAAGCAAATGATTTATTGCAGGAAACGTCTTTAAAAGCATTAGATAATGAGGACAAATATGTTCCGGACACAAACTTCAAAGGATGGATGTACACTATTATGCGCAACATCTTTATTAATAACTACCGAAAAATAGTACGTGACCAGACCTTTGTAGACACTACCGATAATTATTATCATTTGAATTTGCCGCAAGATTCCGGATTTGACAGTACGGAGGGCGCGTATGATTTGAAAGAGATGCATCGTGTAGTCAATGCATTGCCAAAAGAATATAAGGTACCTTTTTCCATGCATGTGTCGGGATTCAAGTACCGTGAAATAGCAGAGAAGTTAGGTTTGCCATTGGGAACGGTGAAGAGCCGTATCTTTTTCACACGTCAACGTTTACAGCAAGAGTTGAAAGATTTTGTATAAATGGGGATAGTACACAGTCGGACAAGTTTATCAGTGAAAGGAGCAAGAGAGATTTCTCATTGCTCCTTCTTCGTTTTCTTGTTTTTACCTTGTTGCTTTCTTATAGTCTTTTCTTCCGGTGGGAACTTGGGAACCAGATTCATTAATCGTAATATCTGTTTTTGACGTTTTAGGATATATGGCGAAGGCTTCGCAGAATTGAAGCGTATCGGGTTAGGGAGGGTAGCGGCGATAAGCGCACATTGTCCCCGTGTCAGTTTGGCGGCTGTTGTTCCAAACTTTATTTGGGCGGTAGCTTGTGCACCATAGATACCATTTCCCATTTCAATGGAGTTGAGATAAACCTCCATGATTCGTTCCTTCGACCAAAATAACTCGATCAAAAAGGTAAAATATACTTCAAACCCTTTTCGTACCCATGAAGACTTAGGCCATAGGAACACATTTTTGGCTGTCTGCTGGCTGATGGTGCTTGCTCCCCGTTTTCGCTTACGTGTTTTGTTCTCTTTCATTGCTTTCCTGATCTCTACGAAATCGAACCCGTTGTGTTCCGCAAAACGGTTATCTTCGGAAGCTATCACCGCTATCGGGAGGTTAGGGGATATCTTATCAAAAGAAACCCACGTGTGTTTCCACGTGGGTTTATCTCCTGAGAAAATCTGCTGAACACTTCGAATAACCATCAGCGGAGTGATATAAACCGGCATAAACCGATAGATAATGACCGTCAGTAAGGTCGATGCGAAGAAAAAAATCAGCAGGTTGCGTGTATAACGCAGTAATTTTTTAATTAGCAGCTGCCTGTGCATCTCTGATCATCTGTTCGCTAGCGTACATATATACTTCTACACGGCGGTTCTGTTCGCGGCCGGCTGCTGTATCGTTGCTTGCAACGGGATCGCTTTCACCCATACCTTGCACACCTTTGATCTGGTTGCTGGACACACCGCAATTCAACAGATAGCTTGCTACACTCTGTGCACGTTCCTGTGACAAGTTCAGGTTTTTCTGGCGACTTTGTTCAGCCGTACTGTTTCTCCATCCTTGATTGTCGGTATATCCATAGATAGATACGTCCATATCACGGTTCTGGTTAAGTACATTATTTGCGAATTTGCTTAATGCGGATTTAGCGGCAGGACTCAAACTTGCGTTACCTGTTGTGAAAAGGATACCCGAGTCGAATGTTACTTTTACGGCTTTCAGTCCGTTGTTATCCGTAATCTGTTCTACTTGCGCACCTTCTATTTGTTTTGCTTCGGCTGCAGCTTTATCCATTTTCTTTCCGATGAGGGCACCTGTACCTGCGCCTACTGCCGTACCGATGGCAGCGCCGATAGCCGCACCTTTACCTTTACCGATGACGCCTCCTAGAATAGCACCCAGAGCAGCGCCCGAACCTCCACCTATAGCCGCACCTTTACCGGTGTTATTCATACTCGCACAGCCACTGAATATCATGGCAACACTCATAAAGAGAACCATAAACTTCATCTTGTTCATAATGTTGATGTTTTTAATTAGTAAAAAAATAATTTCATACGAATCATATCGTATGATGAATAACACCGCAAAGATATATATTATTTAGCAAAGGTGTACTTTTTAAGTTAAAATAACGAGTGGAATTCCGACCGTCTGTTAACGAAGGAGAATCCTGAGTTATTCTTTTGTTACAGAAGGGATACTCAGACATTTCTTTTTAATAATCACAAACCAGCTTAAAAGTACCAATCCTTTGGCAACGGTAGTGACGCAGACAGCCCACCAGATTCCTTCCACTCCCATACCCATTTGCACGAACAAAATAGCAAGCGGAATGCGCATATAGTTGCAGACAATGCTGATAATGGCAGGAGGTATCGTCCGGCCGATACCGTAGAATACTCCTTGCATGGTGATTTCGAGCATCATGAAGAGCTGTGAATATCCGTCGATGCGAAGGAAAACACCTCCGGCTTCATAAGCAGCCTGTTCGGGGACGAAAATAGAAAACACCTCATTTCCGAAGAAAACAAATAATAATGTGCAGAATGTTCCGAAGATACCAGTCATCCATAGTGTAGTATGCCAGGCCTTGAGTACCCGTTCGATCCGTCCTGCTGCATAGTTTTGGGCGATAAAAGCACTTAGTGCGGTAGAGAATCCCTGTGAGGTATTCCAGGTGATAGCTTCGATTTGTCCTCCGGTCGTAAAAGTCATCAATCCGATGTGCCCTCCTTGTTCGGAAGCGGTGCGGCAAAGGAACATATTGACAAAGGCGAAAAGAGTATTTAATGTTGCTACGGGTAATCCAAGTTTTAAGATTCTCCGTGTGTATTGTCTCTTCAGTCGTGTGAAAAAAGAGAACCCGCCGAGCAATGCATCTCTATGACGCAACTGATAGACGAAAATAAGAAAAACGCTTGCTTCTGCAATCCAGGTAGCGTAGGCTGCGCCGTTAATACCCAGCCCAAGACCAAATATCAGCAAAGGATCGAGAATGATATTCAATATCAATCCGGTGCCACTGATGAAAAAAGGAATCTTGCTACGTCCGGCTGCATTATAGATTCCGGTGAAAGCTGCCGACAGAAAGACGAAAGGCAGTCCGGTAGAGACAATCCGTAAATATTGGATAGCATTGGCGGTAATATGCTCTTCGAGTTCGTAGATGCGTATGATAGGATCGGCAAAAACAAAAAGCAATCCACCCCAGCAAAGAGAAACGATAAGTGCGATTGTGATGTTATGGGATGCAAAGTTCCGGGCGGCCTCCTGGTTCTGTGCACCGATAGATTGACCGACGCTGACTTCCGAGCCTACCTTATTTAATAAAGATATGGACCCCGACATCCATGTCAGAATTCCGACAGAGCCGATGGCGGCTACAGCTTCACTTCCCAGTCGTCCTACCCATGCCATATCCGTGAGGCTATACGCCATCTGTATAAATGACGTTGCCATGATAGGCATTGCCAGATTGAACAATTGGCGGTTGATAGGCCCTTGCGTCAGATTCTTTATTCCTTGCATATCTTTTTATAATCAAAATGAACTGCAAAGATATGGAAAATTACTATCTTCGCACATCTAATTATTCATTAATCAAAGTACATAGATACTATGAAACAGAAATTTTCTACTCTTTTTTTCCTGTTGCTTTTCCTGTTGGCAGGTCAGCAGACGGTAGCCCAGAAGGCTCCCAACCCTTTTGATATTGAACAACCTTCACTTCGTGTATTCCTTCCGGCACCGGAATTAGCTACGGGGCGAGCGGTGGTAGCCTGTCCCGGCGGAGGATATTCCCATCTGGCAGTTGACCACGAAGGTTACGATTGGGCTCCTTACTTTAACAAGCAAGGCATTGCTCTTATTGTGCTGAAATATCGAATGCCGAAAGGCGATCGCACGCTTCCTATTTCGGATGCCGAAGCAGCAATGAAGATTGTGCGTGACAGTGCTGATGTATGGAATCTGAATCCAAATGATATTGGTATTATGGGATCTTCTGCCGGTGGTCATTTGGCGTCGACGATTGCCACCCATGCCAAACCCGAACTTCGTCCTAACTTCCAAATCCTGTTTTATCCGGTGATTACGATGAATCAATCGTATACCCACATGGGTTCTCGCAATAACCTGTTAGGAAAAGAAGCTTCTGCCGAGCTGGAGAAAGAATATTCCAATGAAAAACAGGTGACAAAAGAGACACCGCGTGCCTTCATCGTATATAGTGATGATGATAATGCCGTTCCTCCTGCCAATGGCGTTAACTACTATCTGGCATTGAATAAGAATAAAGTTCCTGCAGTTCTTCATATTTATCCTTCCGGCGGGCATGGATGGGGAATCCGCGAAGGTTTCCTTTATAAAAATGAAATGCTGGATGAACTGACAGCTTGGTTACGTAGCTTCAAGGCTCCCCGTAAAGATGCGGTCCGTGTTGCTTGCATTGGCAACAGCATTACTTATGGAGCCCGGATTAAGAATCGTAATCGCGACAGCTATCCTTCCGTGTTGGGACGTATGTTGGGTGACGGTTATTGGGTTAAGAACTTCGGAGTCAGTGCCCGTACCTTATTAAATAAAGGAGATCATCCGTATATGAAAGAGAAAGCCTATCAGGATGCGTTGGCTTTCAATCCCAATATCGTAGTAATCAAGCTTGGAACAAACGATAGCAAATCATTCAATTGGAAGTATAAGGAGGATTTTACAAAAGATTTGCAAACAATGGTGGATGCATTCAAAGCTCTGCCTGCCCAACCGAAGATTTATCTCTGCTATCCTTCCAAATCCTATCGGACTGGTGACAATATCAATGATGATATAATTTCCAAAGAAATTATTCCGATGATAAAGAAAGTTGCCAAGAAAAATCATTTGCCGGTTATTGATCTTCATGCGGCAATGGATGGAATGCCCGAACTTTTCCCGGATAAAGTTCATCCGAATGAAGAAGGAGCGAAGGTAATGGCAAAAGCCGTTTATCAAGCTTTGAAAGAATGAAATAGAAGAAGTGGCCTTTGATATACATCCGGTTGAATTTACTTCAGAAGAAGATTTATTCAATCGGATGTTTTTAGTCTATCGATAAATAAACTTCTTATAATGTGTTAAAAAATATCTTTTAGAAAGTTATAGATTGCCTGCAATATTTAATTTTGCATCTTTAACTATCTTTAGAAAGGTGAGTTAGCATAGCATTATGAATAAACAGAAAGATTTTATATTTTTTTCAAAATTGATGAACGCTGCTGACATGGGTTGGTGGAAGGCTGATCTGACAACTTTAAATTATGAGTGTTCGGAGTATATCTCGAAATTGTTGGGTTTGGATGATTCGGGTATTATTAGTTTTGAAGATTTTAACAAACGCATATTGAAGGAGGAGCAACGCCCTACAACTGTTCATTCTTTTAGTGAGCAGCAGATGTCGGAAGTAGTGTATTTACTTGATACGGTAAAAGGGGCTGTTTGGGTGCGGAGTAAGGTCTGCTTTCAGGAAACGGATAAAGAAGGGCATACAAATGTCTATGGGATAGCCGAATTGCAGGAGGCTCCTAATATGACATCAGCTTATCAGGCCTTGCAGCACAGCGAACGCATCTTGCATAATATTTATAAGCACCTGCCGGTCGGTATCGAATTATACAATGAGGATGGGATATTGATAGATTTGAATGATAAAGAGCAGGAGATGTTCCATCTCGAGAAAAAGGAGGACCTTTTAGGACTTGATATCTTCAAGAATCCAATGTTCCCGGAAGAAATGAAAGAGCGGTTGAGAAGGAATGAAGATGCAGACTTTACATTTCGTTATGACTTCTCTAAGATCGGTTCATATTATAAAAATTCCAAAAGGGAAGGTACGATTGACCTGGTAACTAAGGTAACGACACTGTATGATGATGAGGGCAATCCGATTAATTACCTGTTGATCAATGCTGATAAGACAGAAACGACCATTGCTTATAATAAAATTCAGGAATTTGAAGAGTTTTTTGAGCTGGTGGGAGATTATGCCAAGGTAGGATATGCCCATCTTAATCTTCTGACCGGAGAAGGTTATGCCCAAAAGAGTTGGTATAGGAACATCGGTGAAGCGGATGGAACGCCGTTGTCCGATATCATTGGTATCTACAGACATCTCCATCCGGACGACCGTAATTGCATGGTTCAATTCTTTGAAGATGTACGAAACGGGTTGACGGCTAAATTAAGTAAGGAAGTGCGTGTCCTTAGAAGCAACGGTGAATATACATGGACGCATGTCAATTTGTTAGTTCGGAAATATATCCCGCAAGATAAAATTATTGAACTGATCAGTATAAATTACGATATAACGGAGTTGAAAAAGACAGAGGAAATGCTTGTCAAGGCGCGTGATAAAGCCGAAGCGTCCGATCGTCTTAAATCAGCTTTTCTGGCTAATATGAGCCATGAGATTCGTACGCCGTTGAATGCGATTGTCGGCTTTTCAGCCCTATTGGCAGCTACGGAGGATATGGCTGAAAAAGAACTCTACAACTCTCTCATCAGTCATAATAATGAGCTTCTGTTGGAGCTGATAAACGATGTTCTTGATTTGTCCAAGTTAGAATCCGGTTATCTGGAGCTGCATCCGAGTTGGTTTAACCTGGCAGAACTTTTAGATGAAAGTGTTGCGGAATATACTCGTCAGCTAGCTGCGGGAGTTGAACTTCGGACCCATTATCTTGATCAGGGTTTTCTAGTAGAATTGGATAGGTTGCGAATCAAGCAGATCTTAAATAATTTTCTTTCCAATGCTCTAAAGAATACGACTAGTGGATATGTGGAGGTTTTTTATGAGATAGATTCGTCCTATGTGCGGATCGGTGTTCGAGATACCGGTCGTGGTATTCCTCAGAATATGTTGGAAAAGATATTTGAAAGATTTGAGAAAGTCGACTCTTTCACTCAGGGAGCCGGGTTAGGTTTGCCTATTTGTAAATCTATTGTTGATAAGATGAACGGACGGATATGGGCTGATTCCCAATTGGGAATAGGTACTACTTTTATGGTTGAGTTGCCTTGTTCTGTCACTCCAATTGATGCATAAGCAAATCCCCCTTGATAATCTCTGGTTATCAAGAGGGATTTTGCTTTCAGTGATCCGCCTGGGATTTATCTTCTGAATTTGTCTGATTTTTACTGATTTTATATAATGCTATAAATCAAAGTGTTATCTCTTTATTCCTATCTTTTAATAGCACATAAAATCATGTATGCTCAAAAAAGGGGGGAGTAGAAATAGACGCTTACTCCCCACGATTTTTCTTTCTATATTTGCTCCAAAATAACAAATAAAGTAGTAAGATATGATGGAAATTAGTCACAGTTGTAGAGCTTTTCTACACAAGAACGGACAGGTTATGATTCGCGTCAGATGGAATAACAGGAAGTGTGAAGTTGGCTTTTCTGTAGGTTGCAATGGAAAATATAAAGTCACTTGACCCACTATTGTAAAAGTGACCTGACCCACCTTTATAACCGAAACTGAGCCACTAAGATTATAATAAAAATTGACCCTATAGAATTACCACATTTCAGTCTTGTTTTTTGTACTTTAAAAAGCATTTTAACCCGGTATTATTAACCGAATAAAAATTTTAAAGAATGAAAATAAGAATCAAACACATACTGCGGTGCTACCAGTCAGGAATGAGTATCCGTAGTATCAGTTCTTCTCTTCAGATTTCACGTAATACAGTAAAACGATATATCCATATATACGAAGATATGGGTATAGAGTTGGAACGCCTGTTGAAAATGGACGAGCATCATCTGCACGAGCTTTTCGGTACGGAGACTGACAACGAATCAACAGGATCTGCAGAGTATAAGTATCTTCAAGAACATATACCTGAGTACATTAAACGACTTAAATCCCGTGGAACAACAAGAAGGTCCTTGTATGAGGAATATCTGAGAAACCGTCCCCAAGGTTACAGCTATTGTTCATTCTGCCTGTATCTCAGACGTGAAAGGGAGGTAAAAGTACCGGTTGGACGCATAGATCATATAGCCGGAGATCAGATGTATGTGGATTTTGCCGGTGACAAACTCTATATTTCAGACAGGAATACAGGTGATAAGGTTCCCGTAGAAGTCTTTGCTGCAATACTTCCTTGCAGCCAGATTACTTATTACGAGGCTGTACCATCACAAAAGAAAGAATATCTTATCCAGGCGTGTGAAAATGCTTTCCATTATTTTGGAGGTGTACCAAATGCCATAGTTCCCGACAACCTCAAATCTGCCGTAACAAAGCCCGGTGGAATAGAGCCTGTAATAAATGATGATTTTGCAGCTTTTGCAGACCATTACGGATGCGTAGTCTTTCCAGCAAGGGTGCGCAAGCCCAAAGACAAGGCTTTGGTTGAAAATGCCGTAAGACTGCTTTACAGGGAGGTCTATTCAAAGATGACAGGATTGAAATTCAATGATCTTGAAGCCTTGAACATAGAAATAATGAAACATACGGATGCATTGAACAGCCGAAAGATGTACAACCGCAGCTACAGCCGTAAGGAGCGTTTCATAGAGGTAGAGAAAGACAGGCTGCATACATTACCGACTACAAGATTTATATCAAAAAGTCGGAAAACGGCAACTGTCATGAGAAACAGTTATGTGTCGCTTAACAATCACTATTACAGTGTCCCTAAAGAGTATATCGGCGATACTGTAGAATTACTGTATGATGGGGATACAGTGGAGATATATCATAAATTCAGGCACATTACGACACATCGCAGGGATGATACACCTTTCACATATTCAGAAAAACCTTCCCATAAACTTCCCGGAGTACTACATGAATACAGAATCAGAATGGATGATGTATACTGCAAGGCACGTAAAATCGATCCGATAGTAGAGGAGTACATAAAGCTTGTGGCCGTAGCCAAAAAATATCCGGCTCAAGCAGTACGTTCAGCTGATGGTATATTAAGTCTTGTGGAACGTTTCGGACACGACAGAATGGTTCTTGCATGCCAGATAGCAATGGAATCCTGCATGTTCGGATTCAACGAGCTTGAAAGTATTCTTGTAAACAGGGAAGATGAAAAGTATCATGTCCAAATGGAAGGACAGGCTCCGGAACTTACCCCTAAACACAGAAATCTCAGAGGTAAGGATTATTTTAACTCTAAAAACATAGATAAAAATGACAAGTAATAATAAAACAAATAGAACAGTCGAAAAAAATATGGACAGAATAATGGAATTACTCTCCAAATTACGTTTTTACGGTATGCTTGAAACATACAGAAATGACTGTAGGACAACATCCTCTGATGGTATGACAAATGATGAATTCCTTAAATGGCTTCTAGAAAGTGAGTATGATTACAGACGCAATGTAAGCATTGAGCGACTGATAAGGTCTGCCAACTTCAGATATAAGGCATATATGGAGAAAATAGACTATACCATAAAACGTAACCTTGATCGTAACCAGCTTGAGAGACTTGCATCTCTTGATTTTATAAAAGACGGACAGAATGTTTTTATCACGGGAAGTTCTGGTACAGGTAAAAGCTATATTGCTTCAGCAATAGGATATGAAGCATGCAAAAATGGAGTCAGAACTTTATACTCCAATGCGTCAAAGCTTATGGGACAGCTTAAAATGGCCAAAAACAAGGGAACTATAGAATCTGAAATGAAAAAAAATGAAAAGTGTTCACTGCTTATTCTAGACGATCTGTTTCTTATAGGACTGGATGCCAGGGAAAGGTCAATCCTTATGGAAATAATAGAAGACAGACACGGATTAAAATCAATCATAATAACATCACAACTTCCTGTCGAAAGTTGGTATGATGCAATTGGTGATCCTACGGTAGCAGATGCAATCCTGGACAGAATTGTACATACTGCACACAAAATTGAACTAACAGGAGATTCTGTAAGAAAGATTAATGCTAAAAAGAAGTAGTATCTGCTATAAAGAATTATAACTGAAACTGATCCGGGTTAAAATGCATTTTTCTCTACTTAAATCTCATATTTTTTTGATGGGTCAATCAGGAGTATAATAGTGGGTCAAGTGACTTTATATTTTCCAGGGGCCATGCTAGCTTTTGTAATGGATTTATCAGAACCTGTTTAGAACTGCATGGGTTTCACACTTGAACCGAAATACGATTTGTATCAACTTGATATACAGCTATTCTGTGCTAATTTTACTTATATTTGATACCGCTAAGTTCCCTTCTATTGTTGATTTTACCAAAAGTAAGCATAGTTGTTCCATAGGAAAATATTTCGTATAGACTAATCTTTATTCCTCAATTTCTTAATCTCTTTGTCAAAATCGCTCTCCAATAGCTCCATTTCACGTTTACGGTAGATTTCAAACTCTTTTTCTGCTTTTTCAATCGCTTGTTTGTGCGAAATGTTTCCCTTGCCAATCAAGACTTTTCGTTTATGGGCAATAATTTGATTATCCAAAGCCTCTATCCAATCTTTCATTGTCATAGGAATCATTTCCAATGCTTGGAACTCCGCAAAATCCAAGAAACCAGAAACAAGCAGATTCAGACGTTGAAGTTCAATCTCAGACAAATAGTTCTTGGCTATTTTAACATCGTCTTTGGTCACATAGTTACCCTAGTCATTCCGACAAAAGGTTTTTCATTATCCACACGATTGTAGATGATTTCAGCAGCCGTATTCTCGTGAATAGCATAATGCAGCTTGTTTTGCACGGTGGCGAAGAATATTTTGGTCATTTCACTGCGAGGGTCATAGTCTGTTGCAGTGGCATAAATATCCGTAACTTGTTGATAGAAGTTACGCTCGCTACTACGAATATCCCTGATGCGCTGCAAAAGCTCACGGAAATACCGGTTCCCACCCTGCTTCAATCGTTCGTCATCCATAGCAAACCCTTTTTGGATATATTCGTGAAGCCGTTGGGTCGCCCACCTACGAAATCGAGTAGCAACTTGCGACTGGACACGGTATCCCAAGGTTATAATCATATCAAGATTGTAGTGATCAATGTTGCGTTTTACCTGCCGATTACCTTCCTGGCGAACTAACAAGAATTTCTTGTTAGTTGCCTCTATGGTCAGTTCTCCATCTTTATATATATTATCCACATGCTGGCTGATATTCTGTTGCGTAGTACAATATATATCTGCCAACTGATTTTGTGTCAGCCACAAATCTTCATCTGCAAAGCGTACCGACACACGGGTTATTTCATTATCGTCTTGATAAAGTATTATGTTGTTTTCTTTGTTCATGTTCGTTAGTTGTCTATGTTTTTTTTCAATAATAAATCTATTTGTTCAACCAAATCTTCTTCTGTTTTTATTCCATCTAAAGGAATATAGAAGCCTTTAGAATCACTTGAATTTGGATATTTCTTTTCCCATTCATCAGTCATCAAGCATATTGTATTATTTCCGAACATTGTCAGGAAATATTGTTGTTTGTATTTAAAATGAAGATACAACCCTTGGATATGCTTTCCTGTCCTTCTGTTTTTCTGTTCTTTATAAATTTCGAATAAATTAGGATCTGATGAATCTATAATATTAGACACACTCGCGTATAATGCATTGTTAATTACATAAGATACCCACTGATAATATCCCCTTCGGGTTTCTCGTTCAGTCCATATAAATTGGCTATCATCCCTCCAATTTGTTTGAATATATCCACTGTTAAAAGTGTCTTCACATAGTTCTATTATGTCTTGATGTAACAAAGACTGATATTTTTTCTCATCTTGCAGCAAGAAATGATGTAGATAAGGAACTGATTTACTATCAAGTAAAATTTTACGTAAATCTTCATCGTTGTTAGACACCCAATTATAATAGATATCGCATAATGCTTTCTCTTTTGTAATATATGGTGTTAATAATTTGATGGTGTGACGTTCGTTTTTATCTATAGGAATAAGCAATTTTACGTTTTCAATTTTTGTTTTAAACGAATCCCAATCTACTTTATTATTAGAATCAGTGAATAAAAATCTGATTGCACCCTTGAAGAAAGCATACCCTTCCATTTCTAATATTTCATTACGAAATTCCGAGAAACGACGTGCTTTGCATTGTTCTTCTAACATCTGAGCCTTGTTCTGCTTGAAGTCAATATCTGTTTCCTGAGACAAATATGCCAATATTTCATGCGAATGGGGCGCAAGTTCATCTATAAGACGCATTGTGGGTAGAATGAGATTATTATCTGCTCTATTCTCACAAATATTCCACAACACACGACACCATTCCGCAAATGAATTCTCATCATACTCACCATGTATCAGATAGCGACAATAACCATAAAACAAGAGTTGTGTTTTGTCTGTCAATGTGGTAATATTCCTCTTATTCCCATTTTTATATTTAGGAACGAAATCAAAACAATCACCCCACAATGCTTTTGCTTTCAGTTTGTTTCCCCTTAGACGGTCCATTATCTTGATAAAGTCCATAACGGATACTTTGTCAAGCACTTGTTTATATGGCTGAAAACTTGTGAATACTGGAGTGAATTGTTCTTTGACGTTAGAATCTTCTCCCATTTTTCTAATACATTCAAGTCTTGCGAATCTTCGGATAAAGGCAAAATAGATTTCATCAATTGTAATGTCATTTGTTAGAGGGTCCTCCCATCTGTTTTCCCAAAATATGTCAGTCCATTCCACATCCAGTTTGGCAGCAAACTCCAAAACTTCGTTTTCGTCAAGTATGTTACCATCACTTACATGTTGAACCAATTCCGCCTTGAAATTTTCAAAGTCAGTCAACTGTCTGCCACGCGCATTCATTTTGACATAAAGCTCATCGCTGTCATTTTCACTGATTTGTAATTTATTAAACTGTATGCATTTAGTATTGATAAGTTTATTCCAAAGTTCGCAGTAGTCACATTCGGTATCAGTAAATATTTCTTCCAATCCGTCAGGTATATCCTCCTCTTTCTTATCATTGGTTTTTGTTCCTGCTATCATATTGAGCATACCCATAATCGTTGGATCTTGCTTGTAGTGATGGTAGAACCATGTCTGTCGTGTAATCCAGTCTCGAAGAGGCTTATTGTCTTTATTTACACTTAAACCGCACAGCGACTTACAAAAGTCTGATGAGGAAGTACGAGTTTCATACGAAAACTTTGCAAGTGTACATTTAATATCATCTTCTTGAAGTTTGCCGGATTTGTATGCCAAAAACCAATGAAGCACCCAAAGAGTGGTAAGACGTTGCTGACCATCCAAAGGGATGAACATCGTTTCGTTGTCAACTCCATATATAAAATCAAGTATAAGTTGCTTGCCAGTGCATAAAGCGTCTTTTAAGGCATTCAGGAAATTATGCCTTATATACACTTTGTTTCTCCTTCCCTGTGCATAATCGCGTTGGATGGTAGGAATACTAATTCTCTTTATCTCAGTCGATGAGATTAAATCCCAAAACGTTATTTCTTGCATATCATCCTTATTAGAACTTTACATTAAATTCTTTGTTCAAACACTCAAATATTTCTTTTTTATAAGCTTTTGCATCTGTTTTTGACCACTCTCTATTAGTGGTACTGTTGGCAGTGTAAGCCTTAACAAATACATCTTTTGTACATAAAGGGACATAAGCCACGACATTGGATTTAATGTCTTCCTCCAAATCATCATTAAGAATATATTCCTTTCCCATTTCTTTCCCCATGATTATTCTTCGCTTAACTGGAAATACTGAATTACCGTAACTTCTGTTGGTATGTTCGTCAAGCAGGCAGAAATTCCATATCTGATTCTTTTCTGCATCATTGAGATGTTCTTCCTTATGCAATACCTGTTGCTGTTCTTCTTCGAGTTTTTGTCTAATATCTTCAAAGTCGCCTGATTCTTCCAGGCCTAAAAAACATTTAATTCTATTTTTATTGTCATCAGAAATAGAGCTGTCCAGCAAAAATGTTTTAAGCCACTCTTTTTGTTCAGAAGGTTGAGTTAAATCATTATCAGTGTTGGACGCAATATGTTCCACATCCCAATTCTCCGATTTATAAAGATAGAATGGAAATTTATTGAAGAGTTGTGTATCTGTTCTTTGATTCATATTCCTATTGATAATAATGATTCGTTGGATATTGAACAATAATAATATTGGCTTGCATTTTGTTTTATCTGAGGCCCGCTCTTCATTATATTTATATTGTTTGGAAAGGTCATTGCATCCACTTTTTTCTATAACCTTATTAATTTCCGATTTCAAATGTTTTTTGAAATCGGGAATAGTCATATCAGACTTCATCCATTCATCAAGTAGATTCAGAATGCAATTACTATTGTCTATGATAAGGAATCCGATATAATGATACATCTCTATCTCATTATACCAATGCATAAAAATGTTATATAGTTGTCTTATCTCATTCCAAATGGAATCAAAGGCCGATGCTTTTTTCTCTTTGAAATAGTCATAGAAATATCTGAATGTCGAGAACCGGTCATTTCCTATTTCGTCCGTAGGAGTAAAATGAAGCATATTCTTGTCCTTGATAATTTCAAACAGAAAATCGATTCTCGTATCCCTGTTATCCTCAATTGGCCTTATGAAACACCAAAAGGCATCATCGTTTAATGTATTTTCTATCTTATTCCATTCTGTTGCAATGTTTTTTTGCATCAATACGCTGTCTTCGGTAAAGTTTCCTCTTTTAAGCAACATGGCTTTGGCAAGTTCGGCATTAGTTAAAGAAATTTTGTCTTTATTCAGTCGGATAAAAGTTGCCACTTCATTATCTGTGGTACAGTACCAGATAAAATTCACCTTTTTGTCCAACTTATCTTTTAATAGCTTGACAAATAAGTCTTTCTCTTCTGAACGTTGTTCGAACCAAGTTTGAATTGTTAGATATGCCTGATTAACAAGATGTTGATCAATATTGATATTCCCTTCTACATAGCGGTTTTGCTGTTCTTTTCGTGATTCATATTTGATATCTATTTGTTTTTCACCTAAATAACCCAATAAAATTGATATAGTAGTGAGCCGCTGTTGACCATCTACCACATGATATGTGTTATCTTTTTCTGAATGATATACTACAAGAGGCTGAAGTGAATAGGATTTTTTGTCGCTGTGAATAAAATCACTTATATCGTATAACAAGTCAAGCACATTTGCACGCTGCCAACGATAACCTCGCTGGTAATGCGGAACAAGAAAACACATTCCTTCTTCGTTTTGTTCATTAAGCAATTCTTGTACAGTTTTTTCGTTTTGCATGATATTACAGTGATTATTTACTGGTGGATACTAATATCTTCCATTTCTCTCAAATATAGTCTCGCACACATTTCGGCGTCGTCACCAGCGCGGTGATGTGTGCCTTCGGGTATTCCGAGCTGTTCGCAAAGATAACCAAGCGTATTACAGCCAAAGTCATACATCTGCCGTGCAATCTTCAATGTACATTGCCATTTCAGTTCTGGTAGATGCAGGCGATACAGTTGGGCTGAATGTTCCAAACAGCTTCGGTCAAATGGCACATTATGTGCCACAAGGGTATCGAACTCATCAAGATACAACCGTTCTATTTCCTCCCAAACTTCTGGAAAAGAGGGGCTGTTTTCAGTGTCTTCAGGTGTGATACCATGACATTGCATATTCCAATAGCTGTACAGATTGTCTTCTGGCTGCACAAGACAAGAACGAGTTTCTGTAATTTCGCCGTTACGTACTACACAGATACCGACTTCACAAATAGAGGCTCGTTTGCCAGTCGCTGTCTCGAAGTCTATTGCGATAAAATTCAATCCTTCAATCATTGCCGCTCTCCTTAAATGTATAATCTCCACATATTAAAGCCTCCGTTATAGGATGTTTGGTTTTTAACCCTTTCCAATAGTTGCGTGCATATTCAATTGCTTCTTGCATTGAAGAACTGACTGGCACATCCGTAATCCACTGCATATCATATAGCTGAACTTCTGCATCTTCAAGATTTATTTCAGCCAATTTGTAGCCAGGCTCACGCAATTCATCTGCAAATTGTATTGTATCGCCTTTATCGATAAAAGCAAAGCAACTATCCAATCGGCTGAACGTTTCAGGAAATTCTTTCCTTCTGACCATTTCCCATATAACTTCCCAAAAATATTGGCCGTGTCCTTTCTCATCATCCAAGAATATACCAGTCTCTTGATAATATGTATTATATTCCACAATAAAATCCACAAGCGGTTGTATAGGGATATACTCTTTTTGCTCATTATAGACCATAAACAAATCAAGAGGGATTTCACTTGCACTTTCCCTAACCATTTGTTGTACATCTTCAATTACCCATCCATATTGAGTGGCAATCCTTAAGGCTGATGATATTTTGATGTTACATTCTTGAGATAACTTGCATACTTTTTCTATCTGCTCATAAAATTCTATGACTCTGTTTTTTCTTGCACTTTGGTTTATATAACTAGTATAAAGAATGTCATAAGACTCTTCTTCATTGAGAATACGATATAATTTGTTGCTCATATTGTTATTCTTTATAGTACGACATCAGGTTCTTGGCAAAATTTCGCATCTGCTTGCGCACCGATTCCGGTTCAATGACCTCTATTTGGTCGGCCTGTGCCAGCAACGACTGATATAAATCGTATGTTGGGCATACGTTAAGTTCGAAATAGGATGCTTCATCGTCTTTGAGTTCCACTAATTCACGTTGAGATTCGTGCAAGGGAAGTGTACGGATATAGTCCGCCCCTCCGCCGTATGCCTTGAGGATAACCCTGACTGGTTCCTCGTCGGAATGGATGATACCACAACATCCACGATAGTATTCATTTATATCAAAATTTTCGTTCATACTGAATGTAGCTTTCGTAGGATAGCAATCCAAGATGCGGTCAAGCGCATACACCATATATACATTCTCAGGACGATTACCGCCATCGGTTTTGTTCTTTTGGCAGTTACGTTCCGAATAGTAAAGACTGCGGGCCAATACATACCAGCGGCGTTTTACTACTTTGAGATAATATGGCTCAATATCAAAATTCCAAGATTCAGGTTTCCCAAAACCATGGTGGGTAATATGCAGAACTTGGTTGTTACGCATGGCATCGGTAATAACATTGAGCCATTTGTGCCCTGACGGAACATTCTCGAAAATGATACGTCCTTTCAATTTTCTGTCAGCCTGTATCTGATTCATAGCGGTATAGGAATCTATCAGCCAAATACGGAGATTGTCGCTTTCTAATTCTTCTGGATTATTAATGAAGTATTTATATCCGCCTTTAGTATCGCATGCTATTTCAACCTCGAAAATATCAAAGATAGCTTTGCGATGATTGTGAAAAGTACGGAGGGCAAGATCATCCTCGTCCCCATAACTCAAACCGCTCTTGTGCCAATGGTCATTGACCTCCTCGTATGTCAGACGGTCATAACGTCTGAACTGCTCTATCAACCAAACATAGCGACCGAATATATTTGCTGCCATAAATCTTTAGTATTGTTGGATATGCAAAGGTATATAAAATCTATGAAAAAATATGGCATACGTTATTTTTTCAATTTGTTTTTCAACGAATTTGGTCTTTATAATAACTCTTTCTTCCGCATTTTGCACAGTGTTTTCCGCACCACACTTCATCAAATTGATTTATTGCAGCTCCACCAGCGATGACTCATTTGTCAAGATGCCAGTCTCAAAGTTTTTTCTTTGTCCGCTCTTCATACCTATTCCCGCTCACGTCAAATTTGCCGAACCGATGTATGCCGTTTCCATGTCGAATATCTCAGCTTAAAAATGCATACGTAAACACAGTAATATGATATATTTGTAATATAGAACAACTTTCAAAATTGAAATACTATTCTGATCAGCTATGAAATAGACTACTCTGTGATATAATCAACAAAAATTGGATTGCAAATAGTACCCCTACACAATAAAATTCAAACATGCAGTTGATTATATATATCCAGTAAATAGTCATCGACCTTTGTGTCATCATAGAAACAATCATTCGCCCCACACCAAACAGATGATCCGATGGCATCAGGGAATAGTTCTGCCGTCCGAATCGCAATAAACTGACCAAAACGCAAATGGGTGGGCCTATATTCCGCTTCAATCCGTAATTTCTTTGCAAACTCGTCGTACGAATAGTTTTCCCACCACCCCATACGAGCTCCATCCTGCGCAACAATGTGTTGATGAGTAATACCGACTTCACACCAAAAATCGTTCATACGCAACAGGTCGGGAATCGAATACTCCTTATGCGTGCAGAGATCGTGTACAGCATGGCAGATACAGATATGGTTCATCTCAGGACGACACAAACAACCCTCTGCCCATGTCATTCCATCGTTCAAACAATCCTTGAACCCCAACTCTTCATCAGTCATGTCGCCTCTTTTCGTAAGATCAAGGCTATTATGACAACATTCTATGTCCAAATCATCAAGATGGCTTAATACCGCAATCATCGACCGAAAATCCGAGCCGTAATAAGCATCGTTTTCCAGTTGCAAAACCGACTCAGGGCCATTGAAAACAAACCGCAATCGACCTTCGATTTCCACATCGTCATCAAATGCCGGAGCATACGTAGTCAGAACATGCCGATAGGACGCTGCACTCCGGCTGTACATTTTCTTGGTCAAATCAAACAGTATGTCATTGACTTGGCAGAAACGTTCTATCTCCGTTGGGGTCGCCGCAAAAAGAGCATTCAACAAGTAACACCGATCGCGAAGTAATTCTCTAACAGATTCATGTTCACCCTCTGATAACGGTTTCAAAAATCCCTCTTGATCGACTTTCGTTACTTCTGCAATTTTTCGCTCTATGCGCTGTATCTTTTTGCGCACATTGACTAACTGCTTGTCCTGAGACAATTGGAGGCAGTCATCCGGTCGCTCGAAACGTCTCTTGAACCGACGCATCTTCCATTTGATACGTAATTGTTTCATCCAATTCATAAGCATATTAATATTTCAGCCGCAAAACAAAAGAGCAATGCGGGCATTGCGACGGAATGATAAAAATATAGTGCAAGTTTTTACATGCTATATTTTAATACACACAAGTATCGTTTTAAATTCAAAACAGATACTTAAAAATACGGCACAGGTTATGCTTTACTTTCAATCTGTTTTTTTAACGAATTTGGTCATTGCAATAACTTTTTCTGCCGCATTTTGCACAAAATTTTCCTCGCCAGACTTCATCAAACTGATTTATCGCTGCTTCCACCAGCGTTGGTTCATTTGTCAGGATGCCTGTCTCAAAGTTTCTTCTTTGTCCGCTTTTCATGCCTATTCCTGCTCCGGTCAAGTTTGCCGAACCGATGTAGGCCGTTTCCATGTCGAATATCATCAGTTTGAAATGAACACGTGGACAAAGTGTCATTTCCATTGCCGACCACAGTGCAGGAAACTTCTCATGTTCTTCTCTGAATATAGGCCCCGGCTCTTTGGCATGAATCAGGCGGATTGCAACGTTCCTCTTTACTAACTTGTCAAATACTGCTAACAGAGGAACTACCGCCGTTCCCGATTTTATATATACATCCTTTATGTCGGCTGTACCTATCCACAGAGTCTTCTTTACCGACGCCACACGCGCCAACACATCGTCATAGTGCTGTGTGTTGGCTATGTATTTGATGAATGGGGTCTGCATATCAATAGATATCTATGTAGTTTATAATATCTGTTTTTTTCTTTAATAGACCGACAGCACCATTCATAATATTGATACGTCGATAATCATGATGTTCCCATATCGGGGTATGGGTAGCAAACTGAGTAAGTGCGTTGTATGTTTCCCAAATAGTTCCTTCGCCTTTTATCAAGTGTTTTTATGGCGGTCATAATATCCTGCATTTTCGTAAGCAGAACGAGTTTCCTCATACGGTATCAATGTTTCCGCTTGCTCTTTTTCAATTCCTTGAGCAATCAAAATCTTTTGTGCCTTCCCCATTTCTGATAAAGAGATTCTTGATGTTGACGCTACAGTAAACAGTTTTCCGAATTGCTCGACACCTTGTGCAATGAACCGTTTGTCTTTCACTTGTGCAATCATCTTGCGAATTTCATTAGAAGATAGCTTATACACGGTAGCGTCTTTGTGCTCTTCTCTGACAGTCTGGCCATTTGAACACACTAATCGCTCGTAATAATGTCCTAATTCTACATGTGATAGAGTCCAAGCAAGATAGAAGCCATCCATCATGAAATCTTCTCCCGGTCCAAACAGATGCGTGTGCTCTTGTGGATTGGTATAAGTAATGGTAACGTGCGGGGTTCCCAAATTATTGAACTTGATGTCCGATATCGTATATCCGGTTTCTTCTGCCATCATTTCAGCAAAATCAAAAAATAAAGTCGGAGAAATATACTCATCCACAATAGGCACTATTTCTGTGAGTTGTCGGTTTTGAGGTGAAGCAATCACTACCACAGATTTAGGCTTTTGCATATTCGAAGCCACATTGATGTAGTTGCGGTAATTTGTCAGCCTGGTTTCGCCTGATGCTTCTTTTACCATCTTTCTTTGTCGGCTGTCAATGCCGATAATGCGGTCGTATGCATCTGTAAAGACACAGCTGGCGGTAACTTCTTTCCCATCCATAGAATATACATTCTCTCCCACATATGCAAGTCCGCTCAAGGATATAGTCTTCTGCGGCCATAATCCCTGCATAAATTGTTGTTTTTTAAGTTGAAATTCTGAATCGGTCATATCAATCAGGTGTAAAAAGTTTATCAAATTGGTCAGCAAAGTCACGTATCTGCCCTGCCACGTCGCTCTGCATTTGCTTTATATTTCGGTCTTGGAAGAAACGTTGTTCATTAAACGAAACATCTCCGGTGTTGCTTAGACTGTAGAAAAGCTTTACTCCGACATCACCACGGCGGTGTTTTGAAAAAGTTATGAAACGGTCGGAATAAATATTCTTAGGGTTCTCTAAGCGGAGTTCCATCATTGCGGTAATAGAATGCTTCAATCTGTTTGAGCCTACAAAATTACCGGACTTCGTCACCTGTTGGATGGTTAGGAAGGTACGATTGAGGGAGCGGCTGTTCTGTCCTTTATTCTGCTTTTTGATAAGCTGTATAAGCCAGCTTTCCGCATCTTTCATGCGAATGTTTTCCTCATCCTTGATTATACCTTGCAATTCGTAAAATGAATCAATGGCTACTATGTCCCATCCTTGTTCAACAACGTTTTTGACCATATCCCAATTGTGAACTTCATTGTCGAAATCAGATTCTACAAAGAGGATGGGCAGCGTCCGGAATTTCGGATATCTCTCTACATATACAGTGAGGTCTATCTCATGCATTTCGGCACTCACAAAGAGAATCCGGGCTTTCAGATAGCGATTCTGCATGTTGGCCAACATATCAAGAATAATGGTAGTCTTACCCACACCGGGGTCGCCGATAATCATATAGTTCACACCACGGGGCAGCCCTTGGTGTGAACTCAAAAGTTCGTCCAAGGCTGTACCGCAATGGAAAGTCTCAAAGAGTTTCGGGTCGAAACTCAAATCACACATTCTTACTACATGATTCATGGCGTTTATTTTATTTGAATACCTATGGTGAAAGTTTGCGGAACGGTAAGTGTTCCACAAACTTTCATGCTCTATTTATGGTGGTTAAATAAGGCTCTTCTGCATATTAAGCTATTACTTCAAGTTTAAGCTCTTTAGCTCGCTCTTCTACAAGCTCCCTCCATAGGCGAGAATCTTGCAGTTGACTTGACGGAATCTTATCGGCATAACGTTCGAGAAAATCAGCATTGTACAGTTTTTCGTCATGCCAACGATCGATTAGTTCCGACCAATCCCAATAATCAATGAATTTGTCGATTAACAGATAATTTAATTCAAGTTCTCTATTTTCCGAAAGCTTTCCCCAATCCCAATAGTCTTCAAACTGCTCTAAGCACTCTTCTGTCAAGATTGTCTCGCAACCGGTACTTGACAGTTCTTGCCAGTCGATGAATTTCTTGAACTTATCCAGCATTGCAGGAGTCCATACAATGTTGTTGTTATTGGAAATCGCTTTCCAATCTACTTTGTTTTTGTGCTTTTCGAGCATCTGTTCTGTCCATGCAAAATTCTCTGAAAGTTCTGTCCATGCCGAATCATTGAGAATTTTCTCCATAAATTCATTGGTTAATTTTTTTGTTGCCATAATTCTAATAATTGATATTTTTTAATTTTAAGTTCGATGCTATAAGTCTTGCTATTACGGTGTCCCCCATAATGTTTTTGTCACATGAAAGTCCCCATATAATAGAAGTGTCCGCCTGAAACATATCAACAAATTGCGATAATTCTGACAAGTCTGCTGAAAGAATTGGCTCCTTTTCATTATAACTTAGATGAACTAATATTGCGGTTGCGGAGAACAAATCAAAACCCTTTGCAACAGTACATATTTTTACAATTGCATCTTCTATAGAATCGGATATACGACATGAGCCATTGGCATATCCTTCAAGCAAAACTACATTGCTTGCATCTTTTGTAATGGAGCTTATGTCGGCGATATCTAAACTAATCAGAGGTGAACCAGCACTAAAAATATCGGAGGTCTCTGTTACGACTGTCTCTATTGATGGTGCTATGAAAAATTGAGACTTCATTTCTATCTTTTTTAATGGAACTGCATCGTAACTGATACAGTTCCAAATCACAATTAACGTTTGCGGAGTACCCAGGTTCTTCCATCATTGGTAGAATAGAACAGTCCTTTGTCAGTTGTTCCGAGAATTTCCTTACCTGAGTCCATTAAGTCGCTAAAAGCTCCAGTGTTAGATGAGCCATTGTAGCGAACCACCCATGTACGGCCTTGATTGGTTGAATACTCAATTTTCTTGTTGTCTTTGGGTGAAATACGAAGCATTTCTTTCCCACGATTAATCATAATTGGCATAATGTTGAGATTTAAATGTTGCTTTGTCATTATTGACACTGCAAAAGTATTATGGCAGCTATGCCATATCGTGGCAGAGGTTTCAAAAAATATAGAGATTTTATTTTTTTATGCTATCTGTGAAAAAAGCAAGAGATACCTATCGTCTTTCCGCTCGAATCATTCATAGCGATGTATATTACATACTTGTAAAAGTGTAAAATATTTCTGTCTGCCAAATAATTTACCAATTATATTTTCCTCAATTACAAAAATATTATCCAGCGGGTAAGAAAAAAGCTCCTTAAACCACTGGTTTAAAGAGCTTTGTCTTAGTTTGTCGGAGTATTTTCATTTCTCCTAAGTGATCCGCCTGGGTTATGAACCAAACGTTATTTCTTCCTCAATATCAGTACTTTCAGAAATTTCGGCTTTGCATCCGTCACGCTTTAGTCCTTAAAAACTGTCTGCTGTTGTCCGGTGTCTGTCTGCCAACATCTTGGGTTCAAATGTACGCATTATTTTTGGATTATGCAAACCGTTGAAAATAAACATTCTAAGGTTAGTGCAAGGTGCAAGCTATATATATAGATATATACTTGCACCTTGCACTAAATTTCAATACTTATTTTTCCGTCTATTCTCCATTATCATTTCAAAATTTTCTTGCCCCCATTGTTTCAACTGCTCTAAATGAGGGATTAAAGTTTCTCCAAATTCAGATACATAATATTCCACTTTGGGTGGTACTGTGGGATATATTTTTCTACCTACTAATCCGTCCGTCACCAATGAACGTAAAACAGTAGAAAGCATCTTTTCCGATATAGAGGGAATTGTTTTGTATAGTTCATTGAAACGTATTACTCCATTCTCATGTAGCTTCAATAGGACAACTAAAGCCCATTTGTCACCCAGCCATTCCAGTATAGGGGAAGCAGAACAATAATCGTAATCTAACTTTTTTCGCATTTTTTCGTCCTTAAATACATTGATATTGAGAAAAACTAACTCAAACGTAAGTGGCTGACAGATAGTATAGTTCTTCTTTTCATGAAAAGAACATCCTAACTTTGCAGTACAAAAATATCAAAAATAACTAATTCCAAGTGTTTAATTTATAATTATATGGAACTATTACATTTTACGGGACAAGTATGGCGACCACCATACGAAGCAAGTTCTCAACTCTTACAGGTAACAGCCGGATGCACTCACAACAAGTGTAAATTTTGTAGTTTATATCACGGAACAAAGTTTCGTCTATCTCCCATTACGGAAGTCGAAGAAGATTTGAAAGTGATACAAAGTTACCAGCCCAAAGCCCGGCGAGTATTTTTAACGGGGGCTAATCCATTTGTGCTAAGTTATAACAGGCTGCTGGATTTAGGTCTTCTAATCAGGAAATATCTTCGTCATTGTGAAAGTATCGGTATGTTTGCCCGGATTTCAGATATTAAGCCAAAAACAGTAGAAGAATTGAAGAACCTGCGTCATTTAGGTTTTGACGGTATCAGTATCGGAACAGAATCGGGCGATGATAATACATTGGCAGCAATGAACAAGGGATATACGGCTAATGATATTATCGAGCAATGCAAGAAGCTGGAAGAAGCAAATATCAGATATAACCTCGTGTATCTGACAGGGCTTGCAGGAAAAGGCAAGGGAGAGCGGAACGCTATTAATACTGCCAATGTGTTTAATCAGTTACACCCCTTTACCATAAACTTTGTATCACTGACCGTATTTTCCGAATCAGAATTATACGAGGAAATACAACGTGGTTCTTTTGTAGAAGCTACCGAACACGAAAGGTTGCTGGAACTACGGACTTTTATTTCAAGACTTCATATAAAAACAACTTTATTAGGAAATACGGTATCAAACACTGTCCCGTTTGTCGGAATGATACCTAATGATAGAGTTAGAGTTCTTAATGAACTGGATTCGGCTATAAAAAATGCTGGAGAAAAAGAATTAAGGCGATATAGAGATAGTATTAGGTCTTTATAATCAGCTCAAAGATATTCTATGCAATTTGTAGATAAGATATTGTTCCAAATCAATACAGAGATAGAAAAGCTCGGTATAGATGATTGTATGGGCATTGACAGTGCTTTGCATATGATGCGTTTTATTCAGCCTTTATGTGATGAATTGAGAAAATATATATTAGCTTATCAGTTTGCTGATGAAACGGAAGAAATCTCTTTTTTTAAGGAGTATAAGCCGGAAGTATTGAGCAAGTATTTGTATTACAATAAAATATATGTCATTGAGAGTAAATATCCTACCGGTAGTGATATTGCACAAAGAGAGTATTTATATAAAGAATTGGATAGTTTGACGTTTTATTTCAGTAGGAACTTGGACTTTTATCAGTATTACCGTTCTAAATCTACTTATTTGGATAGGTATTATTTTACCCGAAACCAAAACGATTTACGAATATGTACAGACAGTTCCCATATTGATAAAGACCCTCTATATTCAACCGGATATGATTTTAAAGTGGCTAAAATTATTACCAACGAACTGTTGAAAATCTATTTGACTAACAGATTGCAAGAATTGGAGCGTATTGTACAGCGCAAAGCGGATAACGGACAGATTGTAGAAACTATTTTGCGTTGGACTGGCTCTAAAAGGGCGTTGGTAGAACTGATTTATGCTTTAGAAGCGAATGGGGATTTTAATAAAGGAACGGCTACTTTAAAAGAGATTGCAGGATATTTTGAAAATGTGTTCAGTATAGATATTGGTGATTTATATCATTCTTATTTGGAAATGCGAAGCCGTAAGATAAATAGAACTCGGTATTTGGAAACATTGCAAAAAAGTCTGCTCCGAAGAATGGATGAAAACGATACATGATGCGAGTTTTATTTTCTTTTCGCAAGTAATTATATTCTTGGAAATAAATAAACCATTCAGTATTTCAATCAATATTGAATGGTTTATTGTTTTCATTCAATCCTGCCATATTGAAATCTTGCTTTCAATCAATCAAGCTATCAATATTTCAATAAAACAAGATTGCAGGATTGCAAAATAAACTCATCGGTCGGGGAACGCCCAGCGGCAAGGGAGTGGGACCACCCGTCTCGATGAGTGAAAATCTTTAGCAAAGGATGAAAGTTTTTATATTGGTCAAGAAGGAATAAGTTTCATTTTTTTGCAATTTTCCATCATTGTGTCAATAGCTAAAAGAAATTCTGATGTGTTTAGGAAATAACTAGGATATGCATCTTGTAATTCTTTCATTTTAGGAACTGACACTAAAACAACGGCATTACATTTATCTGTTACTCCTTTTTCTAATTCTGAATATGCCATAGATGCTTCGTTCTCTTTTTCTTTTGAATAGGCGCTGATTTTTACGATTTTTGATTCAAAGTTAATATTTAATATATAATAGCCGTTTTTGAAATTCTCTTTCTTAGCCTGGATACCTGATACATTTAGTACTTTTAATGTGTCACTATGATTATGCTCGACATTGATTGCGTATAGTAGCTTCATCAAGCCATGTACGTCATATCCTTGTTCTCTGTGCACTTTCAGAATAGGCTGCTTTTCTTTAATCGAAAATAGAGAACTTACAATTTTGAAAAAAGTCAGCCAGTCATCTGAACCCATACTAGATTTTAGGGGTGTGCTTGTTATTAAACCAGCAGTTTCAACTGCCATAGCCCAGCTATGTTGCAATTTAGTCCTTATTTGTAATTCAACTTTTGCGCCGTCTGTATTATCGTCAGTGGATTTATACTTGTAAATAAAATGAATGCTACGATATCCGCTTTCTTTAGGTTCTTGAATATAGTCCATGATTTTAACTAAATCAAAGCTTGTAGGAATATTTTCAGATAAAACCTTTTTAGTATTTAGTAAAGCTTCAATATCATTAACCACAATTCTAAAACCACCAATATCTTGCATTCCTCCTAAACGCATTTCTGGATTAATATCGAGTTTGTATAAAATAGAGGTGATTCTTTTTAATCTTCTAGATGTTAAAAAAATATCAGTTTTGTTTGGATTTAACAAAGAGAGTAGTTCTTTTTGTAAAGTGTCTAAAGCAGGAAGATGCAATGTTCTCCATTCATTTATCTTTAACATTGCATTATCATAATCTTCATTGTTTTTTGAGGACATGATAATCTCTCCTGCTTTATCAATTTGATGTCTTCCGTATTTCATGGGTTTAAACTTATTTTAATAGAATCTACAATTATGACTTCAAATATAACTTATTTCATTGAGAAATTATATTGTATGTATGAAAATAAATAAACTGATATTGTGTATTTTATTGTTTCTGACTAGTTAACAACTCATCGGTCGGGGAACGCCCAGCGGCAAGGGGCGGGACCACCCGTCCCGACGAGCGAAAATCTTTAGTTAGGGAATGTCTTTTTTTAATTGGCAACACGACTTCGGAGTGAATTTGCCCAAGGTGTTTTGCGGCACGGAAAATAGATTTGTGTGCCACAAATCACACCTTGCTGTTATCTGACGATAACATGATTTCATCGGCTGGCAATCCTGTGTGCAGCGTCCAGCTTTTGAGCCAACATTTCCATGTCGTTACTTACCTTCAAATCGGTAATCCTCGCATAAATTTGAGTAGTCCGGATATTGGTATGACCTAAAATCTTAGATACCGTTTCAATGGGAACACCATTGGCAAGCAGTACCGAAGTCGCACAAGAATGCCTTGCGACATGATAGGTTAAGGTCTTTTCAATTCCGCAAATGGCTGCGATTTCTTTTAAGTAATCATTCATTTTCTGATTGCTGATAATGGGTAAAATCTTACCGTTTGGCAATTTATCTTTGTACTTTTCCAATATGGCTTTTGGTATATCCAGCAACCGGACGGTAGATGTAACATTCGTTTTGTGTCTTTTCCGTATAATCCACAAATTACCGTCAAATCCGGTGCGAATGTCCTCTTGTCTTAGTTCGCATACGTCAATGTAAGAAAGTGCCGTATAGCAGCTAAAAATAAACAAGTCACGCACTTGTTCCAGTCGCTTAGTGCTGAACTCGTGATTGTAAATAGCGGTAATTTCTTCCATAGTCAGATAATCCCTATCGGTACGCTCAAACCTTACCCGATAACTCCCGAAAGGGTCGGCAGTCACTAAACCTGTATTCTTGGCAAAGTTTACCACCGTGCGAAAGCGTTGTACAAACTTCATCGCCGTATTATGGCTGCACCCATAGTTATTCTTGATATACAACAGGAAATCTTCAATGAATACCACATTTATATCTTTAATGAGCATATCGGAAACGGAGTATTTAAACTTCATAAACTCCATAAGCCGTTTCTTTGTCAGTTCATAACGTGAGTAGGTTTTGTCTGTGGTATTCATTTTAACCTTTTGCAAATACTGTTCGTTGTGCTGTTTGAAGAACTCTATCAAAGTCCGTTCCCTTGCTATCTTGCCTAAAAAAGCGTTCTTTACCAGTTCTGCGGTTACATATCCGTCTTGCGCCATTAACGCATGGTAATGTTGATGAACTGTGCTACGAATACTTTCCAGCATGGAATTGATATGTACGGCTTCTGCGGTTCTGCCGGAAGCTTTGCCTAATTCCACGCTCCAGTGAGCCGGATTTATTTCCAGCTTGGTGTTAAACTGGGCTACAACTTGGTCAATAGTGATACGTGCGATAATCGGTGCGTTGCCGTTCTTCTTTACTGCATTTCGTTTGACGAAATAGAGTAGCTTAAAAGTACTTCTCATAATCTCTTTTTTTAGTTACAAACTTAAATTGATGAACTGAAAATGAGATATTTGCAGTACGGACAAATCAAGACAACAAACCGTCAATTTTGGACATTCCGTGACCTAAAATCTTAGAGGGTGGACAGGTCACGAATTGGTCACGAAAGTGTGTCTTTTTGTGACCTTTTCGTGTCTTAGGTCACAGACATTATACAAAGAAAAACTCCTACAATACCTTGATATTGTAGGAGTTGTACATTTACTGTTCATTTCTGTCCAGCGTTTCTGTGATCCGCCTGGGGCTCGAACCCAGGACCCCAACATTAAAAGTGTTGTGCTCTACCTGCTGAGCTAGCGAATCAATCCTTGTTTGCTTTCTTTCGAATGCGGGTGCAAAGGTAGAACATTTTTTTATAACTCCAAAAGATTTCAAACATTTTTCTTATCTTTGTGCCATTATCAACAATATACATTATTAATATATGGCTGCTGACGATAAAAAAATTATCTTCTCGATGGTTGGAGTAAGCAAAGCTTTCCAGCCCAATAAGAATGTGTTGAAGGACATCTACCTGTCATTCTTCTATGGAGCTAAGATCGGTATAATCGGTCTGAACGGCTCCGGTAAATCTACCTTGTTGAAGATTATTGCAGGTTTGGAGAAATCCTATCAGGGAGAAGTTGTATTCTCGCCGGGATATTCTGTGGGTTATCTGGCGCAGGAACCCTATTTGGACAACACAAAAACGGTAAAAGAAGTAGTAATGGAAGGCGTTCAACCCATTGTGGACGCACTTACGGAATACGAAGAAATCAACCAGAAATTCGCTCTGCCTGAATACTATGAGGATCAGGATAAGATGGATGCTCTTTTCACCCGTCAAGGAGAGTTGCAGGATATCATTGATGCGACAGACGCATGGAATCTGGATAGCAAACTGGAGCGTGCGATGGACGCCCTTCGCTGTCCGCCCGAAGATCAGCCGGTGGCAAATCTCTCCGGAGGAGAGCGTCGTCGTGTCGCCCTCTGCCGCTTGTTGTTGCAAAAACCTGATATTCTGTTGCTTGACGAGCCTACCAACCACTTGGACGCAGAGTCTATCGACTGGTTGGAACAACATCTCCAACAGTATGAGGGAACAGTTATTGCAGTGACGCACGACCGTTATTTCCTCGACCATGTTGCCGGATGGATTCTCGAACTGGATCGTGGTGAAGGCATTCCCTGGAAAGGTAACTACTCTTCCTGGTTGGAACAAAAGACCAAACGTATGGAAATGGAGGAGAAGACAGCCAGCAAACGCCGTAAGACCTTGGAGCGTGAGTTGGAATGGGTGCGTATGGCTCCTAAAGCCCGTCAGGCAAAGGGTAAGGCACGTCTTAACTCTTACGACAAACTCTTGAATGAGGATGTGAAAGAGAAGGAAGAAAAACTTGAAATCTTCATTCCTAACGGTCCTCGTTTGGGCAACAAAGTCATTGAAGCCAAGCACGTGGCAAAGGCATACGGAGACAAACTGTTGTTTGACGATTTGAACTTTATGCTGCCTCCTAACGGTATTGTCGGTGTGATTGGCCCTAACGGTGCAGGAAAAACAACGCTGTTCCGCCTGATCATGGGGCTGGAATCGGTAGACAAAGGCGAATTTGAAGTAGGAGAGACTGTAAAGGTGGCGTACGTCGACCAGCAACATAAGGATATTGATCCGAATAAGAGTGTCTATCAGGTTATTTCGGGTGGCAATGAATTGCTTCGTATGGGTGGACGTGATGTGAATGCGCGTGCATATCTTTCACGTTTCAATTTCTCCGGAGCCGATCAGGAAAAACTTTGCGGAGTATTGTCCGGTGGTGAAAGGAACCGTCTGCACTTGGCGATGGCACTGAAGGAAGAAGGGAACGTGCTGTTGCTCGACGAACCTACCAATGACATCGACGTGAATACATTGCGGGCATTAGAAGAGGGATTGGAAGATTTCGCCGGTTGTGCGGTTGTTATTTCCCACGACCGCTGGTTCCTCGACCGTATCTGTACGCACATCCTTGCTTTCGAAGGCGATTCCAATGTATTCTACTTTGAGGGTTCTTATTCCGAATACGAGGAAAATAAATTGAAACGTTTAGGCAATGAAGAACCCAAGCGTGTTCGTTACAGAAAGTTAATGACTGACTAGAGAAAGTAATAGACTGAAATAATTCTAATACTTTCAGTTTCAAAATAAAAGGCTCTACAATGCTTGTAGAGCCTTTATTGTTTTATAACGCAATAAAATGTTTATCTCTCTTAAAATTTTGTAGTATAATCGTAACGTAGTTCTAAATAATATTAATTATATTTGCCGCAGTTTTAAGATCAAACAATTAGTATTAACTAATCAATTACATTATGCAAAAGAGAATGCGATCTTTTTTAGTAGTAGCGATGCTGATGCTTATTGCTACAGTAAATGCACAAGTTACGACTTCCAGCATGAGTGGTAAAGTTACAGCGCAAGATGAGCCTATCATTGGAGCGACAGTGATTGCGATTCATGAACCATCGGGTACTCGTTACGGTACTGTGACTAACGTTAGTGGACAATTTAGTTTACAAGGTATGCGTACAGGTGGTCCTTATAAAGTAGAAGTATCTTATGTTGGTTATCAGACTGCTATTTATAAAGGTGTAAATCTATCATTAGGAGAAGTATACACTTTAAATGTTGTTTTAAAAGAAAGTTCTGAGTTACTGGATGAAGTTATTGTGACAGCACAGAAAACTGTGGAAAAGATGGGGACTGTGACGAATGTGAGTGAGCGTCAATTAACGACATTGCCTACTATTAATCGTAGTATTACCGACTTTACTAAACTTTCTCCTTATGCGGGTGGCAGTAATTCTTTTGCTGGACGTGATGGACGTTATAATACAATAACAGTGGATGGTGCAGCGTTGAATAACAATTTTGGTTTAAGTACTAATAACTTGCCAGGTGGGGATGCACAACCCATTTCACTTGATGCAATTGATGAAATTAGCGTCAATGTTTCTCCTTATAGTGTTACGTATTCTAATTTTACGGGAGCTTCTATTAATGCTGTAACCAAGAGTGGTACCAATGAATTGAAAGGAACAGTCTATACATATCAGAAACCAAAGAACTTTATAGGAAAATCTATTAACGATGTTGACGTTCCTAATGTAGAAAGTTATAGATCTAGTTTGTATGGATTTACTTTGGGAGCTCCGATAATAAAAAATAAATTGTTCTTTTTTGTAAATGGAGAATTGGAAAATAGCAATAGCCCTGGTATTTTGTGGACTCCCAGTCAAGAGGAAGGTGGAAATGGGGATAATCAAAATCATATTTCTAGAACTTGGATAAAGGATTTGGAGACAATAAGTAATTTTGTAAAGGATAAATATGGATATGATCCTGGAAGTTATGATAAATTTGATGATTTCGAGAGCAAGAACTGGAAAATTATGGCTCGTTTGGATTGGAATATCAATAAAAAACATAAATTGTCCTTACGTTTTAATACGGTAAAATCAGAGAATGATGCTAGTATTAGTTCGACTTCTTCTGTGTTGACTAAGACGAATTCCAATCGTTACGGGGTAGATGCTTTTGCATTTGGAAATTCTAATTATGGTTTTAGAAATATTGTAACGTCTCTTTCTGGTGAATTGAATAGTAATTTTTCCTCTTCAGTGCAAAATAAATTATTGGTAACTTATACCCATATTCGTGATTCTCGTACAGCTAAGGGGGATGCATTTCCAATGGTTGATATTTATAAAGATGGTAAACAATATATGACATTAGGTACAGAATTGTTTACTCCTTTTAATGATGTCGAGAATAATGTATTTAGTGTTACTAACAATGTAACTATTAATAAAGGAAACCATTTGATAACTGCCGGTGCTACATTTGAAAGACAGTATTTCATGAATTCATATTTACGTGCTCCTTATGGGTATTACCGTTATGCCTCTATGGATGATTTTATGACAGGAAAGGCACCATCATTATATGGTATTACGTATGGGTATAATGGAAAAGATGCTCCAGGAGCTGAATTGACATTTGGTATGTTAGGAGCCTATGCACAAGATGAATATTCTATTACACCTAATTTTAAATTGACGTATGGATTGCGTTTTGATTTGCCGTTATATTTTGATGATTTGTCGGGAAATGCTGCTATCAAGAAACAGTCATTTAATGGGATAAATGTGGATGTTTCTAAATGGCCGAAAAGCAAATTGTTACTTTCTCCTCGTTTAGGCTTTAATTGGGATGTTAAGGGTGATCGTTCTATTGTATTAACTGGAGGTACAGGTCTATTTACGGGTCTATTGCCATTTGTCTGGTTCACTAATCAGCCAACTAATGCAGGACAGATGCAAAATATGGTTGAATTCTCAACTTTGGAATTGCCGGCAAACTTTGCTTTTAATCCAAATTATAAAGAAACTCTTAGCCAAAATCCTGATATGTTTCCATCGACTCCAGGAAATGATGTTCCGGGAACCATTGCTTATGTAGATCCAGATTTTAAAATGCCTCAGGTTTGGCGTAGTAATGTGAATGCGGAGTTCCAATTACCTTATGGATTTATGGCCTCTGTAGGTATTATGTATACGCGTGATGTTTATAATGTTGTTCAGAAGAATATAAATGAAAAGGCTCCTTCTGGAACCTATAATGAACAACCAGGACGTGTATATTGGACTAAAGACAATTATTATGACAATCCTACAACTAAAACAGTCATACAATTGACCAATGGAGATGAAAAAGGTTATCAGTATTCTTTTAATGCAGTACTAACGAAGAAATTTGATTTTGGTTTTACAGGTTCATTTGGGTACACTTATACAATGGCTAAAGATATGACAGCAAATCCAGGTTCATCGGCGGCTTCAGTATGGCAGAATAATGTTGCAGTTAATTCATTGAATGATCCAGGTGTTTCTTATTCCTTATTTTCTACTCCACATCGTTTGATTGCTAATGCGTCTTATGAAATTGCTTATGCAAATATGAAAACGACCGTATCTTTATTCTATACCGGTTACCAACAAGGACGTTTTTCTTATACGTATTATAATGATATAAATGGTGATGGAAACTATTCTGATTTGATGTATGTACCTGCTTCTAAGGATGAAATGACATTTGTGGATATTAAAGATAAGCAAAATAATGTAACTTATACAGCAGAGGAGCAACAAGAGGACTTTTGGAATTATGTAAATAGTGACTCTTATTTGTCAGAACGTAAAGGGCAGTATGTAGAACGTGCCTCTTCTTTAGAACCGTGGATCCATCGTTTTGACATGAAGATCGCTCAAGATTTTTATGCAAAGATTGGTAATCGCAAATATGGTATTCAAGTAAGTCTTGATATGTTAAATATTGGCAATTTGTTAAATTCAAAATGGGGTGCTTATCGTTCTTGTGGTTTACAAAGTTACGATAATGTAAGATTACTGAAAACAGCAAGTAAAGTAGGAGAACCTCTAACATATCAGATGAATGCATCTTCTCGTGAAGCGTTCCAAAAAAATTCTAAATGGGATTATACAGCTTCTACAGGTAGTGCATGGCAGATGCAATTAGGAGTCAAATTTACATTCTAGAATAAACAGAAGAATTTCTATATAAAAGTAAGCCGGACAATTTTGCAGTTGTTCGGCTTTCTTTTTTTTATAGCTTCATCCTCATCACCACCGGATTATGATCGCTATAACTCCAGTCCGGTGAAAAGTAATCCGTACTTTTCAGTTCCGGAGAGTGGAGGACATAGTCGATTCTTAGTAAATGCTTGAAAAATTTGAAAGTATACATATAGCCATGTCCGCTTGTCTGGAAGCCATCTTGCAGTTTGTTACCTTTTTTGTCACCTTTCTTATCACCTTTCTTGTCACCTTTTATGGTGTGATAGACATAAGAAGACGGTAGAGAGTTGAAGTCACCGCAAACGAGGGTAGGATGAGGGGAGTCGGCTATCAGTTGTTTGAGGACATCAGCTTGTCCGGCACGTTTCCGGAAGTTCTCGTGCAGACCGTCTATCAGAGTCAGAGCGGCACGTTCCGCTTTTTGGGTATCCTCCTTGTAAAGCTCTTTTTCCAGTTCTCTTTTGTTACGGGTCACTTCCGTTGTTTGCAGATGATTATTAAACAGGCGGATCGTGCGACCGGGTATTTCGATGTCACACCACAGGCTGCAATTCTTAGAGTCAGGATAGGTGATAAGACTCTGTTCCCTGATAGGATAACGGCTGAAAACAGCCAGTTGCAAAAGCTCCTTTCCTTCGGGAGCGGAAGGAACATACTGATACGGCCAGTTAGAAAAAGCGGCACATACACTGTCAATGTTAAATGAGGAATTGATACCGACCTCCTGCAAGCAGAGGATATCCGCTTGCAGATTCTGCATTTGAGTAGCAATACCTTTGCAGGAATACCCCATGTGTTCGTGGTTGAAAGCATCCACATTGTAAGTCGCTACGGTCAATATTCCGGGTGTATAGGTTCCCAGCTTGGCTATCGGCTCCGAAGCCGGGCTGAAAAGAGGAAACTGAAGGACGCAACTTATATACCCCCAATTACCGAATAAAGCAATGAGAGAAAGGAAAACCCAACACCGCCAGCGGACCGTCCAATAAATGGCAAAAGCCAGATTAGCCAATAAAAGTACAGGCAACCCTAGACCGATAAAAGGGATAAGTTTGAAACTCTCCGGTGCAGTGTTTCCGGCAAAAGCACCCACTAGGGTAACGCCTGCCAAAACACCTGTCAGCAGGATAGAAAAATAGTAGAACAGTCTATAAAAGGCTTTCATAATAATCTTAATAATCTTACTTTATCCTCACACAATATTCTGATTCGGGCACAGCCGCTCTGTCGTCAGCCATTCGTAGCCATTCCGTCGTCAACCATTTACAGTCATTCCGTCGTCAGCCACTTATTGATTACCTCTTTCAGTTTCGACTGAGCTATCGGTTTCGCTATGAAGTCATTGCAACCCGCTTCCATCGCGGCTTTCACATCATGCTCATAGGCAAAAGCACTCTGAGCGATAATAGGGACCGTAGCAGACAGTTCGCGAATAATCTTGGTAGCCTCCAGTCCATCCAGATTCGGCATTTTGATATCCATCAAGACCAGATCCGGCTTCACCTCATCGTACAAGAGAACCGCTTCCATACCATCGTTAGCACGGACGAGACGATACTGCTTGCCTAGAATAGCGTTCAGTAAATCATAGTTACTGTCCGTATCTTCGGCAATCAGGATACAGATCTGTTTCGTCATATGTATCTTTTCCTTTCCCGTTCCTTCATTCGCGGATATGCCGTTTCCACTCTGCGGCACCTCCTCTTTGTAGAGCACTGTCTTCATCTCCGAATCGACCTCTTTGGGCGTTTCCTGTGTGCTGTACGGCAAAGTAAACGTAAACGTTGTGCCCACGCCCACTATTGAACTGACGGAAATCTGTCCGCCGAGCCGTTCCACGATAGACTTGCAGATAGACAATCCCAGTCCCGTCCCTTGAGCATGATTATTCAATTTGGCAAAACGCTCGAACACACGTCCCACCTTTTCCGGTTCGATTCCCGTGCCCGTATCCGTTACATGAAATACGATCTGACCATCCACCAACTCATAACCGTACTTGATACTACCTTCCTTCGTAAACTTTACCGCATTCCCGATCAGGTTCGAAATCACCTGGAACACACGGTTCTTGTCCGTCTCTATCCGCAGGCTTTCGTCCGAAGGCTCATAGACAAGTTGCACACCCTCCGGTGTGCGGAATATATGCGCATCATGTATCTCCTGACACAAATTATGCAGACTCGTAAGTCCAAATGAAAACTCAATCGTTCCCGACTCAATCTTCGAAAGATCGAGAATCTCGTTAATCAGTTGCAACAGACGCTCGTTGTTGGCTTCCACAATCTGATAATACGTTTTCCGTTCTTCCGCGTCATCACTTTCAGTTATCAGATGTGAAAAACCGACAATCGCGTTCAGCGGTGTGCGGATCTCATGACTCATATTGGCGAGGAAAGCCGATTTCAGATTGTCGGACATCTCCGCTTTCTCCTTCGACAGCTGGAGTTCCCGCTTTATCATCTCCAGCTCCGTGATATCCCACTCAATGCTGACGATGATAGGAGAGGACAACTCGTCACCATCCACCTTAATCTTCCGTTTGTCAAGAATAATCAGATTCCCGTTCCTGTCCTTTCCCTCAGCGATCCAATGCAGTCCTTTTCCGGTAGCAGCTACCTCAATATCCTCCTGCCTCTTCTTTTCCGCTACAATCGGCGGATAGAAGTCATAGTCATTCTTACCCACCGGATTATCACTGAAATGATCGCGGTTGTACGATTCTCGGTTTCGATATACATATTTGAAATCATTGTTAATCTCTTTCACCACAATCCCTGCGGGGAGATTATTGATCGTCGTATCCATAATCCGGTTGAGCCGTTTGATCTGCGCCTCATACCTCATTCTTTCCGAAATGTCATGAGCGAACGACCAGAAGCTCTCTTCACCGGAATCACTGATAACGTTGTACATCGTACATTCGTAAGCCAGAATATCCTTATGAATTCTGGAGGGATGATGCGCGATAAACGTATTGCTGCCGTTCTGCACCGCATTCCTGCACCGTTTCTGCCAAGCCTCTTCGGTCGGCATATCTGCAACGATATTATAGATTTTCAGTCGGCTGATGTCCGTATTATCCACCAGACCGTGATTGTACAGAAAACGTCGGTTGGCAAAGATCACCGTACCGTCGGGTTTGGCGGCAAAGATACTCTCTTTCGCATTATTAATGGCATGAGTCAGTGTATTGATATCATTCCTCCGGTGTTGGAGAACAGTGATATTCTGGATATACCCTTCTATATTGCAACTGCCGTCGGGCAATTCCTCCCGCAGATAAGTCTGGATACGCACATAGAAAATATCCCCGTCCAGCCGGATCCGGTAACTGATACTTTCCTGATTGAATTCCGACACATTCTTTTCGCACCAATTCTCGAAAGCCGGGTGATCCTCCTCCATTATTAACTGCTTGTACATATCGAAAGAGATATGCTGCACATCCTCCTTGCACAATACTCCCGTGTATCCTGTATAATGGAACACATTTTCCGTCGTATTATACGTCCAATGTCCGATTTGTGCCACCTTCTGAATCTCGCGCAACGTGCGGTTTGCCTGCTCCAACTGGCGTTTCACGTTACTTCTTTGCGTGATATCCCGATATTGGCAAAGCACCATGTCGTTATACGGATACATGAGACACTTGAAATAGAATGTCTCATCCTTCAGCTCCAGCTTGAAGTTTTTGCTGACACTCCGCTGTTCCCCGATCACCGTCTCGAACACCGGCATTACCTTATCCCTTGTCCGCTCTGGCAAAAGTTCGAAGATATCCTTCCCTAAAAGAACTTCTTCCTGCAGAAACCATAAATCGCAATGAGAATCGATATCCACGCAGATACCATTCCTGTCTATCAGCAACATTGTGTCTGCCGTCAGTTCTAGAATTCTTTGTGCATTGTTTGCATTGTGTAATGTTCTGTCCATGTATGATTTTTTTATAAGATAACAAAAGATATCTCAAATTGTTTTTACTTCTCCGACCGTTTCGCTTTTTCCCACGCTCCGTTTCCTTTTTTCTTCTTCAGATAACGGATCCCTTTCAACACATTGATATTCATAAAAAGAAAATAATAAGGGATGAAGAGTATCTTGTTCTTAATCTGCCTGGCAGACAGATAATAGCCCCAATATCCCAACCCGTAGAAGAGGAGCTGCATCCCAAGCAGCACCCCGTAGAATACCGTCGGACCGCCCGACAGCAGAATCGCCACGTTCAGCGGCAGGAGTGCGAACAGCAGGAACGGAGTGACCGACCACCTCAACACCCGGTGCGACGTATATTGAAAGCTGAGCACCCCGTAGCGGAACGGGTTCAGCAATGGGCGCAGCCGCCAGATAGACTGCAATCCTCCCGCAGCGATGCGCACCTTTCTTTTTTCCTCCTCCCTCATATCCGCCGAACCGCTTTCGATGGCGTAGGCATTGGTGCGGTAAGCAATCGTGTACCCCTTCATCGTGATGCGCAGCGATAGGATGAAGTCGTCGAGCAATGTGTCCGGTTCCATCGCCTCGAACAGTTCGCGGCGTACGGCAAACAGTTCACCCGCAGCCCCCACCGCCGAATATAGCCGTGCGTCCAACGCTTTCAGCGTCGACTCATACTTCCAGTAAATCCCTTCGCCACCGGCGGCAGCCCCGTCCTTCGTCTGCACGGCAATCCGTTTTTCTCCCGCCACGCATCCCACTTTCGGATCCTGAAAAGCGAGTACAATCTCCCGTATCGCTTCCCGGTTCACCATCGTATTGGCGTCCGTGAAGACAACGAGCGGTGTGTCTACAAGCGTCATTCCGCGTGTCATCGCAGCCGTCTTGCCTTGCCGGAGCGGTTGGAAATGCACCGTCGCCTTTCCCTGCCAGCGTGTCTGCAAGCGTTCGTTCGTCCCGTCATTGCTGCCGTCCGTCACCCAGACGATGTGCAGCTTATCCGCAGGATAGTCCAGTTCAAGGCAGTTCTCCATCTTCTCGTCCACCACCTCCTCTTCGTTGAAAGCCGTGATAAACAGCGTCACCTCCGGCAGTTCCCCCTCCGTTGCCGGGAGCGGGTGTCTCACCGGTTTCACGAAAAACTCTTTCAGCTTGACAAGGATGTAAAGCAGGATTCCGTAGCCCAGATACGTGTAGAACACAACGAACAGGGCAAACCAGAAAAGAATTTCGAGACAAAGAGCAGGTGTGTCGTCGTTCATAGTTATGCGTTATTTTATTTTAAAATAGTCACTATCCAATATAATATCAGAGATCTCCTCCCTATGCAGGACCCTCAGTTTTTCTCTTTCGCTATCCATCACCGAGTCGGGACGAAGCAGGCTGTTGCCTACACCCCTCCATTGCGAGTCAATGCCCGCCAAATCCAGAATCGTGGGAAACAGGTCGGCTTGTGAGATAGCCAGATCGCTTCTTTGGTTGATTTTCTGCGGAGCGTTCACAATATACAACGGAATTTTTGAATAAGCACTATCTTCCTCCTTCAATTTTAGCCAGTCGTTGGAAATTGAATGGTCGCTGGCAATTATAATCAGCGAATTGTCATAGAGATGGTTTGCCTTCAAGAAATCAATGTACTTGCCCAAATACTTATCCATATAATGTATATCAGACAAATACACTTTCAATTCATCGGAGTACGATTCCGGAAAAGGAATGGCATATTCCTCGAACATCTTCTTGTAAGGCGAGTGCGTAGACGAAGTGAGGATCATCGAGAAGAAAGGCTGCTTGCCCGTTTTGTCGATGCTTGCCGCATACTCGAAGAGCAGCTTGTCATTCAGCCAACTGTCATCACATTCCTTCAGCGCATATTCCTTTCTCGAATAGAGTCTGTCAAATCCATACCGTATACATATCCCGTCCTGCCTCCACATTTTCGACGACGTAGGAATCACCATCCGGCACTCTGTTTCCGGACTCTTTCTTTTCAGTAATTTGGGGATAGACTCAAACGTATTATCAAAATAATCATAAACAGTTACCCCTCTCTTTTTGGGTAAGAGTCCGTTCAAATAGGTGAACTGCCCGTCACTGGATTCGCCCAGCTGGATCAGTGAGGTCATATTCTTATTGTAATATGCCCCCTCTCTCACCAGTCTGTTGAGGGTAGGGGTGATCTCCACACCGCCTATGCTCATGCTTGTGGGAAATGCCAGAAACGACTCCACCAGGATGAAGATGATATTTTTCTTCGGTTGTCCGGTGCAGTATCCGGCTGCATTAAAAAGAGGCTCGAGTCTGGCAAAGTCTTTCGGATCATAATCCTGCTTGTTGTTGGAGATAAACTGCATAGCGGTTCCATACAGAATGCCGAACTTGAAGATACACTCTGTCGGGCTGTTCTTGAATGGGTGTATATACTTATATTTCAATGACGACCAATGTATAGTGGCAATACTCACCAGCACCCCGATGATGAGGACGGCAGTTCCCAGTATGCAGGCGGAGACGATTCTCCGTACCTTGTCTGCAATGCCGTAGTAGCCGACATGATAAGCCTTGTAAAACAATATGCCCGCTACGGCCGTTATCACTATCGTAATGTCGCTCCACCTGAACATAGACAGCACGCTGGCAGAAATCCCTCCCAGATTATTGACCTCGCCATACAATACAGGTGGCATATACGTATAGAAGAATCTGCTGTACAGCACGTTGACAATAGTAAGAAGCGTGATGAGGGCATAGGGAATAAAGAAAAGATATGTCTTCTTTTTGATCAGGAAAAGTGGGAGGAAGAAAAACAGGCATACGTCGGCAAGCGTATGGAAAATATTCTCCACGTATGAGAACGTGGTAAGGGAATACTTGTCCATAAGAACCGTGTAGTGCATATATTGAAGATTGATATAGCACAACAGCATCAGCAGCATGGGGAATGCCAGTTGCCTCAATAAAGTTCCGGTTTTCTTGTTCATATTATATACTCCATACAGGCTTCTTTAATTAATACGTGCTTTCAGTTCTTCTTTTTCACGAGATTGCTCTCCTCATCCTTATATTCCTTCTTCTTGGTGAACAGTCCTCCGAGCCCCCTCAGCCCGTTGGCCACACGAACCTTGAAACTGTTGAACAGCGATCCGTCGGCTCCCACCGTGCCATACCCCGTGACGGCACGCGCGCGGCGTTTTCTCACAAAAGCGATTTTCCCGAACTGTTTCAGTTGCAGCGCCAGATACCCGTCCTCGCCCCGGATGATGTCTGTGCGGATGCCCGTTTTCCGTGCCAAATCCGTGCGGTAAGCGAACACCAGCCCCCGCACACTTAGCTCCGGACGCTTGAACGATTGCAGCCACAGATGCAAATCTCGGGTAGCCTCATACAGCTTCAGTCCCCACCGGGAATGCTCCTCGTCCGGAATATAGCTCCATAGCGAGCTTACCCCGACAACGCCCGGACGCTCCAGCGCATCCACCATCGTCTCCACATACTTGGGCGGGTACATCGTGTCCGAATCAATGTTGATGTGATACTTCCCCCGTGCGTGGTTCAGCCCGCAAAGGCGGGCAAAACCGCAACTATGCTGCGTCTCCGTATAATAAGGTACGCCGCACGCCTGAAAAATCTCCGCCGTGCGGTCCTTCGATTCATTATCCACCCCGATGATCTCTACGGGATACTTGCACTGCATCTCGCTCAGCGACCACAGACAAGCCAGCAGATGTTTTTCCTCGTTGTAGCCTATCAGCGAGACGGTAACCACCGGATTCTCGCTCTGAAGCCCGGCGATCTTCTGCCTCACTTCCTCCACCACTGCTTGGGGAGCTTCCGCAAACGGTCTCTCGTACACCTGCAAATATTTCTTATACCAAACTCCCATAACTCACTTCCTGATTTATTTATCGTACCGCTTATCTGTTTATTTTTCCAAAGCCTCCTCGAACAACTCTTTCCATTGCTCCGCGATATGCTCGATCCTGAAACGTTCCACATCCACCCGTGCCTGCCGTCCCATCTTCCTGCGCAGGTCCTCATGCTCAATCAGATAACAGATCTTCTCCGCCAGTCCCTCGATGTCACCGTTCTCCACCAGCAACCCGTCGCGGCCGTCTGCGATAATGTCTCTCGGTCCGCACGGGCACGTGAACGAAACGGGGGGCACCCCGCACGCCATAGCCTCGATGATGACCATTCCGAACCCCTCATAGCGCGAGGACAGGACAAAGACAGAACTCTCACAATACTTATCCACGATATTCTGCACCGTGTGTTTGAGCAGGCAACTCGAAGCCACCCCTTCCTCATCCACCTGCCGTTGGAGTTGCTCGCGCATACCGTCCCCGTAGATCGACAGCGTCCAGTCCGGATGTTTCCGGCTGACGATGCGCCAGGCACTCACGAGGCGGTCGAATCCTTTCTGCGGCATATACCTTCCTACGGCAATCACCTGTTTTTGCGTGCCGTCCGACTGTTGGTCGGGGAGGAAAGGAAGCGGGTTGTGAATCACCTTCACGTTGTCCAGTTCCGTCCATTCGGCTGCGTCCTCGTTGCTCAGCACGACGAAATAGCGCACTTTCCGCAGTTGCCGGATCAGTTGCCGCATCCAATACTGCTTCACCATCCGCTGCACGAATCCGGGAAGGCGGTTGTCGGTGAACTCGCGGTAGTTGGACTTGTTGAAATGGATTTCTCCCAGCTTGACACTGCCGTCCTTCATATCGCAGATGAAGTTGATCTCACGCCGCAGCAGAGACACCGTGATATCCGGACGGATTTCGCAAAGGCACTCGTTCAGCCGCTTCTTGTAAAGCCGCTGTTTCTTCGAATATCCCGAAATACGTTTCAGCAATGAACGCCCGTACATTTCGTCGTAATTGATACTGAGTTGATGAAGCGTGATGGACGGATGCAGCGGATAGTAAGGCTCTTTCCCTTTTCCGTCCGTCAGGATAATATGTATGTCATAGCCGAAATGCTCTGCAAAGTAATTCGCTTTCAGAGTCAGTGCCCGTTCCATACCGCTGGGATAATAAAGCGAAGGAATGCAGTAGGCTATTCTTAATTGTTTATTCATCAGTTGTTTTTTTAAGTCCTACCTCCTCAATCACCTTTTGCATCTGTGCTTTCCATGACAGCGGGCGGACCGACTCCCGGATCTCAACCGGCGAAGCCTTCAACGACCGTTGAAACGCAATCAGCTTCGGGACGTCCACCGCCGACTCGTCCGCAGGCACCTTCCACACATACGGCATAGCGTCAAAATCCGCATCCGTCTCCGAGTAAGTGAAGGCAAACCCGCGTGCCGCGTACTCCCGGTTTTTCAGTGTCTTGATTTCCGTGATACCGCTCCGGTGGCGTCCCAGACTGCCGATGGCAAAGTCCGCGCGTTCAAACTGCTCATCGAGTTCCTCTCCGTGCAGGGGTCCGTGCAGAATCACGTACTCCTCCAGATGATGGTCGCGTATCACGGGAAGAATCTCCTCCCGTTCCCGTTCGCCCGACAGCGGACCTACGATATGGAAATAAACCTTATATTCCGGATTCGTCCGGTAATACTCCGCGAGGCCCCGTACCAGGCGGTCGAACCCGTGCCAATAGTGCACCTCCGCCACACCGATCAGGTGCAGCTCGTGCGAAGTGTCGTTCTGTCCGCTCCGCATCGGGGTAGCGTCGAAATCGATCCCGTTGGAAATCCGGATCGTCCTGCCTCCGAAAATCGTTTCCGCGTTGGAGAAAGTCACGATGCCGTCCAGCAGCTTCGCCATCCGGTGGCGGAAACAGCGGTCCACAGCGAGCGAAGCCCTCATAGACCATGAGATGTACTCCTGATCGTAAGGATATGTCGGTATCTCCACCGCCACTTTCGCCCCCGTCTTTTTCAGGCGTTCCACCAGCCGCAGCGTGAAAGGGTTGGCGTTGTGATAGGAACGGATGTACACAAAGTCGATCTTCTCCCGCTGCGCATACTTCACGATAGGCGAGTAGTAGACACGTTTCAGCAACTTCGCCATCGTCCCTTTGCCGAAATCGGCCATCACCTCGTCGCCGATCATCAGCCTCCGGTTGCCGAAGGGCGTGGTGTCGTAGTAACACAAGCGAACATCCGCGCCGCACTTCTTGAGGGCCTTTACTTGGTAATGTATCTTCTTGCTGATTCCGTTTGCTTTGTCGAAACCGTGAAATATCAGAAATAAGGCTTTCATGCGTGCTCTTTGTCTTGATGTATGTTGTCTATTCCGTTCATTTATTTTCTTTTTCCCGCCATGCTTCGTATTTTCCCAAAGAGGTCGTACTCCCGCGTAACTTGTATATATCCCCCAAAGATAGTAAAACTTACTATACTTTTTACAATTATTGTAAGAAAAATATTAATTCCTTCCGTTGCGTACTGTATCGGCAGGAGAATGACCGCCATCAGCAGGCTTACCGCCAGCGGAGAAAGGAGCTGACGGACGAACGGCAGGACGCTTCGCCGGAAAGTCACCCGGTACATCTGCCAGTAGCATTGCGCGAAGTTGACGGTGAACGTGACGGCGATGCAGCTTGCCACTGCCGTCAGCGTGCCGAAATAGAAGATTCCGAGCAGCATGCCCGCCACGTTGAGCGCGGACGAGAACAGTCCGCACACGAACAGGCTCTTCGTGTCGCCCGCCGCCTGGAAGATGGAGCCGGAAGAAGACAGTATGATCTGAATCCCTACGGACAGTGACAGAATCCGGAAAACGGGTACGGACGGCAGCCATTGGTCGCCGAAGATGATCAGCGTCACTTCCTCCGCCGTGAAAAAGAGCAGCACGCTGAGCGGCAGTCCGATGAAGGCGAGAAAGCGCAGGATCCGTTCGTAGGAGGTGGCGAGCTTCCTTTTGTCGTCTTGAAAATCGCTGAATATCGGGTGCATCACGGGGGTGATCACTTGTGTGATGTTCTGCAGGGGAAGCATCATCAGACGGTAAGATTTTTCGTAGTATCCCAAGTCGGACATTCCCATGTATTTGCCGATCAGCAGCTTGTCAAGGTTGCGGCTGAAATAGTTGATGACATTGAACAGGAACTGGTAGGCGGAATAGGAGAATATCTTGCGCAGCACCGTCAGCCCCAGCGTGAGGCGCAGGCGTTGCGGATAGCGTTGGTAGGAGATGGCGAATATCAGTATGCCGGATACGATCGGGTTGATAATCAGCGCATACAGTCCCGCTCCGCAGAGTGCTGCGGTGACGGCTGCCGCCCCTGCCGAAATCTGAATGACGAAGCTCCGCACGGCAATGAACTTGAACTCCTTGTTGCGGTAGAACAAAGCCCCCGGCACGATGGTGGCGGAAGCGAAAAACAGGTTGACGGACAGCAGCTGGCACAGTGTCCGCAGGATGTCGCTGTTGTAATAACCGGCTATCAGCCATGACGCGGCGAAGAAGAGGGCGCTTATGCCTATGCCGGTCCACACGGTGAACGAGAAAATATCCGACAATTCCTCCCGTGTCAGCGTCTTGTGCTGCACGATGGCGGGGGATACACCCATGTCCGTGAACAGGTTGAAGAAGGCGATGATTACGGTGGCTATCGCCACAATGCCGAAGTCGTCCGGCGAGAGCAGGCGTGCCAGTACACCCGCCACCACAAGCGAGATGACTACACCGCTGTATTTGGCGAGCGCCGTGTAGAATACTCCGGAGAACAGCTGACTTTTGAGATTACCTGCCATTTATCGCGTCTTTATAGACTTGTGCATACTCGCGTCCCGTTTTTTTGATATTCATGTTGTCGATGGCGTAGTCGTAGTTTGCCTCCCCGTGTTCGTAAGCGGCATACCGTGCGCCGGTTTCGAGCGCGTGGACGATATCTTCCCGGTCGTCGGGGTCGAACGAGGGGTTTCCGGTGATGGCCAGCAGCTCGCCGTTATTCCCCGTGTCCGGACCCACCACCACTTTGTGGTAGAGGAAGGCGAGGGGGATGTTGCCGGAATTCAGGATATCTTTGCGTGGAATCATTACCAGGTCCGAAGCTGCTATATAATAAGGTAGGTCGCAACTGTCCACCAGGTCGTCGTTGCCTCCGGCTCTCAGATGCAGCCAGCGGTTGAGCAGGGGCCTGACCACGTAGTAGCCGAAGCGCGAGAGCCATCTCTTGAGGAAGTTCTTGCCGTACCTGTTGCGTCTGGAGAAAGGGTAGAGACGGGGAGCGAGCAGCAGTTTATGCGGCCGTTTCCATGCATGGAATGCTCCGAGCACCATGCGTATCTCTTCCCGGTTGCGGAATTTGCCGAAGGCGGTGACGATGAACGCGTTCTGCGGCAGATTGAGATATTGGCGTGCGCGCGCCTCGCTGATGTCCTCCTGATAGGTATATTCATAGATATGGTGGAGAATGACGACATTCCGGCTTTGGGGGTATCTGGCGGCAAAGTCATCCGCGCTGAAATGTCCCATGTGTACCACGATGTCGCTTTGCGTCTCGATGATGTCGTAGGCGCGGCTGATGATGTCGTTTGCGTAGTGCGGGCGCACATTGTGCCGCGTGTAGACGAAATGCGCCCCGCGCGAACGGAAGAAACGGATGCGCTCTTCGAGCCGGCGTATCACGTCGGGGTCGTCGCAGTTCCAGCCTACTACTTCTTCCGGCCATTGGAAGTGTATGATGTCATACGCCGTGTCTGATTCCCAAAATGCTTCTTTGGAACATCGTACGTCAATACCCGTCATGCGGATAGCATCGCATAGAATAGGAGCGAACAGATTGTCCGTATCACTTATTTCTCTGAATACTATGAGCGCTTTTATTGCCTTGCCATTCGTCTCTTCACAATCGTTCATGTCCTTGCTTTTGTATCCTTCTTGTGCTACAAAGGTAGTAAACTTATGATAACTTTCTCTGTTTTTCCGATTTCTTTTTTCCCTTATTTCCTTTATCTTTCTCTTTTTTCTTCTTTTCCTGTTCTTTTTTCTTTCCTTTTCCCTTTTTCTTCTTTTCATTTTCCTTTTCCTGTTCTTGACTTTTGCTTATCCGCAGGTGCATGGATTTGCTCAGTAACGCCTCTCTCGCCTTTGTCCTCCGCTCCAGTTCTTCCGCGTCGGGGTGCTGTTCGAGGAGGATTTCGCCGGGAAGGTAATCGTCCAGTTCGTCGGGATCTACGGTTTTGATGATGACGCACTGCCCGTTTTGAATCGCTTTGATCATCGCCTTTGAGAGATGCAGGACGTAGAAATTGCACTTCAAGGCTATGAAATGCGTGTAGATCACTTGCGCGTACGATAATATGCTGTAATTCCGGACTTGTTCCATGTTCCATGTCGTGCTGGAATTGATGGTGGTCTGTCCCGCCACTTTCTCGTGCGACAGGGGCGATACGGTGCGCTGGATGTTCAGAAAACGTCCTAACGTGATGTGGACACAATATTTCAATCTCTCTTTGATTACTTTGTCGTCATTCAGGATGACATTTGACTTCATTTTCATTTAAAAAACATTTTTATTTATGGTTATTATATTGCTGCAAAGGTTGTTAAAAGAATCGTAATAGCCCTCTGTTTTTTTCAACAAGTGTAACCGAAACATTTAAAATACCTTTGCGCTCACTGAGTTAGCTCGTCCGAAAAGGATGATTTTCGTGAATAATTTATTAAAATAGAAAGAATAATGAAGAAGGATCAGTATTTTAATCTGGAAGTAAATTTGCTGAATGACGATAATATCGCCGGTATGATGTCGGAACTGGATGCGGCGGAAGCGCTCGGCATTTATGTGATGTTGCTGTTGCACCTGCGCACGAAAGATAATTATGAGGCGTCGTGCACTCCGCTTCTGTTGAGGGCGTTCGCGCGGCGGCATGACCTTGAGTTGGATATGCTGGAAAAGGTGCTCCATGATTATAATCTTTTTGAGGTGGACGAGGAGCGGCAGACGTTCCGGGCTCCGTATCTCGACCGGGTGATGCAAAGGCTTGAGGAAAAGTGGAGAATGGATACCGAAAACGGTAAAAAAGGAGGGCGCCCGAAGAAGCGTGCGAAATGCGCTGAAACGCCCGCCACCAAAGGGCGAAAACCCAACGAAACCCAAGAGAGGAGAGAAGAGGAGAAGATAGGTATTACTCCTGTTGTAAACAACAGCAGCAATACCCTCGCGGGAGGAGCTGCTGACGCTGTTACGGTTGTGGCGGAGATTCCTGCTGCGGCTGCTACGGGGAATTCGGGGAGTTCGAGGGCTTCGGAGAGTTCGAGAACTTCGGGGAGTTCGGAGAGTTCGAGAACTTCGAGGACTTCGGAGATGACGGTTATTCCGGAAACGGAGGAGAAGATTTCTGCTACGGGGACTTCGGAAACTTCGGAAGTCCGAACTGCTTCTTCCGTTCCTGTTGGAAGGGGAATGAGGATTCGGGCGGTGGATGAGGAGGGGCAGCAACCGTTGCAGCCGGTGCTGTCTTGGGAAACGCTGGTAGACCGGCTTGCCGACTCACGCTTGTATATGGAGCTGGCGGGGCAGCGTTCCGGTCTGGGACGGCTTTTTATCGACCATCAGCAGCAGATTATCGGTCTGTTCAAAAAGCATATCCTTCTCTACGGAAAAGAGAGCGGCTTGCTCTTCTTTGAGGACGTGAAACGCTATTTTTCCAATTATATCGCTGCCGGATCGCCTACTTGCCGTATGCTGCGCGAAGAGTTGATGCGGGAAATCAAGGAGCGGGAGAGCAGGGATGTGAGCCGTTTTGAAAGTGTTGTGGATGGAAAACGGATGTATCTGGGACGTCTTATTCCCGACAGCGCACCGCCAAGACCCGACAACTCGGCGGTGTGGGATGATGCGCACAAAAGATGGGGGCATTAGTTCATCCTACGTCTGGACACCATTCATCCCACGTCTGAACACCATTCATCCCACGTCTGAGTGCCGTTCATCCCACGCTTGAATGTCATTCATCCCACGCTTGAGCGTCATTCATCCCACGTCCGAAAGCGGTTCATCCCGTATTTGAAAGTATCAATCTCTCCGTGTTCTACACGAAGCGTTTGTCTTCCTTTCCCTGTGTGTGGGAAATATAATTATTCATTTAAAAATAAAGCAAGTTATGAGAAATTTTGCCAGTTACGATGTCGATGTCCGTCGGAGGACAAGCGGCGTAGTGAAAACTGTTTGTAATAAATGTCAGGCCACGCGCCACAACAAACGCGACCGTTCGCTGCGTGTCAACGTTGATACGGGGCATTGTCACTGTTATCATTGCGGGGCGGACTTTTACGTCCCCGACGAAGCGGAAGAGCGTGAGAAAGCCGAACAGCGTGCTGCCCGCCAGCGTCGTGCGGCAGCCGTTCCCCGTCATTTCCAGCGTCCGGTGTTCGATCCGGCACGGACTACGCTTTCCGAATCTGTAGAACGTTGGCTGGTGGAGACACGTTGCATCCCGCAGGGCGTCATCGCCGGACTGCGCATCACGGAACAGGAGGAATTCATGCCGCAATCCGGTCAGAAGGAGCGTTGCGTCTGCTTCAACTATTTCGAGGACGGACAACTGGTCAACACGAAATTCCGTAGTGTGGACGCGAAGCATTTCAAGATGGTTCAGGGTGCCGAACTGATTCCCTACAACATCGACTCCGTGCTCGGACAGACTTCCTGCATCATCCACGAAGGCGAACTGGATGCCGCCTCTTCCCTTGCCGCCGGATTCAAGAGCGTGATTTCCGTCCCTGCCGGAGCCAACTCGAACTTGTCCTGGCTCGACCGTTTCATGGAGACGCATTTCGAGGATTTGACGGAGGTTATCATTGCCGTCGATACCGATTCAGCCGGACTGCAACTGCGTGACGAATTGATCAACCGTTTGGGTGCCGAGCGTTGCCGTGTGGTGGCGTACGGGCCCGGCTGCAAGGATGCGAACGAGCATCTGTGCAAATACGGGGTTGCCAGTCTGCGGGTAGCCATCGAGCAGGCAGCGGAGGTTCCGCTCGAAGGGGTGTTTACGGCCACCGACCTGCACAGCGACCTGCTTGCTCTTTTTGAGAATGGTTTCGGACCGGGCGCGGAAACCGGCTGGGAGGAAATGGACAAGATCTGCACTTACGAACGGGGGAGGCTTATCATCCTCACGGGAGTGCCGGGTGCGGGAAAATCGGAGTGGCTCGATGAGCTGGTGTTGCGGCTTTGTCTGCGCCATCAGTGGAAGATCGCTTTTTTCAGTCCGGAGAATACGCCGATTGTCTATCACATCCGAAAGTTGGTGGAGAAGCTGACCGGACACCGTTTCCAGAAGGGGTGCGGCATTTCGGAAGGGCTGCTGATGCGGTCGGAGGAGTTTCTTACCGATAACGTGTCGCATATCTCTCTGAAGGGGAACGCCACGCCGGAGCGGGTGCTTGCGAAGGCGCACGAGCTGGTGGTGCGGCGGGGGTGCCGTATTCTGGTGATCGACCCGCTCAACCGGCTTGACCACACTCCGCAGCCGGGACAGACGGAGACGCAGTATCTTTCCAATTTCCTGAATATGATTACGGAATTTGCGGTGCAGCATAATTGCCTGGTGGTGCTTGTCGCCCATCCGCGCAAGATGAACCGTAACCCGGTGACGAACACTACTCCGCGCGTGGAGATGTATGATATCAACGGCTCTGCCGATTTCTTCAATAAGGCGGATTATGGTATTGTGGTGGAACGTGACAAGGGGGTGGGGGTGACCCGTGTGTATGTGGATAAGGTGAAGTTCAAACATCTCGGAATGGGTGGGATGGTGACTTTCGCGTATGATCCCGTGAGCGGGCGGTACCTGCCGTGCGTGGAATCGCATGATCCGGCTGTTCCCGTAGAACAGCGCGTCGGAGGTGTGACGTTCGACTCCAGTTGCTGGCTGCCGGATAAGGAGCTGTTTGAGTCGTAAGCGCACTCGTACTCAGGGTTCTTGCAGTAGTCGTACTCAAGGTTCTTGCAGTAGTCGTACTCAGGGTTCTTGCGGTACTCGTACTCAAGGTTCTTGCAGTACTTCTACGATTAGCCGTACTTGTGCGGGGGTATAGCTTCTGCTTCGGGGATTCATGCCGGTGGCGATGAGTCGTTCTTTCAGTCCCGGAGCGGCGGCTATCCATTTGTTGAAACGGTCTACCGCACTCTGTTGTTGTATGTCGGGGAGGTACAACATGGCAAGCTCCCCTTTTCCGTAGCTTCGGTATTCAAATGTTTTCTCTTTCTTTTCGTCATCGGTCGGCTCTGCATCTGTCTTCATTTTCTGATTGTTTTTAGTCCGTATTTATAGAGTGTAAAGTTACGCTTTTTTACCGGATTTGCCAAGCTGTTCAGGCTGTTTTTGGGGATGAGATAAAAAGAAAATGAAAGAAAATATAGGTTTTAGCTATTCTTTTCTTAACTTTGTGGGAGAGGAGGAAAATAGCTTATGAAACGTACAGATATTGTTCATCGTATTGCAGAGACAATGCATCGCATAGCGCCTACGGCACGTACCATACTTTATGGCTCGGAAGCTCGTGGGGAAGCCCGGCATGATTCTGATATAGACTTGCTTATCGTAGTGGATGAGAAGGAACTGACACCGGAAACCGAGCTTACTTTGCGCCGTCCTTTAAGCGAACTGGAAGCGCAAACGGGGGTAGCTATTAATACATTGGTCGTGTTGAAACGTGTATGGGAAAATATTACTACACCACTGACACTTAACATTAATCGGGAAGGCATTGTGTTATGAAAGAACAATTGGATGATGAAACCCGCACCGCTATGGTGGATTATCGTTTGGAACGGGCTAGGCAGACGTTAGGAGAAGCGGATTTATTACGTACGGGAGACTATTTTAACGCAACGGTCAATCGGCTGTATTATGCTTGTTATTATGCCGCGTCTGCTCTGTTGTTGAACCGTCATATTGAGGCTAATACCCATAATGGAGTAAAAACACAACTTTCAATGCATTTTGTCCGGACGGGTTTGCTTGATTTGGAACATAGTACAACTTTCGGTTTGCTTTTTGATAAACGCCATAGTAGCGACTATGGTGACTTTGCCTATTGTGACGCTGCTCTGGTGGATGTGCTTCGTCCGCGTGCGGAAGCATTCATTAATGCTGTGGAGCAATTGGTAAGAAGTGAGCGCACAGCTTAAAAAAAACTGTTTTTTTGCTCTTATTCCTTGTTATCCTTTTTTAATCCTTTCTAATCCCTCCTAGTCCGGTGTAATCCGTTAATCCGTCTTTCGGTTGTCGTACTTTTGTTGTACCAACAGAAAGGAAGAATGTCCTTCTTTTCGTAGAAACAACAATTTTTATGGCAACAGTTACAGTGGTGCGCTATAAGCGCAGAAAACGAATCAGCGATGCGGATTCGCCGATGGTATTTGCCCTCAAACCTAAGTCGGGGGAGTCAAAAATCTATTCAATAGAGGCGCTGGCGCGCGAAATCGAAACGATCGGTTCGCTTTCGGTGGAGGATGTGTCGCACGTCATGAAATCCTTTGTCCGCGCGATGAAGAAAGTCCTTGTGGCAGGCAATAAAGTGAAAGTGGAGGGGTTGGGAATCTTCTATACCACGCTGACCTGTCCCGGTGTGGAATTGGAGAAAGACTGCACCGTGAAAAGCATTACCCGTGTCAATCTTCGTTTCAAAGTCGACAATTCCCTCAGACTGGCAAACGACAGTACGGCCACTACTCGTGGCGGAGATAATAATATGGTGTTTGAGTTGCTCTCGGATAAGAAGAACGCTGCGGGAGGTGATGGCAGCAGTCCGGACGGTTCTGGCGGAGGAGAGGACGGAGATAACAATGGGGAAGCTCCGGATCCGGCGGAGTAATCCGGCGGGGATGTTCTACAGATATATTCCGCAGAACTGTCTTACGGAGCAATCCTGCAGGATCTCCGATGTTTCAGTATTCAGTGAATAAATAATCAATTAAAAATGCAAAGCTATGGTTGACAAAATCTTGGAAGTTGTATTGGAAGTGTTGTTTTTCTTTCGCAGAAAGAGAAAAGCTAAAAGAATGAAAGGACAGGTTGATGAGGAAGATTGACCTGATTGTGATCCACTGTTCCGCCACTAGGGCGGACAGGGATTTCACGGAAGACGACCTGGACGTGTGCCATCGCCGTCGTGGTTTCAACGGTGTGGGGTATCATTTTTATATCCGAAAAAATGGCGACATCAAGTCTACCCGTGAAATAGAACGTATCGGAGCTCACGTGCGTGGCTATAACGCCCGTTCGATTGGCATCTGTTATGAGGGTGGGCTGGATTGTCACGGTCGTCCCGCCGATACCCGTACCGAGTGGCAGATTCATTCCATGCGTGTGCTCGTTCTCGCGTTGCTGCGTGATTATCCCGGTTGCCGTGTCTGCGGTCATCGTGACTTGAGCCCCGACCTGAACGGAAACGGAGAGATAGAGCCGGAAGAGTGGATTAAGGCGTGTCCGTGCTTTGAGGTGAAAGAATCCGACTTCTTCTCCGGTCAAGAGTAGAATGGAAAACAAGACTTGCAACACTGGTAGCTGAATACCGGTGTTGCAAGTCTTTTTATATATTTTCTTTTTCAAATGAGGAAAAGTGGAATTTTATTTGTTACTTTGTTGATAGGAAATCTAATTTTGATGAGGATGTTTTTCGACAATTATAAGCAACATACAGATGCGCAGATACGTCAGTCCCTATTTTGGGAGTATGATATGTCACGTTTTGATTGGGAGAAGATGCGTACGCTGGTCGTTCAGCGGGTGATTGAACGGGGGCGGAAAGATGATTTCTTTGCCATCTTAAATAGGTATGGAGTGGAAGGAGTAAAGGAAAGTATCAAGGAAATTCCGACAATGAACGCGAAAGACATTTCTTTTGTCTGTGCCGTGTTTGACTTAAAAAAGGAGGATTTAAAATGTTACACAAGGAAACTGTCTCACCCTCAACATTGGAACTCTTGACAACGTTAATGAAAGACTGCCGACTCAAACACTTTGTATTGGTGGGTGGAACTTCATTATCCTTGCAGTTGGGGCATCGTATAAGTGTTGATTTGGATTTGTTCTCAGATTTGTCGTTCGATGAATCCGAACTGTCTTCCTATTTGGTGGAAAATTATGATTTAGAGTTGGATTTTATTTCCAGAAGTACGCTGAAAGGGGAAATTAGAGGGGTCCAGATAGACTGTATTTCGCACCAATATCCTTGGTTGTCTCCGTGTGTTGAGGAAGATGTTATCCGTTTGGCTTCTCCTGTCGATATTGCTGCTATGAAACTGAATGCTATTGCGGGCAACGGCACTCGTATAAAGGACTTTATCGATTTGGCCTATCTCTCCACTTTGCTTTCATTGGGAGAAATGCTGGAGGCCTATGAACATAAATATAAAGCAAATGTAATCATGCCTCTGAAGGCCCTTACATATTGGGAAGATATTAATTTTGACGAACCTATAAGAATGCTGGGCTCTGCACCTTTCAAATGGAAAAAGATAGAAAAGAGATTGTTGCAAATGCAGAAATATCCACAAAAGAGATTCGATCTTTTTCCATAAATCAGAGCTTTGCCCAGCGATACGGTTATACGTGCTTTTCTAACGCCATATTCCTATAAATATCGAGCAATGCTTTCGCACTGTTCTTCCATGAGAACAGTTTGCTGCGCTCCACTCCGCAGTCCGCTTGTTGCCGGTAAAATTCCGCATCTCCTTCCAGCTGAAGAATCTTCGCCGTGATGTCCTCCGAACTGAACGGATCAGCCAGCAAAGCCCCTTCACCCGCTATTTCGGGCATTGCCGAAGTGTTTCCGGCAATGACAGGCGTACCGCAGGCCATTGCTTCGAGCATAGGGATACCGAAACTCTCGCGAAGAGAAGGATAAAGGAATGCGAATGCACCGCTATACAGTGCCGGAAGGTCGGTGTTCGCAATGTATCCGGGAAAACGGAGGTAGCCTTTGATGTCCGTAATCTTCTCTTCCCCCAGTATCCGGTCGATAGCGTCTTCCTTGAGATCGGCTATGAGCAGCGGGAGCTTCTTCTGCGAACGTTTCAGATAGTCACTGTACGCTTTCAGCACTCGCGGCGTATTCTTTTTCGGATCAGTATTTCCCAAGAAAAAGAGATATTCGTCCGCATCTATATACTTCCGGGTGATTTCCGGAGCTTTGGGCTGAAGATGGAAATGGCTGTTGAATCCGTTGTATACGGCAACCAACTGTTCGTCGGACAGGTGCAGAGCATCGAGGATACGCTGACGTTCAAACTGGGAAACTGTAATGATTTTCTTGCATTTGGGGAGTATGCGGGGCACTACCAGGCGGCGGTAATGCCATCCCATCTCCTGATATAGCGACAGGCTGGACGATTGGCGTTTCTCCAGATAAATGATGTCGTGCAGCGTCAGCACCAACGGCACGGGGCAGTTCAACGGAGCCGTATTGCTGGTACAATGCAACAAGTCGGGGCGGATGCGCTTCACCGCTCGCGGAAGAGCCACCTGTTCCCACAGCGGATAGGTAGGGCATTTCAGTTCGATGACGTGCATATTCTCCGAACTCTTCAGGCATTTGTCTTCACCGGGACTGACGAAAATGAAATACTCGTTTTCGTGATCCATCTTCTGTAACTCACGGATTGTTTCAAGAGCGACGAAATCCATTCCATGTTTGTTGGGGCGGAAGATGCGCTGTGCTTCAATGGCTATTTTCATTGCTTCTTGTTTGGGATAATGTGTTTATGAATGAGAGTGATGTTCACCGTGCTCTGTATGGATGAACTTCTTATTTGCTCCTTTAAGTTTGAATAAATTGCCTGTCATGGTGACAGCCAGCATGGGTACCTTCATGATGGCTTTCCCTACCTCTTTGGTAAACAGTTGCCCTCCCGGTACGGGTAGAATCATGGCGGAGACCTGTGCTACCGACAGAATCCACCATTTGATGGCCATCGTCCATTCATTTCCTCCATTGCGCAGGCTCATGACAAGACCGATAACGGTGAAAACGAAAGTCAGTCCGAACACTCCTGCCAGCTGTATCAGGCGGGGAGGCAGCATCCATTGGAATATCTTGTCGCAATAGTCTATATTGCCTTGCAGCAGGGCTTTCGGCAGGTGGGGCAACGAAGCGCGGAGTGCTCCGAACTGCGCCGCTATCCAACGTTTGCGCTGGTTGCTGATCGCTTCTTTTTTCTGTGTCTTCTCATCGAACACAGGGAGGTCGTTCAGATAGACTGTATGGATCCGCTGCTGCAACAGCATGGATTCCAGTTCTTTGTCTTCGCCTGCCGTTTGCAGGTATTGCACATTCTGTTGAAACCATTTTGCATCAAAGGCCATTCCCGAGCCGGATAACCCGGCGGAAAGTCCGAGCGCGTTGTGCCCGCTGCGGAAGAAGCCGTTGTTGATCTCTTCGCTCGCGCTGTCCAGAATGGAAATATCGGTGTTCAGATTCTTACCTGTCCGGTGAGCCTGTATGGATCTTACGCCACTGTCGAACGCACGGTTGATGCAGGACAGGAATTCGGGGACGGTCACGTTGTCGGCGTCCATGATAACCACTATGTCATAGAGATCGGTGTCGATGTTGTTCATGGCCATAGCCAGCGCTTTGGCTTTGGAGCTTTCCGTGTAATCCGCCATCAGTAGCCGGATGGGGAGCGTGCGTAAGGCTTCGTTCGTTTCCGGTTGCATCTGGTCGGAAATGACGACAAGGTCGAACAACTCCTTCGGATAGTCCTGCTCGAGAAAACTGCGGACCGAAGAGAGTATCACACGGTCTTCCTTGTAGGCGGGGAATAGCACGGCAATGTGCCGGAGCGTACGGGCTTCGGGATATTGGGGAGCCCGGTAGAACTTGGAAGCGATGGCGTAAAGCAGCAAGTAGCATACGCATAGCGTGAGGGGGATGTAGAGAACCCAGTCAATGATGTTCATAGTATTCGTTTTTTTGTTCTTTTGTTTCTTTGGTGGCCGACGGAAGGATCAGTCCTGAATTGACGCCTCTGCAGACGGCCAGGAAGAGATCGAAGCGTCCTTTTAAAGCATAGAGCAGACCGTTCTTCAAGGCTGCGACAGTGCTTTGATAGAGCACGGAGCCTAGACGTGCGGCTCCCCTCAGGTTGCGGCGGGCGTAGAGCAGGCGGTTACGGGTCAGATAATAGGTACGCAGCTGGCTGAGTTGTCCGGTACTCTGGCTTTCTTTGTGGAAGACCGTGCAGCGGGGCTCGTACCATAGCTCGTAGCCGGCACGTGTCATGCTTGTGCTCCAGTCCAGCTCTTCGTAGTACAGGAAAAAGATCTCAGGCATCATCCCCGCTTTCTCGACTACCTCACGTTTGATCATCATGGCTGCGCCATGCAGGTAGGGAGTGGGGTGGGGAGTGTCGTATTTCCCGTCATCGGGACAGCCGAACCCCAACATATGGTTACGTAACGTGATTCGCGACAAGGGGGTGAAGCCTGCGAACTGTATGTGCTGCGGCGGGAAAGCGAAACGTATTTTCGGCGATACGCCTCCGATTTCGGGACGGCTTTCCAGCCGTTCTACCAGGCAGGAGATTGCGTCTGACTCGATATAGGTGTCGTTGTTAATGAAGAAGAGGTATTTTCCTCTTGCCGCACGGATTCCGATGTTATTGCCGCCGGAGAATCCTCTGTTTACCTCGCTGCGGATGGCGATGACTGAGGGGTATAGTCTGGATATCTTGGCAGCCTCGTCTTCGCGCGAGGCGTTGTCTACCACAATGATCTCGTAGGTTACGGAATGCAGTTTCTCCTGTAACGATTCTATCAGCTCGCAAGTGTCTTTGAAACCATTGTAGCAGATCGTGATAAATGATATGTCCGTCCGGTGGTTGTCTGTCATTTTTTTTATTCGTTTGGTTCTTTAATCAGGTGCGGTTCTTGTTTCTCACTTTCCTCCGGATCTTCATTTTCCTCCGGCTCCTCACCGATGTGTTTGTCTATATAAGGTGCGGCGAGGCAGAGGGCGAAGCCTGTGTATACAGTCAGTTGGTTGGGATATTGCATCACGTCGTTGACGTAGGCGGCAATGAAGAGTCCGGCATTCATGCAAAGCCATGCCGCCGCCAGTCCTCGTAGATTCTTATTGCGTACTTTGAACATCAGGAGCCATGAACACCAGGCGAAGAGAGTGCCGTGTATGGCAAGATAAAGTATCAGCCCCACAATTCCGGTTTCCACCCAGACGGTAATCAGCCATGAGTCGGGTGGATAAGGCATTTGTTCTTTCGAATCGAAGTTTCCCGCTTTGGCCAGCCCGATTCCGTAGCCTATCGGTTTCCTTGCCATCAGCTCCTTCATCCGCTGGCGGTTTTCGACACGCACGAGGTAGGAGGCGTCTTCGGTGGGATGGAAGGAGGAACGCATCTTATGGATATACTGGTTGCCGCTCCCGATATTGGTGTAATAGAAAAATACGAAAATGCCGATAGATATGAATATTCCCCCTAGCAACGCTTTCCAGTTCTTGGCTATGATAGTAATCATCAGCATGCCGCCCATGAGCACTCCCATAGCGGAACGGGTTCCGGAAATACCCATGCCGTAGATACCGCACAAGGCTATAAAAAGGAAATAGAGGCGCTTCCATCTGGAGTCGACAAAGAATGCGGAGATGGAGAAGGTGACGGCTGCCATCGCTGAGTGCACACCGTAGTTTGCCGCGTCCGAAAAACAGGAAAAGTATCGTATGCCCGACCAGATGATGTGGGTTCGCGCACCGCCGAGAACGTGCAGGAAGTAAAGGTCTTTGGTGCTGAAACCGTGATTTTTCTGCCAGTATCCTTTGAGGGTGAAGATGATGACGAACACGGACCATACGAGCAATAGCAGTTCTATGTCTTTCTTGGTACGTATGACGACCGGAACGACAAATGCGCATATCAGGGGAATGAGCGCGTAGGGCGTGATGTTGATGTTCCATGCCTCCAACACGCAGTTGGGGTTCATGATCTCCATGATATAGTACAACAGCCAGACGATGAACAGCCAGGTCATGATGTTTTGCCCGCGCTTCCATTCGGTGGACTTGCCGTTACTGAGCTGTATCAGGCAAACGGTAGTGAGCAACAAGATAAGAACCATTGAGAACAGCCCTGTCTTGACGTTTACAAGCATACTTACCGCTATTAGCGCGAATTGTGCGGCAAGCAGGATATGGAAAGTAGTGTTCCTATTCGTCATCGTCCTCGTCTTCTGCTTCCTTTGCTTTTCTTCTGAGGTTGAATATGATTTTTTCTGTCAATGACAACTGGCTGAAGTGATAACTGAACCTGCGCAACAGGGTGTATGGCGGCAACTGTCCGGTGAAGTCTTCGGCGGCTTCACGGCTGGCGTTGGTCAGGCAGATGCGGAAAGGCACATTGCTCTTGCCCAGCTGCAACATGAGCTGCTCGCATAGTTGCTTGTCTATCGTTTTCCATCCGCGATTGGCCGGAGTCACCAGTATATTGGCGTTGGCGTCATGCAACAGGGCACTCGATATGCTGCTCTTTGACAGAGGAGGATAGGCGACGATCAGTACGTCTTCTCCTTGCGGCGTATAGAAATCCGTGACGTTCCTTGCAAGCAGGTATTGGGTGGATGCGATGTCAAAATCTTTATTGTAGCAGATGAACTTCGTGTTCAGTTTGCGGCTTTGCATGAATCCGCAGATCAGTGTCCCGATTATGTCTTCTCCGGAATCCTCGCTGGTGCCGAACAGGTTGATGATAAACACACCGGGGGATTTCCGCTTGGTCAGGAAGCGGAGCAGGGAGTTGGTCAGCTCTCTTACGGAAAGTTGTATGTACGTTCTGGTCAGTCCTCCGTAGCGGGCGGTCGAAAGGCTGGGAACGGCACCTATCACCCTATATCCCGTCACCCGCAGGGTGCGGCTGGCGTCACGCAGTGTTCTGTCAAGCAATTCTACCAATACCAGCAAAGCTATGATAATCACGAAGATGGCAACACAGGCTGCTATGACGATCTGTTTCCGGTTGGTTGAGTTGGCTCCGATCGGATAGGTAGGCTCATTGAGGACTTTCAGCGTGGCGGAGGTCATCTCCAGATTCTTTTTCCTCAATAAAGCTTCGTTGTAACTTTGCAGGACGGTCAGGTAGCTGCGTTCCGTGAAGTTGATGCTACGTTCTTTCTGCTTGATGGTGGTACCCACAGGTGCGAAGAATACGTAACGGTTGTTCAAGTCGCGACGGGCGCTTTGTACGATTTTCAGTTCGGCTTTCGCCTTCTCGTAGAGCAATGTCTGTTCCAGCCATTGGTCGATGATATTGGTGCGCGACGCACCTTCTTTGGTATATTTGTGACCTACGTATGAGGTGGTCAGGGCGTTCAGTTCTTGTTTAAGCTCGTTCAACCGCTTTTTGTCTCCTTCCAGCGAATGGAGGTCTTTCTTGTTGGAATCGGTCATTGCTTCGGCTTCCGATATCTTGCCGGTGATGTTGGAGGCTTCGCGCAGCTTGTCTACGAATTCCATGTTTCTCAGTACTTGCCTGGCGTTGCTGTCCATGTGTTTTTCCAACTCTTTGAGCATGGACGCGGTGCTGTTGAATGCGAAAAGCGCATCCTGTTCTCTCAGCTCGAATTCCTTGCTGATGGCGGCTATTTCCTTGGTCTCGTCGAGGTAGTTGATAATGCGTTTTTGTACATTATACTTCGTCAGGTCTTCTTCTTCCGCCCTCAGTTGCTTGCCGATACGTTTCAGCTCTTCTTCGAAATACTTGATCACTTTGTCCGTCTCTCCGTAACGGATACGGCGGTATTCCTCGACAAACTCGTGCATCAGGATACTTACGGTGTTGTAGGCGATGCCCGGATCACCGGAAGTATAGCTGATGTCCAGCAGGTCACTGGTGAGGCGGCGCTGTACCTTTACGTTTTTCAGAGCACTGTAGCTGTAATAGGGATGGGAATAATAAAAGAGCCCGTAGATGTAATTGTCCTTGTGCGGGCGCATATATGCTTCCAGATTGGCTACTGTCTTATCTTCGCTCGATTTGTCGATCAGTTTCAGTATCTCGTCTCCCGGAGGGCTGTTTTTCAGATGGTTGTATGTGTAGTTGTAGCTGGCAGGGGTGATTCCGTCATTCTCTTTTTCAGGATTTCCTTTGATCAGTATGCGGGCGAACAATCGCAGACTGACTCTTTTCAGCGTACTTTCGGCCTGCATGATACTGATGAGGTTGTCCATGGAGTTCTGCACGGTTGCCCAATCGGTGCGTTTGTCACTTTCGAGGTTGTAGCCCGAAGCGACTCCTGTGTAAAGGGTTGCTTTCACATCATACCCGCCTCGCATATGGCGTGTGTAATAAATGACCAGTAATGTGAAGAGAGTGGTCCCTATCAGTATCAGCCAACGATGCCGAAATAGGGTCCGTATGATGGAAATGATGAGATTCATATCTTAGTCTTTTATTTTCGTATAATGGGCGTGCGTGAAATAATTTCAAGCATCATGAGACTCTTGGTTAACTCGAACTTGCTCTTCTCATATGCTTCACGGGCTTGCGACTGCCTTTCCTTGTCTGTCGCCAAGTCGGTGGATTCGATGGTTCCGTTAGCAAAATTCTTTTCGGAAATCTCATATTGCACGTTCGCCAGCACCAGACCCTCGCTTCGCATCTGAAGGACTTTGATCTGTGATGTGGCCATCGCGTACATTTCGATTATGTTCTTCTTGATCTCATCGTATTTGATTTCCCGCTCAAGCTCCGCGCTCTTCAGATTGAGCTTCTGACGGCTGACACGCGCCTTGAGGTCAAACAGGTCGTCCAATGGGATGCTGACTCCCGCTCCTACCGTATATCCGTTCTGGGCTTGGGTGGAGTAGGTGGGGTATGGCTCTACGTAAACGTCTGTATAGGTGGATTCATTGCCGAAAGTACCGTATTGGTAGCTTCCCCGCAGACTGAAGAATCCGAGAAATGCACGCTTTTCTTTCGCCAGCAGCTTGCGCTCTACCGCCGCTTTGACATCTGCCATCTCATAGATGGGATTGTCTTTGGCATTTTCAAACAGGACGGAGAGTGGGGGAAGAGTGATATTGCTGTAATCTTCTTCGCTTAATTGAGTATAATCACTGACCTCTTGCGCAACGATCGGTGTGTTGGAGGTGAATAAAAGGAGTAATCCTAAACAGCTATATATAATTTGTTTCATAAAATAACCCTGTTATTTGCTTCTGCTGTGTTCTGTTGTGACATAGCTTGCGCAAATATAAGGATTAATTTCATTTATGGACAGTCTTTTGTTGTCAATTTTGCATTCTTTCTTGTTAATTTGTGCTAGAAGGACCCTGACATTGGAACTAGAAGGCCTCCGTCACGTTGAACTAGAAGGCCTCCGTCATGTTGAAATAGAACAAATTCTGCTTGTTCACCATGTCTCTTCCCAAGTCGAGACGAACGTTCATGCGGGGCTGGACTTCAATACGCAGGCCGACTCCGAGATTAGGCAGGACGCCTTCTATCTTTCCCGGTGTGGGTCCCATGAATCCGCAGCCTCCCCAAGCCACATATCCTATGTGGCTCAACATCTTTTTGATCCATGTGCTTTTGTCTGTATTTATCATCTGGCGGTATTCAGCCATCATTACATGAGAGGACTTGTCGCGGAACTGTCCCATGTAATAGCCGCGAAGGTCGAAAGGGGTTCCGCTCAATACATATTTCGTCAAAGGAACGTCTCCGAATGCGTTTTTGCTCTGTACGGTCCAGGCGAGAACTTTCCGTTTTCCGACCGTTTTGTATTGACGGTAGTCTATCTCCAGACGGTAAAAATTGTCGTCACCTCCGAAAGCTTTGCTGTACATCATCCCCCGAAAGTCGAGGTAAGTGCCCCGATAGGCATTGGCGGGCACATCGCGTGTGTCGTAGGTCAGCAGGAATCCGAGTCCCGAACTGAAATTGGTGTATCCATGCTCCGTACCGCCTGCTGCGATATACGACGGTTGCTCAATCATTCCCGCCGCCGGTTTGGTAATCTTGTCGTAGTTCAAGTCAACCTGAGGACCTGCGAAGAGATCGCTTTCCCCCAACCGGAACAGAAACCACGGATTCACCTGAATACCGCTGTATCGGTATTCACTCGTATCTTCCCCTCGCGGATAGTCCTTGTTTGTGTTATATCCGATACCGTAGAAGTTTTCGATGGTGTTTTTGTAGGAGAAAGTGCCGAATATGCGGAAACGGTCGCCTTTGAAGAAGAGTTGCGGCTTTGTCATGAGATTGAGCCCTCCGTTGAATATCAACGCGATGGACATGGGTACGACGGAACGTCTCTGGGTGGTGTCGCTCGGATTCATCCGGAACGTCATCAACGCGCTACCGCCCACCAGAAAACCGAAATCGGGTGTGTAGCTGGGACCTCCCAGAATGTTGTAATGCAAATTCCGCTTCGCCACACGCTGGCGGCGTAACTCGCGTTTGGTATCTTTTACCGTCCTTGTACTGTCTGTCTGTGCCAGCATGACACCGATAGGCAACAACGCCATCCATATACCTATTATATATTTCTTCATCTTGTAGAGCTCCGGCTGTTTCATATTCTTTCTTAATTTCAGGATACAAAGAAAACGCTTTTATTCTGATTAGTTTTCATATTCATAGATAATAAATGTAAATTCGCTCTTTTTCTTTGCTTTCGGGAGAAAAGAAAGATGGGGTACGTGTGCGAACACGAAGATAATTACGGAAAAATCTCCGTAATTACTCCCTTTTTTCCTCCCGAATCCCAATCTTATTTATTACTTTTGCGGCAAATTTATGAAACCATTATTTTATATAGCATGGCAAATGTAATAAAGTTACGCAAAGGCCTTGACATAAACCTGAAAGGTAAAGCTGCTGAAACGTACACAACAGTGAAGGAGCCGGGTTTTTACGCCCTCGTGCCCGATGATTTTCCTGGTGTGACACCGAAGGTGGTCGTAAAGGAACAGGAATATGTGATGGCCGGTGGACCCTTGTTTATCGACAAGTATCATCCTGAAATTAAATTTGTTTCGCCCGTGAGCGGCGTAGTGACGAGTGTAGAGCGTGGAGCTCGTCGTAAGGTGTTGAACATCGTGGTAGAAGCTGCTACTGAGCAGGACTACGAGGAATTTGGCAAGAAGAATGTGGCAACGATGGATGCGGAGGCTGTAAAGAACGCTTTGCTGGAAGCCGGTCTTTTCGCATTTATCAGACAACGTCCTTATGACATTATCGCAGATCCGACGGTGACTCCGAAAGGTATCTTCGTTTCTGCTTTCGATACCAACCCGCTGGCACCCGATTTTGAGTTTGCGCTGAAAGGTGAAGAAGCAAATTTCCAGACAGGACTCGATGCGCTCGCCAAACTGGCAAAAACTTATCTGAGTATCAGCGTGAAACAGAATGCTGCCGCTCTGACACAGGTCAAGAACGTTACAATCACCGCATTCGACGGACCGAACCCCGCCGGTAACGTGGGCGTTCAGATCAACCATCTCGACCCTGTCTCTAAGGGAGAAACGGTATGGACTATTGATCCGCAAGCTGTTATCTTCATCGGCCGTCTTTTCAATACCGGTCGTGTGGATTTCACCCGTACGGTGGCAGTGACAGGTTCCGAAGTGCTGAAACCTGCTTACTGCAAACTTCAGGTAGGGGCGCTGCTCACCAACGTGTTTGCCGGCAATGTCACTAAGGACAAGGACTTGCGCTATATCAGCGGTAATGTGCTGACTGGAAAGCAAGTGTCTCCGAACGGATTCTTGGGAGCGTTCCATAGCCAGTTGACGGTGATTCCCGAAGGGGATGATATTCATGAAATGCTCGGATGGATCATGCCGCGTTTCAATCAGTTCAGCGCCAACCGCTCATATTTCAGTTGGCTGATGGGCAAGAAGGAGTATACATTGGATGCCCGCGTGAAAGGTGGCGAACGCCATATGATCATGTCCGGTGAGTACGACAAGGTATTACCGATGGATATCCTGCCCGAATTTCTGATTAAGGCTATCATCGCCGGTGATATCGACCGTATGGAAGCGCTTGGTATCTACGAAGTAGCACCCGAAGATTTCGCTCTCTGCGAATTCGTCTGCTCTTCGAAGATGGAGCTGCAACGCATCGTTCGTGCCGGACTCGATATGCTGCGAGCTGAAATGGCATAATCGCCCGACTGTCGGCAAATAGTAAATTGTAAATAGTAAAATAGTAAATATATTAATGAAAGCGTTAAGAAATTATCTCGATAAGATAAAGCCGAACTTTGAAGAAGGCGGCAAATTCCACGCATTCCAGTCGGTGTTCGACGGCTTCGAAACATTCCTGTTCGTGCCCAGCAAGACTGCGAAAACGGGAACGCACATACACGACGCGATCGATAGCAAACGCATCATGTCGATTGTGGTTATTTCGTTAATACCGGCTCTCTTGTTCGGTATGTACAACGTAGGTTATCAGCATTTCACTCACACGGGCGCTACCGGTGGTTTCTTTGAGATGTTTATCTACGGATTCCTGGCAGTGTTGCCGAAAATTATCGTATCATACGTGGTAGGTCTGGGTATTGAGTTCGTTGTGGCTCAATGGAAGAAGGAGGAGATTCAGGAAGGATTCCTCGTTTCCGGTATCCTGATCCCGATGATCGTTCCGGTGGACTGTCCGCTGTGGATTCTTGCCGTAGCTACCGCATTCTCTGTGATCTTCGCAAAAGAGGTTTTCGGTGGTACAGGTATGAATATCTTTAATGTGGCATTGATCACTCGCGCATTCCTGTTCTTCGCATATCCGACCAAGATGTCCGGTGATGCCGTTTGGGTATCGGGCGACAGTATCTTCGGTTTGGGACAGACGGTGGATGGATTGACGGTTGCCACTCCGCTCGGTGTGGCCGCTACGACAGGCGCTGCTCCTGAGTTCAGTATGGACATGGTGACAGGGCTGATTCCCGGTTCGATCGGTGAAACCAGTGTGATCGCTATTCTGATTGGTGCGGTTATCTTGCTTTGGACAGGCGTTGCTAGTTGGAAGACAATGATTTCCGTATTTGTAGGTGGCGCGTTCATGGCATGGGTATTCAACGCGATCGGCATGGAAGGCAATGCTATGGCAAATATGCCGTGGTACGAACATCTTGTGCTCGGCGGTTTCTGTTTCGGTGCCGTATTTATGGCTACCGACCCCGTAACGTCCGCACGTACTGAAAAAGGCAAGTATATCTTCGGATTCCTCATCGGTGTGATGGCTGTTGTCATCCGTGTGCTGAATCCGGGTTATCCGGAAGGTATGATGCTCGCCATCCTGTTGATGAACATCTTCGCTCCGTTGATCGACTACTGTGTGGTACAGGGCAATATCAGCCGTCGTGAAAAACGTGCTATCAAGTCTAACCAATAAATACCGAATGAAAATGAATACAAATAGTAACAGTTATACTATCATTTATGCTTCGGTAATGGTTATTATCGTTGCATTCCTTCTGGCATTCGTCAGCTCTTCGCTGAAGGCTACGCAAGACAAGAATGTACAGTTGGATACGAAGAAGCAGATTCTTGCCGCATTGAATATTAAGAATGTGGAGGATGCGGATGCTGAATATAAGAAATATGTGAAAGGCGATATGCTGATGAACGTTGACGGTACGTTGACCGAAAACACAGGAGACTTCGTTACGAACTACGAGAAAGAAGCGAAAGAGGAAAAACGTCTTCATGTGTTTGTTTGCGAAGTGGACGGACAGACGAAATATGTAGTTCCTGTTTACGGTGCAGGTCTTTGGGGCGCTATCTGGGGATATGTCGCACTGAATGAGGATAAGGATACTGTATACGGTACTTACTTCTCTCATGCGAGTGAGACTCCGGGTCTGGGCGCTGAGATCGCTACCGACTGGTTCCAACAGGAATTTGTAGGTAAGAAAACATTGGAGAATGGTACTGTTGCCTTAAGCGTGGTGAAACACGGCAAGGTAGAGAAAGCCGACTATCAGGTGGACGGTATCTCCGGTGGTACAATCACTTCGGTAGGTGTGGACACTATGCTGAAAGAGTGTTTGAAAGAGTACGTGAATTTTTTAACTAAATAATAAGGAGGAGAAAATAGAATATGGGACAATTGTTTTCAAAGAAGAATAAAGAAGTATTCTCTGCTCCGTTGGGAATAGATAACCCGGTAACCGTACAGGTGCTCGGTATCTGTTCCGCACTTGCCGTTACCGCAAAACTGGAGCCTGCTATTGTAATGGGACTTTCGGTTACGGTTATTACGGCGTTTTCTAACGTGGTGATTTCATTGTTGCGCAAAACCATTCCTAACCGTATCCGTATCATCGTTCAGTTGGTTGTGGTAGCTGCGTTGGTGACTATCGTAAGTGAGATTCTGAAAGCATTTGCATACGATGTAAGCGTGCAGCTTTCTGTATATGTAGGTCTGATCATTACCAACTGTATCCTGATGGGACGCCTGGAAGCATTTGCCATGCAGAACGGCCCGTGGGAATCTTTCCTGGATGGTGTAGGTAACGGATTGGGTTACGCCAAGATTCTTGTTATCGTCGCGTTCTTCCGCGAACTGCTGGGTTCGGGAACATTGCTCGGTTTCAACATCTTGAACTACGAGCCTATTCAGAAAATCGGATACGTGAACAACGGTCTGATGTTGATGCCTCCGATGGCGCTGATTATCGTCGCTTGCATTATCTGGTACCAACGTTCACGTCACAAAGAACTGCAGGAAGAAAGTAATTAATTCTTCATTCTTAATTCTTAATTAAAAGATATGGAACATTTATTAAGCTTATTCGTCCGCTCTATCTTTGTGGACAACATGATATTCGCGTTCTTCTTGGGTATGTGTTCATACCTGGCTGTATCGAAGAATGTGAAGACTGCCGTAGGACTGGGTATCGCCGTGACTTTCGTGTTGCTGGTGACGCTTCCGGTCAACTATCTGTTGCAGACTAAGGTGCTGGCTGCCAACGCTATTATCGAAGGTGTCGACCTTAGTTTCTTGAGTTTTATTCTTTTCATTGCCGTTATTGCCGGTATCGTGCAATTGGTGGAGATGGTGGTGGAACGTTTCAGCCCTTCGCTCTACGCTTCATTGGGTATCTTCCTCCCGCTGATTGCCGTTAACTGTGCTATCATGGGTGCTTCTCTGTTTATGCAACAACGTATCAACCTAGGTCCGAGCGATCCGAAATATATCGGTGACATCTGGGATGCTATCTCATACGCGCTGGGTTCGGGTATCGGTTGGTTGCTGGCTATCGTTGGTCTGGCTGCTATCCGTGAAAAGATGGCTTACTCTGATGTGCCTGCTCCGTTGAAGGGCTTGGGTATCACATTTATCACAGTAGGTCTGATGGCAATCGCATTTATGTGTTTCTCTGGTTTGAACATCTAAAAAGAAAGGAATAAGACAATGGATATGAATTTAATATTAGCGAGCATTGGGGTATTCCTTGTGGTTATTCTCTTGCTTGTGGTTATCCTGTTGGTTGCCAAGAACTTCCTGGTGCCTTCAGGTGACGTGAAACTGACAATTAATGGCGAAAAGGAACTGGAGGTGGCTTCCGGCTCTACTTTGCTGAATACGCTGTCTGTGAATGGTATATTCCTGTCATCCGCTTGTGGTGGTAAGGGGTCTTGCGGACAGTGCAAATGCCAGGTGCTCGAAGGTGGTGGAGAGATCCTTCCTTCGGAAATTCCTCACTTCAGCCGCAAACAGCAGCAAGATCATTGGCGTCTGGGCTGCCAGGTGAAAGTGAAAGGGGATATGTCTATCAAGATTGATGAGTCTATACTTGGCGTAAAAGAGTGGGAGTGCGAGGTTATCTCCAACAAGAACGTGGCTACATTTATCAAAGAGTTTATCGTTGCTTTGCCTAAGGGCGAACACATGGACTTTATTCCGGGTTCTTACGCGCAGATCAAGATTCCTAAATTCTCAATGGACTATGACAAGGATATTGATAAGAGTCTGATCGGTGACGAATACTTGCCTGCATGGGAGAAATTCGGCCTGATGGGATTGAAATGTAGAAATGACGAAGAGACGATTCGTGCCTATTCTATGGCGAACTATCCTGCCGAAGGTGACCGTATCATGTTGACAGTACGTATCGCTACTCCTCCGTTCAAACCGAAAGATCAGGGACCTGGATTTATGGATGTGATGCCGGGTATCGCTTCTTCTTATATCTTTACCCTGAAACCGGGTGACAAGGTAATCATGAGTGGTCCTTACGGAGACTTCCACCCGATCTTCAATTCCGACAAGGAAATGATGTGGATCGGTGGTGGTGCCGGTATGGCTCCGTTGCGTGCGCAAATCATGCACTTGACGAAGACGTTGCATACTACCGACCGCAAGATGTCTTACTTCTATGGTGCCCGTGCCTTGAACGAAGTGTTCTACTTGGAAGACTTCCTGCAAATCGAAAAGGATTTCCCGAACTTCTCATTCCATCTGGCACTTGACCGTCCGGATCCTGCTGCCGACGCCGCAGGTGTGAAGTATACCCCGGGATTCGTTCATAATGTGATTTATGAAACTTACTTGAAGAATCACGAAGCTCCTGAAGATATTGAATACTATATGTGTGGTCCTGGCCCGATGTCGAAAGCCGTTGAGAAAATGCTCGACGATCTCGGTGTTCCGGCACAGAACTTGATGTTCGATAACTTCGGAGGATAGTATCTGAGAAGTGTCAAACCGGTCGGCAGGACGATCGGCGGATAATATAAGACAGAGCGGGAAATCTGAAAAAGCCGATGTGCTTCTCAGATTTCCCGCTTCTTTTTCGTATCTTTGTCGCCATGTTAGAGAAAAATGAAATTATACAGTCAGCCCTTCACAACCTGAAGATTGAAGAGTTGAATCCGATGCAGGAAGCGTCACTGGAACAGGCTACCGGAAGGAAAGACGTTATCTTGTTGTCGCCGACCGGCTCGGGAAAGACACTTGCCTATTTGTTGCCTTTATTGCTCACACTGAAACCTGGCAATGACAATGTACAGGTTTTGATTCTGGTTCCTTCACGTGAGCTGGCTCTGCAGATTGATAGTGTATTTAAGGCAATGGGAACTGCTTGGAAGACCTGTTGTTGCTATGGCGGACATCCTATCGCGGAAGAAAAGAAGAGTATATCAGGCAATCATCCCGCTATTATTATCGGTACTCCGGGACGTATTACCGACCATCTGTCTAAAGGAAATTTCAATCCCGAAACGATTGAAACTTTGATCATCGATGAATTCGATAAATCATTAGAATTCGGTTTCCATGATGAGATGGCGGAGATTATCACGCAACTGCCCGGACTGAAAAAGCGGATGTTGCTTTCTGCAACCGACGCAGAAGAGATCCCGGAATTTACAGGGCTGAACCGTACAGTCAGACTGAACTTCTTGCCGGACGCTGCCGACGAACAGGAGTCCCGTTTGAAATTGATGAAAGTATTTTCTCCGGCAAAAGATAAAGTTGATACTTTATACAATCTGCTTTGCACATTGGGAAGCAGTTCGAGCATTGTTTTCTGCAATCATCGGGATGCGGTGGATCGTGTGCAAAAACTGCTGGCAGATAAGAAACTGTTTGCCGAGCGTTTTCATGGCGGTATGGAACAACCGGATCGTGAGCGGGCATTATATAAGTTCCGTAACGGCAGTTGCCACGTGTTGATATCTACCGACTTGGCTGCCCGTGGACTGGATATTCCGGAGATTGAGCACATCATCCACTATCACTTGCCCGTGAATGAGGAAGCCTTTACGCATCGGAACGGGCGTACGGCACGTTGGGACGCTACCGGAACTTCTTATTTGATTCTTCATGCCGAAGAGAAACTCCCTGCCTATATCCCGGAAGATATGGAAACCGTCGCACTGCCGGAAAATCCACCCCGTCCGCCCAAATCTGTTTGGAGTACTATATATATAGGTAAGGGCAAGAAGGAAAAACTAAGCAAAATGGACATTGCCGGATTCTTGTATAAGAAAGGTAATCTGACTCGTGAAGATGTAGGAGCGATAGATGTGAAAGAGCATTATGCTTTTGTCGCTGTCCGGCGTGCAAAGGTCAAACAACTCCTGAATCTGATTCAAGGCGAGAAGATAAAAGGTATGAAAACCATTATTGAGGAGGCAAAGTAGGATAGGTTGACATCTACGGATAACAATATGGTGTATATATCCTGTATAAACCAATAAAAAGAAAGGAAAATCTGCTTTAAAACAGTATTTTTATAAGGAAAGATTTGTGCGGCGGAAATAAATTCGTAAATTCGCAAGGTCAAAAGACAAAAGTAACGAAATTGTTAAACCAAAAACAAACTTCAAATGAAAAAGCATAATTTCAATGCAGGACCTTCCATTCTTCCGCGTGAGGTGATAGAGGATACAGCGAAGGCTATTTTAGATTTCAACGGCTCTGGTCTCTCTTTGATGGAAATCAGCCACCGCGCCAAAGACTTCCAACCTGTGGTTGACGAAGCAGAGGCATTATTCAAGGAATTACTTAATATCCCCGAAGGCTATTCGGTACTGTTCCTGGGTGGAGGTGCTAGTATGGAGTTCTGCATGGTTCCTTATAACTTCCTGGAAAAAAAGGCTGCTTATCTGAACACAGGCGTATGGGCTAAAAAAGCGATGAAAGAAGCTAAAGGATTTGGTGAAGTTGTAGAAGTTGCTTCCTCTGCTGAAGCTACATATACTTATATCCCCAAAGACTATACAATCCCGGCAGATGCAGATTATTTCCACATTACTACTAACAACACCATTTACGGTACGGAATTAAAGAAAGATCTTGATTCTCCGGTTCCTATGGTTGCCGATATGTCTTCTGACATTTTCTCACGTCCGATCGACGTTTCCAAATATATCTGTATTTATGGTGGTGCACAGAAGAACCTGGCTCCTGCCGGTGTGACATTCGTAATTGTGAAGAATGACGCTGTGGGAAAAGTTTCCCGCTACATCCCGACAATGTTGAATTATCAGACTCACATTGATGGCGGTTCTATGTTCAATACTCCTCCTGTTGTGCCTATCTACGCTGCATTGCTGACTTTGCGCTGGATCAAAGCACAGGGTGGTGTGAAAGAAATGGAACGTCGTGCTATCGAAAAAGCTGATATGTTGTATGCAGAAATCGACCGTAACAAAATGTTCGTGGGTACTGCCGCTAAGGAAGACCGTTCACGCATGAATATCTGTTTCGTAATGGCTCCCGAATACAAAGACCTCGAAGCCGACTTCTTGAAGTTTGCTACTGAAAAAGGTATGGTAGGTATCAAGGGACACCGTTCGGTAGGTGGTTTCCGCGCATCTTGCTATAACGCTATGCCGAAAGAAAGCGTGCAGGCATTGATCGATTGTATGCAGGAATTTGAGAAACTTCATTAATATATTATTTTCACCACAGATTACACGGATTGGCACAGATTTCTAAGGTTCTATAATCTGTGGAAATCTGCGTAATCTGTGGTGAGCCTTTATAAATAGAATCAGAATATGAAAGTACTTGTAGCTACTGAGAAACCGTTTGCTAAAGTGGCAGTAGACGGTATTCGTAAAGAAATAGAAGCAGCCGGATACGAGCTTGCTTTACTTGAGAAATATACAGATAAAGCCCAGTTGCTGGATGCAGTGAAAGATGCGAATGCCATTATTATCCGTAGTGATATCATTGACGCGGAAGTGCTTGATGCCGCTAAAGAACTGAAGATTGTAGTTCGTGCCGGTGCTGGCTACGATAACGTGGATTTGGCCGCTGCCACTGCCCACAATGTATGTGTGATGAACACTCCGGGACAGAACTCGAATGCTGTTGCCGAACTGGCTTTGGGTATGATGGTATATGCTGTCCGCAACTTCTACAACGGTACTTCCGGTACAGAATTGATGGGTAAGAAACTGGGTATTCACGCTTATGGAAACGTAGGCCGTAACGTAGCCCGCATTGCCAAAGGTTTTGGAATGGAAGTGTATGCTTACGATGCATTCTGCCCGAAAGAAGTAATCGAGAAAGACGGTGTGAAAGCGCTGGATTCTGCAGAAGAACTCTATAAGACTTGCCAAGTAGTGTCATTGCATATCCCTGCAACTGCCGAAACGAAGAATTCTATCAATTATGCTCTGTTGAAGGACATGCCGAAAGGTGCGATGTTGGTCAATACTGCCCGTAAGGAAGTTATCAATGAGGCTGAGCTGATTAAATTGATGGAGGAACGTGCCGACTTCAAATATATCACAGATATTATGCCTGCCGCTAATGCGGAATTTGCAGAGAAGTTTGCCGGACGTTATTTCTCTACTCCGAAGAAGATGGGAGCGCAGACGGCCGAAGCCAATATCAATGCCGGTATTGCTGCCGCTAAACAGATTGTAGGCTTCTTGAAGGACGGTTGCGAAAAATTCCGTGTGAATAAATAATATTTCATAGAAATAAATAGTATATTTGAGCCACAGATTTTAAATAAGTCTGTGGCTTTTATTTTTTACATCTAAAATACTAATATCATGGCAATAATTAAACCTTTTAAGGGCATTCGTCCTCCGCAAGACCTGGTAGAGCAGGTCGCTTCACGTCCTTACGACGTATTGAACTCCGAAGAGGCCCGCGTAGAAGCGGAAGGTAACGAAAAGTCTCTTTATCATATCATTAAACCGGAGATTGATTTCCCGATAGGTACAGACGAGCATGATGAGCGTGTGTATGCCAAAGCTGCAGAAAATTTCCAACTGTTCCAGGATAAAGGCTGGTTGGTGCAGGATGGCAAGGAAAACTATTATATTTACGCCCAGACCATGAACGGGAAAACCCAATACGGATTGGTAGTCGGCGCATACGTTCCCGATTATATGAATGGGGTGATTAAAAAGCATGAACTTACCCGCCGTGACAAAGAGGAAGACCGTATGAAGCACGTTCGTGTGAATAATGCCAACATCGAGCCTGTTTTCTTCGCTTATCCTGATAATGACAAGTTGGATGCAATCATCAAGAAGTATACGGCAGAAAAACCTGTCTACGACTTCATCGCTCCGGGTGACGGCTTCGGTCATACTTTCTGGATTGTTGACCGGGAGGAAGACATTGCCCTTATTACCGAAGAATTTGCTAAAATGCCGGCTCTTTATATTGCCGACGGTCATCATCGTTCTGCCGCCGCCGCATTGGTCGGTGCAGAAAAGGCGAAACAGAATCCTAACCATCGTGGCGACGAAGAGTACAACTACTTTATGGCTGTCTGTTTCCCTGCCAACCAACTGACCATTATAGATTACAATCGTGTAGTGAAAGATCTTAACGGGTTGACTCCCGGACAATTCCTTGATGCGTTAGGCAAAAACTTTATCGTAGAAGAAAAAGGGACAGATATCTACAAGCCTTCCGGTTTGCATAATTTCTCTCTTTATCTGGATAGCAAATGGTACAGCTTGACAGCTAAAGCAGGCACATATAATGACAATGATCCTATCGGTGTGCTGGACGTTACTATCTCTTCCAATTTGATTTTAGATGAGATTTTGGGAATCAAGGATTTACGCTCGGATAAACGCATCGACTTTGTGGGGGGTATCCGTGGCTTGGGAGAGCTCAAGAAGCGTGTGGATAGCGGTGAAATGAAAGTGGCTTTGGCGCTTTATCCCGTATCCATGAAACAGTTGATGGACATTGCCGATACTGGTAATATCATGCCGCCGAAAACCACTTGGTTTGAACCCAAACTCCGTTCGGGACTTGTGATTCATAAGTTGGATTAATAACTGTCATCTTATAACAAGAGCTGATATCTTATAAAATTGAGCGGTCGATCTGTTGCAATCATACGGTTAATTGCGTCAGACCGACCGCTTGTTTCGATGAAAAAGAGCGGTTGTTTATAGCGAAACGACTGCTCCTTTGTGTCACATTAACCGTATATTTGTGGCAAACGTATCATTTAATATTTCCAAACGACAGATGGTATTTTCCGTGTAAAGCCGTATCTTTGCAACATGACTGCTGAAGATACTTATAAAACCATCTCCGAACCCTCTGAAGGTATTTATACGGAAAAGCGAAGCAAGTTTATCGCTATCGCTCTTCCTGTGCGTAGCCTTGATGAAATAAAGGCGCATCTTGAAACGTATCAGAAGAAATACTATGATGCGCGCCATGTGTGTTATGCCTATATGCTCGGAGCAGCACGCAAGGATTTTCGGGCCAATGATAACGGAGAGCCTTCGGGCACTGCGGGAAAACCGATTCTCGGACAAATCAATTCGAACGAGTTGACAGATATATTGATCATTGTAGTCCGTTATTTCGGTGGAATCAAGTTGGGCACAAGCGGATTGATTGTAGCTTACAAGGCTGCTGCTGCCGAAGCCATTGCTGCCGCTACAATCATAGAAAAAACGGTGGACGAGGAAGTGACTGTTATGTTTGAGTATCCTTTTATGAATGATATAATGCGTATCGTGAAGGAAGAAGAACCGGAAATACTCAATCAGTCGTATGATATGGATTGCAGTATGACATTGCGCATTCGTCGTTCGATGATGGCGAAACTGCGTGCCCGGCTGGAAAAGGTAGAAACGGCTCGGATTTTGGATGAAGAAGAAAATCATTGAATGGAAAAGTGCCAGTTAATATACTGAAAGTAGAATAGGAGAGAAAGAGAAATTGAACCGGATGAGAAAGAAATACTACATGATATCGAGATTACTTTTGGTTTTTCTTGTGTGGAACGGTGTACAAGCCTATGCACAGGAAGCTCAAAAGTTCGCTCCCAACAACATTCCTGTTCCTTGGTATTCGCAGAAAATAGCGGGATACCCTTATTCGCATTGTTCTCTGGCTTCCTCGTTAATGGTCTTTGATTATTTTAAAGGGATGACAGCTGATACGCAACGCACAGCTCAGGATGCAGAACAGAAACTGATTGAATATCAGCGGAATTACTTTCTGAAAAAGCGTGCTCCTTTCCGTCGTCGCACTTCGATAGGGCAAGGAGGATACTATTCTTTTGAAATTGATTCTTTGGCACGCTATTATGAAAACATGATAAGTGCCGAACATTTCCAGCAGAAAGATTATCGGATATTGAAAGATTATATCGATCGTGGTATACCTGTGCTTGTGAATGTGAGATATACAGGTGCGGTTCGTGGTTTGCGTCCCGGTCCGAGAGGACATTGGATGGTACTTCGCGGTATTGATGACAAATATGTGTGGGTGAATGATCCCGGACGTTCACCGGAGATGCGGAGCAAAGGGGAAAACATCTGTTATCCTATTAAGAAACAGCCGGGCAATCCTTCTTATTTTGATGGTTGCTGGACGGGACGATTTATCGTAGTCACTCCCGGAGAATGGATACGGAACTCCCTGTTTGCACAAGTCGGCAAGCTCCCTCCGTTGGAAGAGGTGACTTATATCCTTCCTCCGGTTGTGCCGTCTGCAATTTTGCCGCAGGTTATCAATCAGTAGGAGTTGCTTATAGCCTATATATAATAAGGAAGATAGCAGTCGCAGAGATAGGATAAAATTAGATTAAGATAAAAACAGTTGTAGCAAAATAAAGAAAAAATATATGGCATTCGAAGCAACTAAAAAAGAATGGTGTGAACTTTATACTTTCTTCCGTTTGTTGGCGGACGGGAGAGTAGCGTTAGGCACGGCGGAAGCAAAGACAGGAGATATATTCTGGCCTGTTGCAATGATTCAGAGGGAAGAGCACGACGGGACACGTCGGTATTATATTGAGGAAGAGACGATTCGCATAGAAGGGGAAACAGGAGTTAAAACTATGTCTCGTGAAGATTTCGGTATCGTAGCGGACTTGATACTGAAAGCGGTTAAATCCTCTTCGGAAAACGATGTGACCTCTCCGGATGGGGTAGAGGAGTTTCTGGATGAAGCGGCTATCTTCGACTTGGAGGCAAAAACGGAGGATCGCACCGATTTCTCTATTGCATTCTGGCATTCGGAAGCGCCTTTGAGAGGATTTAATGTCCGTTCGCGGTTGAGTGCCATGAATCCATTGTTGGATGGAGGGCGTGCGGCGAATCTTAAGCTGGAGCAGACCGGGATTAAATTTGCCACTCCGACAGTAAACAAGATCAATGCTTTGCCGGAGAGCCCTAATGAAGTTGCCGAGCGTATGATGATGATCGAACGTTTGGGAGGAGTACTTAAATATTCGGATGTGGCCGACCGTGTATTTCGTAGCAATCTTTTGATGATTGATTTGCATTTCCCGCGTGTACTGACAGAGATGGTTCGTATTATGCACCTTGACGGCATATCGCGTGTGAGTGAGTTGACGGAGATTATCAAACAAATGAATCCGCTGAAGATCAAGGATGAGCTGATAAACAAGCATAAGTTCTATGAATTTAAAATAAAGCAATTTCTGATGGCACTGGCATTGGGAATGCGTCCTGCAAAGATTTATACCGGGCTGGATTCGGCAGTGGAAGGTATTCTGCTGGTAGATGGTAATGGAGATGTGCTTTGCTACCATAAATCCGAGAAACAAGTGATGGAAGATTTCTTGTTTCTGAATACTCGCTTCGAAAAAGGATCTTTGGAGAAGGATAAATACGGATTTTTGGAGAGGGAGAATGGGGTCTATTATTTCAAACTAAACGCAAAGATCGGATTGGTCAAACGGTAGGAAAAAGTACAAAGTATTGAGACTGTCAAACTAATAATGATGATATACTTATATAAAACACTTGTCGCCCATGAAAACAAATGAAGTTTTAGAAAACATCAAGGCGCGCCGTAGCGTGCGTGCTTATACGGAGCAACAAGTTCCGGAAGAAGATTTGCGGACAATCCTGGAGGCTGCAACGTATGCTCCGAGTGGAATGCATTTGGAAACATGGCATTTCACTGCTATTCAGAATGTCAGTAAACTGGCAGAACTAAATGAACGCATAAAAGGAGCTTTTGCTAAAAGTGATGATGTCCGTTTGCAGGAACGTGCCCGCAATAAGGCTTATTGCTGTTACTATCATGCCCCGACTTTGGTAATCGTTTCTAACGAACCTACTCAATGGTGGGCGGGTATGGATTGCGCTTGTGCAATAGAGAATATGTTTTTGGCTGCACAGTCTTTAGGTATCGGCTCTTGTTGGATCAATCAGTTAGGTACGACTTGTGATGATCCCGGAGTACGTGAATTTATCACTGCATTGGGAGTACCGGTTAGTCATAAAGTATACGGCTGTGTCGCGTTAGGATATGGCGATCCGAAGATTTCAATGAAAGAGAAGAAGGTAAAAGCGGATACCGTAACTATTGTTAAGTAGAAATCATACTTTCAGATTTACACTTGGACTTATCTTCTATGTCACAAAGCATAAGCCTTGGGGAAATCAATGTTTCTCCAAGGCTTCAGTTTGTTTGCCCCCTTGGCTTATAGAAATAAGCCCACGCCTCAAGGAATGTGAGCCCCGGGCTTACTCAAAGGTATCATAGCGAGTGGGTAGCAACTTACGGTCTCCCAATGTGTTGTCTACACGTGCTACATTTGCCCAGAATTTATTATCGCGTACACTCTCTATCGGATAAGCTGCCTTCTCACGTGTGTAGGAATGTTCCCAACAGTCATTCACAACCTCGTATTCCGGATGCGGCGCGTTAGCCAATACATTATCGTTCTTGTCCGCTTCGCCATTCTTCACTTCCTGAATCTCTTTCCAGATATTCAGCATGACAGCTACGAAGTTATCCAATTCCGCCAAACTCTCGCTTTCCGTAGGTTCAATCATCAATGTGCCGTGAACAGGGAATGAGAGGGTAGGGGCATGATAACCGTAGTCCATCAAACGCTTGGCGATGTCATTTTCGGAGATACCTGTCTCTTCGTACACTTTGCGGCATTCCAGAATCATCTCATGACCAACAAAACCATTTGCTCCACGATAGACAATGCCGTATGTATCTTTCAGACAGGCAGCCAGATAGTTGGCGTTCAAGATCGCTATTTTTGTAGCTTGGGTGAGTCCTTCCGTACCCATCATCCGGATATATCCGTATGTAATGGGGAGAATACCCGCACTACCGAACGGAGCGGACGATACCTGATTCTGTGTATTGCCGAAGATACCGTGTCCGGGCAGGAAAGGAACCAGATGTTCCGCTACACAGATAGGACCTACTCCCGGACCTCCGCCACCGTGTGGTGAGGCGAATGTCTTATGAAGATTCAAGTGGCAGACATCCGCACCGATGAATCCCGGATTAGTCAATCCCACTTGCGCGTTCATATTGGCTCCATCCATATATACTTGCGCTCCGCAAGCATGGATAATGTCGCAGATCTCTTTTATTTCCGTTTCAAATATACCGTGGGTGGAGGGATAAGTGATCATCAGCGCAGCCAATTCCTCCTTGTTCTCTTCGGCTTTGGTACGTAAGTCATCCATCTTCACATTTCCGTGCTCGTCGCACGCGCAGGTGATTGTTGTAAATCCCGCCTGGATAGCCGATGCAGGATTCGTTCCATGAGCCGATGCGGGTATCAATATCTTGTTCCGGTGTCCTTGACCTATACTTTCCAGATAGGCACGAATAACGCGAAGGCCCGTATATTCTCCCGCAGCCCCCGAATTCGGTTGTAGGCTGACACCGGCGAAGCCGGTAATAATCTTCAAGTCGTCACTCAAATTCCTTATAAGTTCACGATACCCTTCCGCCTGGTCTTCCGGAACTAACGGATGCATTCCCATAAACTCGGAACGGCTTAAAGGCAACATTTCTGCGGCTGCATTCAGCTTCATGGTGCATGATCCGAGAGAGATCATGGATTGCGCCAATGAGATATCCTTTCGATCCAAGCGTTTGATATAACGCATCATTTCCGTTTCCGTATGATATTTTCTGAACACTTCATGGGTAAGGAAAGGAGTCGTACGTTTCAAGGCTTTGCTGATCGTACTTCTTTCCGGGATGTCGTCTACCTTCTGATAGTCCTTTCCGGAGGCAATGGCGAAAATGGAAAGCAGCACATTAACGGCTGCAATGTCCGTTGTTTCGTCAATACTGAAACCTACGTCTCCGTTCTCGTAATACCTCAGATTAACTTCCTTGCTAAGAGCAATCGTGCGAATCTGTTGTGCGGAAACGTGTTCGGGCAATTCAAAACGCAGTGTGTCGAAATATTGTGCATTTACTTGCGTGTAACCGAATTTCTTCAGTTGCTTGTCGAGAAACACTGTGATACTGTGGATGCGGGAGGCAATGGTCGAAATTCCTTCCTGTCCGTGGTAGACTGCATAGAAGCCTGCCATTGTGGCCAGCAGAGCCTGTGCCGTGCATATATTTGAGGTCGCTTTTTCACGTTTGATGTGCTGTTCGCGAGTCTGCAATGCCATCCGGTAACAGAGTTTTCCATATTTATCTTTAGACCATCCGATGATTCGTCCCGGCATATTCCGCTTATACTCATCCCGTGTGGCGAAGTAGGCTGCAGACGGACCGCCATAGAACATGGGCGTACCTAAACGTTGCGTTGTTCCAAACACGATGTCCGCTCCCCATTCTCCCGGAGGAGTCAGCAGGGCAAGGCTCAGAATATCGGCAGCAACAGCCACTTTGCATTCTGCCGTATGCGCTTTCTCTGTGAATGCGGCATAGTCTTCCACATTTCCGTTGGAATTGGGATATTGCAAGAGGCAGGCGAATATTTCCGGTGAAGGTTCGAACTCTTTATATTTGCCGACACGCAGTTCGATACCTTGAGGAACGGCACGTGTTGTCATAACAGCCAATGTCTGCGGGAAAATATTTTCGTCCACAAAGACTACATTGGCGCCGGACTTTTGTTGTGCGCGTGAGCGGAGGGCATACATCATACTTACGGCTTCGGCAGCGGCAGTACCTTCGTCGAGCAATGAGCAGTTGGCTAGCGGCATGGCGGTGAGGTCACATACGGCAGTCTGAAAGTTCATCAGTGCTTCCAGACGTCCCTGTGATACTTCCGTCTGATAAGGAGTATAAGAGGTGTACCACACCGGATTCTCGAATACATTCCGTTGAATGACGGCAGGAGTAATCGTATTATACCAACCCAATCCAATATAGGTCGTATAAAGTTTGTTTTTACCAGCCAATGTGGCTATGTGTTTTCCAAATTCGTATTCCGTCAACGGACTAGTCAATGCAAGCGGTTCTTTCAGCCGGATATTGGCAGGAATTGTTTTGTCAATAAGTTCGTCTAATGATTCTACACCAATCTTGCGAAGCATTACGGCTGTGTCTTGTTCATTGATGCCGATGTGACGGCTAGCTAACAAATCGGTTTTCATAATTTGTGGGGGATTATATTTTATCTAAAAAAAGGGTTTTCTGCTTTTTCCATTCCGATGGTCGTAGGAGCACCGTGTCCCGGATATACGACGGTTTCGTTAGGGAGTACGAACAGACGGCTGCAAATGTGCTCTATCAGTTCGTCGAAGTTACCTCCTGTAAGGTCTGCACGTCCGATACTGCCTTGAAACAGGACATCACCGGAAAACATACAGTTCTCTTCTTTGCAATAGTACACCAGACTGCCGGGAGAATGGCCGGGCACATGGATTGCTTCCAGTTGGGTATGTCCGAAGGTGATAATATCTCCATCATGCAAGTATTTGCCCAATGGCACAGGGGCTTCCTGCAACTGAAAACCAAACATCCTACTTTGCTTCGGTGCTTCGTCGATCCAATATTCATCCGCTTTGTTTGCTTCTGCCGACAGACCGAACTCTTTGAGCATGAACGGGTTTCCGAAAATGTGATCCAAGTGTAGATGAGTATTCAGCAGATGTTTCACGTTCAGTTCATTTGATAGAATGAATTTTTTTAGTACCTGCTTTTCTTCTTCGTAAAAGCAGCCCGGATCGATTACAACCGCTTCCTTTGTTTCATCCCATAAAACATAACAGTTTACGGGAAACATATTAAACTCAAATCTCTTTATTTTCATGGTTCTCTATGATTTATCTTATCTATCAAGCATATAGTTTCTAAATCGGAACATATACTACTTTTTTGGTTTCAAAGAACTCTTCCTTAAAGTTGTCACTTAGGTTGTGAATGACCGTCTTATGTTTGAAAGGCATTGTTTCGTGTTCCAGCTCACCGCCTTTAAGGCAGATCAATCCGTTTGGCAACGCATTCTGCTGTTTGGAAGAAATGTTTTTCTTGATAATCTTTATCAGATCCGCCAGAGGCATGACTGCACGGCTGACAACGAAATCGAACATTCTCTTCTCTTCTTCGGCACGGGCATGGCGGAAAGTGACATTTTTCAATCCGATGGCATTTGCCACTTCAGTGGCTACGCGCACTTTCTTACCGATACTGTCAACCAGATGAAATTGGGTTTCCGGAAATAATATTGCTAAAGGAATGCCCGGAAAACCTCCGCCCGTACCTAAATCCATAACACTGGTGCCGGGACGGAATTGAATTACTTTTGCAATGCCTAACGAATGGAGCACATGATGTTCATATAAATTCTCGATATCCTTACGGGAGATAACGTTGATTTTTGAATTCCAGTCGATGTAGAGGTCATATAGAGCTGCAAATTGTTTACGCTGCTCTTCTGTCAGATCAGGAAAATATTTCAGTATGATTTCCACTGCTGTTTCGTTTTTTATGAAGTTTAATCTTTTAGTTCTCCCAGAATCGGGTTACTGCCTAATAAATGCTCCATCATCGGGAACGGCACGGTCACTTTCACAGGACCCATAGCGTATGGAGTGATATCGTAGACATTGTAATAGAAAGTTACCCCTTCTTTGCTTAAATAGAAATTTTCGGTTGGAGTGATGTCTCCGGTAGAAGCATAGCCCATGTCTTCCAATGCTTCGTGAGTCGTCACTTTATTATCAGCCATGAGCTGGTTCCATATTAAGTCGGTCAGCGCATCTTTATATTCTCCTACGAAGATGTCATCGAGACGGAGCGGACGCATCAGTGTGAGGTCCATATTCAGATAGGTAGTCATGTAAATGCCGTGTGCGCCTCCGGTATATTCGTTATAGTCGATGCGATATACAAGCAAGTCCTTTTCATATAGTTGTACATGGCTTTCTATACCTTTATAATATGAATACCAGGCACCGATGGTGGATTCGTCCTCTTTGTCTTTTTCGTCTTCGGCATACATCGGTTCCAGATCACGGCGATATTCGTTGACATAATTCTCTGTATATTGCTTTATAACCTCCTCCGGCTTTTCTCCGATATACTTGTCGCCGAAACAAGCGGATATGAAATAGGCATTCAGACTGTCTTTCAGCATATCATCCGTTGACTTGTCGGAATAGGTGAAATTGATGATGATGTTACATGCCGGTTTGGCTGTATCATTAAAGAGGTGTACCGTCTCATTTACCCGGATACTATCGAACTGTAACGCACCAGTGTTTTTGTTCATCTTGTCATGACAAGAAAAGAAAAAGCCGCTTACTGAAAGTATAATAGCAAGCAAACTGACATATTGTTTTTTCATACTCGTTTTTTCTATAAATTCTACATTTGTTCTATCATTCACTATTGACAAATATAGATGAAATTCATGAATCGGACGAATAAAAACAGAAAAATATTCAGGTATTCGCTCTTTCGGTAAGCTGCTTTTCTTGTAGAGTGCGGGAATTAGGCTTAGTGGTTGCAGACTTTACTTATGTCTACTGTAAACCCATTTTCTACCGGCATGAATTTTCCTTTCTTCTTCAGAAATTCGATGAGGGTATCCACATCCATATCTTCTGCCGAACAGGCATAGAAATGTTGTTGCTCACCGAACTTTTGAATGATTGCTTCCCGTAATGATGCTTCCGAGTAGCTATTGCCTTCCATCATGCGGAGGATTTCATGAGCATGTAATTGTTCCATAATCTTTTTTCTGCAAAGATAAGGCAGAGATTGCCCGGAGGTTGTAACATATGTGACAATGTTATATTAATATTCATTGAAAATTGAAAATAACCATTTCGCCATGTGTCCCTATTCTGAAGGGTGGTCCCCATAGAGACAATCCGGAAGATACATATATATACGTGTTTCCCCATTGGCGATAACCGTGGCTTTGCTCGAATATATAATCAGTCACCCAATTGATAGGCCATGTTTGTCCGTGGTGTGTATGCCCGCTGAATTGCAAGTCGATGCCGGCAGCTTCCGTTTCTTTCAGGTTAAAAGGTTGATGATCCAATAATATACCGGTACACGGGGCAAAAGGATATATCGGAATACGTTTTAATTTAGCTAGGAATAGTGAGTAAAAACAGGAAATAGCGAACAAAGAAACTTGAAAAAGAAAAAAAGAGAGGTAATCAAAAGACTGATAAGAAGTAATTGAACAAATACCTGTGTTAGCTTGTTTCTATAAATAAACAATGGTTCTTTCCCGACTCCTTTTAAGGAGTCGGGAAAGGCGTAAACTATAATTATATGGGTAACACAATAAAGAAGGCATTTCCTGTACTTAATATGCACTGTGCAGGATGTGCTAATAATGTAGAAAAAACAGTGAAAAAAATGCCGGGAGTTATCGAGGCTTCCGTTAATTTTGCTACCAATACGTTGACCGTTTCTTATGAGAAGGATCAGCTGACTCCCGGAGAAATCCGTGCGGCTGTGCTTGCGGCAGGTTATGACCTGATTGTGGAAGAAGCCCACAGGGAGGAACGCCGGGAAGAGGAGCAGCATAAACGCTACACTCGTTTGACGTGGAAAGTGATTGGGGCTTGGATTTTGGTAGTACCGTTGCTGGTATTTTCCATGATACTGATGCATGTACCATACTCTAATGAGATTCAGATGGTACTTGCTATCCCTGTCATGGTCTTTTTCGGAGGTGGTTTCTTTACCGGGGCTTGGAAACAGGCTAAACTGGGACGGAGCAATATGGATACACTGGTTGCACTTAGTACTTCCATTGCTTTTCTGTTCAGTCTGTTCAATACGTTCTTCCCCGAATTTTGGTATGCTCGTGGATTGGAACCGCACGTCTATTATGAGGCTTCTGCGGTGATTATCGCTTTCGTTCTTACCGGAAAATTGATGGAGGAGCGTGCTAAAGGCAATACCTCGACTGCTATTCGCAAGTTGATGGGAATGCAGCCTAAAGTTGCCCGGGTTCTGCGCAATGGAGCGGAAGAGGAGATTCTGATCGAGAACCTCCAGATAGGTGATATGGTTGTTGTACGTCCGGGAGAACAGATACCGGTGGACGGTCAGCTTTCCGAAGGCGATTCGTATGTTGACGAAAGTATGATTAGTGGTGAACCGGTTCCGGTAGAAAAGAAGAAAGGCGATAAAGTCTTGGCAGGAACGATCAACCAGCGTGGATCGTTCATCATATATGCCACACAGGTAGGTAGTGAAACGGTGCTTGCCCGCATCATTTCCATGGTGCAGGAAGCACAGGGCAGCAAAGCTCCCGTGCAACGTATTGTCGACCGCATTACCGGAATTTTCGTACCTGTCGTGTTGGGGATTGCTATCCTGACATTTGTTTTATGGGTTGCCATCGGTGGCAGTGAATATATCTCTTATGGTATTCTGTCGGCTGTTTCTGTCCTTGTCATTGCTTGTCCGTGTGCTTTGGGACTTGCTACGCCTACTGCATTGATGGTGGGAATAGGCAAAGCTGCCAGCCAGCATATTCTGATTAAAGACGCGGTAGCTTTGGAACAAATGCGTAAAGTGGATGTCGTTGTACTGGATAAAACCGGGACATTGACCGAAGGACACCCTACTGCTACCGGATGGTTATGGGCACAATCGCAGGAACCTCATTTCAAAGATGTGCTTTTAGCTGCGGAAATGAGATCGGAACATCCGCTTGCCGGTGCTATCGTGTCTGCTCTTCAGAACGAGGAGAAGGTAAAACCCGCTGCATTGGACAGCTTCGAGAGTATTACGGGAAAAGGAATCAAGGTCTCTTATGAGGGAGATACCTATTGGGTAGGTAGTCATAAACTCCTAAAAGATTTCAGTGCGACAGTAAATGATGTGATGGCTGAAATGCTGGTTCGCTATGAATCGGATGGCAATGGTATCATCTACTTTGGACGTGAAAATGAATTATTGGCTATCATTGCTGTTTCTGACCCGATAAAGGCTACTTCTGCCGAAGCGGTAAAAGAACTGAAACGTCAAGGTATTGACATCTGTATGTTGACGGGTGACGGGCAGCGGACGGCATTAGCTGTTTCTTCCCGTTTAGGGATTGAACGTTTTGTCGCTGACGCTTTGCCGGACGATAAGGCCGAGTTTGTGCGTGAGCTTCAAATGCAGGGAAAGAAAGTCGCTATGGTAGGAGATGGTGTCAACGATTCGCAGGCTTTGGCACTGGCTGACGTGAGCATTGCCATGGGGAAAGGAACTGATATTGCTATGGACGTAGCTATGGTAACTTTGATGACATCGGATTTATTGCTGCTTCCTAAAGCTTTTCAGTTGTCAAAGCAGACAGTCAAACTGATTCATCAGAATCTTTTCTGGGCGTTTATTTATAATCTGATCGGCATTCCTATTGCCGCCGGTATCTTGTTTCCATTGAACGGTTTGTTATTGAATCCGATGTTGGCAAGTGCTGCAATGGCCTTCTCCAGTGTGAGTGTAGTGCTCAATTCATTGAGCTTGGGAAGAAAATGAGTAAGCGACTGTAAAAAGAAAACAAACTGTAAGTAAATAATAAACGGTGAATACTTTACGGATCATGCGCAAACTTGTTCACCGTTCGTTTTTGGGGATTCGTTGTTTATAATTTTATCCTCTTATCGCTCTTCACAGGAATTATCTGTTTCTGAATTCTAGTGGTGTCATTCCTACGTACCGCCTGAAATACTTGCCAAAGAATGAGGCGCTGGGGAAATTTAGAGAATAAGCTATCTCTTGAATAGTCATATTAGTTCCTTTCAGTTTCGCTTTGGCGTCCATGACCACAATATACGCAATGGTATCCAACACGCTTTTGCCTGTCACTTGTTTTACGGTTGTACTTAGATGTTGAAGCGATATTCCTAGTTTATCTGCATAGAATTGTGCACGACGTTCATCTTTATAATTCTCGGTGATGGCTTGAATCAATTCCCGGCAAATTTCCTTTTTACGGTTCGAACTATTGTTTTCACCCGGAAATTTACGATATATCAACCGTATGCTTGTCAAGATAGTCTGAAGAGATAATTCAACCAATTCAGAATCCATTTCAAAGTTTTCATTACAACTGACACGCGATAATAGAGCAAAATAGTCTTTCAGATAGCTGGCTACTTCTTCATTGAGAGGGATTACCGGCTGTTCTATCAGTTTTGGATATTCATTACCGATGTTTTTCATCAGATTGATTCGTTCGGCACAATAGGCGGAGAAACCGGCAAAGCAGAGGCATACTTTTTCTGTTTTCTCCCGAAATTGGATGATTGTTCCCGGTAACAATGTTATCAGGTCATTAGGACGAATTTCATAATCAAGCAGATTGATGGAGGCTTTCATCGAACCTTCGGTGCAGATGGCAACAATACATGCCTGCAACCGACACGATTGCTTATAAATATTGAGAATGTCTTCCGTAACATTCGTCCATGCTAATACTTCGGTAGGCAAGTCTACCTGTGGGAAGTCCATTTTCATAGTTGTGTTTGTTATATTTACAGTGCAAAAGTACATATTTTCTTTTTATTTCTTACCTTTGTTTTTATGAAAACAACTTTTATCGATTGGAATTTAATACCGTATGCCGAAGCATGGCAACGGCAGGCGGAGTGGTTTGACGGTGTAGTTCGGGCAAAAGCCCAGAGTGAAGTCTATGAGAACCTCATTATTATGTGTGAGCATCCGCACGTTTATACATTGGGGCGCAGTGGAAAAGAAAATAATATGTTGCTGAGTGATGAGCAACTGAAGGCGATTGGCGCTACTCTTTATCATATAGATCGGGGAGGGGACATCACTTATCATGGTCCCGGACAGTTGGTGTGTTATCCGATATTGAATTTGGATGAATTTGCATTAGGACTAAAGGAATATGTTCATTTGTTGGAAGAAGCGGTGATACGTGTATGTGCATCTTATGACATTGAAGCGGGGAGGTTGGAGAAAGCTACAGGCGTATGGTTGGAAGGTGATACCCCTCGCGCCCGTAAGATTTGTGCGATAGGAGTAAGGAGCAGTCATTATGTTACAATGCACGGGTTGGCATTGAATGTAAATACGGATTTACGGTATTTCAGTTATATTCACCCTTGCGGGTTTATTGATAAAGGCGTCACTTCTCTTCGTCAGGAATTGAAACGTGAGATACCTATGGACGAAGTGAAGCAGCGCCTTGAAAATGAATTTAGAAAACTACTCCGAATCCCAGTTGCCAAGTTTGGTGCATAAGGCAATCCTTATCGGCCAGTGCATAAGAGAAATCGACGCGCATTGGCCAGAAATTAATTCCACAACCCAGCGTACCATAGTTACCTATTCCTTTATCATTGTCTCCGAAATGATATCCTGCGCGGACTACTCCATATTTCAGGAAGTTATATTCGGCTCCTATTCCTGCTTGCAAATGCCGGATTTCGGAAGGAAGAAGATAGTTGAAGTCAAGTGCTACTTGCAAACGATTCTCCACGCTGAATGGAAGGTCGACACTACCTCCCAATCCCAATCGTGCAGGCAATTTCTGACCATCCAGCTTTTTGCCCAAGTTGGCGGCTTGGAAACCGATAGACCAAGAAGCCATTCCATCCAGAAGATCCGTATTCCGATAATAGGTGGCACCAAAGTCAAGAGCGACACTGCTCTTGCTATCTGCTTCCTTTGCTACTTTTTCTTGCAGATATCTGAATGTCAATGACAGTGATAAGTTCTTGGCTACATTCCTGAAGTAGGCAGCTTCCAAATCCCATATACGGGGACGGTAATCCATTATTTTAGGATCCTTGAAGTGGCGGAATCCCAAAGCAAATCCATGAATACCTTCTCTTCCGATCCGATAGAAAAGAGATGCGCTGTGCAGCGCACAGTCCTTGTTGATATCAGCGTATGAATAACTAGCGCCCATTGCTTCCTGTGAGAAAGCGATTGTAGAGGCGTTATGAAAGATAGCTGTGCTACCGTTATCGGTGATAGCTAATCCTGTACCTGCCATACCTGCCGATTGGGCATCCGGAGTAAGTTCCAGAAAGTTGGCATTTGCCATTTCTTGTGCTCCCAGCAAAGCGGGGAATAAGCACGAGGCTAGAAGGAAATGTTTAACTCGTTTCATAATTCGTTATTTTTTTAGTGAGACATTCGGACAACACGTATACCTGTCCACGATTTATTATTGTTAAGCATATGATTGAGGGGATCATCACTGACAACTACTTTTCCTAGTGTAGAGGAAGCATGTAGCAGATGCAGTTTCCCTTTTATATATTGCGCTATCCCAACGTGAGCAATGTCCAGTCCGGGAAGTTTCGTTGTGATGGCGATAATATCTCCGTCCATAATCCAGGATAATCCATTTTCCGGTAATTCGCTTTTCGGCAGCCAATGTACGATTTTCCCGGATAATGCTTTCTCGTATTCGGTCATTCGGGTTACGTTTTCCGGAGAATTGGCTAGCTTTTTATATAGTTTTGGGTGAGCGGACATATAAGAGAGGCTTAATTGGAGAGTTTGTACGCTGTTCTCTGCCGTCACATCCGTAAGGAATCCTTGACGGATACCATTCTCGATCCAATCGGAGGTGTAATGCAAACGGGAAGGATATCCGTCGATAATTCCATCTCTGTAGCGTATCTTTTGCAGGTTCTCAGTAAAAGAAGAGCCGAGAGCTTGCGCCAGTGTGTATTCTACAAAAGTGAGGCAATCCACTGCATCGGTCCGGATAACCAACTCTTCTTCTCCATCCCGGTCTAGCGTATTGGCCACATATTTGGTTCCCAAATAAGACTTTCCTATTTGCAGCATCGTTCGAGAGTCCTGCGGAGTAAGCTCCGCAGGCTGTTGTTGGGCAAAAGTCATTGCACTTATAAACGATACTATGACGGATAAAAGTCTCCTCATGTTTGCTTATTTAATTTTCATTGAGGCTTTGATAAAATAGAGAATCAGTAGGGCGTATGCTCCTAATGCCAACACTTCCGACCAAGTATTGTTCAGCCATGCTTCGTTCACCAAGTTGATTCCACCGAAGCGCATCGCGGCACTGATAACTCCCATTAATGCGCCACCGGCAATGAAACCGGAAGCCAGCAATGTTCCTTTTTCTCCTCTTTCCGTATTGATAGTCGAATCTTTGCTGCGGCTGGTCACAAACCAATTGACAGCTCCGCCTACAACCAACGGCACATTCAGTTCCAATGGAATAAACATACCTAGTGCGAAAGCTAATGCAGGAATCTTGCAAAGAGTCAGAATAATCGCTAAGACAGCACCGATGCCATATAATAACCAGGGTGCGCCTACACCACTCATCAACGGTTCGATAACAGCAGCCATCGCATTTGCCTGTGGAGCAGCTAATGCTCCGCTCGTAAATCCATATGTCTTATTCAGGATAATCATTACACCGCCTACAGTTGCAGCCGATACAATTGTTCCCAAGAACTTCCAGGTCTCCTGTTTGGCAGGAGTACTTCCCAGCCAATAACCGATTTTCAAGTCGGTAATGAAACCTCCGGCCATTGAAAGCGCAGTACATACCACACCGCCCATCACTAATGCTGCAACCATGCCTGAAGGGCCTTTCAGTCCTACGGCTACCATCACTACAGAAGCCAGAATCAGTGTCATCAATGTCATACCCGATACGGGATTTGTACCGACAATTGCAATCGCATTGGCGGCTACCGTAGTGAACAGGAAAGAAATGCCGGCAACTAGAAGAATCGCTACCAATGTGTGTAGCAGATTTCCTTGCATTACATCAAAGTAGAAAAACAGTACGATGAGTATCAAAGTGATGATAGAACCGATTGCAATAATCTTCATCGAGAGATCCCGTTGTGTACGGATGATGTTTTTCTCTACATTGCCTTTACCGCCCATCTCTTTGGCAGCCAGCCCAACTGCGCTTTTAATGATTCCCCATGAACGGATGATACCAATGACACCTGCCATAGCAATACCGCCGATACCAATGCTCTTAGCGTAATATTTGAATATTTCTTCCGGACTCATCATTCCTACAGTGGATGTAATCTCCGGATTCCATGCATTCAGCACACTGTCTCCCCAAATAGCGGACATTCCCGGAATGATAATCCACCATACAGCCAATGAACCGGCGCAGATGATGGAAGCATATTTTAATCCGACTATATAACCTAATCCCAATACGGCAGCTCCGGTATTTACCTTGAATATCAGTTTGGCTTTTTCCGCCAGCATTTCTCCGGCACTGCACACACGGGTCGTAAAATTCTCATTCCACCAACCGAATGTGGCTACGATAAAGTCATATAGTCCACCAATCATTCCCGCTATCAGCAAGGGTTTGGCTTGGCTTCCGCCTTTTTCTCCGGAGATCAATACCTGTGTGGTAGCTGTCGCTTCAGGGAAAGGGTATTTGCCATGCATATCACTTACGAAATATTTCCGGAAAGGAATCAGGAACAGAATTCCCAGTACACCACCCAGCAGGGAACTGATGAATACCTGCATGAAGGTAACTGTCATCTCTGGATATTTTGCCTGAAGGATATAAAGAGCAGGAAGTGTGAAGATCGCTCCGGCCACAATCACTCCGGAACAAGCTCCGATAGACTGGATAATAACATTTTCTCCTAACGCATTTTTTCTTTTGGCAGCTCCGGAGACTCCTACAGCAATAATGGCGATAGGAATAGCCGCCTCGAATACTTGGCCTACCTTTAATCCCAGATAGGCTGCGGCGGCTGAGAAGAGGATTGCCATAGCAATACCCCATGCTACCGACCAGAAGTTAACTTCCGGATAGTTTTTTGAGGGACTCATCAACGGGTTGTATACTTCCCCCGGTTTCAATTCTCTAAACGCATTCTCGGGCAACCCGGTGAATTTGTCTTCTTCTTGTTTCATAGTTTTATAATTTGCTAATGTGTCAATTTACGTTTCCGTCTTCAAAGTAAACAAAAAAAAAGGAGAACCGAAAGATTCTCCTTTATGTAATAGCCTAAAATTTTTTATTTAGCGTCTTTTGCTACCATATCGCCCTCAATATACAATCTTACCATCTCTGTTTTGGCGTTGGTACGCAAAGTGATTGATTTCTTGAAATGTCCCGGATATTTGCCTGTTCCGTTATAAGTCACTTTGATTGTACCTTTTTTGCCCGGCATGATAGGTTCTTTCGTATATTCGGGTACAGTACATCCGCATGAAGCTACCGCCTGGTGGATTACCAAAGGAGCGTCACCGATATTAGTAAAGGTAAATGTACAACTAACTACCGGACTGTTTTCTGAGAACTTGCCGAAGTCGTGAGTTGTTTTGTCAAACTTAATATCTGCATTGGTTTGAGCAAATGCAAAACTTACCCCCATTACTAACAAAGTCATAAAAAAAAGTATCTTTTTCATTTTTCCTTCTCTTTTTTGATTACAAGTGCCAAAGGTAATGCTTTTTCCCTTAAAATATACTTTATAGAGTGCGAAATAGTATTAAACGGCTTGTATTTGCTATTTGGCAAGCTCGAATCCAAGCATCATTCCGTCATAGTTATCGGCCAGAGAACTAACGGTTTTGAGTGCGGTACTGTTGCTTTTACTACCGATAAACGCCATTAATTTTAGCAATTTATCCGAGTTGAATAACAATTCCAGTGAATTAGAACTGCAATTCACTTTAGCGTGCAGGTTCAGCAATCGCAAATATTTCAAGTCCACTTGTTTGGTGGAAGCATTGTAGGAGTAAGTTCCTTTCAATGTTTTCTTTCCCACTGTGCTGGTGAAAGTACTGTCTGCATTGAACGTGAAACTCATTTGCCCGTCCTTAATGCCAATCTTGCTCAACTGCTCGTTCAACTTGTTTTCCGCCATTGTCGCTGCGGCTGCACCTCCTGCTTTCATCAGCAGATTATCCGATTCGAACTCGATGGCTGAGCTTTTGTAACTCCATGTTCCGGCCATGTCGATCGTCTCAGTGTTTCCTGTAATGGCGTTCACAACTTTTGAGATGTTGTCCTTATTCAATAAGTCCGCCCATGATTGTGCCCGGCTGTTAGTTGCCGTCAGCATAAATACCACCATCAAGGTAGCAGATAAAAAATTCTTCTTCATTTTCATTTTATATTGAGATCTTTGTTTATGCTTTCTATATAATCAAGTATTTCTGTCCGTCCGGTGCGGCTTTCCGAAGAAGAAATAAAGTAGGGAGGGAGTTCTTCCCATTGTTTGCTCAGTTCACGGAGATAAGCATTGATATTCATCTTCAATCGTCCGGCTTTCAGTTTATCGGCTTTGGTGAAAATGATAGAAAAAGGAATGCCGTTTTCACCCAGCCATTCCATGAATTCGAGATCAATCTTTTGAGGTTCCAAGCGACTGTCTATTAATAAAAAAAGGTTTGTCATCTGCTCCCGTTCAAGAATATAATCCTCGATTATCGTGCGTATCTGGTCTTTCCCTTTCTGACCGCGACGGGCATAGCCATATCCCGGAAGATCGACAAGATACCAGTTTTTATTAATCAGGAAATGGTTGATAAGCATAGTTTTTCCCGGAGTGGCAGAAGTCATAGCCAATCCCTTGCGGGCGGTCAACATATTGATAAGACTCGATTTTCCTACATTAGAACGACCGATGAAAGCATATTCGGGAAAAGTGCCTGCCGGACATTTCTTCACGTCTGTGTTGCTAATCACAAATTCTGCGCTTGTTATTTCCATTTTCTAGTCATTTGTTTCTTTGACATCAATATTAGCCCTGCAAAGGTAAGTGTTCCATTTAACATTAGCAATTCATAACCGAATTTATATCCGGTTTCTTTTCCAATCCACCAATCGGCGAGGTAACAGAGTAGGGGTGAAAGGATAGCTATCAACGGAACCCACCGATCGTTGGTTTGTCTGCGGGTAAAAAGTCCGAAAGCAAACATTCCTAATAAGGGACCGTAAGTATAAGAGGCGATGATATAGATCGCGTCAATTACACTTTTATTGTTTAGAGTTTCTACGAGGCAGATGAAGAAAGCCAGTAAGACTGAAAGCGATAAATGTACCTTATTCCTTTTACGGCGTGCCGTTTCTTCACTGTCTTTTTCCGTATTCAGCAAATCCACGCATACGCTGGTTGTCATGGCCGTCAGTGCGGAGTCCGAGTTGCTGAAAGCGGCTGCGATAATACCGATTGTAAAAAGTATCAGAACGGGTTGTCCCAGATAGCCTTGCGCTGCAAACATGGGTAAAATATCATCATTCATAGCAGGTAATGCCAATTGCATTTGTCCGGCTAATGTAATCAGTAATATTCCCAGACACAAGAATAGAAAGTTTAGCGGAATAAATGAGAATCCGTAACAATACATATTCTTCTGTGCTTCGCGAAGATTACGGCAAGACAGATTCTTTTGCATCATGTCTTGATCGAGTCCGGTCATTACAATCACGATGAAGATACCGCTAAAGAACTGTTTAAAGAAATTTTGCCGGGATACCCAATCATCCATGACAAAAATTCTGCTGTGTTCATTGTGCTGAATGGTCTGGATAATGCCGTTAAAATCCAGTCCTAACTCTTGAATTGTAAAATAGATAATAAAAATCAGTGCTGCTATCAGACAGAAAGTCTGCAAAGTGTCTGTCCATACAATCGTTTTTATTCCGCTTTTGTGGGTATACACCCATACTAAGGCAACCGATCCGACAGCGATTATCCAAAAGGGAATATGCATCTCCTGAAATACATAAGTGTGGAGAATGAGACAAACCAGATAGAGTTTGGCTGCCGTCCCCAACATACGCGACAATAAAAAGAAAAACGAGCCGGTACGATAGGCGCGCGTTCCGATGCGTGTGCCGAGATAGCCGTATATACTTGTCAAGTTGAGTTTATAGTATAAGGGAAGCAATATATGCGCTACCACCATATATCCGAAGAAAAAGCCGAATACCGTCTGCATATATGTCATATCCATGCCACGCACCATGCCGGGAACAGAAACGAAGGTCACTCCGGAAATAGAGGCGCCGATCATGCCAAAAGAAACCACATACCAAGGAGATTTATTCTCTCCCTTGAAGAACGCTGCATTCGATCCGCCTTTATATCCGGTGATACGGGCTATTAATAATAATACCGCAAAGTAGCATATTATAGTGACAAGTATCATCATATCGACTGCAAAGGTAGTGTTTTTTGTAGGTATTATAACAATAATCTGTATCTTTGCGCCAAAATATCGATAGAACCGTAATTATTATCTATGAATCAACAATATCCTTCCATATTACTCGAAAAGGCGGTCGGTGAATTTTCCAAGTTGCCGGGTATAGGACGTAAAACGGCCATGAGGCTTGTTTTGCATCTGCTTCGTCAGGATACGGCCACCGTAGAGGCTTTCGGAAATTCCATCATGACATTGAAACGAGAGGTGAAGTACTGTAAGGTATGTCATAACATATCTGATACTGAAATTTGCCAGATCTGCGCCAATCCACAACGGGATGCTTCCACTATTTGCGTAGTGGAGAATATCCGCGACGTGATGGCGGTAGAAGCAACCCAGCAATATCGGGGGCTCTATCATGTTTTAGGAGGAGTCATTTCTCCAATGGACGGAGTGGGACCGAGCGACCTTCAGATTGAAAGTCTGGTGCGGCGGGTATCCGAAGGAGGAATTAAGGAGGTAATTCTGGCTTTGAGCACAACGATGGAAGGAGATACTACCAATTTCTATATCTATCGTAAATTGGATAGACTAGGGGTTAAACTGAGTGTGATTGCGCGTGGCATATCCGTTGGAGATGAATTGGAATATGCCGATGAAGTAACTTTGGGACGTAGTATTGTGAACCGGACTCTTTTCACCGGAACTGTATAGTTTAATATTTAGAAATTTAGAACGAACATGGAAGAACAGATAAAACGTGCTGTCAGGAATTTGAATATAGGTTATGTTTTCTTTTGGGTATTTCCGGCTTTTCTGCTTGGAGCAGGGGAGTTCGATCTCTTGCCCGTAGGAAATCTGGTAGATAATGTACAGGCTACTTATTATTTTGAGACTATCGGCATTCTGTTGACGGCACTTTGCGTACCTCTTTCTTTGAAGCTATTCAGCTTGGTGCTCAAAAAGAAAATAGACAATATGACTATCACGCTAGCACTGAAACGTTATGTGCAATGGAGCATTGTCCGATTGGGAATACTTGAAGTCGCCATTGTAGCCAACATCCTATGTTACTATTTGACATTAAGCAGTACCGGCAATCTTTGTATGCTCATTGGCTTGACGGCTTCTCTTTTCTGTCTGCCCAGTGAGAAAAGATTGCGTAACGAACTTCACATCACAAAAGACTAAAGCGCATGAAACAATCTTATCTGACAAACGAGCGCATCTATCTTCGTGCAGTAGAGCCGGAAGATATGGATATTATGTACGAGATGGAGAATGATCCTTCTATGTGGGATATCAGCAATTTCACAGTCCCTTATTCCCGTTATGTACTGCGCCAATATATAGAAGGCTCACAATGTGATGTCTTTGCAGACAAGCAATTACGCTTGATGATTGTGAGTAAATCCGATCATGACATACTAGGCACTATTGATATTACTGATTTTGTTCCGCTCCATTCGCGTGGAGAGGTCGGTATTGCCGTGCATAAAGACTATCGTCGGCAAGGCTATGCAACCGATGCGCTGAAGCTACTTTGCGAATATGCTTTCGGTTTTCTGTCCTTGAAGCAGCTCTATGCACACGTGGCAGTGGACAACGAGGTCTGTCTGAAACTATTTGCATCGTGTGGCTTTACCCAATGCGGACTCTTAAAGAACTGGTTACAGGTAGAGGGATGCTATAAAGATGCCGTACTTCTTCAATGTCTGAATCCCCGAAAATAACTGAATTCCTATAAGATAGGTGATGAAAGCCTAAATGTCAGTTCAGCGTAGGCACTTGTGGGAAACGTGACCACGTTTCATACTTGCTGCCTAGCTTTTCCAAAGCCTCTTTCCACATATCTTTGGTGTCGTTTCTCATCAGATATGAGTTCTCTTCTTCGGATACCAGCCATGTGTTTTCCTTTATCTCACTATGTAACTGATTGCTTTCCCAACCGGAATATCCCAAGAAAAAGCGGATACATTCACTCACTTTATTCCCTTGCAATATATATTTCTTTATTTCTTCAAAATCACCGTTTAGGAAAAGCCCCTTACTGACAGGGATAGAACCGGGAATTTTCTCTAGAGTATGGAGGTAGAATAAAGTATCAGTCGCTACAGGACCACCCTTGTAGAGAGGTATTTCATCCAAATACTTAAATTCCATGATAACATCGTTGAGAAGCAGTGGCAATTGTTTATTGATGACCAATCCCATAGTTCCTTCCTCCGTATGATCGACCAGTAGAATTACGGATCTGCCAAACGTCGCATCGCGTAAAAAAGGTTCGGATATCAAAATCTTTCCTCTTGACGGCAACACATTATTCGATTGAATCTTAAATATGTCCAGGTCGATATTCATGCCCCTAAATTAATAAAAAAAACGGAAATAACGATAGTTATTCCGTTTTTTTTGATTTAGCAGGGTGCTTTTATGAATATCTTACCGCAAACGTCAGGCTACCGGATGATTTTCTGCAAATAATCTCATTCTTTCATCAAGTTGTGCATATTGATGGTCTTTAATAAAAGAGGTACACGCGCGCAAACCTTCCTGATGGCTTCCGGTAGTCACTAATGAGATAGCGCTTACACCGTAGTACATCAGCTCCTTGGCAAGCTCACCGCTAGTCATTCCCGGATATCCGATTGTGAAATAAAATCCGTCTGCAATAGGATCACCCAAGTCATTGTCATATACCAAATGGAACCCGTGATGCAGGAAGATATCTTTCAACTTCTTCGCTCTTTCACCATATATTTTCACTTCATTGAGGAAATTGTATTGTCCTTCATTAGCTGCTTTCAGCATGGCAGCCATAGCGAACTGTGCAGAATGACTCGTCCCGGAAGAAAGTGCATAGAGCACCCGATGAATGAAGACGGTCCCGAAAGTTCCGCCGCCGTACCGTTTTGTCAGTCCCGGATAACTTCTGTGATATAACTTGTCGGAAATACAACTTACACCGATACGTTGTCCGGCATAGCTGAACGCTTTCGAACCGGAAATCAACAAGACATAATTATCCGTATAATGAGCTACCGACGGCTGGTAAGGAGCCTGATACGGCTTGCTCAAATCCTGACGGAAGTCCATTGCGAAATAGGCCAGATCTTCCAGTACAATCACATCATATTGTGTAGCCAGTTCACCGATAATCCTCAACTCTTCATCTTTCAAGCAGATCCAACTAGGATTATTGGGATTTGAGTAGATGATTGCAGATATATTGCCTTTCTTCAAATAACTCTCCAATTTTTCTTTCAATTTGTCGCCTCGGTAATCGTATACATCGAATGTCTCGTATTTCTGCCCCATCACAACCAACTGCTGCTTCTGCACCGGAAAACCGGGATCGATAAACAGAATCGTATCTTTCTTTTCATCACATTGGCTGCAAGTGAGGAAAGAAGCGAATGTGCCTTGCATAGAACCGGTAACAGGCACACAGCCTTCCGGGCTTAAATCCACATTAATAAATGCCTTGATAAAGTTAGAAGCCTCCTTTTTCAATTCGGGCAGTCCGTTAATGTCCGGATATAGGCTGGCTATCCCTTTTTGTAGCGCTTCAACCTCTGCTTTCACCCCAACGGCAGAAGGAGGAAGTCCCGGAACACCCATTTCCATCTTAATAAACTCAACCCCTGATGCGGCTTCCGCTTTTGAAGCAATAGCTTTCACTTCACGAATGGTTGCCTTAGAAAAATCGACAATTTGAAACTCATTTATTGTTTCATCAATCAGATGTCGTTCAATTGGTGTATTTTTCATTCTATTTTCTATTTTATGTAATAGCTGCAAATGTACACGATAATTCTTAATAAACCCACTTTTTCAGAAAAAAGATATGAAAGCTATTGTAGGTTTCAAAAAAATATCTACCTTTGCATCCGCAATCAAGAGGATTGTGATTGTCAAATGATATTTTGGTGCGTTAGTTCAGTTGGTTAGAATACATGCCTGTCACGCATGGGGTCACGGGTTCGAGTCCCGTACGCACCGCAATAAATACTGATTATCAGTAAATTACAAAAACACGCCCGATTTTACCCCCCCCCGTAAGTAAAATCGGGTGTTTTGTTTTACTTATCTCGCCATTTGTTTGAAACAAGATAATCTATGACTTCTTGGCATAAGTATAAATCTTGCAAGAACCATTTGTCGTCTTCGGTTTTAACCCAAACTTTTGCATATTTTTCTCCTTTGTCAGATGTATGTATTCCCGCATAAGAATTTTCTCCGCAAGAAAGTGACTTATAAATATACTTTTCGCCTATATGTTTTTCATCCGGTGTTTTGATTGATACGGAATAATTGTTTTTGCCATAGAGAAAACTTTTCTTGAGTGTCAGTGTTAAATCTCCGTTGTTTTCCTGGCAAGAGTAAACATTCCAATATAATTCTCCCTCTCCATCCAATGCATTTGAATAAAAGTCTATAATAAATCCGTTACCTTTATAGATAGTGGTGACATCGTCTGTTGCTTTATCTACAGGGTCGCAATAAGCATCGGGGGCGGCATAGAAACCGATGTACATTTGAGTAGTTTGTTCATCGTATAAGTTATGCTTCTTCAGCTTTGCCATAGCTTCTGAAGATGCGTGGAAGAATTGATACATATTATTGATATACGTACTGTCCTTCAAGTAATCTGTTTTTTGGTCAAAATAAGATTCCACTCCTTTCCAACCTTGAAAATGGTTTAAAAAGCTATCACGTGCCATTGTTAATATGGAGTGGTTGATTTCAATAAATTGCTCCTTGTTCAGCCTTTTATTTTTAATGATGTCTTCTCGCATACGCACGATGTCATTGCTTATATTCATTTTAGATCGTAGGCTGTTTTGTAAGTTACTTAATGCAGTGACAATTTCTTCCGGAATTTTTGCTTCTTCTTTTTTGACATCATCATCCGCAAATAACATCATCATTCCGCTTACAATTCCAAAAATAGAAGTTGGATTATTAGCAAGGGAAATCAGTTCTTCACTTTTTTCCTTTAACACTTGCTGCAACTCTTGTTTGGCTGAAATGACCCATTCATCGTTAATATTGATGGTGGAAATTTCTTTAGATAGTTGCCTGCACCCCCGTATTCCGGTTTCCAAATCATTGACAAATTCAATAACGGTGGTTCCTTCCGGATACCAATAGTCATAAATGTCAATGGATAACACCCAATTGTATTGCTCTATCATGCTGATTGTATTGTCAAAATAGGCATGGTACTCTTTTTGCATTTCAACTTTGGCTTCTTCAACCGGATCGGGCGTACAAGATAACAACAAGCATAGCATAGCCATGCTTATGAGCTGGAATTTACAGATATGGTTCATCATATTATTATAGATATGTGGATATGTATTCTTGCATATTAAAATCAGAAAGCGAGGTATAACCCACTCTGGAAAGGTGTCGAGGATTTCCGTTTTTAGTCAATGTCCCTACATTTTTCCATTGAGGATTATTGGGAGCAAGCATATCAATGATTTCTTTAAGACACCTTTTCAGATAGGGGCGCAAATTAATAGTATCACCAAATCCAAGTAATACGATGGGCTCTTTCATATCGCCTACAGACAGGCGGATTGCTTCCAAATTTTTGCGTTGCAATTCTTCATCAATCTCTTTGTCCAAGCTTCTCGGATTGGTACAGCGTTGTGGGTAGAGATTTAGCATGATAAAGCCGTCAAAGCCATTCCGCTCTGCAAACCCCATTACTTTTGTGATTGTCAAATCGGCAATTTGTTCGTTAGCAGTACTTGGATTTACACCAAATACGACTAACTTTCTATTACCTTCTTTAGTTAGCGAAAAGCGAAACTCATTCGCATTTCCTTTCATTGTTACATTTTCGTACTTCATGACAGTAATCTTTATTTAGGATAAAAATTTTGATTAACGTAATTGAAAATAGAAAGTTATTGTCCCCACTTGATTGTCTGTACCGTCTATGGCATTGAAACGAGCCTTTTGGGCGGCTTCCATTGCTGCATTACGCAAGTCGGTACTCGGTGTATTCGTTCGAGCATTAATGCTGGCAGCTATTACATAGCCGGCAGGATTTACGGTGATATCAACAACAACGCGCCCTTCTTCTGTTACATTGCAACTTGGGAGTGGCAATCCTCCTACCAATGAACGCCTGGAAAGATCAAAAGCACCATAGCCACCTCTTCCTTTTCCTTCTACATTATTTATTGGGCGTGGTAATGCTCCTTCTGCTGATGAGCCCTTACTAAAAGCCTCTTGTATTCTATGTCGTATTGCATTTTCCGCATCGCTAACAGAAGATTTTTGTCCTATTTCATAATCATATCTGTTCCAACGGCTATGTCCACGACTAACCTCTCCTTCTATTGTTTCTAAATTATCTATAATAATGGAATGTAAATCAATTTTAATTGCACCTTCAGCAATGTCTCCGGTTGTTATGTCTTCACGATAACATTTCCGGCAAACCCCATGTTCGTATGTTGCGTGGAAGACATATATACTGTCGTCATCTTCTTTAAAAGTCCAATCACCATCCATGTAGCCATTCTCGTCAAACTGTCCACTAAAAGAACCCCTATAATGAGATAATCTGTTCCAAGTATAACCAATGTCTGTCCCTTTTGCAGAACCTACAAATTTTCCATCCTTAATGGTTAAAAGAAGCGCACGAATATTATTACCTCCCCTGATGAATTGATACATACCATCCAAAACTCCATCTTTATATGATAATTTCAGGGATTGCTTATATCCTTCGTAAATCCATTGTCCATTCTTTTTATTATTCTTGAATTGTCCAGCAATTTTACAATGAGGAGCAGTATAAACAAAGTCTCCTTCATAAATTCGTCCTCCCGCAGGATTGTCATTGTATGAATAAGTCGCAGTTCCTTTTTGATACTTGCCGGAATAAGTCTTTAGAGACTGGGCAATAGATACATTCCATACACTTAAGAATGTAATTAAAAATAAAATGTTTAATTTCATTATTGCTTATAAATTAGATTTCCCCCAGTTCCAAAAGGAGATTTATATACAGAAAAAGCGTGGAACTGCATGCCACGTCTTAGATGAAGGTCGTAGGAAAATACCTTGAGTACAGATATGGATATAGCAGCCCACGCCTATAGCGTGAGAACCACTATGCTACCCTTGTACTCTTTGAAAGTTTCCTACGTTTTCATCTACAAGATAAGCATAACGCTTCTAAAAATTCTAATATGTCTTGGAAAGAACACACTCAATCCAATGCAAAAATATGAGAAACAGCTGAATAAATAAAACCAAAGCCCCTTATTTTTTTATTACGCTTTACATTCTCAAGGCACATTCTCCACGATTGGTACGCCGTTCTTCTTCCGGCTCTCCAAAGAAAAGATGATGTTTCTCTTGATATTCATATTCGGGTGTAATTAAATTAACGTGAGTTCGATATAAGAATAAATATATTTCACTTATAATTAGAAACATAGCGATAAAAGTATTAAATTTATAGTGCTGAATTATAACATTTAAACGATTACCGCTATGTTTCCAGAGTCTAAAGTTACAGAGATTTATTGTATGGCCGATGATTTTTGCAAGGAATTTACATTTCAACAGGAAAAATATATGATTAAGGATAAGAAGACCAGGCATCGTAACAACCCCAACCGTATGAGTGATGCTGAGATTATGGTTATTCTCATCCTGTTTCACTCCGGTGGTTTCCGCTGTTTCAAGCATTACTATAAGGAATATGTCTGTAAACATCTGAAACACCTTTTTCCGCGTCAGGTTTCTTATAACCGTTTTATGGAACTGGAGAAGGAAGTACTGCTTCCACTGACTATCTTCATCAAGAAAGTCCTGCTGGGAACCTGTACCGGCATCAGTTTTGTTGACTCTACTCCTTTACGTATATGCCGTAACCAAAGAATCTTGATTCATAAGACATTTGAAGGGTTTGCCGAGCGTGGAAGATGTTCAATGAGATGGTTCTTCGGATTCAAGTTGCATCTGATAATCAATGACAAGGGTGAGATCCTCAATTTCATGTTCACGCCTGGAAACGTGGATGACCGGGAACCGTTGAAGCAAGGTAAGTTTCTGGAGAACATCAAAGGAAAACTATGTGCAGACAAGGGATATATCGGTCAGGCTCTGTTTGAGAACCTTTTCCTGAATGGCATACAGCTTGTCACTAAAGTTAAAAACAATATGAGGAATTCACTGATGAGTATTGCCGACAAGATTTTGCTCAGAAAAAGAGCCCTGATCGAAACAGTCAATGACGAATTGAAGAACATTGCGCAGATAGAACACTCCAGACATCGTTCATTCAATAACTTTATAGCCAACTCCTTGTCGGCTATCGCGCCATACTGTTTTTTTTGAAAAGAAGCCCGCCATTGACGTAAATTTTGTCAATGACGGACAACTGTCTATTTTCTAATTTTATTTCGAACTCACGTTAAATTAACACCCAAATATACACCCAATTATTGAGATGGCAAAAGATTTTGAGTGATATTTTACGATATACACTAATCACAACAAGCTGTTTATTAGTAGATAGTTACGAGTTTGTGATGTTTTGTAAAATTGTAGGTTAAAGTCCCGTACGCACCGCTTCTCAAGAAAGCAAAATTAGGAAAAACTCTGATTCTCAACGGAATTAGGGCTTTTTTGTTTGTTTGAGGTGAAGCAGAATATAGCGTTTCTACGAAGTATGTCAGGTGCAAATTCAGGGTCTTTTTTAAGGCCATATAAAAAGCCCCTGGCACACATCATACTTCATTGATTTTCATATTTTTGAGTAGGATTTGTCTGACAAACAGCCATTGGTTAAAACCAACCCCACAAAGGGCGCAAACAAGAAGCGTTACCAAATCTTTCGGCAATACTTTCTCCTTTGGTATGAAAAAAAGATACGAGCCAAGACATCATGCAGGCGAAGCCCGCCCGCATGATAGTGATTGCTTCCGGAGGAATATTAGATGTCAACAAATATTTGAAGACAGGCATACTAATGCCGAATAAAATATTGGCTGTCAATATCAGGATATGTCCTTTCATTTTTGAGATTACCAAATATTGAGATGTATTCTGTCCTTTATCCGAATTTCTTTCTGTTTACAGATATGCGCATTCTCCGCTGCATAGCCAATGGCAAGAAAACAAGTGAACTCATATTCTTCGGGAGCATTAACAAGGTGTTTTACATATTCCGGTTCGTTGCTGATGGGAATACGAAACGCACATGCCAGTCCTTCTGCAGTTGCTGCCAGTAAGATGTTTTCTACTGCCGCCCATGCCGAAGCGAAATAATTAAGTGAACTTTGGTCTGTCGGGTGACACAGAGAACATTCCTTTTGTCGGAAAAACGGTAGAACAAGGCAATTACTTTGCATAAGCATACGTTGTTGTTTGGGTAACGCATCAACAAACATAGCATATCCGTCTTTGTCCATTACGCCTGCGGCAGCTTCAAGTCCGGCCTGTTGAATGTTTTTGGTGTTTTCTGCCACTGGCGATATAAGTCGGGCAATGTTTTCCTGCCCTCTCACGACAATGAACTCAAACTGTCGCAGATGGTCGTTGGTCGGAGCTTTAAAGGCTGCCGATAATACTTTTTCCAACACTTCATCCGTTACTTCCTTATCGGAAAAGTCGCGGATGGTTCTTCTTTTCTCTAATACTTGATAGAAATCCATAACAATACATTTTAATAGTTATACTTGTTGTTTTCGGCAGCAAAGTTATAGCTGTTTATTGTTGAATATTTGTGTTATTATATCATATAATTGTCGTATATTTGTATTAAACCAATTTATATAGTAATATGGAAGAAATAATTATCCCTTATGAATTGCCCGAAGCGGAAAATCACTCATTCTTCTTTATAGACCAACGAGTTGAAACTCATATAGAAGCCAAATTACATCAGCACGACGCATGGGAGTTATATTATGTGTTACATGGATATGGAACCCGAATGGCAGGTGATACGTTACAATCTTTTTCGGCAGGAGATGTGGCATTGATACCACCATCCATGCATCATTATTGGGAATATACGCCTTTATCGGCAGACAATGACGGATGTATTCATTACTTGATGGTTGCTTTTAACCACTCCCTTGTAGTGAGGTGCATGGAGATATTTCCCGAATTGCGAAACCGCTTAGCAGGTCTTAAATTTCCTGTTAATGCATTAAAGTTTGGATTGGAAAGTTCTCGTATCATTCGCAAAATATTATCGCAAATGAACAATATGGACGAATTGGGGCGATTATGCGAAATGTTCCGCTTATTACCTATCATATTCACTTCATCCGACCATACGCTTGCAGGTAAACCTATAAATATAGAACGTGATGTAAGACGTATGCAGCAAATTTGTTCCTATGTGATGGCTCATTATGTTCATACCATTTCTTTAGATGATATTTCCGCTGAAGTGGGTATGAACCGTTCTGCGTTTTGTTCATACTTCAAACGCTGCAAAGGAATGACATTCTCACAATTTGTTACCCAATATCGCTTGAATACAGCTTGCGAACTTCTAAAACGCTCGCAAAAGCAGATTTCTGAAATCTGTTTTGCAGTAGGATTTAATGATGTTCCACATTTTAATCGGATTTTTAAAAAATTAAAAGGAGTAACGCCACAAGAATACAGAAAACAAGATTGCTTAGCAAAAGATATTTTAGACTGACAATCAATAACTATTTCATTTGTTGTAAACGCCTGCATTACAGTATAATAAACTGCAATGCAATAGTAGTGGCAAAACTATAATAGGAAATTTCCTACATACAAAATGGGTCTTATAGATATTTAAGTTTTATAGAAATGAATAATCAGAAATTTAAAGAAAAATTCATCTTCCGTACGCACCGCTTCTCAACCAATAAAAAATCCCTCTGATTCATTGAGAATCAGAGGGATTTTTTATTACTCTCTTCTATTATTCTTTATTTCCGTTATACCCCCATTTTACATAAATGGCTCCCCAAGCGAATCCGGCTCCAAATGCTGTGAAAATCAGGTTATCTCCCTTTTTGAACTTATTCTCAAAGTCCCAGAGGCAGAGCGGAAGTGTACCGGCACTTGTGTTGCCATACCGTTCGATGTTCACCATGACTTTCTCCGGCGGTATTCCCAGCCGTTGTGTGACTGCCGCGATAATGCGTTGATTAGCTTGATGGGGAATCACCCAATCGATCTCCTCCTTGCTAAGATGATTCCTTTCGATCAGAGCCTCGCAAGCATCGGACATATTGGCTACTGCATATTTGAACACGGTGCGTCCTTCCTGATAAATATAATGCATCTTGTTATCCAACGTATAGTAGGAGGGAGGACATACCGAACCACCTGCTTTTATATGTAAGAAAGGCAACCCTTTACCATCCGTTCTCAATACCGCGTCCATGATCCCCACATTCTCCGTTGTTGCCTCCAACATGACAGCACCACCACCGTCACCGAAGATAGGACAAGTAGCACGATCAGTATAATCTATGATGGACGACATCTTCTCGGCTCCTATTACGATTACCTTCTTATAGTTTCCCGAACGGATAAAATTAGCCCCCGTCTCCAATGCATATAAGAATCCGCTGCACACAGCCTGCATATCGAAGGCAAAAGCATTTTTCAATCCCAACCTTTCGCATACGATTGAGGCGGTTGAAGGGAAGCGATAGTCAGGTGTGGTGGTAGCGGCGATAACCAGATCGATGTCGTCCGGATTGGCTTTTGTGCGTTGTATCAACTGTTTGGCCGCTTTACGCGCTATGTATGAAGTACCGAGTCCCTCTTCTTTTAAGATACGCCTTTCCTTAATGCCGATACGTCCCATAATCCATTCGTCGGTGGTATCCACCATCTTGGAAATTTCATCATTGGTCAGGATGTAATCGGGCACATATCCCCCGACTCCTGTAATTACTGCGTTTATACTCTCCATTGTTTTAAATTGATTTTGCTGTTTTTTTTTAGAATGAGGTAATTAATCCCAAATGATAAATGCGGGCGCAAATATATAGAAAAGAGAATAAAATCCAATAACTGTCTATGTCACAGCCACCTTTTTAAATAATAAAAAGGAATATTATGCCAAATTTTTCCAAAAGCGATAAACGTTTTCTTGTGTTTGCAGGAAGATGTGCGTGGACGGTTTTTAGTAATAAGTAAAAAGTTTTTTGAATTCTTTATTGAGTCTGTATTTTTTTATCTATCTTTGCGGCAAAATTATCCGGTAGCTCTTTGGGCGACGGGGTGATCTTTATAAATAATGAAACTTACTTCTGAACGCGTAACGACTAAGGTTTTACCTGCACATGTGACAGGTAACGGCGTAGCCTTGTCTAAAAAGCGTTGGTTGGTTGCTCAAGTTCGTATTTATCACGAGAAAAAGACAAGCGAGCGGCTAACAAAAATGGGCATAGAAAACTATGTTCCGGTTCAAAGAAAGACCCATCTGTGGAGTGATCGTCGCAAGCAGATCGATCACATCGTAATTCCGATGAAAATATTTGTACGTGTTGATGCACAAGAACAGAAAGACGTTCTTATGCTATCGGCCGTCAGCCGTTATATGGTGCTTCATGGTGAGAGCGCTCCGGCTGTTATACCCGATACCCAAATGGAGAAGTTCAAATTCATGTTAGACTATTCGGAGGAAGCGGTCAATATGAGTAATACTCCATTGAGTCCGGGTGAAAAAGTACGTGTCATAAAAGGCCCGTTGAGAGGACTGGAAGGTGAGCTGGTTACTTTGAACGGGAAGACAAAAATTGCCGTCCGGCTGGATATGCTCGGATGTGCCAGTGTCGATATGCCTGTGGGATATATCGAACGGGTGGTGTAGTAATTTATTAATTGGGGTATATATGAAGAACTTATGTGAGCGCTCTGCCGCATAAGTTTGTAACAATCAATGTAATTTTATTGGGGAAATCATGATTATTGCTTATCTAGCAGGCATATTCTTACTATCCATACTGCTTGCCACTGTAATTATTCCGCGTATTTTATTCATCTCCTACAAGAAACGTCTTTTTGATGTTCCTGATAGCCGGAAAGTCCATAAAACTCCGATCCCTCGTCTGGGCGGTCTTTCTTTTCTTCCTGTCATCCTGATAGCCTTATGTTCTGTCACGGGGATCCGTTATTATACCTATCATCCGGTCGATATGCTATGGGCTTCCGATCTGTTCATACAATATTTATTCTTAATAGTAGGCCTCACCCTTTTGTACCTGGTAGGAGTTGCCGACGACCTTGTCGGAGTAGGCTACCGCTATAAGTTTGTCATACAGATTCTGGCAGCTCTTCTTTTCCCGTTGTCCGGTTTGTGGATTAACGATTTGGGCGGATTGCTGGGACTGCATGAGATACCGGCTTATATCGGAATGCCATTGACAGTCTTTCTTACTGTATACATCACGAATGCCATCAATCTGATTGACGGTATCGACGGTCTGGCTTCCGGTCTGAGCTGCATTGCACTGGGACTGCTTATTATCGTTTGTGCGCTCGTCGGCCAATGGACTCATGCTTTTCTGGCGGCAGCGACATTGGGAGTCGTCATTACCTTCTATTATTATAATGTATTCAGCGTTTCCGGCAGGAAACTATTCATGGGCGATGCAGGAAGTCTGACGTTAGGTTATATACTCAGCTTTCTAGTCCTGCATTTCTGGCAGAAGACACAGCTTTGGGACCCGTTTACGATGAACCTGAATATGGTGACCGTCTCCACACTGCTGATTCCCCTGCTCGATGTCGTGCGTGTGTTCTATTCCCGTGTCAGTGAGGGACGCAATCCCTTTACACCGGACAAGAACCACATCCACCATCGCCTGTTGCGTACAGGCATGAAAGTACGTACCGTGATGATAACCCTGCTCATGCTGTCACTGTTTTTCGTTGTCTCCAACTTTATATTATCATTCTATATCAATACCACTTTCATGCTTTTACTGGATTTGGCTTTCTGGCTGACTACTCATTTCATCATCCGTTATTTCATCATGAAACATGAAACTGCCACAGGCAGGAAATGGTATAAGACATATCGGAATTTCTTTTGGTAATCAAACACATACTTACTTTATACATACATCAACAAATAATGAAAAAGATAAACTTCGGACTTTTATTATTTATCCTACTGACAGGAACTTCCTGCATCTCTTCCAAGAAGATGATCTACCTGCAAGGAGTTGATTCATTGGCAAATCCCGCTCAGGTGATACAGCAGGACTATGAATTACGTATCAAACCGGACGACCAGCTCTATATCATGGTGAGCAGTAAGGAACCGGAACTGCTTGCTCCCTTTGCCAATACGCAGATACTAGGCTCATCCACATCCGGTGGAGGCACGAATATCCAGGAAACCACCGGAGTCCAGGTAGACAAGAACGGAAAGATAGACGTACCTGTTTTGGGTGAGATACAGGCAGCGGGACTGACCCGTCTCCAATTGGCGGACGAAATCAAAAAACGTCTGGAAGAAGGACAATACATCAAAGACCCCGCTGTGAGTGTCCGCATCAAAGGACTGAAAATATCGGTAATGGGCGAGGTAAGCAATCCCGGCGTGCATGAGATGGCTGGCGACCGCATCACACTGCTCGAAGCGCTTAGCATGGCAGGCGACCTGACACCCACGGCCAAACGTACCAATATCCTCGTACTTCGTGAAGAAGAAGGGAAAAGACACACCTATACGGTCGATCTTACTTCCGGTCGGGATGTACTTGAGTCTCCCTGTTATTATCTTCAGCAGAACGATGTGGTATATGTAGAACCCAACAAATCCATCAACGTGAAAGGAAGCTCCGCATTGTCATATTTGGGAGCGGGAGCAAGTATCATTTCCGTATTAGCCTCCATTGTATCCCTGATTGTCGTACTAAGCAAGTAAAAAGAAAATATGGAATATATTCAGGAAAACGAGAGAACACTCAAGAAAGACGAAGGAGGAATCAATCTTCGTGATGTCGTCGAACTGATCATAGCCAACTGGTACTGGTTTGTCCTGTCCGTTTTAGTATGCGTGGGATCAGCTTATTTTTATGTACTGACCATTCAGCCGGTCTATCAGCGCCAGGCAGTGATGTTGGTGAAAGATAAAGAAAAATCCGCTTCGGACATGTCCGCCATGCTCGAAGTGAGCGGAGGCATAACAGGAACCAGTGTCGATAATGAAATCTATATCCTGCGTTCCCACCAGTTGCTTCGTGAAGTAGTCAATCGCCTTCATCTGGACGTGGGTTATGCCAAAGACGGCATACTGCGTGACGCTCCCCTTTATGCGGAATCACCGGTAGAAGTTCATTTTATCGACCCTTACAATCAGCCAGTGTCATTCAATATTACTCCCCTCAACACGACAAAGTTCCGTATATCCGACTGGAAAGTGGCGGGAGAAAAGGGCCGAATGCAGGAGCAGGACCTAACGTACAATGACACCATCCGGACAGAAGCGGGAAGAATCGTCGTGCAGTTGCGCCCGGAAAACTTGTCCGCCTATCTTTCCCAACCGATATCAGTCAGCCGTATCAGTCCGGAGATAGCAACAAACATTTACCAGTCCAAGATAGCGACCTCATTGGCAGGCGAACGCACCACGTTGGTACAGATAACCTGTTCCGATACCAATATATCCCGTGCCGACGCTATTCTGGCCGCTTTGGTGAAAGTATACAGCGAGACGATCATAGAAGATAAAAACCGCATTGCGGCCAACACAGCTAAATTCATTGACGAACGTATCTCCATTATCAGCCGTGAACTAAGTGACGTAGAAGAAGACCTCACCGATTTCAAGCAACGCAATCAGATTGTAGATATGAGTGCCAATGCCACGCAATACTTGGCTGAGAGCAGTAAAATAAAAGAAGAAAGCGCACAATTGGAGACAGAGTTGTCTATTGCGCGGTCCATCAAGACCTACCTGGCGGATGTTACCCGCAAAGACCAGCTGATTCCGAACGTGACAGGAGTGGGAGATGTCAGTATGCAGAGCCAGATTACCGCCTATAACGAACTTATGTTGCAACGCAACCGCCTGAAAGAAAGTTCGGGCGAGAAGAATCCCGTAGTTCAGGCAGCGGATAAGAATCTGGAAGGAATGCGTGCGACAATTTCAGGCTCTATGGACAATTATATGAAAACCTTGCGTCTTCGTCTGGATAAGGCAAAAGCAGTGGAGAACCGCCTGGCGTCAAGCATTCAGGCAGTACCCAAGCAGGAAAAGATGGCGTTGAGCATTATGCGCCAGCAATCTATTAAAGAGACCCTCTATACCTTCCTGCTCAACAAACGTGAAGAGAACGCCTTGCAACTGGCCATTACCGAAGCCAATATCCGGGTGGTTGAAGAACCTTTCGGCTCCTATTCACCGGTATCTCCCGCACGTTCTTCCATACTGGCTGCTGCCTTTATAGTAGGGCTGCTGATACCATTGGGAGTACAGGTCATCATCCTGCTGTTGAACACATCCGTCCGCGGACGTAAGGATATTGAAGAATACACTACCATTCCGATTGTCGGTGAGATTCCGGCACGCAAAGATTCGGAAGGAGACGATGCGATTGTAGTAAGTGACAGCAGAAACGACCGTATCTCCGAAGCTTTCCGTATGCTCCGTGTCGATCTGAACTTCATAGCGAAAGAAGCCCGTGTCCTGATGTTCACCTCTACCTTGTCCGGCGAAGGAAAATCATTTGTCTCCCGCAATCTGGCGGTTGCTTTAGCCATTTCCGGAAAGAAAGTCATATTACTCGACACAGACCTGCGCAAACACACTCAAAGTAAATTGGCGGGAGTAAACAGGAAAGAAGGGTTAAGCACCTATCTGTCCGGTCTGAATTCAAATCCGGACACTCTGATAACCGTCGGAGCTTTCCATCCTCAAGTCGATACCATCTTTGCGGGAATCATTCCTCCCAATCCGGCAGAACTGCTGATGAATGAACGTTTTGATCAGCTGATCGACGAACTGAAGAAACGGTATGATTACATCATCTTGGATAATGTCCCCGCTTTGGTGGTGGCAGATGCGGCCATCGTCAGCCGTGTGACAGATCTCACAATCTATGTCATTCGTGACGGAGTGTTAGACCGCCGTTACTTGCCCGAACTGGAACGCCTGCACCAGGACGGCAAATTCAAGAATATGTGTATCGTCTTGAATGACAGTCAGGTAGAAAAGAAGAAGTACGGCTACGGGCAAGGTTATGGATATGGCTACGGTTATGGCTACGGCTATGGACATATAAGTGGATATTATTCAGAGGAAAATAAAGATAAAAAGTAGATAAAGTTAGGAAATCCAAGAAAGAATTAGTTCTTTTGTAGGACGAAACGATAGCTATATAAAATGAGGTTAATACAGTTTACATATAGAGGAGACGATTGGAGGTTAGCTTTGCCTGTTAATTTGCAGGAAGTCAATCTGTTGGTTGGCAAAAATGCGGTAGGCAAATCTAAGACTGTTCGTGCTTTGGGGAATGTGTTGCTTTATTTGATGCAGTTGTCCGAACGAATTTCTGTATCAGATATATTCCGGTGTAAGCTTCTTTTTGAAGACAAGGACGGTTTTATTAGCTATGAGTTTCAGCTGAGCAAGTCAAATGTTGTTTACGAGTCACTGACAGCAAATGGTGAAACCCGGTTGTACCGGAATGAGAGTGAGACTCATTTATGTGGTGAACCCATTAATCCTCCTTCCAACAAACTCACGCTTCATGTTCGTCGTGATGTATTGCAATATCCATTCATTGAAAAGATAATGCTATGGGCGGAACATGCATGTGGATTGTGTTTCAATGAGATAGAAATAGGTGGCGACAATGATATGCCTTTTTATATATTAGGTCAGAGACAGACTCTTTTTGAAATGGTAAAGTCCCTGCCCGAAGAATCAATTCAGCAAGTTGTCAGTCAGGCACATGGTCTTGGTTATCCTATTCTGCAAATCGAACTGTTGGAGCATGGAAGTAATCTGAAAATGGTATTGTTCCACGAAGAAAATGTGAAGAGTCCGATTTTTGGTTCATTGATGTCCAAAGGAATGTATCGTGCTCTCTATCTTCTTATCTATGCGCAATATATGTCTGTTCGTGAATATCCTTCTTTATTGTTGATTGATGATTTGTGTGAAGGACTCGATTATGAACGTTCAACAAAGTTGGGTAAATACCTTTTTGATTTCTGTGCAAAGCATGATATACAGTTGATAGCTACATCTAATGATACATTTCTGATGGATGTAGTCGATTTGAAATATTGGAATATACTTCAGCGTGAAGGAAGTGAAGTCACTTCCATTGATATCATAAAGAATCCGGAACTGTTCAACGATTTTGCATTTACAGGTCTGAGCAATTTTGATTTCTTTTCTTCCGATTATATTGCTCGGAAGATGAAAGGGCATAATGAATAAACGTAAAGTTGCCGTATTTGTAGAAGGACAGGCAGAATATGTCTTTGTCCGTAATTTTTTGTGCAGATGGTACGATTATGATTCTACTCTTTTGGGAATAGAATGTTTTTCTCTTCGTTCCGATCGTTATAATTCAGAACCATACCCATTTGGTGATCGTAAAAGCGTCAATTACTATCAGATAGTAAATGTAGGCAATGACAGGAGTGTACTCAGCAAAATGTTGAAAGAAGCTCCTCGTTTGCAAAATGCCGGTTTTCATCAAATCATAGGATTAAGTGATATGTACAGCGATCTTTATCATGTACAAACAAAGGAAAGATGCATTGATGTTGCTGTGAATCAGAAATTGATAGATGAATGTCAAAATAGCCTTAATGCGTCTTCACAGAGGGATTTATTAAGTTATCATTTTGCTATAATGGAGGTTGAAGCATGGATCTTAGGGATGTATCAGTTTCTTCAACAGATTGATTCAAGTCTGACTCCGCAATTCATCATGTCAAGATTACAAATTGATATTACTGCCGATCCGGAAATATCCTTTTATCATCCGGCTAAAGTCCTGGATGAGATATATCGTCTGGCAGGGAGACAATACGGTAAACACCTTAACGAAATAGCTTCCATAACTTCGCAGTTCAGTAAAGATGATTATGCCCGTTTGCTTGCATCCGGTCATTGCAAATCATTTAACGAATTTATAAAAGACCTTGTTGCTGAATAGCGAACCAACTATCAATTATATTTTTATTTATGTCACAAGAATCTCGCGTAAGGAAATCCTTGCTTAACGCGCGTGTCAATCTTATTTTTTATTTCCTGACTCTAGCATTATCTTTCTTTTCTCGAAAGATATTTCTTGATACATTAGGAGCGGATTTTGTCGGATTGACAGGCACATTGCAAAATCTGTTAGGTTTCCTCAATCTGGCAGAATTGGGTATTGGCAGTGCTATTGGTTACGTACTTTATAAGCCGTTATTCGATCACGATGAAACAAAGATCAATGAAATTATTTCTGTATTTGGCTACTTATACCGTTGGATAGGAAAAATTATATTGATAGCCGGATGTATATTGGCTTGTTTTCTTCCGCTTATATTCCCCAATACAGAGTTTGATTTAGGACTTATTTTCTTTGCTTATTTTTCTTTTCTCGCTTCTTCTTTAATTGGTTACTTTGCTAACTATAAACAGACTTTGTTGGGAGCTGACCAGAAGAATTATGTAGTTACTGCTTATTTTCAGACGGCCGCTATTATAAAAACAATCATTCAAATGGCTTTAGCCTATTATACAGGGAACTACTATTTGTGGGTGATTGTTGAACTCTCTTTTGGTATTATTTATTCCTTTATATTGAATTGGAAAATAAATCAGGTATATCCGTGGTTGAAATCAGAAGTCAGTCAGGGAAGGATTCTTTTTAAGAAGTATCCGGAGGTGATGAAATACACGAAGCAATTGTTTGTACATAAGATTAGTGCTTTTGTGCAGTTTCAAATTTCTCCTTTTTTAATATATTTATTTGTTTCATTACAAACTGTAGCTTTCTACGGTAACTATACTTTGATTATTGATAAGATGAACCAACTGCTGAATAATTTATTTGGAAGTGTAAGTGCTGGTATTGGAAATTTGATTGCAGAAGGAAACTCTCAAAAAGTGATACAAATCTTTTGGGAATTAATGGCAATGCGTTTTTTTATTGTTGGAATCGCAATTTTTGGTTTTTATCAGTTAATGTCTCCGTTTATATTATTGTGGTTAGGGGAAGAATATGTGCTTCCCAAATCAATCTTGATTCTTTTAATAATTAATTTCTTTATCAGTCTATCTAAAGGAACTGATTCTTTTTTATATGGCTATGGATTATTTAATGATACTTGGGCTCCGGTTTCAGAATCCATAATTTATATTATTGTAGCTTTAATTGGCGGGTATTATTGTGGATTGATAGGAGTGATCTGGGGTAGTACAATAAGTCTTTTTATTATAGTAGGTATGTGGAAACCTTACTTTCTATTTGTAAAAGGGTTTAAACAGAATGTGTGTTTGTATTGGGTGGAATGGATTAAATACGTAGCAATACTTGTAGTATCAATTACTTTATGTACAGAAGTTATTCAAAAGGATGTTAGTATCCGGACAACTTCTTGGTTTGATTTTATTCAAGATTCTCTACTGATTATGTTTCTGTTTTCGACAACATATGCCATATTTATGTATGTACTATCTAAAAGTTTTCGTCATATTTTAAAGCGTTTATTGTTTAAACAAAATTTTTGAAAGAATGATTCCTAAAGTTATACATTATTGCTGGTTTAGTGGAGATAAAAAATCTCGTTTTATAAAAAGATGCATAAAAAGTTGGAAAAAATGTATGCCAGACTATCAAATAAAATGTTGGGATGCTAATAGCTTTGATTTTGATAGTGTTCCATTTGTTAAACAAGCATATGATGAGAAGAAATGGGCTTTTGTGGCTGACTATGTAAGACTGTATGCATTGTATACGGAAGGAGGAGTATATTTGGATAGTGATGTGAAAACATTTAAATCTTTTAATACTTTTCTTCATAATGATTTTTTTATAGGAACAGAACCATTACCGAACAATTGTGTTGAATTGGAATCTGCAATAATGGGTGCTATTAAAGGACATCCCTATGTAAAAGAGTGTCTTGATTATTATAGACAAATTAATTTTAGGAAAGAAAACGGACAAATTATTGCTAGTTGTCCAATGATAATGACATTAATCGCAGAAAAATATGGTTACGTGGCAAAAGATGAAAGTCAATTGTTAGATGCCAATATACAAGTTTATTCTCGTGATTATTTTGGTCATTTATGGGGTACCAATCCAGGAAAATTGTATGCAATACATTATTTTAATGCTTCTTGGTTAGAAAATAAGCATGGCTGGTTGTATCGTTATTGTAAAGAAAACGATTTCATGAAATTCTATTTAATGATTAGCAAATGTTTGAGGAAATTCAAAATGAAGAAATATTAGAAGTACATCTTGTATGAATATATATTCGCAAGAGTGCATTAGACGAAGAAGTTTTTATATCCTCAAATAGATAATAGTAAATACATACAATGTGGGCATACGAGACGGTATCCAGTTCTTCATAAAGAATATTAAGAATTCCTATAAAAAAGTTGTGTTGCTAAGACTAGAATGAGAATGTTCGTATGAAAAGTTTATCGGGAGTGATGGAAGAATCTTTCTCAAATAAACGTTATGGAAATATTCAATTTTGTATGATAGATGGATTAAAATTACTATAAGATGAAGAAATTGTCAATAATAACAATAAATTATAATAATGCTCAAGGGCTGGAGAGGACCATAAAAAGTGTTGCCTGTCAATATTGTAAAAGTGATATTGAATACATTGTGGTTGATGGAGGAAGCACAGATGGGAGCTTGGAAGTAATAAAAAAATTAGAAAGAGAGATAGACTATTACATCAGTGAGCCTGATAAAGGTATTTATAATGCAATGAATAAAGGAATTAAATTTTCTCATGGAGAATTTTGCTTGTTTCTTAATTCTGGAGATTGTTTATTATCCTCTACCTCTATTAGTCAAGTATTTCCATTAATTCCTAGAAATATAGATATATTTTCTTTCAAAAATCCTAATTTGAAACATTCATGGTGCTTTCAAGAAAATGCTATATCATTTTACTATGTATACAGGTATAGTCTTTGGCATAGTAATACTTTTATCAAAAGAGAGCTTTTAGTTAGATTAGGGGGGTATAACGAATCTTTTAGAATTGTATCTGATTGGGAATTCTTTTTAAAGGCTTTATTTATTGAGGGTTGTACTATTGCTTTTTTTTCAACTCAAATAGCGCAGAATGAACCGGATGGAATATCGGCTCATGAGATGAAATTACATATGGCAGAACGCAAAAAAGTAACAGATATGTATTTCTCGGGAATTTCGATAGACTGCATGGAACTTGCAAAATACAAGAATTCGAGATTGATATCTTTATATGATAGAATAATAAAGGTAATCAAGTGTGTTTAACATATTATTATAATATTGGTTTAGTGAAAATCCTTCAAGTAGCTTCTGGTAATTTCTTTTCTACATATGGTGGTGGACAGGTTTATGTAAAAAATATTGTTGATGAAATGATGCGTCAACAGTGCTCCTTAATTATATTTTCTTTTTTAGATGATAGTAATGGAATTGAAAAGAGAAATTACAGAGGTATTGATTTATACGAAATAAAGAATGTTGAAAGGAGCGAACTACAACAATTGATACAAGCTATCCAACCTGATATCATTCATGCTCATAGTCAGAAAGCTTTAATGTGTACCATTGGACAAGCCTTGCATATACCTGTTATTGTAACGTCCCATCATGGTGGAATAGTTTGTCCTGCGGGAACATTGTTAAACTTCAAGGACGAAATTTGTAATGTTTCAGTATCTCATACAAACTGCCTGCCATGTGTATTACGGAATATTCGGAGTGGGAAGTATTGGTATCCATTTATGAAACAGTTATCAATGGAGCAATATATTTCTTTAGGGGAGAAATTGCAGGCTAAGCCTTTTATCCCTTTTATTACCCCTATTGGACAGTCTGCGTTATATATAAATTGTAAACAAAAAGAATGGCAAAGCATTGTAGAAGGATGTACCCGCATGATAGCTCCTTGTCATGCAATTAAAGAAGCGATGATACGCAATGGGTTGGATAAAAAAAAGATTATAGTAATTCCACACGGTATTCCTCTACCTTCCAATGTCTCTTCTCTCTCTTCTATCGGAAATGAGTGTGTTAAGTTTTTCTATGTAGGACGTATTTGTTATGTAAAAGGTATTCATGTCTTACTGCAAGCTTTTAACAGCTTGCAGCAAGATAACGTGGAATTACATTTGATAGGTGGTGCGGGTAATAAGGGAGAACGCAGATATATGGCTCAATTACAGAGAAAATATAAAAAAGATTCCCGTATTATTTGGCATGGAAAAGTTGAACCAGAACAAGTGTTTGATGAGATAAAAAATCTGCATGTTTTAGTATTACCCTCTATTTGTTTAGAAATCTTTGGGTTAAATATCTCCGAATCATTAGCTATGGGAAAACCTGTGTTAGCAACAAGATGCGGAGGTGCGGAAATGCAAATTGAAGATGGAGTGAACGGATGGTTGGTGGAGCCTAATGATGCGAAAGCCTTAAAAGCTAAGATGGAAGATATCATCAATGACGTTTCAATTATTCCTTCAATGGAGATGTCAGGAAGAAAAAGTGTAATATCCATTGAAGAACATTGCAAGATTTTAGTAAACTTATATAAAGAGAGTAAATTGTGAAAAAGAAGAAACTTCTCATTGATGTAAATTCCATAGTTCCTTATTATGTGTCAGGCAAGGTAAATGGCATAGGGCGTACTACATTGGAATTGCTACAAGCATTGGCAGATATAGATAATTTACCTTTTGAGATAGAACTGTATTCACAAAACATGAAAGGCATTGGTGGACGTAATACAGGATTACATTTTGAATGTTCTCATTTCTATTTACCACATCGGGAGAAATGGAATAAAATTCTGACAAAGTTTCCAATACGCGAATGGTTCACCGGATATGATATAATGCACATACCTCACAACTTTGAATATGTGCATTGTCCGGAAAAATGTATAGTAACATTGCATGATGCATTATTTATGCATATCCAGGAAAAAGCTTTCTCACATGAAAAAATGAAAGAAATTGTTCCTCCTTTTATTAATCAATGTAAACATATTATTACTTGCTCGGAATATTCAAAAAGGGATATTGTAGAAACAATGAAAGTTGATCCTCAGAAGATATCTGTCATTTATTGGGGGGTGAAACATGAAATATTTTTCCCTATGCAGGTATCCAAAGAAATACTAGTAAATGAATTGCCATTTCCTTTACGTAATACTGGCTATTTCCTGAGTGTATCATGTAATAATGAGAGAAAAAGGACAAATGTATTAGTCGAAAGTTACTTGCAATATAGTGAATGCGCATCTCCTGTGAACGATTTAGTTTTAGTATGGAGTAATCCTCCTGAAGAGTTGACAGAAAAGATTTCACATAGCAAAGTAAAAGATCATATTCATTTCTTATCTAACATATCAGATAAACAATTATCCCTTCTGTACAATGGAGCGACTGCCTTATTTTTTCCTTCCATGTTTGAAGGGTTCGGATTACCTCTATTAGAAGGAATGGCGTGTGGAACGCCAATAGTAACTTGCCGCAATTCCTCTTTGGATGAAATAGGGGGGGAAGTCGTTTTTTATCTGTCTGACCCCATAGATAAAAGCATTATTGAAATGATGAAAATGTTTGATACTGATAGTGTAGATTGTCGTCAAAAAGTAGAAGCAGGAATAAAACGTGCTTCTTTGTTTACATGGGAACGTACGGCAGAACAGACAGTGGAAGTATATAATTCATGTCTAACGGATTCTATCCGCAAAATATGTTAAAATACAACGCTTGCTATATTTTCTTGCTATATTCGCACAATAGTTTATCTAAAGACTAAGTGATGGCAACAATACAGATTAAAAATATAGGTCCGATTACTGATACAGGGATAATACCTTTGACTTCAGTTATGTTAGTGATTGGTAAACAAAGTTCCGGTAAAAGTACATTTCTGAAGATTTTATGTTTTTGTAGATGGATGGAAAAACTGATTATGGTATCTGATGAAGAAGCTATATCTCAATATACACATAATCTGAAATTCCTGAAAAGCATGAAACAGTTTCATCGGTTTAATGACTCTTATTTTTCATCTGCAAGTTCTATCCGTTATGAAGGCGATACAATCACAATCACGATGGAGAATATTCTCAGTGATGTGAAGATTCTGCGGAAACCGGAGTTTGAAACAGTCAGGTATAATACTAAACTAAGTTTCATTCCTTCGGAACGTAATTTGGTGTCTGTAATTAGAAATATAGATCAATCGTATCGGTCTGCGGAAAGTGATGTGCTGTTCAATTATATTTTTGAATGGGGGGAAGCGAAAGATTCCTATACGGCAGAACATCCTAAGCGATTGTCGTTTACAGACAATATAGAATATATCAATGATGGTGGAAACGATTTGGTCCGACTGATTAATGAGAATAAGATGATACCGGCTTATTATGCTTCCAGTGGCGTGCAGTCTGCCATGCCGTTAGATGTAATGGCTGATTATTTCACCGGTCTTGTGGGTAAAAATGCAAGTGTCAGTAAACACGACTTGGCAAACACATTGGCAAGGTATTTGGGCAAAGATAAGGAACTGACTAATGAAATGCTTAAAAGCATATCAAATAAGATGAAATATCAGTCGGTTCAATTATTTATTGAAGAACCGGAGCAGAATCTTTATCCGGATTCGCAGAGGAATCTTACTATCAATCTGGTTTGTGCTTTGAAACAGGCCATGCCTAAAGGTAGGGGAGATAGTCTGTTGGTTATGACTACACACAGCCCTTATATACTTTCCACTTTGAATGTTCTTATAGCCGAGGCGTATGCGATGGACGCGAAGCCAAAGTCTGACAAATTGCGGAATATAGTAAATAAAGAGTGTCTATTCCCTTTATCTGCTTATTCTGCCTATTATATTCAGGAAGATGGCAAGTTTGCGGATATTATAGACAAGGATATTACGATGATTAGCGGAAATGAATTGGACGGGGTTTCCGATTGGGTGGATGACAAGATAGCTCGGATAAATGAAGTGCTTTATGGTACAAAAAGATAAAATATAACTTCATACAATAATCTTATTTTTTAGGATAGCGTTCCTGCATTTAATTATTCATCTTTTGTGAAAATTTTAATAACTATACCGTGCCTTCTTACCGGAGGCACGGAGATACAAACATTGAATCTTGTACGTGCATTAGTACAGGGGGGACATCAAGTTATAGTAACCTGTTACTTTGAGTATACTCCGGCAATGGTACAAAGTTATCAGGATAATGGTAGCAAAGTAATTTGTTTGAGTCCAAACGGTATGCGAATAGGCGGATGGAAAGGTATATTATTCTTATTTAAGGGGCTGAAAAAAGTAATAAGAAATGAACGGCCGGATATTGCCCATGTACAATATATGGCTCCGGGAGCTATCCCCATTTTTCTTTTACGGTTGTTGGGCATGAAGAATATTATTGCCACCACACATACGGCAGCAGATATTTATCCCAATCTTCGTTTGATACACTTTGTTCAAAAGTACTGTGTGCGTGTGTTCACCTGTATCACTATGCGTGCGGAAAAGTCTTTTTTCGGAAGTGCAGAACTCTATAACTCAAGCACAATATTGAAAAAACGAAATCATTTCACCATTTACAATGCCTTGCCACCTTATATTCATATTCGCGAGGAACAGAAACCTTTTTCTGACGGACAAATCACATTAGGAGTAGTTAGCCGTTTGGAACGAATTAAAGGGATGGATTTGGTTGTCCCCGCATTTGCCAAATTGAAAAAACAATATACGGACATTCAGCTATTAGTGGTGGGGGACGGTTCACAAAGGAGTATAATGCAAGAACAGGCGATAGAACTGGGAGTGAATGATAGTGTTGAATGGATGGGACGACAGGAACAGCCTTGCCTGCAATCATTGTATGACCGGATTGATATTCTCTTAATGCCATCACGTAGTGAGGGATTTGGACTGACTGCTATTGAAGGTATGGCTCGCGGTTGCGTGGTAGTGGCTTCAGATACCGGAGGATTGCCGGAAGTTGTAAAAGATGGAGAAACAGGACTTTTGCATCAGGTAGAAGATGTCGAAGATATGACTGCCAAAATACAATCCTTATTGGAGAGCAGGATGAGGATTATCCAGCTTTCCCGAAATTCAGTTTCGTATGTATCACAATTCAGTTTTGCAAAATATGCTGCGGCATTTTGTAACTTATACGAACGTATAAAACATATAAATTGATTTATCCGGATGTATCTATTGAATTATCTTTATTTCATTATTATCACAGGCTTTGGCATTAAGTTTCTGTTTCAGCGTGCAGGAAAAGTGCGCCACCCTTTGAATAAGGAACAGATGCTTAGTTTCGACGGTCCGGAGTTGTTTTGGACGTTAACTTTCTCTACCGGCTTGTTAGCGCTTTCTGCTCCGGGAGCACTCGACTTGATGGCTATCCGGCTTTTAGTACTTGAATGCCTTTGTTTGATAGGTTTGTTTGTGGTGAAACGGAAACCGGTATGGAGTGCGGTGAGTATTTTCTATTTGCTTTATATCGCTTGGTTACTGATAGGACTTTCTTATTCTCCTGCTCCTTCCTATGGCTTCCGGATTATTCTGAAATATTTGTATCCATTATGTATTATGCTGTTTGCCTCGGCTGTGGTACGTGACGAAGAAGTGTTTCTAAAAGCGGGATTGTGTGCTCGATGGGTAGCGGTAGTTTGCCTTATTTTTGCTGTGGTTCCAGGAATAGGTATTCTCGTACCCGGTGTGTTCTGGTATAGTACCGCTTGTGCTATTCACTTCATTTCTATGTGTATATTTTCGTTGGCTCTTTTTTACCATAGTGGACATAAGAAGATCAATTTCTATTTAGCTATATTATTTATGATTCCATGTATACTATGGGTATTTCGTACAAGTATTATGGGAACTACATTGGCTTTGATGGTCTTTTTCTTTTTTCGGTATAAACTGAAGTCTATACCTGTCATTGTTGGTTGTCTGTTTTTATTCATTATTACTATTTTCTTTATTCCAAGTATCAAAGAAAAGATGTTTTATAAAGATGATAATAAAAGTATCCAAACATTACGAAGTGGAGAGATTAGTATGGATGATATAAATAGTAATGGACGTTTTGCTATGTGGGAGTGGTCATTGAATAAGTTTTATCAGAATAGAGAGTTGTACGGAACAGGGACCGGAAATTTGCAAGAGACATTTTATGCATTAAGACATCCGTTTGGTACTATTAGAATATGTCATAATGATTATGTACAGATTTTATGTGATAATGGGATAATAGGAATTGCTCTTTTTGGGGGGAGTTTTTTGTTTCTGATTTTCCATTGTTTTAGCGTTTATCAAGATAAACGTTACGGAATAGCCGTGCATATCTGCGCTATTACAGCAGGAGCTTCTTCTGCCGGAACATTATTGACTATGTATACAGATAATGTGATTAATTATACAATGGCTACACTTTCTTATCCTTGCGGCTTTTATGGAATGATGTTGGGATTGATTGTAGGTACTAAAATGAAAAAAGATGTTGTTTAATACTCCTCAATATTTATTGTTTCTCCTGGTGATATTAGTTATGCTGTGGATAACTAATAAGTGGGCGGGGTTACTTTTTAGAAATACCTTGCTCTTAGTAGCATCCTATTATTTTTATGCCAATTTACATATAGGATTTGTTGGATTATTAGTTTATATCACTTTAGTTAATTATTTTGGGGGAATATGGATTATTAGTGAGCAGAAAAGAGGATTAAGTGGTAAAAAAGCAGTTGCGGTCAGTATTTTGCTATCATTATTGGTTTTGATTTTTTTCAAATATGCTTATTTCTTTAATGATTCTATTTTATTGCCGATAGGACTGTCTTTTTTCACTTTTCAAGCCCTGTCATATAGCATTGATATTTATCGTGGAAAAATAAAACCTGAAACTAGTTTTATTAATGTGGCATTATTTGTTGCATTTTTCCCAACATTACTTTCCGGTCCTATCGAAAGGGCAAGGAATCTGTTACCACAATTGCGAGAGAGGCTATTATTTAATGAAGATAATATTATAGCAGGAGCAAAATTATTTATATGGGGGCTTTTCAAGAAAGTTGTTATTGCAGACAGACTTGCAGAATATGTGAATATGATTTACGGTAATCCGGAGGCTCATACTGGAAGTACGCTAGCTATAACTGCTGTTTTTTACAGTTTTCAGATTTATGCTGATTTCAGTGGTTATGCCGATATGGCAATTGGTTCAGGTCGGATGATGGGGATTAAATTGATGGAGAACTTTAATTTTCCTTATTGCGTCAATTCTTTTAAAGAATTTTGGAGAAGATGGCATATTTCTTTAACCTCTTGGTTTACCGAATATGTATATATATCGATGGGAGGAAATCGCGTCAATAAAGCACGTTGGATCTTAAATATTTCTACGGTCTTTCTTTTAAGCGGAGTTTGGCATGGAGCTACCTATTCTTTCATTTTATGGGGAATGATTCATGCGTTACTCTATTTATTGGAGTATTATTGTGGTCCTAAACGTCCGAATATTATTTACCATTTGTATGTATTTATAATGATAACATTTGCCTGGATATTCTTCCGTATCGAAGATAGTGGTACTGCTTGGAATACGGTTGTGCATATCTGTACAAATTTAATCTCTCCTTTTTATTGGGGAAGTTCTATGTTTACTACTATGTTGACTATGGCTCTATTGCTTATTTTTATTTTGCGGGAGTATTTGTCTTATAAAGAAATAGGTAAGGAGAAGAGCAATTATGAAGTTATAATTCTATTATTGAGTATTGCTCTGTTTGGGGTAAGTAGTGAACAATTTGTTTATTTCCAATTTTGATACAAATGAAGAAAATTCTATTATGTTTTTGGTATATAATAGCGTTTATTGCCGTTGATAGGGGTTTGGGAATATTTATAAATGAAGGTTTGAATCGCTATTTTGGTCTCAATCAACATTCGGAAGTGCTGTTGATAGGGCATTCACATCTAATGTTAGCCACTGATAAAGCAAAATTAGAAACTGCATTGAATTGTAGAATTTCAAAATATTGTAGGGAAGGTGTTAATGTAGCTGACCGTTACCAGATGGTGAAACAATATCTTGAATCCCCTTATAGTGATTCTTTGAAAATAGTACTTTATGGCGTTGACCAGTTTATGTTTACAGGAACAGGATTAAGTAGCAATTCCTATAAATTATTTTATCCTTTTATGGACGAAAAAAATATTGATCAATATATTTATGATAGTACAGACCGATACGACTATTGGCTACACAAGTTGTTTTGTTCCACTCGCTATTCAGATGCACTTCTTAATAGTTCGATAAGGGGATGGCGGCATGATTGGAGTAATTATAAAAGTGGATTCTTAAAGGTAGAGGATTTGAGAGAACAGATAACGAAAGGGCAACAAAGGCATATAGCTTTTGAACCGGAATTGATGGAAACTTTTGAACGAACTTTGCAATTATTGGTTGAAAAAAATATAAAAGTGATATTGGTGAATACTCCTATTGCGAATTTATTAAATCAATATGAACCAGAACAATATGAAAAGATAATAAGCTATTTCCATGATAAAGCGAAGAGTTCTCCTTTTATTTATTATTGGGATATGAATCCGGAGTATTCAGAGCGATATGAATTATTCTTTGATCCTATCCATTTAAATCCTCAAGGTCAAAAAGTGGCTAATGACAAAATTATAGAATTGTTTGAATGTGATTTATGATATCAGTAGTAATACCTCTTTATAATAAAGAAAAACAAATAGCAAATACACTACATTCTGTATTGCGGCAGACTTTCCAAAATTTTGAAATTGTAGTAGTAAATGATGGTAGTACGGATAACAGTGTACAGGAAGTCGAGAAAGTGAACGACATCCGTATTCGAATTGTTCATCAAAATAATGCAGGAGTCTCTGCTGCTCGTAATAAGGGAATTGAAGAAGCACGATATGATATAATTGCTTTCCTTGATGCGGATGATGAGTGGAAAGCGGAATATTTGGAAACCCAATACTATTTATTTCAGAAATATCCGCAATGCAGTGTGTTTGCTTGCGGATATGAGTTTTCAGATAGTAATGGAAATGTTTCAGGTACAATTATTCGTAAACTTCCGTTTCAGGAGGAAGATGGAGTTTTGACCAATTATTTTGAGGTGGCAAGTAATTCACATCCTCCGATATGGACTTCTGCAATAATGGTCAAAAAAGAAGCAATTCAAGCTATTGGTGGTTTCCCGGTGGGCATTAAATCTGGAGAAGATTTATTGACTTGGGCACGATTAGCTGTTCATAATGAAATAGCATATTCCAGAAAAATAATGGCTATATTCCACGTAGAGGGGTATAATGTTTCGGAAAAGCCAAAGCGGATACCGGCAGAACAAGACTTGGTGGGAAATGAATTATCCGCCTTGTGGTACCTTTACCATCCGTCTTATATGAAACAATATATTTCTCATTGGCACAAAATGCGTAGTTCCATTTATATGCGGCTCAATATGAGAAGAAAGAGTATGAATGAGGCTCTGAAAGGATTGCAATACTCTCCCTTGAATTATAAACTTTATCTATATATATTGTTGGATTTATTGCCAACTAAAATTAGACCTTTTTAAAAATGCCTGCACCTATTGTAATTTTTGCCTTTAACCGTCCCGAAGCTTTATTAAAACTTAAAGAAACATTAGAAAGAAATACGCTTTATGAAGAATCGGAAAAGTATGTTTTTGTAGATGGAGCACGTAATGAAGGAGAATGTGCCAAAGTGGAGGAAGTTGTCTCTATAGCTCGGAAAATAACTTCAAATGTCACAGTGGCAGAAAAAAATAAAGGACTGGGAAGTTCTATCATCGAAGGAGTAACCACGGTAATTAATCAATATCATAAAGTGATTGTTCTTGAAGATGATCTGATATGTTCTGAAAATTTTCTGTCATACATGAATCAGGCACTTGATTTTTATCAGAATAATTCACGGATTTTCTCTATTTGCGGGTATGGGTTGAAGATAAAACGTCCAATGGGATATATTGGAGACGTTTATTTGTCCGGTCGCTCTTCTTCGTGGGGATGGGGCACTTGGAAAGACCGATGGGAACAAGTGGATTGGGAAATGAAGGACTGGAAAGAATTGAGCTCAAACAGGAAAATGCAGAAAGCATTCAATAAAAATGGCAGTGATATGTTTACCATGTTGAAAGGATATATGGAAGGAAGAAACCGTTCATGGGCAATACGTTTCTGTTATAGTCAATTTAAGTTGGGTAAATATTCTGTTCATCCTTTTCTTTCTAAAATAGACAATAAAGGTTTTGGAGAGGATGCAACAAATTGCAGACAGACTTATTCGCGATTTAAGGTAAATATAGATAAAGAACTTAGTAATAGTTTTTCTTTTGATAAGAATATTGTACCGAATAGTGATATTGAGCGACAATGTCGTAAGTATCATTCCATATTGATAAGACTATATAGTAAAATACGGAGAATATTACATATATAAATGGCTGACTTTTAGTGTCCGCTATCCGTTGATATTTGCTATTATTCTGCAATTGTTGGAACCGCTCTTTCCGTTAATGAGAAAAATATATCTATCGTCTAAATAAATAAAAACATGAATATAGCAATCGTAGGAACCGGTTATGTCGGTTTGGTTTCCGGCACGTGCTTTGCCGAGATGGGAGTGAATGTGACGTGCGTTGATGTTAATAATGAAAAAATAGAAAAGCTGAAGAAAGGGGAGATTCCCATCTATGAACCCGGATTGGAAGAAATGGTATTGCGTAACCATCGGGAAGGCAGACTGAAGTTTACAACAGACATTACTACGTGTCTGGATGATGTAGAACTTGTATTTAGTGCCGTAGGAACTCCACCGGATGAGGATGGCAGTGCAGATTTGACGTATGTACTCGAAGTAGCCCGGACTGTGGGACGCAACATGAACAAATATCTGGTATTGGTAACAAAATCTACCGTTCCGGTAGGAACGGCACAGAAAGTAAGAGCGGTCATTCAAGAAGAACTGGATAAACGGGGAGTGCAGATTCCGTTTGATGTGGCTTCCAACCCCGAGTTTCTGAAAGAGGGAGCAGCTATTAAAGATTTTATGAGTCCCGATCGTGTAGTGGTAGGAGTCGATTCTGAACGTTCGAAGGAGCTGATGACTAAATTGTACCGTCCATTCTTGTTGAATAATTTTCGGGTTATTTTTACGGATATTCCATCAGCGGAAATGATAAAGTATGCGGCCAATTCAATGCTTGCCACTCGTATCAGTTTTATGAATGATATTGCTAATCTTTGCGAATTGGTAGGTGCGGATGTCAACATGGTACGAAAGGGCATTGGAAGCGATAGCCGTATAGGAAGCAAGTTTCTTTATCCAGGTTGTGGCTATGGAGGTTCATGTTTCCCGAAAGATGTGAAAGCGTTGGTGAAAACAGCAGAAAAGAAAGGCTATGTAATGAAAGTGCTGAAAGCTGTGGAAGAAGTGAATGAGCACCAGAAAGAACTCCTTTTTCATAAGCTTGAGAAATATTATGGAGGTGCGTTGAAAGGAAAGACGATTGCTATCTGGGGATTAGCCTTTAAACCCGAAACGGATGATATGCGGGAAGCTACCTCTTTAGTAATTATCCGTCTGTTGAAAGATGCAGGTTGCAAAATACGTGTGTATGATCCGGTAGCAATGGATGAATGTCATCGGCGTATAGGGAATGATGTGGAGTATGCTGTCGATATGTACGATGCGGTGTTGAATGCTGACGCTTTACTACTGTTGACGGAATGGAAACCTTTCCGTTTACCGAGCTGGGGAGTGTTACAAAAGTCTATGAACCGGTCTGTTATTATAGATGGACGAAACATTTATGATGGCAAAGAATTGAGGCAATTAGGCTTTGATTATTACTGTATTGGTCAATAGAGATGAAAATTCTTCTCGTCCACAACAACTACGGTAAATATAGCGGTGAAGAGGCTGTGGTTGATAAAATGGCTTCAATGTTCCGTGAGCATGGACACGAAGTGTGTTTCTATCGCTTAACCACAGAAAGGAGTCGTGAGAGCTTATCCGGGAAGATAAAAGGTTTCCTTTGTGGCATTTATTCCCCATCAGGGGTGAAGGGCTTGCGGGAGATATTGGAACGGGAAAAGCCGGATGTTGTGAATGTACACAATCTCTACCCTTTCATTAGTCCTGCCGCTTTATTTGAATGTAAGAAGGCGAAAGTACCGGTAGTAATGACGGTTCACAATTTCCGTTTAATTTGTCCGACGGGGCTATTTATGCGTAATGGCAAGCCTTGTGAGGTTTGTCTAAAAAAGAGAAATGAGTGGAGCTGTATCCGATATAACTGTGAGCATTCCTATCTCAAATCTGTGGGATATACGTTACGAAATGTATACGCTCGCTGGACGGGGGCATATAAAGATAATGTAAATACATTTGCTTGTATTACGGAGTTTCAGGAAGAGAAACTGATGGAAGCCGGATTTGATAAAAACAAAATAGTTGTGATTCCCAATTCGATAGATGCACCATCGGGGTATGAAGCAACATTGGGAAGCTACATAGCATATATCGGCAGGTTAAGTTACGAAAAGGGATATGACTTGTTGGTGGAAACAGCTCGCAAACATCCGGAAATTCAATTCTGTTTAGCAGGGGCAAAGAGAGAAGATACTAATATCGCTTTCCCTGAGAACGTGCGATTAATGGGGTATTTGAAAGGGAAGGAGTTGGAATCTTTTATAAAGAACGCCCGTTTGGTGGTGATACCGAGTAGATGTTATGAAGGTTTTCCTATGGCTATTTTGGAGGCGGCACAGTTTGGCAAACCTTGTATCGGTCCCGATCATGGTGGATTTACTGAAATTATAGGCAAAGGAGAGAGTGCTATCGGACGATTGTTTAAACCGAATAATCTGAATGACTTGGAAAAACAAGTCCTGACTTTGTGGAATCAACCTGTATTAACAGAGGAACTTGGACGTAAAGCCTATGAAAAGCTCCGGAAAGAATACTCATCGGAAGTCGTTTATAGGAAATGGGATGAATTGTTTACTAAGATACTTTATGGATAATATGCCCTTAGATTTAGATATTAGTGAGCTTTTGCCAATGGATATACACGAATGGGATAATTTGCGTAATACTCCATTGCCTTATTGTTTTTCTGACGAAGAATTTGAAAAAGAAATTGAAGAATCAGAAAAGAGTGGATGGGCAGAAGACAATGATGTGAATACATTTATAATTAAGTGGAAGAACTTAAAATAAAATCCCTAATAAATCAATGAATAATGAAAATGAAAACACAAACCTCTGTAACTTTGAGAGGGGGGGGGACAAAAAGCGTGCCAAACTACGTATTCTTGGTCTTGATATTATTAGAAGTCTGGCAATCTTATTTGTAATAGCCGGACACTTTTTTGTCTTACATACTCCGTTTCGCTCTACTAATTTTGAAGGCTTATCCTTGTTCCTACAAGCAGGGATTATCCCTTTGTTTCAAACGGGAGTTCCATTGTTCATCATGCTGACCGGATACCTGAATACAAATAAAGTATCAGAGAAAAAATACTATCGGGGAATGTGGAAGGTGCTGATTGCCTACGTTTTCTTTTCAATATTGACCCTTGTTTTTAGAAAATATTATTTGCATGAGGATCTTTCATTATTCAAATCAGGACTCAAGATTCTTGATTTCTCGGCAATCCCTTATGCGTGGTATATTGAGATGTGGATTGGTCTATTTCTTTTCACTCCATTTTTAAATCTTTTATATAAGGCTATTCCCACTCAAAAACAGAAAATGGTGTGGATAGGGATATTGTTTGCGATGACAGCTATTCCTGATTTGTTTAATCGTTATGGCTTTCATCTGGTTCCCGGATTCTGGCAGACTTGTTATCCTTTGATGTTTTTCTTTATTGGGAGTTATGTAAAAGAATATCAGCCTAAAATTAATCCATTATGTGGATGGGGAATAATTATAATATGCTGTTTGATTAATCCCGTTTTCAATATATTGTTCGTCCATAATCATTTATTGATTCAAATAGCGGGAGGATCTTCCGGTGTGTTTGGGGCCATCATAGCCGTTATCTTCTTTTTGTTAGTTTATCAGCGAGATATTCAAGTTCCGCTGATGAGGAAAATATTTACCAAAGTTTCTTTATTGTCACTGGACGTTTATTTGTGTTGTTATATATTCGATGCAATTTATTATCCGTGGTTTAAGGAACATTATTTTATCAACCAGTCTCAATTCGGAATGTTCTTTTTTGTGATTGTTCCTTTGGTATTTATCTCATCGTTGATATTAGCACAGGTAAAGGAATGGTTATTTCAAATATTCAAAGTGAATCATTTTTGGTCATAAAAATATGAAAGAAAGGGATTTTTTTATTGATGTGTTGAAAGGCTGGGGAATTATATTAGTGATTTGGGGACATTCTAGCCAATTCCTATTTAACGAAATATATTCTTTTCATATGCCTTTATTCTTTTTTCTGTCGGGATGTTTTTTTAATTGGAAGATGAGTTCTAAGGATTTTGTGAAGAAGAAAGTACGCCAATTACTTATTCCTTATTTTATATTCTTTTTATTAAGCTGTCTCTATTATATGATATTATTAGCCTTAACAGGAAGATTTAGTCTGGAAACATTATTTATGCTAGAGGGGATATTTCCGATAAACAATGAAATAATAAATACTCCTTTATGGTTTTTATATGCATTATTCTGGATGTCTTTACTATATTATATCATAAGAAGATATTTTCAGAATGATTTACTTATTATTTTAATTTGTCTGCTTATAAATGTATTGCACTATATCTTGAAAGAGAATAATATATTGCAACCTTGTTTTATTGGAAGAGCAATGCAAGGTTTACTGTTTATTCATTTGGGATATTGCTGGTATTCATTTTATAATAACACAAAAAGGGCTACCTCAAATAAAAGTATTGATATGATCTGTTTTGCAATTTCATTCATTTTATTTATAATATTATTTATAGGGAAGGGACATCTTACTGGTATAGCTCTAGAGTTTTATACTTTACTCCTCGCAGTTACAGGTATTGTTTTTACGATATGTTTATTTGCTCTGCTGTATAATAAAATGAAAATGACAGATCGAATTCTGACTTATTTAGGTTCCCGTACTTTATGCCTATTTGCCTTACATCTTCCTTTATTTGAAATTGCTAGACCTATAGCCCGATATCTTTTTGGAGCAGATAATTTTGGGTATGATATTACTGTTTTTACGATTTCATTAATATCGTCAATTGTTATAGGTGAATTTTTAATGTTGTTATTTCCTAGATATTTAGGAAAAAGCATTATCCTGAAATATATTTAATAATATTTTTTATGGAACAATACTTCAACATCAACTACGAATTTGACAAACAAAGCGTTTTCTCTTCCATCGACCGCCAACTGCAAACTTCCTCTCCCGGCTACATCTGTGTGGCGGACGGGGTTATACTGAACACGGCCAACAGGAAGCCGGACTATCTGGAAGTGGTGAACGGCAGTATGTTCTCTATTTGCGACAGCAGTTATGTGCCGCTTTATCTGCGCTGGCTCTATGGAATTGAGCGGAAGCAGTATTGCGGAAGTGAAATCTTTATGGACATCATCCGGCAGAAAAAGTACCGGATGTTTTTCATGGGGACTTCACAGGGCACTTTGCAAGGGCTTAGCTATCATCTTTCACAGATTGACGAACGTATCAATGGGATGACTTTTTATGAACTTCCGTTTTGTAATGTAGAAGACTTCGATTATCCCGGAATTGCACGGATGATAGATGAAGATGGTGCGGACATCATCTGGGTGGCTCTGGGTGCTCCGAAACAGGAGATATTCATGAGCCGTCTGAAGCCTTATCTGAAAAGGGGAGTGATGATTGCCGTCGGAGCCGCCTTTAAGTTTTATAGCGGGACGGATGTGAAGCGCGCTCCCCATTGGATGGTTAAGATGCATCTTGAATTTGCCTATCGCATCTTTAGCGAACCCAAGAAACAGTTGAAACGCTGCGCCTGGATTGTGTATACACTTCCCGGATTGTTGTATCGGGAATGGAGAAAAAAGAAACTTGCTACCAATTTCATTCGATAATCACCCAACACCCTGATTTATTACTCCCTTCACGCCTTATATAACCTGCGTCACGAAGTTCCTTGATTTTCTTTTCAATAGCACGGCGTGTCACAGAAAGAGTGTCAGCTATTTCGTCAAGTGTTATGCTTGAGTTATGACGAATCAACTCAATAATTTGTCCCGAACTTATCCCGAATTTAACCCGAACTTTATCCCGAACTTCAGAGTATTCGCTCTGGGGCAGGGGACTTCCTTGATGATTTTTTAAAGCATCCAGAATCTCTTGCAGCATAAAGTCAATGAAAGGTCCGGAATTGGCTGCTGCTGTGCTGGCTTGAATAGCGTTATAATAAGCCTCTTGGTTGGCATACACCATATTTTCCACAGGGAGATGTTCAAATAGAGGGTGTAATTTCCCTAATATGAGTGATTGCCATAATCTGCCGGTTCTTCCATTACCATCACTAAATGGATGTATAAACTCAAATTCATAATGGAATACACAACTGCGAATGAGCAAATGATCTTTTGCCTCTTTAAGCCATTCGAACAAATTGATTATCAATTCCGGAACTCTATTGGCAGGAGGCGCCATATGGACCAATCCTTTCTCAGAGAATACACCAACGCCACCACGTCGGAATCTGCCTGCATCATCGGTAAGCGCCATCATCATCGTACCATGTGCTTTTAATAAATCGTCTACACTGAATGGATTCAAGCTGCTATATAACTCATACGTCTTTATCGCATTCTTTACCTCTTGAATCTGGCGTAGTGGCGCTATAACAGTCTTGCCTTCTATGATATCCTTCACTTCATCTTCGGATAAAGTATTTCCTTCTATGGCCAACGAACTGTGAATTGTTCTTATCCGATTAGCTTTTCGCAATTTCATCGCATCACTCTGTTCCAAACGGATGGCATAACGTTCTATCTGTCCGGATATTTCCGCAATCAGATTAATGGCATGAGCAGATATGGTGAAAGGAGGTGTATACATATATCAGTTGAATGATTCGGTTCATAATAGATGGAACAAAAATACGAAAAAATATCAGTTTATACAAAATAAAAAGGCGGTTCATCCATCCGAACCGCCTTTATTATCCACATACCTCTTATTTTAAGAGGAACCGCTATTCCTACAAATCTTCATACTCTTTCCTCGCATCGAAGCATGGGCACGCTTTATGAACATTCGCGCTCAACTGATAATGCCCTACAATCTTAGCTTCGGGATACAGTCCTTTCAACTCACCCAATACCCGGCGGAGCGTTTCTTTTTGCGAAGCGGTTCTGGTATCCGTCGGCTTACCCAATTCATCCAGTCCACCTTCATAGCAAATCGATAAACTGTGCAGGTTGAATCCGAGCGCGTGTGCGCCAATCTCACTCATTGGGCGGGTGTGGTGCAGCGCGCCATCCTTCGTCACATAAAAATGATACCCGATACATTTGAAGCCACGTTTCAGATGGCATTGGAGCAACTGCCCCTCCGTGAAGGGAATATTCGCACGGGTAGCACTGCAATGCACAACGATATACAGAATGCTGCGCGGCACATATTCCTCCTTCAACGAGAACTCTTTCAACTCTTTCATTCGATCCGGCCGTTTAGATATGTCCCATACAAGACGTTACACCCAGAGCAGATACGATTGAAGTAGCTACTGTAATAATGATCTGTAAAATTTGTTTCCAAATAGACTTTTTCATAATTCTTGAATTTTTAAATTAATACCACCAAACATCCTAGATCTTATTCTGCCGGATCCGGAGCTTCTCCATTATTGCCGTCGTCCGGGTTTCCACTGCCACCGTTTCCGCCATCCGGCTTCCCGTCCGGATCGGGGACAACCGCTTCATCGCTTTCCCCTTTCTTGACCAGCGTATACTTCATCGCCTTACACATATCCAGCAGCATATTGCCCGGACGGAAGCGGACACGCGAGGTCTTGATACAGGTGGCCGCCTTAAATTTCTCTGCCGTTTCCGTTGCATTGCCGGTGGCAATCGTTACACGGAAACTGCCCATATCGCCCAGAAGGACAATATTACCCAACGCCAACTGATTCTTCATCTCCAACAAAAACTCCGTAATGCAACCCTTCAACTCACCGATAGAATAGGAGGAACGCTCCGACACACGGCTGATTACTTCGTCCGTATCCACTCTGCGGTTGCTGCGTGCCATCGCATAAAACTTAGCTGCTTCTTGTGGTTTCAACGGATTCTTACGCTCTACCACTACATACTTTTGTGCCATAAACTTAATTTTTTAATTGATAATTTTTAATTGTTCTGTAATCGATTACACTGCAAAGATAGCACATCCGAAAGGGGGAGTGGACGACACCGAACGACACTGAACGATGGTTATTGTTTTTGACTGAACATTTGCTTCATTGCATAAAAAAGAGTACCTTTATAGCATTAACCAAAGAATAACTCAATAGAAAATGGAAGAAGAAAAATTTCGTGTGAGATGTTACGATAAGAATGAGTTGGCGAAGATGTATTTCCCCAAACTGAGCGATCATGTGTCTGTGGCGAAACTCCGCCGCTGGATGCGCAACTGTACCCCTCTGATGGAAGAGCTCGCAACGGGAGATTTTCATCCCAAACTGAAAATGTTCAGCGCACGGGAAGTACGCCTGATCGCGCGCTATCTGGGCGAGCCGGATGGATATGTACCGGCACAGGGACATCCGGACATCAATTGACTGCATTTTCAGAATAAAACGACTGCTTCTTCCGGATAAGACAACGGTACTTCCCGGACGATACGACCGCTCTTTTCACTTGAAAGGAGCGGTCGATTTGTTAGATAAATACGGTTGATTTCATGCAGGCAACCGCTCGATCAGACACAAAGATACGGTCGTTTGCGCATAGTTGATTTCCCGGCTGGCCGACACCTAACGGGTGGTATTTTTCTTCATCCATTCCAAGTCGGGCTCGTAATCCACCAGCTTCGTCATACTCTTGTCGTGGCGGAAGTAAATCTCACCGGTAGGTCCGTTACGATGTTTGGCAATATCGATTACTCCCAATCCTTCAGTCGGGTAACCGCTTCTACGGTCTGTCTCACGACCGGACAGGCTGGGACGGGAAAGCATCAGTACGAGATCGGCGTCCTGTTCGATAGCCCCGCTCTCACGAAGGTCGCTCAGAGCGGGACGGCCGTCGGGATGTCCCTCCACGTTACGGTTCAACTGGCTGAGAAGTATCACGGGGATATGCAACTCTTTAGCTATCATTTTCGCTTTCCGGCTCGCTTGAGCCACCTCCTGTTCGCGGTTACGGTTGTGCTGGTCGCTCTTCATGTCGCAGAGTTGCAGATAGTCGATGAAAAGACAATCGCAATCCCCCTTACTTTGCAGCAGTTTGGCGGACGTGCGGACATAATCCATGCTCACCGACGGATTATCGTCGATGTAAATAGGGAGGCGCGACAGCTCCGTCGATGCCTCATGGACCTCCCGGAGTTCGGACGGAGTAAGCGCCCCGCTCAGCAAGTGGGCGGGAGAAACCTCCTTCGTAGCCGCCAGCAGCCAGCGGTCTCCCAAGCGTTCCCCTTGCATTTCGAGACTGTACACGGCAATGTGATAACCGGCGGAAGCGGCGGCACGTGCCAGATGCAGCGCAAAAGCCGTCTTTCCCACCGACGGACGGGCGGCGATGATTATCAGGTCGCCCGGTTGCCAGCCGCACGTCAGGCGGTTCAGCTCGTTGAATCCCGTCGGCAAGCCGGTAACTCCGTTCTTGTTCGAGGCGACACGTGTCTCTATCAGTTCCACAGTATCCTCCATCAATTGCAGCATGGAACGGAGATGTTCGGACATCCCGCATTCCTTTTCCAATTGGTCGAGAAGGGTATGCGCATCCGCCAGCGTGTCGGCTATGTCCGTTGTCTCGTCGGCAGCCTGTGCCAGCAGTTTATGGAATCCCAAGATCGCTTCACGGCGGATATACTTCTGTTGCAGGATACGGGCATGGTACTCCAGATGCGCGCTGGACGCTACGCGTGTGGTAATGCTTACCAATGCATAAGGACCTCCGATGAAGTCGAGTTTGCCCCTTCGTGTGAGTTCTTCCTTTACGGTCATGAGGTCTATGACCTGCCCTGCACGGTACATACTCTGCAGGGCGGCATAGATTTCACGGTTCTTCTCAATGTAGAACACTTCCGGGCGCAATATTCCGGCAACCAATGTGATCGCCTTGCTCTCTATAAGGCAGGCGCCGAGTACGATTTCCTCGAGCTCGGTGTCCTGCGGGTTTACAATGTCATCCATGAATCGTTTCAATAATCATATTCATCCAGAAACGCTTTGTCCGACAGATAAGTGCTTGCCTGCATACAGTATTTCGTATCCGTCAGATGATCGTAATACTCGTCAATCTGCCGTATGCTCATACTGCGTTCGCGGGGAGAAAGTTTCTTCCATTCCCGTCTGGCACGGCCGATATTGACCCTTTGCTTTTGGGTTACCTCGTGATATTTCTCCCAGAAAACCTCGAAGGTGACACCACCCGTTTCTTCACGTGCCGCCTCACGGTGTCTCTGTCCGATCAGCAAGTCATAGTCGGGGATACGGATGTGCGTGATGTACGGATTGACCACTCTTTCAATGATCCCTTCTTCGTACATCCTATCGAAGAAACGGCGTGTGCGGCTGAGTTTCCATCCGAACACTTTCGCCCAGTGGGTGAGGGAGATCACCGATTCTCCCCTCCGGCATTCGAAGGTCTGACCGTTGACGCGACACGTCACAGTGCTGTAATTGACATGGGTTAATACCAAGATGAACGCTTCGAAACTGCCCGTTGCGTTTTTAGTCATCTTCATTTGTTCCTCGAATAAGACTTTAGGGAAGAGGATGTAGCCCTTTTTCAGCATTTCTGCTATTGATTTGTTCATAACTGAATATTATTAATTCGGCTCAAAGGTATACCGTTTATTTGAACCGGGCAATTGTGCGGTTCATTCCGGTTCAAAGTGATGTTTTCGGCTCACGCCCGGAGGGGCTTTAATGCCATACGCGGGAGGGGTTTTCGGGGCCATATTTAGCGGCACCCCTCGCGGCACCCCTTGAAAATCTCTCAAACGCCTTGTAGGAAGGGGAAGCCGGACACACGTTTTTTGCGTTCCGGCACCCCATCCGGCAACTAATATATATAATAAATAAAGAATGTATTAAAATACATTATATCTTTTTCCTCATTTTGGGGATGGCAAGATAGGGATTTTCTTTAATCATTTCATATACCAGCGCAGGCGTTCCCCAACATCTCACGATGGCGGCAATCTGTTGGGGAGTAAGTGTCTGGGTGTGCGGGGTGAATCCCGCTTCCGTCAGTTGTTGCGGCAATGCCGGGTGTTCTGTTATCGTCCGGCGAAAAGCTCGCACCGCTGAACTGTTGTACTGAAAGTTCGGAAAATAAGCGATTGCCACTTCGGACAACGCATGGCAGCCACAAAGCAGCCAGTCATAGGATTTAATTTTCATGTTCCTTTATTCATTTAATTACGGCGCAAAAGTATGCTTTCTCCGAATGATGGGATAAACTGTTATTTTTATTGTCGGTAATTTCAAGATGAAATTAGTTGGAAAATATTTAAATAAAAATCTAATTATTTAAACAATCTTTTCTATATTTGCACCCGGTATTAGATTTTATATGGCATTTCTGTTCTCTTATAGACAGTAGTGCCCAGTTTAAATAAAAATAAAGAAATTAGGATGTCGAAAAGAACAAAAGAAGCACAAAAACATTTACAACAGAAAAGGGAACAATATCATCGTCAGGAAGAGAAGATAGAGGAAATGAAATGTACAATGCAACATACGGAAGAGGAGATCAAGCAATTGGAATATGTGCTGGAAGTAATGAAAAGCGCGGAAAAAGGCCGCAAGCGGAGAGTGATCACTCATGATAAGATAAAGGAGTACTTTGCTTCTTTCAGCCGTTTCTTCGACTTTCTGCAGCACCGCTTGAATCTGTTCGTGCATTATGAACTGGTGTGCGAGATCATCTTTGCGCGCTACCGGTTCCGAAGCAGGTCGCGCACTCCCGGAAGGGAATATCTCAGTTTCGCTACCGTACTGACTTACTTTAAAAATGAAAGGAGTATGGTGAGCTGATAGTACGAATAAAATAGAAATCTAAAGATAAAAGCATGAAAAACAAATGTTTTAGGAACAGAAATGACTAAATTGATATTTTTTCCTTATTTTTGTATGTCCATTTTTGAATGATATGATACAGATAATACAATTAAAAGGAAAAGACAAACGTTTATATCGGCTGCTGGCACCTCTGGTTATGGATCCTGACGTGATACGTGCCAACAACAATTATCCGTTCAAAACGGGTGAAGACTACGTCTGGTATATTGCGGTCGATGGAAAAGAAGTGAAGGGATTTATCCCGGTGGAACAGAAAAGCAAGAAAAAGGCTGTAATAAACAATTATTATATAGGAGCTGAAAATACGGAGCGGGAAGAGATCTTGTCTGATCTGCTGCCTGCTATAATAAAAGATTTCGGCCCTGAGAGCTGGCTGCTTCATTCCATCACACTTGTACAAGACAAAGAAATATTCGAAAAGTTCGATTTTACATCCATGGATAAGAAATGGACACGTTACGTTAAAATGTATAGATAGGAGGCTTATGGGGAAAAAAGTTGCAGGCGCTAAAAATGTATATGAGCTGGCACAAGAACGATTGAAAGTAATATTTAGCGAGTTTGATAATATATATGTATCATTTTCCGGAGGTAAGGATAGTGGGGTATTGCTGAATATGTGTATTGATTATATCCGGAAAAATAATTTGAAAATACGTTTGGGGGTCTTCCACATGGATTACGAGATCCAGTATAAGATGACCATCGACTATGTAGACCGGATATTGGAGGCCAATAAGGATATTCTGGATGTTTACCGAGTATGCATTCCTTTCCGGGTGTCGACCTGCACATCTATGTATCAGTCTTTCTGGCGTCCGTGGGAGGACAGCAAGAAGAATATATGGGTACGCTCCATGCCCAAGAAGGCGATGACAAAGGAGGATTTCCCTTTTTATAATACGTCAATGTGGGACTACGAGTTCCAGATGCGTTTTGCGCAATGGCTGCATAATAAGAAGGACGCGGTGCGCACCTGCTGCCTGATCGGAATCCGTACCCAAGAGAGTTTCAACCGCTGGAGATGCATCTACATGAGCCGCAAATTCCAGATGTATCATAAGTATAAATGGACTTCAAAAGTAGGCAACGATATTTACAACGCGTACCCTATTTATGATTGGAAGACGACGGATGTATGGACGGCCAACGGAAAGTTCCAATGGGATTACAATACGTTGTATGATCTGTATTATCGGGCAGGGGTCAATCTGGAGCGCCAGCGCGTGGCGAGTCCTTTCATCAATGAGGCACAGGAGAGCCTGCAACTCTACCGGGTGCTCGATCCCAACACTTGGGGCAAGATGGTCGGGCGGGTGAACGGAGTCAACTTCACCGGTATGTATGGCGGTACCCACGCTATGGGATGGCAGTCGGTGAAACTTCCTGAAGGATACACATGGCGGGAGTTTATGTATTTCCTTCTGTCCACGTTGCCGGAGCGGGCACGGAAGAATTATCTCCGGAAACTGTCGGTAAGTGTGAATTTCTGGCGGACGAAAGGAGGCTGCCTGAGCGACTCGACCATCCAGAAACTGATTGACGCCAAAGTGCCGATTGTCGTGATGGACAACAGCAACTATAAAACGTTGAAGAAACCCGTGCGCATGGAATATCAGGATGACATCGACATCCCGGAATTCAAGGAGATACCTACCTACAAGCGGATGTGCATCTGCATCCTGAAGAACGACCATGCCTGCAAATATATGGGATTCTCGCCTACAAAGGAGGAAATGAGCAAAAGGAGTCAAATAATGGAACAATATAGAATCATAGTATCATGAGTGTAGATAAAAGCCCTGTTTATGAGGTAAAGGCGGTGCCTGTGGAAAAAGTGTATGCCAACGATTATAACCCGAATGTGGTGGCTCCGCCTGAAATGAAGTTGCTCGAACTGTCTATCTGGGAGGATGGATTTACGATGCCCTGCGTGTGTTATTATGATAAGGAGGCCGACCGCTATATCCTGGTGGACGGTTACCACCGCTATACGGTACTGAAGACATCGAAACGGATTTACAAACGCGAGAACGGGCTGCTTCCGATTGTCGTGATAGACAAGGACCTGTCCAACCGTATGAGCTCGACCATCCGCCACAACCGTGCGAGAGGTATGCACAACATCGAATTGATGTGCAACATTGTTGCCGAACTTGACAAGGCGGGGATGTCGGATCAGTGGATTATGAAGAATATCGGTATGGACCGAGACGAATTGTTGCGTTTGAAACAAATTTCCGGGCTTGCCGACCTGTTTGCCAATCATGAGTTCAGTATTCCGGACGAAGTTGCTCCGACGGAAACGGAGCGTAAAGTATTGTAATCGGGCAATTAGATATGTATGCTATTGTTAATTTGTCTTTTTTAGAAAATAACCTTTCTGAAAATTGTATATATTAATCAAATCGGTTACATTTGTAACCATAAACAAAACGGAGACAGCGTCTCTTTAAGTAAACAATAGAATACATAAAATGAAAAGAATACTGGTAAGTGGAGGGGCCGGCTTTATTGGTTCTCATCTTTGTACGCGGCTAATAAACGACGGTCACGAAGTGATATGCCTGGATAATTTTTTTACGGGGTCGAAAGACAATATCGCTCATCTGATGGGCAATCACCATTTTGAAGTGGTGAGGCATGATGTCACTTACCCATATTCTGCAGAGGTGGATGAAATATACAATTTGGCTTGTCCCGCGTCTCCCATTCATTATCAGCATGACCCTATACAAACGGCCAAGACGTCGGTGATGGGGGCTATCAATATGCTGGGATTGGCGATGAGACTGGATGCAAAGGTGTTGCAGGCTTCTACGAGCGAGGTATACGGCGACCCGATTGTGCATCCGCAGCCGGAGCATTATTGGGGGAACGTAAATCCTGTGGGTTACCGTTCCTGTTACGATGAGGGGAAACGCTGTGCGGAGACATTGTTTATGGATTATCATCGACAGAATGATGTACGTGTGAAGATTATCCGCATATTCAATACGTATGGTCCGCGTATGCTGCCGAACGATGGGAGGGTAGTTTCAAACTTCGTTCTGCAGGCATTGAACAATGAAGACATCACGATATATGGAGACGGAACGCAGACGCGCAGTTTCCAGTATATCGATGATCTGATAGAGGGAATGATAAGGATGATGGAGACGGAGGACGATTTTACCGGTCCTGTGAATCTCGGCAATCCGAATGAGTTCTCGATACAGGAGTTGGCGGAAAAGATAATCGCCATGACGGGTTCTTCTTCGAAGATAGTGTTCAAGTCATTGCCGAACGATGATCCCAAGCAACGACAGCCGGATATAACGCTGGCAAAGAAAAAACTTGGTTGGGAGCCTACCATCGAACTGGAAGATGGGCTGAGCCGCATGATTGAGTATTTTAAGGGATCTAAAACGAATAAATAAGGAGATAATTATGAATGTGGAAATTAATCCTTCCGAATATAAAGTCCTCATTGTGGACGATGTCATTTCAAATGTACTTTTATTGAAGGTGCTATTGAACAATGAAAAATTTCAGATTGTAACCGCCGGCAACGGTACGGAGGCTTTGGCGCAGGTGAAGAAAGAGAAACCGGATCTTGTGCTGTTGGATGTCATGATGCCGGACATCAGTGGGTTTGACGTGGCGAAGCAGATGAAAGCTGATCCCGAAATGTCTGATATTCCTATCATTTTCCTGACTGCGCTGAATAGTACGGCGGATATAGTGAAGGGATTCCAGGTGGGAGGTAATGACTTTATCTCCAAGCCGTTCAATAAGGAGGAACTGATCATCCGTGTGACGCACCAGATTTCGCTGGTTGCCGCCAAACGGATCATCGTGGCGCAGACGGAGGAGTTGCGTAAGACGATCATGGGACGTGACAAACTGTATTCTGTGATTGCGCACGACTTGCGTTCGCCGATGGGTTCTATCAAGATGGTGCTGAATATGCTGATTCTGAATCTGCCCAGCGAGACAATCGGTGGGGAGATGTATGAGTTGCTGACAATGGCGAACCAGACCACTGAGGATGTGTTCTCACTGCTCGATAATTTGCTGAAATGGACGAAGAGCCAGATCGGTAAGCTGAAGGTGGTTTATCAGGAGCTCAATATGGTGGAAGTCGTAGAGGGTGTAAGTGAGATCTTTACGATGGTGGCCGGTCTGAAGAACATTAAAATTGTGCAGGATATGCCTGTGGTGCCCGTGGTTGTCCGTGCGGATATAGATATGCTTAAGACGGTGATCCGTAACCTGATAAGTAATGCAATCAAGTTTAGCAATGAGGGTTCGGAAGTGCTGGTGTCACTGACTGAGGAGGACGGTATGGCTATCGTCAGCGTGAAGGATAGTGGCTGCGGCATTGATGAGGAGAACCAAAAGAAACTGCTGCATACGGATACGCATTTCAGTACCTTCGGCACTAACAACGAGGAAGGTTCGGGACTGGGATTGCTGCTGTGCCAGGATTTCATCGTCAAGAATGGAGGCAAACTCTGGTTTACTTCGAAGAAGGGAGAGGGATCTACATTCAGTTTCTCGGTGCCGCTGCTGGAGAAGTAAGTGTTATAATTATACAGACTAAAAATAATAAACAGGGCATAATTTGCATAGATATGTAAATCATGCCCTGTTTTATTGGTATATTCTACTTTCGTCTATCGCTTACAGATTGCCTTGAAGTCGCAATACGCACATTTCTTTATGTCCTCTGTCTGCGTGAAAGGTTCTTTCTCGTCAAATATTTCTTCTAATAAAGCTTGCAGACGTTCACGGAACTCGTCTTCAAAGAAAGCGAAGTTGTTCACCGGTATCTTCGGTTTGCGGGGTTCTCCCATTTCGATAACAGGCGAATAGCTTTCTGAGGCGGCACGATGAATATAAAGCAAGGCGGGAGCTACCATTAAAGGCTGTTTCCGGCTCATGATGGCGGCATACAGGAACGTCTGGAAGATATAATTGGGACGCGTTTCCGAAGGAGTGAACAGTTGCTCGATATTGGCAGGAATCTTCGGGCTTCCTCCTGTTTTATAGTCTACGATACGTAATGTACCTTCTTTGGCGTCCATGCGGTCGATTGTTCCACCGAGACGGAGCGTTAAAGGGCCTAAGGCAGTCTGTATGGTTATCTTCTCCGATACCTTTTTCTCCATAGCGACCATCTCGAAAGGAGTGTATTGCAGGTCGTTACGAAGCAACTGTTTCAAGTAAGAAACGATTACTTTGGAATTGATGAGCTGCACACCGTTGTATTCGGGCTTCTCTTCCGGTGCGACTTTGAACAGTTCCTGCTTGAAGGCTTGGTCTACATAACCTTGCAGCTTTATTTCGTCACGCAGCAGACGTTCCAAGTCCTCTCTCTGAATCATTTTTCCGTTGGCTGTCAGGTCAGTGTAAGCCAGTTGGGCGGAGAGGTGGAAGATCGTTCCGAACAGGGCGGAATCGATTTCCGCACTTACTTCATCCGGTGTTTTCAGTCCGGCAACGTATCGGTAATAGAACCTCAGCCGACAATCAAGATAAGTGTTGAGGGCAGAAGGAGAAAGGATGACGGATTCGGGCTGGGCAGTATCGTAGGCACGGTAAAGCCGTCTCAGTATTTCCGGAGTTTTTTCTATTTGTATCTCCAGCGTGTTTTGCGGAGATTGTCCGGCTTCCAGATACTCGCGGGTGATCTCGTGCGGACCTTCCACCAGCAGTTGCAGCATGAAACGGGACTCTTCGCCACGATTCAGTCCGTCCGAAGAGGTGTTGTAGAGCAGCGTGATATTCTCTGCCCGTTGAATCAGACGGTAGAAGTAGTAAGCGTATACTGCGTTTTTATGTTCGATGGTCGTCATACCGAAGGCTTTGCGGAGGTTGTAGGGGATGAAGGAGGACTCTCCACCGGCTTTCGGAAGTTGCCCCTCGTTGAGCGACAACATGATAAGATTGCGGAAATCGAGGTTACGTGTCTCCAGCACTCCCATGATTTGCAGTCCGATAGCCGGTTCTCCGTGGAAGGGGATATTGGAAGCGGTCAGCACCTTAGTAATAAGACGTTTCAGGGTATCGGTACGTACGCTTAATTCTCCGCTTTCTATCAGGCTGTATAATCTGTTTATTTTCAGGTGACTCTGGAAGATGGATTCCCGATATAGCTGGTTGAAAATATCGTCATATTCCCCTTCTTTGCGATAGAGGATGGATATGCTTTTGATTAATCGGAGCAGGTAGTCGCATAACTCCCTGATATTGCTTTGCGGAGTGAAAAGGATAGTCAGAAAATCATCTTTTTTCAGTTCCGACGGGAGCGGATAGAAACGGTTGGTCTTTGTCAGCTCGCGTTCCAGACGGGTGGCATGATCCGATAGTTGCCGGGTGTAGGGGTGTTTTAATATTTTTGATACGGCTTCGTAGGTGAAACGTCCGGTATCCGGTCGATAGCCGTTGGTCTGTAATTCCATAGCTGCGTTGATGAAGCTGTACACCGGAGTTTGCGCCAATGGGAATCCCATAGTGATATTTACGTTTTGCACATCCTGTGGGATGGAGTGAAGCACGGGGAGGAGCAGGGCTTCGTTGCAGAGCACGATGGCATTTTCCTTTTCGCTGACTATCTGCGTTGTGTGAGTCTGGGTTGCTTTTACCCATTCGGGCAGGAAGCGGGCTTGTGCATTTTCGGTGGAAGCGGAGATATAACGTATCTTTTTCGGCTTCCGGAAGATGTCGAAATAACTTTCCGGCAGTTCGTTGGGGAAGTCGATGAGGTTGCGTTTGATAAATTCTCCGGCTTCGTGCTTGGAGATTCGTTGGGTATAGAAGAGGTCGTAATCCCAATAAAACATGGCTTTCCCGGCTTTTTGCAGCTTTTGGAAGAATTCTTTCTCTACTTTGTTCAGTACGTTGAAACCGACGAATACGTATTTATCGTATTTGAGCCGGTCGGTATCGAGTTGTTCGATAACGTTCCGGTAGAGCATACCTTCGTAGGCAATGCCCAGTTCGGCAAGGTTCTCCCGATAACGATGATAGATAATACCCAGTTTGTCCCAGAGGGATATGAATTTTTCCTTGAGTTCGGTACGCCGTTCGATGGAGAAGTTCTGAAAGAATTGCCGGATGGCTTCTTCCTGTTCTTCATCGAGGAATTCGTAGTCGTCCATCAGGTTCTTCAGGTCTTGCAGATTGCTGAACAGTTTGTCTGCATCCACCATATTTTTGTCTACGTCGTCGAAATCGCTAATCAGCAGTTCACCCCAGAAGTAGAAATCGTCCAGCGTCTCCCGACTTTCGGTTTCTTCTTTGAATACTTTATAAAGCTCACAGACCAAACGGATCGGATCCCCTGTCTTTTGTACGGATAGTTTCTGCAACAGGTCACTGATACTCATGGCGGCAGGCGACCAGATAGGTTGGTCGGATTCTTCTGCCAGGTATTCGTTAAAAAACAGGTTAGCGCGTTTGTTGGGGAAAACGAGCACGGTGCGCGACAGGTCGTTTCCTATTTTCGTATATAAGTCATGGGCGACTAGTTGGAGAAATGGTTGCATATCGGATAATCATTTTTAGTCTGTGACAAAGATACGATATAGAAGTGAAAGAATAAGCGGAATATAGGAAATTAGCTTCTTTAAGATATCTCGATCGGCAGAAAGTTGCTTAATTGATCAACTTTTGCTATCTTTGCCGTATGAATAGAAAAGTAATAGCATACGAAAACTACTATAAAGATTTTTTTGACACCTTAGATAAAGGTACACAAGAAAAAGTCTTGTATGGCTTGCTCTTATTAAAGACTCAAGATAAACTGCCTGCAAAGTATGTGAAATTTCTCAAAGATGGTTTATATGAGTTAAGAATAGAATGGCAAGGTAATATTTATCGGATTTTCTTTTGTTATGATGAAGGACGCATTGTTATATTATTCAATGGTTTTCAAAAGAAAACGCAGAAAACTCCCGATAGAGAAATTGATAAAGCATTAAAACTAAAGAAAGAATATTATGAGCGAAAAAGAACTGAAGATGTTTGATGTCGATGCACAGTTGGACGCTGTGTTTGGCAAAGAAGGAACTCCGGAGCGTAAGGCTGCCGAAGATAGAGCCAATGCTTTCTTTACCGGGCAGATAATTGAAGAGGCTAGGAAGAAAGCTAAAATGACACAAGAGGAACTTGCTAAAAAGATTGGGACAAACAAATCTTATATTTCCCGTGTTGAAACAGGAAAAACAGAGCCTAAAGTCTCTACTTTTTATCGTATTGCTTCAGCCTTAGGTATGACGGTTGAATTGACCCCTGCTATGTGAAAGCTAAGATAAAATAATATGAATTTTCCTAATGTCTTTACTAATGAGGGGATGTCATAATGAATAATAAAACGCAGATTAACGCAAATCATCGCAGAAGTTTTTATAAGTCGTAACTGAAATAATCTGCGATAATTTCAGTTAATCCTGCGTTTTTCCCCCTTCTATACTTTTTCTATCCTCTCCTCATCCACATACCACAGATAACCGGTAATATTCTCGTACCCCATTTTAGAAAGTAACTGCATATATCCCTTCACCTGCTTGTTATATTTAGGATTCTCCTTGCCAAACTTAAAGTCTACTACAACCACCTGATTCTCTTTCATCATCACACGGTCCGGACGGCGGGTTTGCAGCACACCTTTCTCCTTGTAGATGATGGCACATTCGCTGAATAACGTCCATTCTCCTGAGTACCAATCCTGTATTTCGGGGGAAGAGAAAGCCTTTTGCACCACTTCGCGCACCATTCCCTCTTTTTCATCATCCCGGATAACCCCTTCAAAGACAAGGCGGTCGATAGCGGAATCGATGTCTTCTTCCGTATCAATGGCGGAGAATAAGGTATGCAACAAACGCCCGCGATTGATAAAACGATCGTCGGAATCTTCCTCCTCAATGCCCTGAATAAAGTCCGCAGAACGGTTGGATTGGCGGAACTCGATGTCGTGCCGCATGGATTCCATACGGATAGGACGTTTCTCCGGTTTTTGAGTGAGTTTGTTGGTCGAAGTCTTGGCCTTTTCTTCTTCCGAAGAACAAAGTTCACCCTGCTCGTAACACTCTTCGTCCCATTCTATATCCTCTTTCAGCGCCACTACCGGAAGAACATTCGCCAATAATTCCGACATTGTACCCTTTTGGCCTTTCTTGCTCCAGATGATGAGATTCTTTCCTGCACGGGTGAAGGCAACATAGAGCAGATTCAGGTTATCCACCCAAAGTTGCAGACGTTCGTTCAAGTAATCATCCCCGTAGATAGATTCCGCCATTTGTGTGGAATAATTAATGGGAAGGATATCCAGCCCATCGAACGGAGCCACCTGCGGGGTACACCACACAAGCTGACCGTTCGTCTCGTTCTCCAACTTCCAGTCGCAGAAAGGAAGAAGTACCGTATGGAACTCCAGTCCTTTGGATTTGTGTATGGAGAAGATGCGGATACCCTCAACCTCACCGCTTGGAATCGTCTTGCCGCACAACGTTTCGTCCCAATAACGGATGAATCCGTCGAGCTCGGAAGAGTTACTTTGCAGATAATCCGTCACTGCATCGAAAAAGGCGAACAGGTAAGCGTCCTGATCGCTGATGCGGTTCATCTCGAAGATACTGAAAAGTTCCTCCAAAAGTTCGTAAAGAGGCATTAACCGCAGTTCTTCCAGCTTCTCAAGGAATGCGGCAGGAAGATAATTCTCTACGGGAAGAAGTAGGAGCGTGTTCCAGTCCAGTCCTTTCCGCAACACTTCGTTCTGATAAGCCACAGCAAGTTGGGCACGCGCTATCTTGTTGTTCCCGTCGGAGAGATAACGCAAGGCGTCCAACATCATGCAGATAGCGAGCGAGGCGTCAAGGCGGAAAGCTTCGTCCGACACGATCTTATAATGCAGCTCCTTGTCAAAGTAATCGGCAATGCGGGGAATGTTCTTATTCTTCCGCACGAGAATCGCTATATCATTCAGCCGTATACCGGAGGAGAGAAGACGGTTCACCTCTTCACCTAAGCTGATCAATGTCTGTTCGGTATAGTCATGTTCCTCATCGGGTTCGAGGAACGAAACCTTCACGTAACCCTTTTCCGTTTTCTTGGAAGATTCCTGCACGACATCAGCGTAGGCTTTCTGCAAATCCTTGCAGTCTTCGCCCAACTGACTGCGGTATATCCCGTTCAGATAATCGGCGGCGGCAGTAAAAACACGGTTGTTGAAACGGATGATATTGGTTTCGCTCCGTCGGTTGGTAGCCAATGTCCTTACATGGATGGGGAAATGCTCAATGCGGTCGTTCAGACTATTCAGAATCCCCCAGTCACCATTCCGCCAACGGTAAATGGACTGTTTGACATCTCCCACAATCAAGCTGTCCGCTCCTTGCGAAAGCCCTTCGAGCAAAAGCAGTTTGAAATTCCCCCATTGCATTCGGCTGGTATCCTGAAACTCGTCTATCATCACGTTGCGGATATTGGTTCCTATCTTTTCGAATACAAAAGAGGAATCACCGTCTTTCACCAATTGATGAAGCAGGGCATTGGTGTCCGACAATAAGAAACGGTTGTTATCGTGGTTCAGTTGGCGCACTTCCTCGTCGATATTGGCAAGAAGCTGCACTTTATTGAGATGTTGCAGAGACAGTCGGCAACTGTTCAGCAACAGGTTATTTTTTGAACGGAGCTTTTCCGCATCCTCCAGGATATGTATCAGACTGGAATCTGCCAAAGCGATGATGTCCGCGTAGCGGGAAGAACTTTTTGCCGCCCAGTTCTTTGCATCTTCCAGACACTTCTCCACAGTCGCATTGCGGATATCGTTTCCTAAGATACCATTATTCAGTTTACGGAAATAACTGCCGATTCCGCGTGAACCGTTTTTCAGATCGTCGGCGGTTAGCGCATGGCCTTCCAATTCCTCCTCAAAATGATCATAGAAACCTTTCATTTCTTCCAGCACTTCGGTTTCCAGCTCTTTCAGTTGCTTGCGGTATTCCTTGATGGTGTCCGGATTGCGCAACCGCTTCCGAAGTCCTTCTCCTTTTTCAATATAGCCCTCGTCAAAGATATTGCGACCGAAACTTTTCACCTCATCCGATACATTCCAACGCTTGTCGTCGGCAATCCGTTCGTTGATATAGTCCAGCAGCCACGCGAGGACAGGGGAGGTGGGACCGAGTTTCTCAATCATGCTGTCTACCGCATCGCTGAGCACTTCGGTATTGTTCAGCTCGATATTCAGATTCGGGCTGAGTTCCAGTTCCCGCGCCAGGTTACGCATGACGGATTGGAAGAACGAGTCGATGGTTTCCACCCGGAAACGGCTGTAATCGTGCAACATATAGCCGAGAGCGACTCCCGCCGCTTCCCGTATTTCCTGCTCCGTCCTTCCGGTTTCTTCTTTTATCCGGTCGAGATAGGCTTGGGAATCTTTGTCACCTATCTGAATGCCGTATAGCTGGCTGAGAATACGCTCTTTCATTTCAGCCGTCGCCTTATTGGTAAAGGTAACGGCCAGAATCTGACGGTAGGCACGCGGATTGAGGATTAATAATTTAATGTATTCCACTGCAAGGGTAAACGTTTTACCCGAACCGGCGGAAGCCTTATATACTAAAAGTTCACTCATGCTTATTGTAAATCTGTTAATAGAATTTTTTCATAAAGTCCGGTCCGAAATAGAATAGGAATAAATGTAAGACAAAAATAAGGAAAAGAAGTAGAGAAAAGAAATAAAAACACGAGATTTTTTTAGGAGGATTAATCTTACATCGTGAAAAGATATGGTTGAAATGATAATAAATGAAAAAAACAAGGGGGAGACGTTAGTAGTTTTCTCCCTTTAGTTGTATTATATATAGATGGGTCAGAAAAATGAGTTTATTCATCTATATACTATGATTTATGCAACAGAATAAAACTGCTTCTCAACGAAAGAATATTAACCCGGCTTGCTGGGTTCCTACCGCTTACTTTGCAATGGGACTTCCCTTTATTGCCATTAATCTGGTTTCCGTATTTATGTTTAAGGATCTGGGAGTGTCGGATACACAAATCGCATTCTGGACTTCCCTTATTATGATGCCTTGGACGCTGAAATTCTTGTGGAGCCCTTTTCTTGAGATGTTCCGGACAAAGAAATTCTTCGTATTGGTGACCGAATTGTTGAGCGGAGTGTTGTTTGGAGTGGTGGCCTTTTCTTTATTCTTCGACTATTTCTTCGCTATCAGTATTTCGACGATGGCGGTGATTGCTTTTAGCGGCGCGACACATGATATTGCTTGCGACGGTGTATATATGGCGGAACTGAACAAAAAGGATCAGGCGAAATATATCGGTGTGCAAGGTGCTTTCTATAATGTAGCCAAACTGGTGGCTAACGGTGGACTGGTCGCTATGGCAGGTGCATTGGCGGAACATTTCGGGGCGATAGAGGGAGCTTCAATCGATGCCAATAAAGGTGCGTATTCGTCTGCATGGATGATTATTTTCGCAGTAATCGCAGTGATAATGGTATTGATAGGTATCTATCATATAAAGGTGCTGCCTTCTACACAGATTCCCTCAACAACGAAAAAAACGACTTCGGAAGTGGGACGGGAATTGGTAGGTGTGATTGCTAACTTCTTTACTAAAAAGCATATTCTTTATTATATCTGTTTCATCATCCTCTACCGTTTGGCGGAAGGATTCATAATGAAGATTGCTCCGCTGTTTCTGCGTGCGTCGAGAGAAGCGGGCGGGTTGGGACTGTCTTTGAAGGAGATTGGTACATTGAACGGAATTTTTGGTTCTGCCGCTTTCGTGTTAGGTTCACTGTTGGCAGGCATTTATGTATCTAAGTTCGGATTGAAGAAGACTTTGTTCACTCTCTGCTGCATCTTCAATCTTCCGTTTGTGGCTTATACTTTCCTTGCGGTGGTGCAGCCTACCGATGTGTATCTGATAGGAACGTGCATTACGATGGAGTATTTTGGCTATGGCTTCGGGTTTGTCGGATTGACGTTGTTTATGATGCAACAGATTGCTCCGGGAAAACACCAGATGTCGCATTATGCTTTTGCATCAGGAATCATGAATCTGGGAGTCATGCTCCCGGGAATGGTCAGCGGTTATCTGAGTGACCTGCTGGGCTACCGGAACTTCTTTATTTATGTTCTGATAGCGACTATACCGGCTTTTCTGATTACTTATTTCATACCTTTCACGTATGATGACTCAAAAAATAAATAATATAAAATCAACGATTATGAATAAAATTCAAATTCCTTGGGAAGATCGTCCTGTCGGATGTACGGACGTTATGTGGCGTTACTCACAAAATCCAGTTATCGGACGTTATCATATTCCTTCATCCAATAGTATTTTCAATAGTGCCGTCGTTCCTTTTGAGGATGGTTTTGCAGGCGTATTCCGTTGTGATAACAAAGCTGTACAGATGAATATCTTTGCAGGTTTTAGTAAGGACGGAATTCATTGGGATATCAATCATGAACCTATTCAGTTTAAAGCCGGCAACACGGAGATGATCGAATCGGAATATAAATACGACCCTCGTGTGACGTGGATTGAAGACCGTTATTGGGTGACTTGGTGCAACGGTTATCATGGTCCTACCATTGGCATTGCTTATACTTTCGACTTTAAGGAGTTCTTCCAATGCGAGAATGCTTTCCTGCCTTTCAACCGTAACGGTGTGCTTTTCCCGCAGAAGATAGACGGTAAATATGCCATGCTGAGTCGTCCCAGTGATAACGGGCATACTCCGTTCGGTGATATATATATCAGTTATAGCCCGGATATGAAGTACTGGGGAGAACATCGTTGCGTGATGAAAGTGACTCCTTTCCCGGAAAGCGCCTGGCAGTGTACGAAGATCGGAGCAGGTTCAGTTCCTTTCCTTACGGATGAAGGCTGGTTGCTGTTCTATCACGGTGTGATTACTACCTGCAACGGTTTCCGCTATGCAATGGGAGCTGCCATACTCGATAAGGATCATCCGGAAAAAGTGCTGTATCGTACCCGCGAATATTTGTTAGGTCCGGCTGCCCCGTACGAACTGCAGGGAGATGTGCCGAATGTAGTATTCCCTTGTGCCGCATTGCAGGATGGCGAACGTGTAGCTGTTTATTATGGCGCCGCCGACACTGTTGTGGGCATGGCCTTCGGATATATTAAAGAGATTATCGACTTTACTAAACGGACAAGTATCATTTAATAAAGCCATGAAACGTATTCTATTAACTTACACACTTGCTTTCGCCCTTCTTCCCGTATCAGCGGGGGAGGGCGGAAGTCCCCCCGCTGATAAGAGTCTTCCGGTTGATTATGTAGATCCTTTTATCGGAACGACCAATTTCGGCACGACCAATCCCGGAGCGGTGTGTCCGAACGGAATGATGTCCGTAGTTCCTTTTAATGTGATGGGGTCTTCGGAAAACACGTATGATAAAGATGCACGATGGTGGTCTACTCCATACGAATATACCAATTGTTTCTTTACAGGATATGCTCATGTCAATCTGAGCGGAGTAGGTTGTCCGGAATTGGGGTCTTTACTTTTAATGCCCACTACCGGAGAGCTGAATGTGGATTATAAAGAATACGGAAGTAAATATAAGGATGAGCAGGCTTCACCGGGTTATTATTCCAATTATCTGACAAAATATAACGTCAAGACAGAGGTTTCCGCTACTCCACGTACAAGTATCGCCCGTTTTACTTTTCCAAAAGGTAAAAGCCATATATTGCTGAATTTAGGAGAGGGACTGACGAACGAAAGTGGCGCTATGCTCCGCCGTGTCAGTGATTGCGAGGTGGAAGGCATGAAACTGCTCGGTACGTTCTGTTATAATCCTCAAGCTGTTTTCCCTATTTACTTTGTGATGCGGGTTAAAAAGGTTCCTTCTGCAACCGGCTACTGGAAGAAGCAACGTCCGATGACGGGTGTGGAAGCCGAATGGGATGCGGATCAGGGGAAGTATAAACTCTATACCCGCTATGGAAAAGAAATAGCCGGTGATGACATCGGGACTTATTTTTCTTTTGAAACGGAAGAGGGAGAACAGGTGGAAGTGCAGATGGGAGTTTCCTTTGTGAGCATTGAAAATGCCCGGTTGAACCTGAACCGTGAGCAGGAAGGAAAGAATTTTGAGCAGATTCTTGCCGAAGCGCATGCTAAATGGAATGACGACTTGTCACGTATCACTGTAGAGGGCGGAACGGATGCGCAGAAGACTGTGTTTTATACGGCACTCTATCATCTGCTGATTCATCCTAATATCTTGCAGGATGTCAACGGAGAATATCCGGCAATGGAAAGCGATAAGATTATGACGACAAAGGGAGACCGCTATACGGTATTTTCTCTTTGGGATACGTATCGCAATGTTCACCAATTGTTGACACTGGTTTATCCGGAACGCCAGATGGAGATGGTACGCACCATGTTGGATATGTATCGTGAACATGGGTGGTTGCCGAAATGGGAATTGTATGGGAGAGAGACATTGACGATGGAAGGCGACCCAAGCATTCCGGTGATTGTAGATACATGGATGAAGGGTTTGCGCGACTTTGATGTGGAGCTGGCATACGAAGCGATGTATAAATCGGCCACACTGCCGGGAGCGGACAATCTGATGCGTCCTGACAATGACGATTATCTGTCGAAAGGATACGTGCCCCTCCGCGAACAGTATGACAATTCGGTATCTCACGCTTTGGAGTATTATATTGCAGATTTTGCACTTTCCCGTTTTGCAGAGGCTTTGGGTAAGAAAAAGGATGCGGAACTGTTCTATAAGCGGTCTTTAGGGTATAAACATTATTATAGCAAGGAGTTCGGAACGTTCCGTCCGATATTGCCTGACGGTACTTTTTATAGTCCGTTTAATCCGAGACAGGGAGAGAACTTCGAGCCGAATCCCGGTTTTCATGAAGGCAGCTCCTGGAATTATACATTTTATGTGCCGCATGATGTATATGGACTGGCAAAGTTGATGGGGGGCAAGAAACGTTTCATTGACAAGTTGCAGATGGTGTTTGATGAAGGACTTTATGATCCTGCCAACGAACCGGATATTGCATATCCTTATTTGTTCTCTTATTTTAAAGGAGAGGAATGGCGCACGCAGAAAGAAACGCAACGGTTGTTGGATAAGTATTTTACAACGAAGCCGGATGGTATCCCCGGAAATGATGATACGGGAACGATGTCTTCATGGGCTATTTTCAATATGATAGGTTTCTATCCGGATTGTCCGGGATTGCCGGAATATACATTGACGGCTCCGGTATTCGACAAGGTGACTATTCGCCTGGATCCGAAATGGTATAAAGAAAAGGAATTAGTGATTGAAAGTAATCGCGCCCAACCGGGAACTCTTTATATCAATAAGGTGTTACTGAATGGAAAGAAGTTCAATAAATATCGTATCACACATGATGAACTTGTTCATGGTCAACACATATATTTTGATTTGAAATGACGCACAGTGTTTCATAGGTATCGTTTTTGGGTTGACAGGGCTGTCGGACATTTCAGGGTCCGGCAGCCCATTTTTCTTCTCATTTTTTCTCTTCTTCTCTCTTTCCTTCTTTTATTTTCTTCTTTGTGTTATAAGCGATTACAAAATTCTCTTTCATTCGTCTAGTACATAAATCGTGTATAAAATAGAATGATAATGAAAAGGAATTTGTTGAAGTGTATCCTATGGGTATTACTGCTTGCCGGATGTTTCCCTCTATTGGCCGTTGCCGGAGCGCAACAAAAAGAACAGCGTTATAAGATTGCCGTATGCGACTGGATGATTCTGAAACGTCAGAAGATCGGCTCTTTTCAATTGGTGCATGAATTGAAAGGGGATGGTGTGGAACTGGATATGGGCGGTCTTGGCAAAAGAGAAAGATTTGATAATAAGCTCCGTGAACCTCATTTCCAGCAACTGTTTCGGGAAACTGCACAGAAATTCCAAGTAGAAGTTTCATCTATTGCCATGTCCGGATTTTATGGGCAGTCTTTTTTAGAACGGACTAATTACAAAGAATTGGTCCGGGAATGTTTGGACGCCATGCAAGTGATGGAGGCTAAGGTCGCTTTTCTTCCATTAGGAGGTATTAAGGCCGGATGGGAGAATGAACCGGAACTTAGAATGGCAGTAGTAAAACGTTTGAAAGAGGTAGGAGATATGGCAGCTTCCGAAGGTCTGGTCATCGGTATAGAAACTCAGCTTGATGCAAAAGGGGAGGTGAAACTGCTGAAAGAGATAAATTCTCCCGGTATCAAGATCTATTTCAAATTTCAGAATGCATTGGAGAATGGACGGGATTTGTGCAAAGAGCTTAAGATTCTGGGGAAAAAGAGAATTTGTCAGATTCATTGCACAGATACGGACGGAGTTACCCTGCCGTTCAACAAGCGGCTGGACATGAATAAGGTAAAAAAGACGCTCGATAAGATGGGATGGAGCGGATGGCTGGTCGTGGAACGCTCGCGAGATAAGGAGGATGTAAGGAATGTGAAGAAGAATTATGGAACGAATATCGAGTACTTAAAGAAGGTGTTTCAAGAGTGATAGGGTTGGGGAGATGTGTAGTCCTTAATTTGAATGAAAAGATTTTTTCATTTTACTCTTTTTAAGTGATTACAACTTTCTTAGTTATACGTCTTAATATTGAATATATTATATATTAATTTAAATATTTTACGTGATGAAAAACAATTTAAAATTCTTGCGTAGGAAGAGTATAGGCATGGCTTTAATTGGGGTGCTGACTTTTTTTACAGCTTGTGACAAAGGGATTGATGCCGATGAAGTTTTTGTCCCGAATGTAACAAACTCGACTTTGGAGTCACCTAAGGCTGATGATGTTACGATAACACTATCTCCGGATGGGACTAAACTAGTAGTAGCATGGCCGGTAGTAGACGGTGCCGGTGGCTATGAATTTACACTTTACAATGTGGATAATAATGAAAATCCGATTGTGGTAGGTATTGAAAAGGAAATAGTAGATGGTTGCAGTGTGAGCAGAATAGTAGAGTCGGATACTCAATATAAGGCTGTGATTCGTACTTTAGGCAATGCCAAATATAACAATAAAGAGGCTGAAGTTGCATCTGAAGTACCTTACTCCACTTTAGCACTTTCTGATGCCACTATAGAGAGCGGTAGCATTAACGAATGGTTGAAAGCCAATCCTATTCCTGAGGATAAGATCGGTCAGGAGTATACTATCGACCTCGTGGGCGGACAGGAATATACACTGGACGATGTTATTGATTTTGCTGATCAGCAGGTTACTATTCGTGGTAGCAAAGTGAATCATGCCAAAATTAAGATGACCGGCAATGCGTCGTTTCTTACGAACAATGGTTTCAAACTGAAGTTTGCAGATATTGATTGTGAGAATTTAGAGAGTGAGACGTTGTTGGGCACCAGCACTACTCCTGATGAAGGATCGCAGGTGGCGACAGGAGAATATGTTGTAAGCAATCCTATTATGCTGCAAGGATGCAATGTGACCGGTTTGAATCGTTATTTGTTTTATGATATGAATAAGGTAAAGTATTGTATCGATTATTTGGGTTTCAGTGATTGTAATATTCAGGTGCAGCAAAATGATATATTGGTACGTGCAGCTAAGAGCTCTATTATCCGTATGGATATAGTAAAATCTACCTTGTGGAGTACACAGCAAGCCGGTAAGCATTTTATGCAAATCAGCGGTCAACGTCCAAATAAAATATCCGGTCGCACGGGTGCCGAGTTTAATTTCCTCAATACTACATTCTATAATATAGCTTACAGTAAGGATTTTGTTAATTGGAATTATTATCGCGGACAATCTTGCGTATTTTTGAATTTCCAGAATACCCTTTTTGTAGATTGCGGTAATAATGATATTACTAACAAGATGCAGGGTAATGCTAACATGAAGCATGATTACAAGAATAATGCTTATTGGTATAATAATGCGGAAGGTAAGGATAAATACGATACTACAGCTACCTTTAGCGATCCTCAGATGAAAAATCCGAAGAAAGGCGACTTTACTTTGAGTAGTACTGAACACATAGCCAAGCGAATTGGTGATCCCCGTTGGCTTCCTGAAGAAATAGTAGAATAATGACTCATATTAGAATTTATACTAATGAATAAAAAACAATTTATAAAAAGACTGTGTTTGGGCGCAATGCTTTCGATAGCTACGTTTACAGTTTTTGCGCAGGAGCGTGTGGTAAAAGGACAAGTAGTCGATGAAACCGGTGAGCCGGTAATGGGTGCCACAGTTGTGGTGGAAGGTTCGACTAGCAATGGTGTGATTACCGATATTGATGGAAACTATACTATTACGATATCGGGTAAAAAGAATCTGGTGATTTCATTCATCGGATATACTACGCAGGTTATCAGTGATTTGAACCAAAAGAAAATAGTGCTGAAAGAGGATGCCCAACAGCTCGACGAGGTGGTAGTAGTAGGGTATGGTGTGCAGAAGAAAGCTCATCTGACAGGTGCTATTGCTACTGTGACTATGGATGATATTCAGGATTTGTCGGACTCGGGGCTGGCTTCTTCACTGAGCGGTATGGTTAATGGTATGAGCGTGAGTGGCGGACAAAGCCGTCCGGGCGAGAATGCTAAAATCTATATACGTGATACAAACTCATTTGGTGAAGTGGGTAGCACGGCGCAAGAGCCTTTGTATGTAATAGACGGTTACATCTATCCCGATGATATCAAGGTAGGTAACACACGTGAAAATCTAGGTGCGCAAGCATTCAATAATCTCGATCCTTCGGTTATTGAAAGTATCTCTGTATTGAAAGATGCGGCAGCTGCTGTTTATGGTGCGCGTGCGGCTAATGGTGTAATTTTAGTAACTACTAAAAAGGGTAAAGCCGGTGCTCCTCAAATTTCTTATAGTGGCAGCTTTGGATTTACCGATGAACTTTCGCGTCCTAAGATGTTGAGCGCCTATGATTACGGACGACTTTATAACACTTGGGCAGCCGGTGATCCTGCCAATACTTCGCTTAACCTGAAGACTGATCTCTATCAAGCAGATGAACTGGAAGCTATGAAAGGGCTGAATTTCGACTTGCTCGACAAATATTGGAAGACCGGTTTCACTCAGAAACATAGCGTTAATATCAGTGGCGGTTCAGAAAAAGCCAATTACTTTGCCGGTGTTTCGTATTTTGACCAAGACGGTAACTTAGGTGACCTCGAGTACAATCGTTGGAACTATCGTGCCGGTGTAGATGTAAAGATTAGCAAGTGGGTGAAAGCGAATCTTACTGTATCGGGTGATTATGGCAAGAAGAACAAACCGAATGTAAAAGTGGGCGGTTCGAGCGATGAAAAAGACTACAACCTGTTACTCACTCGTCCGACTTATATTCCCGAAACCGTGAACGGACTGCCTATCTCGGCTTTGGGTATCACCAACTCCGTACAAAATGATGACCAGACTTATTCTTTCTCAGTGCTTCAGAACAACGGTGACTATAATCGTAGCATGAATTCGAATATGACTGTTAACGGTAGTTTGAGCTTAGATATGGGATTTGTAAAAGTCTTGAAAGGCTTGGAACTGAAATTTAATTATGGCAAGAGTATCAGTACTGATAAGAATAATCAATACGGATCCAGCTATTCTATCTATCGCATGGTCAATCGTACCGGTAGCGGTAACCACCTCTATACTCCTGTGGATGGTCAGGATTATAATGACTTTTTGGCGGAAGATAATTTTATTCTCTCTACAATTGCTAATGGAAGCCCTTCTTACTTGCAACGTAGCACTACTCGTTCGGACAGTTATCAGATGAACTTTACCATGAACTACTCTCGCTCTTTCGGTGAGCATACCGTAGGTGGCTTATTCTCTATCGAACGTTCGGAGGCTGAAAGTGAATATCTTATGGGAAAGGTGAATGAGCCTTATGAATTTACTACCGGACAGTCCAATTCGGCTACCGGTGACAAAAATACTGTATTCTCCCGTTCTGAGTCTGGCTCCTTGTCATACATCGGTCGTGTGAACTATGCTTATCAGGATAAGTATTTGGCGGAGGTACTGTTCCGTAGTGACTCTTCTACCAAGTTCGCTCCTGAAAACTATTGGGGATTTTTCCCTTCCATATCCTTGGGTTGGATTGTGTCACAAGAGAAATTCATGCGCCTAAAGTGGGTAGAATATCTGAAAATTCGCGGTTCATTCGGTTTGACCGGTCGTGACAATACCGCTCCTTGGCAGTGGATGCAGATTTACTCTACCGAGTCGGGCAAGGGTCCTGTATTTGGTACTACCGGTAATATTAATGCTTCGAAGCCCATCTCTATTAACAAATATAATTCAGCGGTAAACCGTGATGTGCATTGGGACAAGTCGTATAAAGCAAATTTTGGTATTGATTTTACTACACTTAACAGCCGATTGGCTTTCAATGTAGACGCTTATTATACTTGGAATAGAGAAATGTTGATGAATATCGAACAGACTGTTCCTACTACTGTCGGTACACAATCGGCCGCTGTCAATCTGGGTGAGATGGACAACTATGGTATTGAAATCTCGGCAACCTGGCGCGACCGCATCGGCAAGGATTTCAAATATAAAATCGGTATCAATACCGGTTATAGCGATAACAAAGTACTGATGATGGACTTTGAAGAAGAATATCTATATCGTCAAATCACTAAGGGAGACCGTTCCGACATCGGTACTTGGGGAATGCAATGTATGGGTATGTTCCGTAGCTTCCAAGATATCGAAGAATACTTCAATACATATCATATTACCGATTATATGGGGTTGACTAAAGACGAAGTTCGTCCGGGTATGTTGATTTATAAAGATGTGCGTGGAGCACAGCAGCCTGATGGTACTTATGCAGCTCCTGATGGTATAGTAGATAAAGATAATGACCAAGTGCATCTCTCTAACCGTAGCAATCCTTGGGGATTCACTACCAACCTTAGTGCTGAATGGAAAGGGATCTCAATTGCAGCTCAGCTTAGTGCTAGTTGGGGAGGCTATAGTATCATTCCCGGTCAGGCATTGAAACCCGGCAAAAGTATCGAGTACACCAATATGCCTTCGTTCTGGAAGCCCGACAATGTATATGTGTACAATGATATTTATGATGCTTCCGGCAATTTGCTAATGCCTCAAAACAGAGAAGGCTCACTACCTAACTTGAAATATTCAGATATAAATGCTGTCACTTCTTCTTTTTGGAGAGTCAATGGCACACGTGTAAGTTTGAATCGTATCACTTTGGCTTATGCATTGCCCAAGCATTGGATAAAGAAGGTCGGTTTGAGTAGCTGCCGTTTCAATATCACAGGTCAGAACTTGCTGAGTCTTTACAATCCTTATCCAGACCACTTTATGGATCCTCAATGTAGCTACGGTTCATATCCTCGACTGAGAAAGTTCACTATTGGTGTGAATGTAGGTTTCTAAGTTTTATAATGCTAAATGAAAAGAAAAGAATGAAAAGAATAATATTTAGCGCTGCATTAATGGCAGCATTAGGTCTCTCTTCTTGCAGCGACCAGTTCCTGGAGGATAAGCAGAATTTTGATAATGTAACTAGTGAAGTATACAACGACTATGCAGGTGCTAGTGGCCGTGTACTCGACCTTTATTGGTGGATTTTACCTGATCCCAATTCGGATGCAAATTGGAAGTACCCGTGTACCGGTAAAGCTGATGGGATTTCTAAATCAACCGAAGAGTATAGTGGATTTGGCTTGTTTGTAAATCCACAGGCTGAACTTACGGTTTTGGGTAGTAACAAAGTACCCGATTATTTTCATAATCAGAGTAACAACATCCGTGAGTCGGTATGGGGGCGAATCCGCAATTGCAATGATGTGATTGCCGGTATCAGTGGCAGCAGCCTTACCGAAGAACAAAAAAACGAACTGTTAGGTCAGGCGTATTTCCTGCGTGCATGGTGCTATTATAGTATGGTGAAGTGGTATGGTGGTGTGCCTATAGTCACTAAGGTACAAGATCCTGTTGAAAGTTCTTTCGTTCCTCGCTCTACAACGAAGGCATGCATTGAATTTATTTGCAACGATTTAGATATCGCTGCCGATATGTTACGTGCAAAGACCACCAATGGTGGATGGAATGGCGACAACTACGGTCGTGTTACTACTGCTTCGGCTATGGCGTTAAAGGGGCGTGTGTTACTGTTGTGGGCAAGTCCGCTTTTCAATCGTGCCAACGATGAGAGTCGTTGGGCTGCTGCTTACGAATATATCAAAGAATCTATCAAAGATATCAATGCTTGCGGTAACCATCTTTATACTACAGGCAATAATATCAATGGTTCGGACTTTGCCAAGATGTTTACTGTTATTCAGAATCCGGAGATGGTATTTGGCACCTTGCACAATATGAAGCAAGACGATGATACAAAGAAGAATAATAACTGGGAACGTTTCATCCGACCGAAGAATACCACAGGACAGGGCTTAGAGGCATCGGCTATGTTTGTAGATATGTTCCCCATGAAGGATGGTAAACGTCCGCGCGGTTTGAATACCTATAAAAAGCTGAATGAGAGCGAAGACGAGGCGAATATAAAAGACTATCCTTTCATGAATCGTGATCCGCGTTTTTACCGTACCTTTGCCATGCCTGGTTTCCGTTGGGCTTACACAGGCGATCCTGTTCCGGCGGATGCGTTCAACCCTAGCTATAACAGTGGTAAGGATTATGTATTGTGGAACTATGTGTGGTATGCCGATCCGGAAGATGTGAATGATCCGGAAAGTGGTAACGCTTATGGCGCTGATAATCTGTTGAAAAATAGAAAGGGTGTATATGTACGAAAACGTAGTAACGATGGTGACATTTCTGAGCCCCTTTATTCATTTAATGCTACTTATGATAATGGTGGCTTTGCATATTCTGCAGCTCCTTGGATGGAAATTCGTTATGCGGAAGTATTGCTCAACTACGCCGAAGCCGCTTGCGGTGCAGGGCACATGGGTGAAGCGGTAGAGCAACTGAAACTGATTCGTCAGCGTGTCGGTTACTCAGGCGATTGTGGCTTGCAGGAAAACCTTTCTACCGATCAGGCTGCTTGTATGTCCGCCGTACTCTATGAACGTCAGATTGAGCTGGCTTACGAAGGCAAACGTTTTGATGATCTTCGTCGTTGGATGCTTTTTGATGGTGGTACGGATAAAGTAGATGGTGCGCCGGCATCATGGACGCTTACCGGTTGGGGTGGTAACACTTGCACATGGCTCGGTTTTACCGAACTCAATAAAAATCAGCGTCGTGATAATATGGAGTTCCGTCTTAATGATACTAAGTATGGTGTAGGTGGTACTACCGGTGATACAGATAGTGATCCCTTGTTGAAAGCAGGTGTAGAACGTCCGAAAGGTATCGACTTCCGTAAAGAAATCAGCGATGAAGAAGGAAACCAATTAACTCAGCTTCAAGAATTTTACAACGAACATTTTGTTCGTAAGGAGAAGAAAGGTGACGCTTATGCAACAAACAAAGACCCCTTATATATAAAGTTCTTGCCTCGCTACTACTTTCTCGGTTTCAGTCAAAGTGCTTTAAATAATTGTAAAGGTATTGAGCAATGTATTGGTTGGGAAGATTCGAACAACGGAGGTAGTAACGGAACATTTGATCCGTTAGCCGAGTAATAGTTTCTCTACTTCTTTTTTGAAGTGGCATAAATGAGAAAGTCACCACTTCCTAAGTCTTTCTTTTGAAAGATGATAGGAAATGGTGACTTTCTCATTTACGTACCAAATAAAACAAAACCATATGAAAATGCTAGAATCAGTAGTAACTGATAAAAACTATTTGATTAATTACAAACAAGAATATACAGGAATGAGATGGAGGAGATTGTTAGGCGTTATCCGATAGGTGTACTGAATTTTGAAGATTTACGTAATACAAATTATGTCTATGTAGATAAGACTGATTTAGTTTACAAATTGGTACATTCTAAATAAAGTATATTTTCTTAGCCGCCCCCGACGTTTCGGCAAGAGTTTGCTTGTGTCCACATTAGAAGCTTATTTCAATGGGGAAAAAGAACTGTTCAATGGTTTGGCAATGGAACGTCTAGAAAAGGAATGGAATGTTTATCCGGTGTTACACATGGATTTCAGCATCAGCAAATTCAGCCAAATGAGCATATTCAGTGAGTTAAATAATTTACAGAATATCAGTTTGCGGGATGAATATAGTGCTATATGCGGAATTACCGAGAAAGAATTACGTAGCGAATTGAAAACGGATATTGAGATTATTACCCAAGCAAATGAAGAAACGTATGAAGAGGCTTGTGCTCATTTGATATTACAGTATGACGGTTATCATTTTAGTAAAAGATGTGAGGATATTTACAATCCGTTTAGTTTGTTCAATGCTTTTGTCGGCAAAAATTATGAAAACTTCTGGTTCTCTACAGGTACACCCACCTTTTTGATAGAACTATTAAAACAAAGTCAATTTGATATTCGTGAATTGGATAATACGACAGCAACTGCGGAACAGTTCGATGCACCTACCAACGTTATTACTGACCCCATTCCCGTACTCTATCAAAGTGCTTATTTGACTATCAAAGGATATGATCCTGATTTTGAACTTTATACACTTGCATACCCTAATAAAGAAGTTCGTAAAGGCTTTATCGAATCGCTTATGCCAGCTTATGTACATTTGCCAGCCCGTGAGAATACTTTTTATGTGGTGTCTTTTATCAAAGACCTGCGTGTCGGGAATATAGGTAGCTGTTTGGAACGTATGAGAAGTTTCTTTGCTTCTATACCCAATCAGAACAATAAGGAGGAAAAACATTATCAGACTATTTTCTATTTGTTGTTCCGTTTAATGGGGCAGAATGTGGATGTGGAAGTGAATACTGCTATAGGACGGGCGGATGCGGTTGTAAAGATGCAGAATGCCATTTTATGTTTTCGAATTTAAAGTGGACGATACGCCGGATGATGTTTTTGCACAGATAAGCAGTAAGGGATATAGTATTTCATATCAGGCAGATCATCGGGCGGTTGTTAATATTGGTGTAAATTTCGATAGCACTACACGGACCATTGGAGGTTGGAAAATAGTTTCTGCCCCCACATCTAATAAAAAATCACCATTACTGATTACAAATCTTTTTCTTTTTCGTCTTATTATTGTATTTTTGAATTAACAACTTCACAAAACCCAATAAAAAATGAAGAAGAAATATGTACTTTTAGCAGCTTTTGCTGCGGCAATGTTGACTCCGAGCGTTGTATGGGCACAATACCCACAGATAACAGACGAAGCCAAAGAAAATTATAAAAAGATGATGACTGAAGAACGGAAGCGTTCTGATGAAGCATGGGCAAAAGCGTTGCCAATCGTTCTGAAAGAAGCCAAAGAAGGTCGTCCGTATATACCTTGGGCCGGTCGTCCGTATGATTTGCCCCAAGCTGATATTCCTGCATTTCCTGGTGCAGAAGGTGGTGGAATGTATAGCTTCGGTGGCCGTGGAGGTAAAGTGATTACCGTTACCAATCTGAATGACCGTGGTCCCGGTTCTTTCCGTGAGGCTTGTGAAACAGGAGGTGCACGCATTATCGTATTTAATGTTGCAGGTATCATTCGTTTGGAATCTCCGATCATTGTACGCGCTCCTTATGTAACTATCGCCGGACAGACAGCTCCGGGAGATGGTGTCTGCATTGCCGGAGAATCATTCTGGGTAGATACGCATGATGTGGTTGTACGTCATATGCGTTTCCGTCGCGGTGAGACAAAGGTCTGGCATCGTGATGACTCTTTTGGAGGAAATCCGGTAGGAAATATTATGATTGACCACTGTTCATGTACTTGGGGGTTGGATGAAAATATATCTTTCTATCGTCATATGTATGATCCGAGCGAAGGACAGTATGAAAGCAAAGATTTGAAACTCCCTACTGTAAATGTAACTATTCAGAATACTATTTCCGCAAAAGCACTGGATACTTATAACCATGCATTCGGAAGTACGTTGGGAGGAGAAAACTGTGCGTTTGCCCGTAATCTGTGGGCTAGCAACTCAGGCCGTAACCCTTCTATCGGTTGGAACGGTATATTCAATTTCGTTAATAATATAGTGTTCAACTGGGTACACCGTTCTTCCGATGGAGGTGATTATACAGCGATGTTCAATATGATTAATAACTACTACAAGCCGGGACCTGCCACACCTAAAGATTCCAATGTAGGACACCGTATCTTAAAACCGGAAGCCGGACGTAGCAAGCTGGATCATAAAGTATACGGACGGGTATACGCCGACGGAAATATCATGGAAGGTTATCCCGAGATTACAAAAGATAACTGGAACGGCGGTATTCAGATTGAGACTCAGCCGAATACCGACGGATATACAGAGTATATGAGAAGCTACCAACCGTTCGAAATGCCATATATTAATATTATGAGTGCAAAGGACGCATACGATTATGTATTGAAACATGTAGGTGCAAATATCCCTTGCCGTGACATTGTAGACGAACGCGTTATCGAAGAAGTAAGAACCGGTATTCCTTATTACGAAAAGAAACTTCCGAAAGATGCATACGGTGATTTGACAGGATTGGCTCCAAAGTCAATGGGTGAAGACGGACAGTTTAAATATCGCCGTCTGCCGAAAGATTCATACAAACAAGGAATCATCACAGATATTCGCCAGATGGGCGGTTATCCCGAATACAAAGGTACTCCATACGTAGATACAGATGGCGACGGTATGCCGGATGAGTGGGAAAAAGCGAATGGATTGAATCCGAACGATCCGAGTGACGCCAATAAGGACTGTACCGGTGACGGATACACTAATATCGAAAAGTATATCAATGGTATCAGCACTAAGTACAAAGTAGATTGGAGAGACTTGAAAAACAACTATGATACTTTGGAGGAAAAAGGGAAGTTAATGTAAATGATGAAGTTAACGTAAACTAAGGTGCTGAAATGTCATTATTATACTAAAAAATAATATCAATGAAAAAGATACTGATAATTTCTCTGTTACTGCTCTCTACTTGGATGTCCGCCGGAGCAGTTGACCTGAACAAAGAGAACCGTGATCCGAAATATGTGGAGTCTATTGTCAACCGTTCTCAGAAGATTGTAGATAAGTTGGGACTCACAGATAAACAGGTTGCTGAGGATGTCCGGAATATCATTGCCAACCGTTATTTCGAATTGAATGATATTTATGAGATACGCGATGCGAAAGTCAAGAAGGTAAAAGAATCCGGATTGACGGGTGAGGCTAAGAATGAAGCATTGAAAGCAGCCGAGAATGAAAAAGATGCGGCTTTATACCGTTCCCATTTCGCATTTCCCGCCAATTTATCTCTTTTCCTTGACGAGAAGCAGATAGAAGCGGTGAAGGACGGAATGACTTACGGGGTTGTGAAGGTGACCTACGATTCTCACCTCGACATGATTCCGACACTTAAAGAAGAAGAAAAAGCGCAAATATACGCTTGGTTGGTGGAAGCTCGTGAATTTGCTTTGGACGCTGAAAATTCAAATAAAAAACACGCTGCTTTTGGAAAATATAAAGGACGTATCAATAATTATCTGGCTAAACGCGGGTATGACTTGAAAAAAGAACGTGAAGAATGGTACAAACGTGTGAAAGCACGTGGAGGATCCTTATAAGATTCTCTTCCCATAATAAAAATGGTTAGTTTGTTTGATGACGGAAAGGGTGGCTCGGAGAGTCGCCCTTTTATCGTATATAAAATTCAATCGGAAGATGAAGATTCTTCGTTTATATTTGAGTACAAATTAGTCCTTTTATCGTCTCCTTTGTATAAAGGATACAATTTATAGATTATAATAGCAATGAAAAGGTTAAAAGATACATTAGCGGCAATAGGTATTTTATTTTTTGTTTCTTGCGGAGGAAGCAAGGACTATTATATGTTTACTTCGTTTCATGAACCTGCTGATGAGGGCTTAAGATATTTATATAGTGAAGACGGAATGCATTGGGACAGTATTCCCGGTGTCTGGCTGAAGCCCGGATTAGGACAACATCAACTGTTGCGGGACCCTTCGATGGTACGTACTCCCGACGGAACTTTTCATCTGGTCTGGACGACAAGCTGGAAAGGCGATCTAGGGTTCGGCTATGCAAACTCCAAAGACCTGATTCATTGGTCAAAGCAACAGATGATACCTGTCATGACAGAAGAACCGACCACGGTCAATGTATGGGCTCCGGAGATTTTCTATGATGAAGATAGTGAACAGTTCATGGTAGTATGGGCTTCCTGCATTCCCGGCCGTTTTGAGAGAGGAATAGAAGAGGAAAACAATAATCATCGTTTGTATTATATCACTACGAAAGACTTTAAGACTATTTCTAAAGCGAAAGTCTTGTATGATCCGGGATTCAGTTCGATTGATGCAGTCCTTGTAAAACGGGATAAGAACGACTATGTGATGGTACTTAAGGATAATACCCGCCCGGAACGCAATCTGAAAATCGCTTTTGCCGATTCCCTGACAGGACCTTACTCACCTGCGTCGCAACCATTTACCGAATCGTTTGTAGAAGGTCCGACTGTAGAAAAGATAGGAGAGGAGTATCTTGTTTACTTTGATGTCTATCAGAAAAAGATATACGGTGCTATGCGCACAAAAGATTTTATAAATTTTACCGATGTGACGAGTGAAGTAAGTGTACCTGCCGGACATAAACACGGAACAATATTCAAAGCTCCCGAATCGGTAGTAAAAGCGTTGTTGGCACATACCCGCCTTAATCACTAATCATTCACCGATAATCACTAAATAACATGAATAACTCTACAAAGATTCTCTTTGCATTGGCTGCCGGATGGTTGACATCTACGGTTGCAGCGCAAGACAGAATTCATTACACAGGAACAGAATTATCGAACCCTACTTATCACGACGGACAGTTGTCGCCGGTGGTAGGAGTGCATAATATCCAATTGGTACGCGCCAACCGGGAACATCCCGATCCGTCGAACGGCAATGGATGGACATATAACCATCAACCGATGTTGGCCTATTGGAACGGCCAGTTTTATTATCAATATCTGGCTGATCCTTCGGACGAACATGTACCGCCTTCCCAAACATTTCTGATGACATCAAAGGATGGCTATCAATGGACGAACCCGGAAATAGTATTTCCGCCTTATAAAGTTCCGGACGGATATACCAAGGAATCTCGTCCGGGTATGCAAGCCAAAGATCTGATTGCTATTATGCACCAACGTGTAGGTTTCTATGTCTCCAAGTCCGGCCGATTAATAACAATGGGAAATTACGGAGTTGCCTTAGATAAGAAAGACGATCCGAACGATGGAAACGGTATCGGTCGGGTAGTACGCGAAATAAAAAAGGACGGTTCGTTCGGTCCTATTTATTTTATTTATTACAATCACGGATTTAACGAGAAGAACACCGATTATCCGTATTTCAAGAAAAGTAAAGACCGCGAGTTTGTGAAAGCCTGCCAAGAGATTCTTGACAATCCGCTGTATATGATGCAATGGGTAGAAGAGGCAGACCGTGAAGATCCTATTATCCCCTTAAAGAAAGGATATAAGGCATTTAACTGTTACACACTTCCCGACGGAAGAATTGCCAGCCTTTGGAAGCACGCGCTCACTTCTATCAGCGAAGACGGAGGATATACTTGGGAACAACCGGTACTCCGTGCTAAGGGATTTGTCAATAGTAATGCGAAAATCTGGGGACAACGTTTGAGTGACGGCACATACGCGACGGTATATAATCCTTCGGAATTCCGTTGGCCGTTGGCTATCTCATTGAGTAAGGACGGACTGGAGTATACAACGCTGAATCTGGTGCATGGCGAAATCACGCCGATGCGTTACGGTGGTAATTATAAATCATACGGTCCTCAGTATCCTCGTGGCATACAGGAAGGGAACGGGATACCTGCAGATGGCGATTTATGGGTTTCTTATAGTGTGAACAAGGAAGATATGTGGATCTCCCGCATTCCTGTGCCGGTGGAACTCAATGCTTCTGCACATGCCAACGATGACTTTTCAAAATCGAAAGCAATATCGGAATTGACTGATTGGAATATTTACTCTCCGGTTTGGGCTCCGGTTTCCCTGGATGGACAATGGTTGAAACTGCAAGATAAAGATCCTTTTGACTATGCAAAAGTGGAACGGAAAATTCCTGCTTCTAAAGAATTGAATGTCTCCTTTGATTTGCAAGCCGGACAGAATGATAAAGGTACGCTTCAGATTGAATTTCTGGATGAGAATGGAATTGCCTGCTCCCGTTTGGAACTGACACAGGATGGTGTTTTTCGTGCAAAAGGTGGTTCCCGGTTTGCGAATATGATGAAGTATGAAGCAGGAAAAAACTATCATGTAGAAGCTGTCCTTTCAACGGCTGACCGTAATATTCAAGTATATGTAGATGGCAAGAGGGTAGGGCTGAGGATGTTCTATGCTCCGGTGGCAAGTATCGAAAGAATAGCTTTCCGTACAGGCATGCCACGTACATTCCCGACAGTGGATACTCCGGCCGACCAGACATACGATTTGCCCGGTGCCGGTGAACAGGAGCCGATGGCCGAATATCGTATAGCTAATGTAAAAACGTCTTCCGCAGACAAGGATGCATCTTCCGCTTTCTTGAAGTATAAGGATTTCAGCCATTATGCGGATTATTTTAATGGAATGGAAGATGAGAATATCGTTCAAGCGATTCCTAATGCAAAAGCTTCGGAGTGGATGGAAGACAACATTCCTTTGTTTGAATGCCCGCAACGTAATTTTGAAGAGATGTATTATTATCGTTGGTGGTCGTTGCGCAAGCATATCAAGGAAACTCCGGTTGGATACGGTATGACGGAATTTCTGGTTCAGCGTTCTTATTCGGATAAATATAACCTGATTGCCTGTGCAATCGGACATCATATTTACGAAAGCCGTTGGCTGCGTGATCCCAAATACCTGGATCAGATTATTCATACTTGGTATCGCGGTAATGATGGAGGACCGATGAAGAAAATGAATAAGTTCAGTTCATGGAACGCAGATGCTGTTTTGGCTCGTTACATGGTAGATGGTGATAAGGACTATCTGCTGGATATGAAGAAAGATCTGGAAACCGAATATCAGCGTTGGGAACGTACAAACCGTTTGAAGAACGGATTGTATTGGCAGGGTGACGTACAGGATGGTATGGAAGAATCAATCAGTGGCGGACGGAGGAAGAAATATGCCCGGCCGACAATCAATAGCTATATGTATGGCAATGCCAAAGCACTTTCATGTATAGGAATTCTTTCCGGTGATGAGGGGATGGCTATGAAATATGGCATGAGAGCAGATACTTTGAAAAATCTGGTAGAAAATGAATTGTGGAATACACGTCATCAGTTTTTTGAAACGATGCGTACGGACTCTTCTGCGAACGTGCGTGAAGCAATCGGATATATTCCCTGGTATTTCAACCTGCCGGATACCACCCAAAAGTATGAAATTGCCTGGAAAGAAATTATGGATGAAAAAGGCTTCTCTGCTCCTTATGGACTGACAACCGCAGAACGTCGTCATCCGGAATTCCGTACACGCGGAGTAGGCAAGTGTGAGTGGGACGGTGCTATCTGGCCGTTTGCTTCCGCACAGACATTGACAGCAATGGCTAACTTTATGAATAATTATCCGCAGACTGTATTGTCTGACAGTGTATATTTCCGTCAGATGGAATTGTATGTGGAATCACAGTATCATCGTGGTCGTCCCTATATTGGTGAATATTTGGATGAGGTGACCGGTTATTGGCTGAAAGGAGATCAGGAACGTAGCCGTTATTATAACCATTCCACTTTCAACGACCTGATAATTACAGGATTGATCGGACTTCGTCCACGTTTGGATAATACGATTGAAGTGAACCCCTTAATTCCTGCCGGCAAGTGGGAGTGGTTCTGCCTGGATAATGTATTATATCATGGCCATAATCTGACGATTCTTTGGGATAAGAATGGTGATCGTTATCATTGCGGAAAAGGATTACACATTTTTGTGGATGGTAAGGAAGTAGGACAGGCGGATACATTGACAAAAATCGTTTGTGAAAATGCACTCAAATGATAAGTTCACCACAGAGGACACGGAGGACGCAGAGTTCTTCTCTCTCTTTCCGTAAGTAAAACAGAGCGACAAATACGATTATAAATACGTGAGACTCGGTGTTACTTATAGTGAATAAAAAAGATTAAACCTCTGTGTCCTCCGTGTCCTCTGTCGTGAACTTACCATTTATCGAACAAATAAAAGATACTTGAAAAATGAAATTCAAAAAGATTCTTCTTTCATTGCTAATTTGTTTGTCTTGTTTTGTACAGGCGAAGAATATAACCATCAGTCGTCTTACCTGTGAGATGCAGGAGGGACTGGTAGTGGTCGAAGGTTCACCCCGTTTGGGCTGGGTGATGGAATCGCCGGAGAATGGGACACGACAATCTGCCTATGAGATTGATATTCGGGAAGCTTTTACAGGGCGTTCCGTTTGGAATAGTGGGAAGGTTTATTCTTCGCAGAGCCAGTTAGTTTCTACAAAGGGGGCAGATATACGTCCTGATAACTCATTTAATTATAGTTGGCGCGTTCGTGTTTGGGATGAAACAGATACACCTTCAGAGTGGAGCAGTGAAGCGAAATTCCGGACAGTACCCGAAAGGTTATCTTCGGGGCAATGGATTGGAGCTATTACCCGACAAAATGCTCGTTTACCGGAAGGGCGTAAGTTCCACGGTGGAGAGCTGAAGAAGCCGGAAGTGAAAGCAGCTTGGGAAGCAGTGGACACTTTGGCAAAGAAAAGTATTTGTTTGAGAAGAACATTCCAGGTGGGAGATGCGAAAGAAGGGGGTGCAAACCGTAAACCGGGCAAGAAAATAGTGGAGGCAACGGCATACGTTTGTGGTCTGGGATTCTATGAGTTTTCTTTGAATGGCAAAAAGGTGGGTAACAGTGAGTTTGCCCCATTGTGGAGTGATTATGATAAAACTGTTTACTATAACACATACGATGTGACGGAACAATTGCGGCATGGTGAAAATGTCGTAGGAATCTTATTGGGGAATGGATTCTATAATGTGCAGGGGGGGCGTTATCGCAAATTACAGATCAGCTTTGGTCCTCCCACACTTTTATTTGAGCTGGTTATTAACTACGAAGATGGAACATGTACGACGGTTCATTCCGATAATAATTGGAAATATGATTTCAGTCCGGTAACCTTCAATTGCATATATGGAGGAGAAGATTATGATGCGCGTCGTGAACAGAAAGGATGGAATCAGATTGGCTTTGATGACAGTCATTGGCGTCCGGTAGTTGTACAGGAAGCTCCTAAAGGAATACTTCGTCCACAGATGGCAGCTCCGGTGAAAATCATGGAACGGTATGATATTCAAAAGGTAACTAAACTAAATGCAGAACAAGTTGCATCAGCTTCTGTATTAACTAAGAGAACAGTCGATCCTTCTGCTTTTGTATTGGATATGGGACAGAATCTGGCTGGCTTTCCGGAAATAACAGTACGTGGCAAACGTGGACAGAAAGTGACTTTGATTGTAGCCGAAGCATTAACGGATGAAGGTGCTTGCAATCAGCGTCAGACAGGGCGTCAACACTATTACGAATACACTCTGAAAGGGGAAGGCGATGAAACCTGGCATCCTCGTTTCTCTTATTACGGTTTTAGATATATTCAGGTAGAGGGTGCTGTCTTAAAAGGACAGAAGAATCCGCAGAAATTGCCTGTATTAAAGAATATTCAATCCTGTTTCGTATATAATTCAGCCAGGAAAGTTTCCACTTTCGAATCATCCAACCGGATATTTAATGCTGCCCATCGATTGATCGAGAAAGCGGTTCGCAGCAATATGCAGTCTGTGTTTACGGATTGTCCGCATCGTGAGAAACTTGGGTGGCTGGAACAGGTACATCTGAATGGTCCGGGTTTGTTGTATAACTATGATTTGACAGCATACGCTCCGCAGATTATGCAGAATATGGCAGATGCACAACATTCCAACGGGGCCATGCCGACAACTGCTCCGGAATACGTGATTTTTGAAGGTCCGGGTATGGATGCTTTTGCCGAATCTCCGGAGTGGGGTGGCTCTTTGGTTATTTTCCCTTTTATGTACTATGAGACTTATGGAGACGATTCATTGATTAAGAAATATTATCCGAATATGCGTCGTTATGTGGATTATCTCAAGACTCGTGCAGATAAGGGTATTCTTTCTTTCGGATTGGGAGACTGGTATGATTACGGAGATTTTCGTGCGGGATTCTCACGGAATACACCCGTTCCTTTGGTGGCTACTGCGCATTATTACATGACAGTCATGTATTTGGTACAAGCTGCGAAAATGGTAGGTAATGACTTTGACATTCGTTATTACACTTCGTTGGCACAGGATATAATGGTTGCATTTAATAAATGTTTTCTTCATAAAGATACTGCACAATATGGTACAGGAAGCCAATGCAGTAATGCGCTTCCGCTGTTTCTCCAAATGACGCAGGATGCAGATGAACAAGGTAACTACCGACCGGATGCAGATTTGAATGAGAAAGTATTCGCGAATCTGATAAAAGATGTGGAAGCACATGGCAACCGTTTGACTACCGGTGATGTGGGAAACCGTTATCTGATTCAGACATTGGCGCGTAATGGAGAACATGAACTTATTTATAAAATGTTCAATCATGAAGAAGCTCCCGGATATGGTTTCCAGTTAAAATTCGGCGCTACAACTTTGACCGAGCAGTGGGATCCCCGTCAAGGTTCTTCCTGGAATCACTTTATGATGGGACAGATTGATGAATGGTTCTTTAATTCACTGGTCGGTATTCGTCCTTCTACCACTCCAAAACAAGGTTATCAGAAGTTCATCATCGCTCCCCAACCTGTGGGAGATTTGAAATATGTCAAAGCGTCGTATGAAACTTTATACGGTACCATTAATGTGGACTGGACTTGTGAGAATGGGACTTTCACTTTAAACGTGTCTGTTCCGGTGAATACTACCGCTGTTGTTTACCTCCCGGGCGAAAAAGAACCGAAAGAAATACAGAGCGGAACATATCAATTGGTTTGTGCAAAATGAAAGAACCTTTTTGTATATATTTGTAGAATTAAAAAAATATATGCATGATTTTTTAGAAGACAATGATAAAATATAATTTAATAATATCGATTATGAATTTACGAACAACTCTTATCGTCTTTCTTTGCTTCTGTGCAACCACAGTTCTTCGTGCCGAGCGTGTAGATATGCTGAAGGCCGGTGCAAAAGCAAATGGCAAGACTCTTAATACAAAGCTAATCAATTCAACGATTGACCGTTTGAACCGTGGTGGCGGAGGTACTCTTTTCTTTCCTGCCGGAACTTACCTGACGGGGAGTATCCATCTGAAAAGTAATATTACGCTGGAGTTGGAAGCCGGAGCTACCTTGCTCTTTTCCGATAACTTTGATGACTATCTTCCTTTTGTCGAGGTTCGTCACGAAGGAGTGATGATGAAAAGTTTCCAGCCTTTGATTTATGCGGTAGATGCCGAGAATATTACGATCAAAGGAGAAGGAACTTTGGACGGACAAGGAAAGAAATGGTGGATGGAGTTCTTTCGTGTCATGATTGATTTGAAAGACAATGGCATGCGTGATGTGAATAAATATCAGTCCATGTGGGATGCAGCAAACGATACGACAGCAATTTATGCTGAAACGAACAAAGATTATGTAAATACATTGCAACGTCGCTTTTTCCGTCCTCCGTTCATTCAGCCCGTTCGTTGTAAGAAAGTAAAGATTGAAGGAGTGAAAATCATAAATTCTCCCTTCTGGACGGTCAATCCGGAGTTTTGCGACAATGTAACCATAAAGGGGATCACCATAGATAATGCGCCCTCACCAAATACGGACGGAGTGAATCCGGAATCCTGCCGCAACGTACATATCAGCGACTGCCATATATCAGTAGGAGACGATTGCATCACAATCAAGTCGGGAAGAGATGCGCAGGCCCGTCGTTTGGGAGTACCTTGCGAGAATATCACTATCACCAACTGCACCATGCTTTCCGGTCATGGAGGCGTTGTTATCGGCAGCGAGATGAGTGGGAGTGTACGTAAAGTTACTATTTCCAATTGCGTGTTTGACGGAACAGATCGTGGAATCCGTATTAAGTCAACCCGTGGAAGGGGAGGAGTCGTTGAAGATATTCGTGTCAGCAACGTCGTAATGAGCAACATTAAACAGGAAGCTGTTGTATTGAATTTGAAATACAGTAAAATGCCTGCTGAACCTAAGAGTGAACGCACTCCGATATTCCGTAATGTACATATCAGCGGAATGACTGTGACAAACGTAAAGACTCCGATCAAAATAGTGGGCTTGGAAGAAGCGCCGATATCTGACATCGTTTTGCGTGATATTCATATTCAAGGAGGGAAACAGAAATGTATCTTCGAAAATTGTGAACGTATCACGATGGATGACGTAATCATCAATGGTGAAGTAATTAAAAGCACCACAGATACCACAGATTAACACAGATTTTTAATTCGACTAAATTATAAAAATAATAAATCTGTGAAAATCTGTGTAATCTGTGGTGAAAAAACAACTTGCATAAATTAAAAATAAATGAAACGAATCCTTTTTACTATGCTTCTTGCCGCATCTCTTTCGGCCGAAGCACAGACGCAAACATACGAGACGGAATTTGCTCGTCCCTTGAATGAGGTACTGACGGATATACAGAACCGTTTCGGAGTCCGTTTGAAATATGACATTGATACGGTGGGAAAAGTGCTGCCTTATGCCGATTTTCGTATTCGTCCTTATTCCGTGGAAGAATCCTTGACGAATGTATTGGCACCTTTCGATTATAAATTTGTTAAGCAGAAAGGAAATATGTATAAGCTGAAAGCATACGAGTATCCACGTCGTACAGATGCAGACGGAGAGAAGATGCTGGCTTATCTGAATACACTCTATACAGACCGACAGTCTTTTCAACTTCGTGCCGATTCTCTGAAAAAAGAGGTACGTCAGCGTTTAGGTATCGATACTTTGTTGGCTCAATGTGTCAAAACCAAACCTATTCTTTCAAAGATACGTAAGTTTGATGGCTATACCGTGCAGAATTTCGCACTTGAAACACTTCCCGGGTTATACGTTTGCGGTTCTATCTATACGCCCCAATCGAAAGGAAAACATGCGTTGATAATCTGCCCTAACGGACATTTTGGTGGCGGACGTTATCGGGAAGACCAACAACAACGTATGGGAACTTTGGCACGTATGGGAGCTGTTTGTGTAGACTATGATTTGTTCGGATGGGGAGAGTCGGCTTTGCAAGTTGGCAGTGCGGCACACCGTAGTAGCGCGGCGCACACTATTCAGGCAATGAACGGCTTACTGATTCTTGACTACATGCTTGCTTCCCGTAAGGACATTGATACCAGCCGTATCGGTACGAATGGCGGTTCGGGTGGAGGTACCCATACTGTATTGTTGAGCGTATTAGATGATCGTTTCACCGCTTCAGCTCCGGTGGTGAGCCTGGCTTCTCACTTCGACGGTGGCTGTCCCTGCGAAAGCGGAATGCCTATTCAACTATCTGCAGGAGGAACCTGTAATGCGGAATTAGCCGCTACTTTTGCTCCACGTCCACAACTGATCGTATCGGATGGCGGCGACTGGACGGCCAGTGTTCCTACTCTTGAATTTCCTTATCTGCAACGAATCTACGGATTCTACCAGGCAAAAGATAAAGTAACGAATGTACATCTTCCCAAAGAGAAACATGACTTTGGCCCGAATAAGCGGAATGCCGTTTATGACTTCTTCGCAGAAGTATTCAAATTGGATAAAAAGATGTTGGATGAAAGCAAGGTCACCATTGAACCGGAATCCGCTATGTATAGTTTTGGTGAAAAAGGAGCTTTGCTTCCTGAAGGCGCCATCCGTTCTTTTGACAAGGTAGCTGCTTATTTTGACAAGAAGGCTTATGCTAATTTAAAATCAGATGCTTCTCTCGAAAAGAAAGCCATCGACTGGGTAGCTTCTTTAGAGTTGAACGATGATAAAAAGGCAGGTTTTGCAGTAACTGCCATTTATAATCATCTTCGTAAAGTGCGTGACTGGCACAATGAGCACCCTTATACAACAATCCCCGAGGGTATCAATCCTCTGACAGGCAAACCGCTTTCCAAGCTCGACCGTGAAATGATTGCAGATTCCGCTATGCCGAAAGAAGTGCATGAAAGGCTAATGAAAGATTTACGCAGAGTATTGACGGAAGAAGAGATTGAACAAATCCTGGATAAATACACGGTAGGTAAAGTTGCTTTTACCTTGAAAGGTTATCAGGCCATTGTGCCCAATATGACGGAAGAGGAAACGGCTTTCGTTCTGGAACAGTTGAAACTGGCTCGCGAACAGGCTATTGACTACAAGAATATGAAGCAGATTTCTGCTATCTTCGAAATTTATAAAACCAAATGCGAACAGTATTTCAATGAGCATGGTCGCAACTGGCGGCAGATGTTCAAAGATTACGTGAATAAGCGAAACGCAGAAAAGAAGGCTCAAGGAAAGAAATAAAATGAAGGTAAACCCTTAACCTCCTACATAGCCGGAATATCTCCGGGATAATAGAAGAATATAATAGAGCTATGCTTTGCAACTGACAAAGCATAGCTTTATCATATCTAAAGCTATGCTTTAGTTCCCCTAAAACACTGCTATAATTTATTTCTTCACGATTACTAAACATCTTTTTCGCAGAAAATGTGTTATTTTGTAGATGGCTAACAGAAATTTATATGATATGGATAAGCAAAAAGTAGCATTAGTCCTTTCCATGGGGGGAGCACGTGGAATAGCACATATAGGAGTAATTGAAGAATTACTTCGTCACAACTTTGAGATTACTTCCATTGCAGGAAGTTCCATGGGAGCAATGGTGGGAGCAATGTATGCTTCAGGAAAAATGGAAGAATGTAAAGAATGGCTGTATAGTTGGGACAAACGCAAGATGTGGGAATTGGCGGATCTTACCTTAAGCCGGGATGGATTAGTGAAAGGTGACCGTTTTATTAAAGAACTGAAACAAATTATTCCGGATATGAATATCGAAGACCTGCCTGTCCCTTATGTAGCGATGGCTACGGATATTGTCCGCGATCAGGAAGTCAGGTTTGACAGAGGGAGCTTACATGAAGCTATCCGTACGTCTATTTCTATCCCTATGCTTTTCCGTCCGTTGAGAAAAGACGGTATGGTATTGATTGATGGAGGTATTCTGAATCCTCTTCCATTGAGTCATGTGCAACGCACTGAAGGAGACATTCTGATAGCTGTCGATGTGAATGCACCGATTGATACCGGAAAGAAAAAGAAAATATCTCCTTATAATCTGTTGACAGAATCTTCCAGGATGATGATGCAACAAATCACTCGTTACCAGATAGAACGTTGTCAGCCGGATATCTTAATTCAGATTTCCGGCGATACATATGATATGTTGGAGTTCCATCATGCTGCTTCGATAGTGAAGACAGGAGTGGAAGTCACCCGAAGCGTGTTGAAAGAGTCTCATGGCGATTAATGATATAATAAAGACATATCATTGTATCTGATAAATTCTCAAATTACTCCAGATAAATCATCTTTTTCGTCATTCCTCCGTCAATCGTGATATTTTCTCCATTGATGAAATCATTGTTTTCTTCACAGAGAAACAAACACATACGGGCAATATCTTCCGGTTTGCCTACCCGTCGCGAAGGATGTTGTGAATGATCTTCCGGCTGGAGTTGGTCATAATCATGAGTTTGTATCCATCCCGGAGCAATAGAGTTGACGGTGATATTCCATTCGGATAACGATAAAGCCAGTGCATGAGTTAAAGAATAGATACCGCCTTTAGAAGCTGCGTAACCTTCACTTCCTGGTTCACTCATCAGGTAACGTGTGGAGCAGATATTGATAATCCGACCGTATGGGTTAGGAGAGGACTGTTCTTTACGATGTATGGCAAGCAGGCGGGAGGTGATAAATACAGGACGTAGGTTGATAGAAAGTATTTTGTCGAAATCCTCTACGCTTGTTTCGGTGATAGACGAAAATTGACTGATACCGACGTTGTTGACAATAATATCAATATCATTCCATTCGGAAAGAATACGTTGTATACAACTTTCAAGTGCATCCTTATCGCTGACATCGACTTTATGGAATATAGATCCGGTTGCTTTTGCAGTCTCTTGTCCCGCTGTTTCGTTTATATCACAAAAAGCGACTTGATCGCCGGACAGGCAAAAAGCTTCTACTATTGCCTTGCCTATACCTTCCGCTCCTCCTGTTATAAATACTCTTTTGGGGGAGGTCTCTGGTTTTGAGGCCATTGGAGTACACGAAGCCGATTTGACCGGATGAACGGTTGTAGATTTCTTCTTACCATATTTCTGTGCTTGTTTCCAAGCAGCCTTTCTGGCTTCATATAGCTCTTGCTGTTTTTCTATATAGTTGTCTGCCATCGTTCTTTTTATTTATTGCAAATGTAAAACATAAAACGGATAAAAACAAAGAATCGACTGCTCGATTGAATAAGAACAACCGCTCGTCTGCGGAGAAAGGACCGTAGGATTATGACAAATCGACCGCTCATTCGGATAGGAATGAGCGGTCGATTTATGTAAAATGACTATTCGATTTTTAGAACTTCAGCGGATCTATCTCGGCATATTTTATCCGTTGACGACGCCAAGTGTAAATGGCATGCAGCTTTCCATCTTTACCTTCAATAATGCTAGGATAAGAATATTGACTGATCGGGCTATCCTCCAATGTGAGAACAGGCTTCCAGCTGATTCCATCCTCCGATATAGCTACACAAAGCGGTGTACGAGGCCCTTTCGGAGTTCCGGGCAATGTAGAGAAATTATTATAAATAAGCACATGCCTGCCATCTTTCATTGTCACGGCGTCTGTACCGGAATTATTATTCGGAACATCCAGCAGCGTTACTTTGCTCCACGTATCACCATTGTCACTGCTCCAGGCTGTTGCAATCTGTGCATTGCGCGTACGGCAGAGTATCTGCAATTTTCCGTCCTTATGCTTTAAAATACTAGGTTGTATCGCATAAATAGGTTTAGCGCCTTCCCCTTTGATGGCTTCCCCGCCTTCCTGATCATCCGTATTTATTCCTCCTTTTTTACGGTTCTGAGTCGGTACGGACAGTTCTGCTTCCAAAGGTCCTACCATTTTCCAGGTTTTTCCTTTATCATCAGAAATCTCGAAATGAACACGCCAGCCCTTACTCCCTTCCGTACTGGAAGGACAGATGATACGACCGTCGATATATTCCGGCTTATTCTTGATAGGACCTAGAAAACCTTTAGGAAGAGGTTCACGCTTGCTCCAGGTCTTTCCTCCGTCACGCGAACGAACCAACCATCCTGTCCAGTCACTCACTTTCAGACCTATTTTGTAGAAGAGAATCAAATCTCCGCCCGGAATTTGAAACAGTACCGGATTCCAACACGCTTTCCGACGTGCGACGAGTTTCCCTTTTGCATCTTTTACCGGTGTACAGGTGGAGTCGATTCCCGCTAATATAGCTTGCGGATCTTTGAGTGAAAACACACCATCGGCAGCAAGTTTGGGAGCACTCCACTCTTTGGCGCCTTTCGGCTTACGGCATACCCAAATACAACAATCGGGATTGCGTTCTTTCGTTCCTCCAAAGAAAGAGGCGACAAGATCTCCGTTCTTCATCTCTACAATAGTAGCTCCGTGACATTCGGGGAAAGCGGCCTTTTCGTACAGAAATTCATCACTTAGAATGGCTGTGTTCTTAGTCGGTATATCTACACTAAAATGATGTTTTCCCGAACCGATCTTCTCTTTTCGACCATCTGGCAAATGTACTTCGCCTGTTGTATTGGCAGGCAATTCAATATCCCATTCCAGATGCATGGGCGTTTTCTTCCATCGGCTGGTTATTTTTCCATAGATACTCATATAAGATGCATCTACATTGCTTAACTCTTGAATCTCAAAAGTCGGCTGGAAAATAATATGTTTGTAACCGGACTTCCAACGGTCTGCACGGATACCTGCCAGATTATTGAAACACCAAGGCAATAAATCTCCTAAAAGCATGACATGGTTGCCACTGTTCATTTCTGGATTTGCCGTATCACCATTCCATAATTCCCAAATGGTGGTAGCACCTTTTCCAACCATATACCCCCACGAAGGATACGTTTTGTTGGTAGCCAGCAAGTAAGCCACATCGGCATAACCACGACGGCTTAATTCACGCAACAGCCATTGCACACCAATGACTCCGGTGCTGATATGTCCCTTATTGGTGGTAATAATGGAAGTTACGGCATTTTTGGCAACCTCATGGATGTAATTCTTTGGCACTAACCCGAAAGCAAGTGGCAGAATATTGGCAGTGACCGTATTATTACCATAGTAGATACTGTCCGGATATAATGTATGTCCCGGCACATGGGATGTTCCCTCTTTTATATGCAAGAAGCGGGCATTGAATGCGTCTTTCATACGATGTTCCAGTTCTTCCCATTCTTCTGCATCGGCTTTCAGTCCTTGCAGGCTGGCAAAACGATGCATCAGTTGCAACACTTTCAAATAATAGGCAGTGGCGATCAGCGCACCGTCAGTCTTGCGGGAAGGATCCTTACTGTGAATCAGTTCCAAAGATTCGGGAGGAACACACCAGTCACCATATTTATCTTTAGTTATGATATATTCCTTTGTCATATAGTATTCACGGATATGAGCCACCCATTTTTTGATAGCCGGATAATTCTCCTCTATCGGACGTTTATCTCCGAAATTGGTAAAAAGCATATCACAAGCCATAGGCAACGCCGCGGGCCAAGTCACATTGTCCGAGTAATAATTCCAATAGGCCGGAGCGACATCGGGAATACAACCGTCTTCACGTTGTGCTTCGCGGATATCACGTGTCCATTTGGTATACATTGCGTAATTATCGAAAAGCATACTCTCTCCCCAACATCCCATGGTGCGGTCGCCCAACCAAGGCTGACGTTCATTCCGTTGCGGACAGTCTACCGGCATACCTTTATAATTACTCCGGATTCCCCAAAACGCATTACGGACAATCTTATTCAATGTCTCGTCAGAGCAACTGAAAGATCCTGTATGCGTCATCTCGTCTTCCACGACTTCAGCTACGAAGTCTCCAAGTTGCGCATCCGGATAATTGCTGACCTCCACATAACGGAAGCCATGATACACGAAACGAGGTGCCCACGTAGTGTCCTTCACTTCGCGTCCGCTTACGATATACGTATCTGTGGAACGGGCGTCACGTAGATTCCGGGTATAGAGTTCCCCATTGGCCTGCAAGGTTTCTGCGAAACGGAGACGAATACTGTCACCGGCTTGTCCTTTAATGCGGAACCGCACCCAACCAGCCATATTCTGACCAAAATCAAGGATGTACTTATCACCAAGTTTTTGGATGGAAACAGGTTTTAATGTATCCATTACTTTCATACCCGGCATTATTTGGGCACGCAATGTTCCTGAAGGAATACTGACTCTTTGTGCCGCTATCCAGCTTTTGTCGTCATAACCGCTTTGTGTCCAGTTGCCCAATTCCTTGCGGGCATCATATTCTTCGCCGTCATATTCGTTATTGCTACGGATAGCACCTTCGGTTGTCAGTTTCCATGAAGTGTTTGTAGCAATCGTTTCTTTACTGCCATCCATATATTCCACAATCAGATTCAGGCGGAGTTTGGGATAGCCGAATGTCGGTATCTTGTACGGTTTGTAATTCTGGCGCATCGTATAGAAACGTCCGTTGCCCAATGTCACACCAATAGCATTCTCTTTTCGAAGTTGTGGCGTCACATCGTAAGTGTTGTACAGAATTGTTTTCCGATAGTCGGTAGGAGCGGGGGCCAACACTTGATCGCCAATACGCTGTCCGTTAATAAATAATTCATAAAGTCCCATTCCAGCAATGTGTACCGTTGCACGTTTCACCTCTCTGCTCAAAGCAAATTCTTTGCGGAGATAACGGGCTGCCAAGCGGCTCCATTGGGTTTCACTGTCACCGGGAGCGGCACGGTCCAATCCAATCCACTGGCCTTGCCAGTCCGCTTCATTCAGCAATCCCATACTCCAAAAGGCCGGAGCACTCCAGTCCGCTTCCCCTCTATTAGTATAGACCTTCACTTTCCAATAATAGCGGGCATTACGCTTTAGCGGTTTACCTTGATAAGCAATCCATTGGGAAGCGTCGGACTCTATCTTTCCTGAATCCCAAATATCTCCCTTTCCTTGCGCCAGCAAGTCGGCAGAAGAAGCAACAAGAATGTGATACGCTGTTTGCATCACATTCTGTTCATCCGATTCGATGCGCCAACCCAATCGGGGCTGGCGCACGTCAATACCTAGCGGATTCTTTAATTGCTCCGTTCGCAGTTCGGTTATGCCTATGGCTGCATAGACTGAACCTGCTAAAAACAGAAACGCAAAGAATGCTACTATAAATATTCTCTTATTCATCATTTATCGCTGATATATTTCAGTTGGGCATCGGGAAGTTCCGTCCATGTCTTACCGAGGTAGTTTTTATTGCTGTCCACCACAATCAGAATATGATCGTTTCCACTGCAATAACCGCTATCGTGCTGGAAGGTATGTACACCGTTATTAAATTCACCGATATATTCCAGCTTACCGTCCTTTGTCGTATACCACCAGGCATTCTTCTTTGCCCCGCTAATCTTGCTGAAATCAACTTCCATCGGACGTCCGGTATAATTATACACCATCAGATAATCATTACCGCGTGTAGCGATGGCACGGTCGTAACGTTCTCCGTTCTTACCTGCGATGACAGACTGATCCGGTATACGTTCGAAGAACGGGAAAGTCAGCATCAGGTTTTTCAAATATTTCATTTGATTATAACCGGGATCATTCAATGCTTCATACCAAGGCTTCTTGGCTCCGTATGCACCACCCACACCCGGTTTGATAAACTGCATAATGGAATTATGCCCATACGTATGCCCGAAAGAACCGGCGAATACAGACCAATAAGCATAGCGGCGTACATCGTAATCTTTCCATAACAACTCGTTCTCGTCATGCAGGCCGTGAGGAATTTCTTCATAGATAGGTTCTCCATCGATAACCGGTTTCATGGGTTTCATAGCCATACTGCGCTCAACGAAACGCCAGTTGTCTTCTTCCGTATTCTCTTCGATAGGATAGTCGCCGTCACCAAAACGTTGTCCGTAACGACGGTGTCCGCTTTGAAACATATTGAAGTCCAGCCAGGAAGCGTTGTTGAACCAAGTTGCTGAGGTTGTTCTGCCACGCGGATGGAAGGTCATCAGGTGATTCTTGTCGATTGCTTTGATAGAAGTTGCCAATGCCTCCCATTCGGCTGTTTTCACATCACCGCGAATGTCTCCACCGATAAACCAAATGATATTCGGTTCGTCCTTATAACGTTCCGCCAGGAACTTTCCGTATGCTTTCGCCTGTTCGACAGTCATTTCTCCACGATTCACGGGACTTCCCCAGATACAAACCATACCGATATACAGTCCTTTTTTTGCAGCCGTACGAATGATATAATCCATGTGATCCCAATAACCATATACACCTTTCCGGTCGATGTTCTTGAAGTTATATCCATCTATCATGGAATATTGTCCGTAGATATTCATGGATGGCACATTATTCAAGGTCTGAACTTGAATTACATTGTATCCGCGATGTTTGCACTGTTCCAGATAATATTCGGCTTCGTCACGATTCAGACGCTCTGGGAGCAACCATCCTGTTTCCCCCAACCAGAAGAAAGGAGTACCATTTTCGTGTTTCAGATAACGCCCCTCTTCGGAGACTACAAGTTTACCGTTGCTCCAGGGAATATACGTTTTCTGTGTTTTCTTTTGTGCCGCCACTGAAGTACTCAAGCTCAGCAGTAGCAGTAAAAAAGGAAGAATCTTGAATTTTTTCATTGTTTTTTTATCGTTTTTAGTTTATTCCAGTTCACCACAAATTATTTCTCAATCATTTTTTCAAATTCAATTGCAGCCAGGATAAATGCTCCTACTGACTTCGGATCATTCTCGATAATCGGTTCGCTGATATAATACTCAAATGAACCGTCACGGTATCTTTTAGAGTCTCCGCCCAATCCGGCTACGGCACAACAATTGGTGATGGTATAACTTCCGTCTTCCTCCAAAAGGGTGAAATTTCCGGTCATGCCGTTGAAAGCTTTTCTTACCGGTTCGATATATTCATTTCCGATATATCCTTTGTTAATGGCTTTGGCGAGCGTATAAACAAACAAAGCGGTTGCCGAAGACTCCAGGTAATTACCTTTACGTGCACCTTGATCTGTCACTTGATACCATGTGCCGGATTGAGGGTCCTGATATTTTACAATCGCTTCGGCCAGCCTTTGAAGAATTTGCATGACGCTGTCCCGTCCTGCTGTTTCTTGTGGCAGATAATCCAGAACATCCACTATCGCAGCACCATACCATCCGATACTGCGGCTCCAGAAATTCGGAGAACACCCGGTTTCGGGATTTGCCCATTTCTGTTCACGGCTTTCATCCCATCCGTGATAGTAAAGACCGGTAGCCGGATCATACGTTTTACGGGCAATCAAAAGTATTTGCTTCACCGCTTCGTCAAACAAAGCCGGTTCCTGGAAAGTCGCACCATATTGTACCAGATAGGGAGAAGCCATAAAGATACCGTCCAACCACATCTGATGGGTATATTTCAATTTGTGCCAGAAGCCTCCTTCGCTGGTACGCGGCTGTTCGGTCATCTGCTTACGAAGCGTATCCATAGCCGTTTTGTAACGTTCATCTCCCGTCTTTGCGTAGAGGTCGAACAAAATCTTACCGCCATTTACATTGTCGATATTGAAAGAAAGATATTTCATGGTCTTTATACGTCCGTCAGTGTCAATCAGACTATCCGCATAAATCTTGGCATACTCGTAATATGTACCGTCGCCCGTATGTTTCCATGCTTCGAGCATTGATTTTACCACAAGGCCATGCGTATATCCCCATCGTGGTTTTTTAGCTTTTTCAATCATCCAGGGCTCTGGGAAACGTTTCATTTCGGAACGTGCCATACGTTCACTCCACTTTTCGGTTTCTGCTTTCTTGGTGGTCGTACAAGCAATAAAGCAGACAATTCCGCAGGCAATAATCGCCTTAAATAAATTTTGATTCATATAGTTGAGTTTTTATTTTCCAATCAGGATATATTCTTTTCCCGCTTTTGTGGGCAGGTCATACAAATAGGTTTCCGTCAGCTCTATTTTATTCAATTTTGCTTTCCCGTTAATCAATGGTTTGGTAATAGCGGGGACGGCAAAGAGAGGATTAGGGTTCTCGCCTTTGGCAGGTTTCAGTCCTTTACCTTTTAGCGGGTTGAGTGAGCGGAGACGACAGTTTCCTCCTTTGTGGGATTTTACTATCAGATGATTTACTTTTCCGTCTTTCCAACTCAAGTCAAGCTCAAAACCACCACGTGCGATAATACCTTTCACCGAACCTTCCTTCCACAAAGTAGGAAGGGCGGGAAGTAAATAGATGAATCCGTCATAACTCTGCATCAGCATTTCTACGATTCCTGCCGTACAACCGAAGTTCCCGTCAATCTGAAAGGGTGGATGTGCATCGAACAAATTAGGATAAGTACCACCTTTTTTCTTTTCGTTGCGTACAAGAGTCAACTGATCTGTTATCAGCTTATAAGCATGGTCACCATCAAGCAGACGCGCCCAAAGACAAACTTTCCATCCCATACTCCAGCCGGTAGACGGATCCCCGCGATGGATGAGCGAGGTGCGCGCCGCATCAAACAATTCCGGTGTGCGGTATGGGGAAATCTGATTGCTGGGGAACAATCCGTAAAGATGGGAGACATGACGATGTACGTCGTTCGGATCATCCCAATCGAACATCCATTCTTGCAATTGTCCCCAATGACCTATTTGCATAGGAGGCATTTCTTTCAAGCGTTGCTTTAGATGAGTTGCGAAATCTTTGTCGGTATCCAGAATTTCGGAAGCTGAAATAATAGCCGTCCAAAGATCGAAAATCAACTGATTATCCATCGTACATCCGGCGGCTGTCGTTGCCTTTCCGTTACTGCCCGAATGTACATTCTCCGGTGAATTGCTAGGACAAACCACCAACCAGTTGTGTATCGGTTCCTTTACCATGATTTCATCGAAGAAACGGCCGGACTCTTTCAGTATAGGATAGATGGAACGCAGAAAATCGGTATCTCCGGTATATAAATAACGTTCCCATAAATGTCGGCAGAGCCACGCTCCACCACTAGGCCACATGCCCGAAGGGGCTTTGTCAATTGCTCCTGTGACGCGCCAGATATCTGTGTTGTGATGGAGTACCCAGCCATTCGCTCCATACATGATTTTAGCCGTTTCCTTGCCTGTCTCGCTGACCTCTTTTATCAGCCGGAAAAGAGGCTCGTTCAGCTCGCTAAGATTGGTAACTTCAGACGGCCAATAGTTCATCTCCAAGTTGATGTTGCAAGTGTATTTGCTGTCCCAAGAAGGAAATAATTTATCATTCCAGATACCTTGCAAGTTAGCGGGTTGTCCGCCGGGTTGTGAAGAACAAATCAATAGGTAACGCCCGAACTGGAAGTAAGTAGCTACCAAATGAGCATCATTTGTATCTTTGAAGTTTTCTACACGTTTATCGGTTGTGATGTTTTCATATCGGTTTTTACCTAAGTTCAAAGATACTCTGGTCAAGTATCGGCGATAGAAATCAGTATGATTTTTCTTGGCTTCCGGAAATGGATGTTTCATTGCTTTGGAAAGATAGTCTTTAGCCCGTTCTATCTGATTTCCTGTGATATCCAGATAATTATTGAAATTGGTGGCTATTGACACGTAAATGATAGCTTCATCAGCTCCTTCTACCGATAGAATTCCATCTGCACATGCTATTTTTCCACCTCTATTCCGTGCAGTCAGCCGTCCTTGAAATTCCACTTTCCCTTTGAGACCTTCATGCCAGGAAGAGACACCGGAAAGCGTAACGCAATTTCCTTCCTCAGAGGAAATCATTACATCCTGATGAGGAGAGGTCAGTTGGGCATTAAAGGTTATTTGTCCCGGACGGCTGGCTGTCAGTCTGACCATTACCACTTGATCGGTAAATGAGGTAATCGTTTCGCGTTGGTATTGTACTCCGTCTACCTCATATCGCACGATGGCGCGGGCGGAATCCAGACTTAGCTCCCGATAGTAGTCCGAATAACGGGTATGTCCGGGAAAAGCGATTCGCAAGTCCCCGAAACTTTGATAAGGCATTCCCGAGTTTGTCTTAGCCATCACCTTCTCGGTAGCAAGAGTTTGCGCTTCGAGATATTTTCCTGCAAAGACCAGTTCACGCACTTTGGGAATATACTCAAGTGCGTTCGGATTGGCGTTGTTGTTAGGGCGTCCTGCCCAGATAGTTTCTTCGTTTAGTTGTATTTGTTCTGTACCCGGTATTCCATATACCATAGCTCCCAAACGGCCATTGCCCAAAGGCAGGGCTTCCGTCCATACCTGTGCGGGACGGTCATACCATAACTTATATTCTTGCGTAGAAGCGTTCGTTTCTTGTGCATGAATAGAAGTTACAGACAGCATGACGAGCACATATCCGATCAATCTCTTTTTATTCATTATCATCTAACGTCTTTTATACTTTTATAAAAGGACGGTTGAACGGATTTTTTGTACCCAATAAGTCGCTAAAAGAATATAATTACTCGGACATTATTTTTATCTTTTCAATCGGCTGCTGCCTGACGGTATCCATTGGAACAGCCCGATAATGCACTTTGGAAAAATCAATAGAGCGCAAATCAATGCTGCGGATCGTACTGTTGTACATCGTTCGGAAATAGATAATCCGGTTATTCATATCCGTTGCTGATGTCCATTGCGTGGCACTTGGAACGATCGTTTTTTCCATAAACAAATTACTTGAAAATAAGTTTGAAAGGAGACTGTCATATCCTCTGTATTTTCTTGTCATTTGAAATATACTTTCCTATATTTGTCAGTAAAATCATTAATCATTTCCGTTGCGAACGGAAATGTTAGCACAAACCGTTACTCCAAATAAGAAGTACATCACAAGGGAAGTAAAGAATGTGAGCAATATTTTTTTAATTTGAAGAAAAAAAGAACAATATGGAAACTATAAAGATTACACGATATCAATCGCCTGTGGGCGAGATGCTTGTCGGTTCTTACGGAGATAAGCTGTGTATTTGCGACTGGGCGGTGAAGAAACGGCGAGGTACGATAGACCGCCGCATACAGCGACATCTGAATGCGAAGTACGAAGAGGGGACTTCCGACATCATCGAACGGGCAATCGGGGAACTCGAAGAATATTTTGCCGGACACCGTAAGATATTCGACATTCCCGTTGTCTTTACCGGCTCGGAATTTCAGTGCACTGTATGGGAAGAACTGATGAAAATACCCTATGGAACGACCATATCTTATGGCGAGCTTGCCCGCCGCATCCATAACCCGAAGGCTGTGCGTGCAGTAGCATCGGCCAATGCCACCAATCCTATCTCTATCTTTGTTCCCTGCCATCGGGTAATCGGCAGCAATCATAAACTTACGGGATACGGAGGTGGTCTCGATGCGAAAAAAGGATTATTGGAGTTGGAATGTTCTAAAACGATGGGGCTCGGTTTATGGTAGATTTAATATACAAAATCACGAAAAGTGTCATTCACGCGAAACGATGGGTGGCACTTTTTATTATTTTTCAGTGAAATAAATGGCTATATGCCTGTATTTGGACTTGCAGGGCGTACCGAAATAGGGTCTTCGTTTTTTTGCTTTATTGAGTACAAAATACGGATAATTGCGTCTTTTTATAAAGATATTGTGTAAATTTTAAATTATCCATATTAATGAAACAGATAAAACTGTTACTTCTTTTAGCTTCCGCCTCCGTTACGGGAGCACTTGCGCAAAGCAATGGATTGACGGATATGAGTCAGAGCCGTTTTGCGAAGATGGCGAATACCGGAATCGACGCCGTACATTGGACGGATGGATTCTGGGGAGATCGCTTCCAGGTATTTAGCCAGACTTCCCTGCAAAGTATGTGGAACACTTGGAACACGCCGGAGATCTCTCACGGTTTCCGTAATTTTGAGATTGCTGCCGGAGTATGCAAAGGAGAGCATTGGGGACCTCCATTCCATGACGGAGATATGTATAAATGGATGGAAGGAGTGGCTTCTGTCTATGCAGTTAATAAAGATCCGGAGTTGGACAAATTAATGGATAACTTTATTACTTGTGTTGTAAAAGCCCAACGTGCAGATGGTTATATACATACTCCTGTTGTTATCGAAGAACTGAATAAAGGTATTGACTCTCATGCATTGGGTGATCAGCATAAACAAACGGTCATTGGAACGAAAGTAGGTGATGAGAATGAAAAAGGAGCTTTTGCCAATCGGCTGAACTTTGAGACTTATAATCTGGGACACTTGATGATGGCGGGTATTGTGCATCGTCGTGCCACCGGAAAGACTACTCTTTTTGATGCTGCCGTAAAAGCAACGGATTTTCTTTGCCACTTTTACGAAACGGCTTCTGCCGAACTGGCTCGTAATGCCATTTGCCCTTCACATTATATGGGGGTAGTCGAAATGTACCGGGCTACCGGAAATCCCCGTTATCTGGAACTTTCAAAGAATCTGATTGATATCCGTGGTATGGTGGAAAACGGAACGGATGATAATCAGGACCGTATTCCTTTCCGCGATCAATATCGTGCGATGGGACATGCCGTACGCGCCAACTATCTGTATGCCGGAGTAGCGGATGTATATGCAGAAACCGGTGAGCAGCAATTAATGAAGAACCTGACTAGTATCTGGAATGATATCGTGACCCGAAAAATGTATGTGACCGGTGCTTGCGGCGCTCTTTATGATGGTACATCGCCTGATGGAACGTGTTATGAGCCGGATAGTATTCAGAAAGTGCATCAGAGTTATGGACGTCCCTATCAGTTGCCGAATAGTACTGCTCACAATGAAACGTGTGCCAATATCGGTAATATGTTGTTCAACTGGCGGATGCTGGAAGTGACAGGGGATGCGAAATATGCCGATCTTGTGGAGACTTGTCTTTATAATAGTGTATTGAGCGGTATTAGTCTGGATGGAAAGAAGTATTTCTACACGAATCCGCTTCGTATCAGTGCCGATCTTCCTTACACGCTTCGCTGGCCGAAGGAACGGACAGAATATATCAGTTGTTTCTGCTGTCCTCCGAACACATTGCGTACGCTGTGTCAGGCACAAAACTATGCATATACATTGAGCCCGGAAGGGATTTATTGCAATTTGTATGGGGCAAATACATTGACAACGACTTGGAAAGAGAAGGGAGAAGTAGCTCTGACGCAGGAAACGGATTATCCTTGGGATGGAAATGTACGTGTAACGTTGGATAAAGTTCCTCGTAAGGCAGGTACTTTCTCGCTCTTCTTACGCATCCCTGAATGGTGTGAAAAGGCTACGCTTAGGGTGAATGGACAGCCGTTGCAAGTCAATGCGAAGGCAAATTCGTATGCGGAAGTAAATCGTGCATGGAAGAAGGGGGATGTAGTGGAGTTAGTGATGGATATGCCTGTGCGTTTGCTCGAAGCTCATCCGTTGGCAGAGGAGATTCGTAATCAGGTGGTCGTGAAGCGCGGACCGTTGGTTTATTGCCTGGAAAGTATGGATATTGCAAACGGGGAAAAGATTGATAATGTATTGATTCCTGCTGATATAAAATTGACTCCGAAGAAGATCACGATTGAAGGTAGTCCGATTGTAGCGCTCGAAGGTAAAGCGCGTCTGGCACCTGCAATTTCTTGGGAAGGAGTACTTTATCGTCCGGTGGTTCAGACAGAGAAGACGGTGGATATTCGTTTGATTCCTTATTATGCCTGGGGAAATAGAGGAAAAGGAGAGATGACCGTATGGATGCCTCTTGCCAGATAATCATGATACAGAAATGAAGAAATCAGGAGGAAAAATAAAGAAATGAGGATGAGAAAGTTATTTTTAACGGCTATATGTATTTTGTGTAGTCATTGGTTATGGTCCGGTGAGATATGGGTTTCTCCCAAAGGTAATGACTTTAATGATGGAACCCGCCAGTCTCCCAAAGCAACGCTGACTGCTGCTTTACGGCAGGCACGTGAATGGCGGAGGACGGGAGATGACCGTATGCAGGGAGGAATCACTGTTTATATGGAAGGGGGAACGTACGCTCTGTATGAGCCGGTTTTTATTCGTCCGGAAGATAGTGGGACAAAGGAATCCCCGACTGTGATCCGTTCGGCGATCAATGAAAAGACTGTGATCCGTTCGGCAGCCGATGAAAAGGTGGTGTTGAGTGGGGGAGTCCGTATCAAGAATTGGAAGAAACAAGGAAAGCTCTGGGTGGCAGATGTGCCGACATTTAATGGGCGTCCATTGGATTTCCGTCAGTTGTGGGTGAATGGAGAAAAGGCTGTCCGTGCCCGTGATGTAGAGGATTTCGAAAAGATGAACCGTATTTGCAGCGTGGATGAAAATAATGAAGTTCTTTATGTTCCTGCGGTTGCGGTACGCAGACTTATTGATAATAAGGGAAAAATGAAGGCTGAATATGCCGAGATGGTACTCCATCAGATGTGGTGTGTGGCTAATCTTCGGATTCGGTCTATTGAGGTGCAGGGAGATAGTGCGGCGGTACGTTTTCACCAGCCGGAAAGCCGGATTCAGTTTGAACATCCTTGGCCGCGTCCAATGGTGACGACGGACGGACATAATTCCGCTTTCTATCTGACGAATGCCCGTGAGCTATTGGATGTACCGGGCGAATGGTATCACGATATGAATGCCCGTAGAGTGTATTATTATCCACGGGAAGGAGAGAAGATGCAGGAGGCGGAAGTGATGGTACCTGCCATTGAGACGTTAGTACAGGTAGAAGGTACTTTGGATCGTCCTGTGTGTCATATTCGTTTTGAGAAAATTACTTTTTCTTATACTACGTGGATGCGTCCGTCAGAGAAAGGACACGTGCCTCTTCAGGCAGGCATGTATCTGACGGATGGGTACCGGATTGATCCGAAGATGCAACGGGATTATCTGAATCATCCGTTGGATAATCAAGGATGGTTGGGACGTCCTGCGGCTGCTGTCCGGATAGCTGCTGCCAAACAGATTGATTTTGAGCGTTGCCGATTTGAACATCTGGGTTCTACCGGATTGGATTATGAAGAAGCGGTGCAGGATGGTATTGTTCGTGGTTGTCTCTTTCGCGATATTGCAGGAAATGGTTTGCTGACCGGTAGTTTTTCTCCGGCTGCTCACGAAACACATTTGCCATACGATCCTGCTGACCGCCGGGAGGTATGTACACACCAGCAAATCAATAATTGCTATTTCACGGAAGTAGGTAATGAGGACTGGGGATGTCTCGCCATTGCTGCGGGATATGTGAGTGATATTAATATCGAGCATAATGAAATCAGTGAAGTTCCTTATAGTGGCATCAGTCTTGGTTGGGGATGGACACAAACTGTGAATTGTATGCGTAATAACAGAGTTCATGCAAATCTGATTCATCATTATGCGAAACATATGTATGATGTAGCGGGTGTTTACACGCTCGGTTCACAGCCCAAAAGCTATGTAACGGAGAATTGCGTGCATAGTATCTATAAGCCGGGGTATGTACACGATCCTAATCACTGGTTCTATCTTTATACGGATGAAGGTTCTTCCTTTATCACTGTACGTGATAATTGGACAGAAGGAGAGAAGTATCTGCAAAATGCCAATGGTCCGGGAAATGTATGGGAAAACAATGGTCCGAAGGTGGATAGCGTTATTCGTGAACGTGCGGGACTGGAAGCAGGATATAAGGATTTACTAAATATTCAGTAGGTATTGACAAGTCATTTAACTGTAATACATGATTCGTTCCACATATATGGAACTAAAGGAAAACAATTGTAGAACTAAAGGGAAACAGATGTGGAACTAAACGTCAACTACTGTGGAACGAATTATTTCTTATGATTCAGTTTGTTAGTAATAGAAAGAAAAATGAAAAAGAAATATATGATATTGCTTAGTGCCTTGTCTTTGGCAAGCAGCACATTTGCCCAGACCTGGATATGGTATCCGGGAGACTACGAAATCTGGCTGGGAAATCAAATGAATAATCGTCGTACGGAACGAGGTGCATTTTTCCCTCCTTTTTGGAAAACGGACAGTCATTATGTTGTCGTAGAATTCAGTAAGCAACTGAATCTTTCCGAGCCGGAAGAGATTTTTATTGCTGCAGAAGGAAAGTATAATGTCAAACTGGATGGAAAGCTCCAATTCGGTATGCCGGAAATGATAACTCTTCCTGCCGGTAAGCATAACCTGAACATCAAAGTTTGGAATCAGGCTACTCCTCCCACTATTTATGTGAAAGGGAAGACGGTGAATTCTGATTCCTCCTGGCGAGTGACTTACGAAGATAAAGAATGGATTGATGAGAGCGGAAAAGCCAGTGACACATCTGCCACTATCTATATGGATGCCGGATGCTGGAACTTTGACGGGGCTACCCAACTTCCTTCCCAATTCAGTCTGATGCGTGAGCCACAGCAACCTGTTGCAAAGACAGAACAGTCCGAAGGAGGTATTCTTTATGATTTTGGAAAAGAAACATTCGGGTTCATCACATTGAAGAATCTTTCCGGAAAAGGAAAAATAGAAATTTATTATGGTGAAAGCCCGGAAGAAGCAAAAGATAAAGCATATTGCGAAACATTAGACAAACTCTTGCTCGAACCGGGACAAGTGACCGACCTTGCCATCCGCAGCACTTCTCCTTTGAGTAATTCTGAAAACGAATATACATTGGAGAACAGCAAAGCCTTCCGTTATGTTTATGTAACTCACGAGCCGGGTGTACAGATTGGAGAAGTCTCCATGCAATATGAATATCTTCCTGAAGAGTATCGTGGAAGTTTCCGTTGCAATGATGAAGAATTGAACCGTATTTGGGAAGTGGGGGCCTATACCATGCATCTCACTACCCGCGAGTTCTTTATTGACGGTATCAAACGCGACCGCTGGGTATGGAGTGGTGATGCTATCCAAAGTTATCTGATGAATTATTATCTTTTCTTCGATAGTGAATCCGTGAAACGTACAATCTGGCTGCTTCGTGGCAAGGACCCTGTGACCAGCCACAGTAATACAATCATGGACTATACTTTCTACTGGTTCCTTAGTGTATATGATTATTATATGTATAGTGGCGACCGCCACTTTGTCAACCAACTGTATCCACGTATGCAAACGATGATGGATTATGTATTGGGACGTACAAATAAAAATGGCATGGTGGAAGGTATGACCGGTGACTGGGTATTTGTGGATTGGGCGGACGGCTATCTGGATAAAAAAGGCGAACTCTCTTTTGAACAAATCTTATTTTGCAGGAGTCTGGAAACAATGGCTTTGTGTGCGGAACTGGTTGGAGATGCCAATAGCAAACAGAAATACGAGAAACTGGCTGCTGCTTTGAAAGCAAAGTTAGAACCTGCCTTCTGGAATAATCAGAAACAGGCATTTGTACATAACTGTGTCGACGGTCAGCAAAGTGATGCGGTCACCCGTTATGCGAATATGTTTTCTGTCTTCTTTCAATATTTGAATGAAGATAAGCAACAAGCCATCAAACAGTCTGTTTTGCTAAATGACAGTATTCTGAAAATAACAACTCCCTATATGCGTTTTTACGAACTGGAAGCACTTTGTGCTCTTGGCGAACAAGATGCTGTAATGAAAGAAATGAAAGCCTATTGGGGAGGAATGTTAAAGGAAGGAGCTACTTCCTTCTGGGAAAAATATAACCCTGAAGAAACCGGAACACAACATCTTGCCATGTACGGCCGTCCATACGGCAAGAGTCTATGTCATGCCTGGGGAGCAAGTCCTATCTATTTGCTCGGCAAATATTATTTGGGTGTGAAACCTGTGAAAGAAGGGTATAAGGAGTTTGCTATTGCTCCTGTATTGGGAGGACTGAAATGGATGGAGGGTACTGTACCCACTCCGAATGGCGATATCCATGTCTATATGAATGGCAAAACGATGAAAGTGAAAGCAACAGAAGGGAAAGGGTATTTGACGATCAATAGTCGTCGTCCACCCAAAGCAAATATCGGAACACCGGAGAAGGTGTCGGAAGGAGTATGGCGGCTCTGGATCGATTCACCTGAAGAAAGAATTGTTACCTATCATTTATAATTCATGGTTAATTAGTGGAGTACTGCTATTCATTTCGCAGGCTATAACCCTCTCAAACTGTCGGACAATAGACCAATTAGCGGTGATTCTTCGGAGTTGCCGCTAATTTTATATTTATAGTAAAATAGTAAGCCCCTTGTTCCCTTGATTTAAAAAGGAGGTAATATGAAAACAGTAGAAGTGATTGTAGAACATGCAGGAAAAAATTTGAGTGCCTATATTGAAGGTGTTCCGGTGATCACTGTAGGCAATGACATGAAAGAGATTGAGGATAATATGAAGGAAGCAATTGAGTTGTATCTGGAAGATAATCCTAATCCTTGTGAAGTGTTGTCTGAGGAGTTTGAATTGAAGTTCAAAATAGACGCTGCTACTTTTATCAACTATTATAGTAGTATCGTAAAAGATAAGATTATTACTGAGCTAAAAAACATTATTGACTGTCTTGTCATTTTTTTAAATCAACAGAAAGACTAGGTGTGGCAAACATTATTAAAAATCTCCAAATGAACAAAGAAAAACTCCATAGGCTATGAAGTTGTAGTGTATCTAAAAGTATTTTTCAAAATCAATTTGTAAATTAATTCATTCTTTATAATTTGTATTACGACGAGTGACAATGATAGTAACTTATGGCAGAACGCAGTAATTAGCACAGTTGCCAAGTCATTACCTCAAAAACGGGTAATTCTCCCAAAGTCCTTTGTATAAGACACTAAGAAAAATCTTCTAGAATTACCAAAAAACAATTGATGTACGAGTCAAACGTACTGACTTCGGTAAATATATACCGGCTTGCATACATGATTTACGATCCATACCAAAATCAAAAAACAAGCAATTCATTAAATACCATACGTACAATACCATAAATGATACTTTACTAAAAAAATACTTCACCAATGGGGAGATGGCTTTGCAATACATTATCCGGTATAAAGAAAAAGAGATAATTGCTGGAAAGACGAAAGTGGAAGTACGGTGTCGAAAAATGAAAAAACAGACGAATGAGTACAAACAGGGGATTATTTCGTCTTTCTCTTAGTGAAGAAGTGAATTATATAATCTATAATATATATCAGAAGAATGAAAAATACCAGATTATTCATGTTTGCGGCATGCACACTTTTTTTGGCAGCGTGTGGCAGGCAAACCGTGAAGATTATGACTCCGCCGGATGCGTCAAATCGTGTTTTGTTTGGTGCGGAGCAGTTACAGACTACCTTGGATAAAGCCGGTTATCAGGTAATGATGCAACAGGGAGACACGACATTCTCCGATCCCGAAATCAAAACGATTCTGTTGACGGAAGTAAATGACACGACGCTCAAGAAAGAAGGTTTTCATATTTCGACGACGGGCAATCTGACTAGAGTGTCCGGCAGGGATGGGAGTGGTGTCATTTACGGATGCCGTGAACTGATTGACCGTGTGAATGATTCGGATGGTAAGTTGAACTTCCCGGAGGAACTGAAAGACGGTCCTGAAATGGTATTGCGTGGTGCATGTGTAGGATTACAGAAAATGACCTACCTGCCGGGGCATGGTGTATACGAATATCCGTATACGCCGGAAAGTTTCCCCTGGTTTTATGATAAGGAACAGTGGATTAAATACTTGGATATGTTGGTTGCCAACCGCATGAATTCGCTGTACCTTTGGAATGGCCATCCGTTTGCGTCATTGGTGAAACTGGAAGATTATCCGTTTGCGCTGGAAGTAGATGAAGAAACTTTCAAAATGAACGAAGAAATGTTCTCTTTCCTCACGGAAGAAGCGGACAAGCGCGGTATCTTTGTCATACAGATGTTTTATAATATCATTCTTTCCAAACCTTTTGCTGAACATTACGGACTGAAAACACAGGACCGTAACCGTCCTATTACTCCTCTGATTGCCGATTATACACGCAAGAGTATTACCGCTTTCATTGAAAAATATCCCAATGTAGGATTACTTGTTTGTCTGGGTGAAGCGATGTGTACAGTGGAGGACGATGTGGAATGGTTTACTAAAACAATTATTCCGGGAGTGAAAGACGGATTACAGGCATTGGGACGTACGGATGAACCGCCTCTTTTGTTGCGTGCACACGACACGGACTGCAAACTGGTGATGGACGCTGCCTTGCCGCTCTATAAGAATCTTTATACGATGCATAAGTATAATGGTGAATCGTTGACTACCTACGAACCTCGTGGTCCCTGGTCGAAAATTCATACGGATTTGAGTTCGTTGGGTTCTATTCATATCAGTAACGTACATATCCTGGCAAATTTGGAACCGTTCCGCTGGGGTTCTCCGGATTTCGTTCAGAAGGCGGTAACTGCCATGCACAATGTACACGGTGCCAATGCGTTGCACCTTTATCCGCAGGCTTCATATTGGGACTGGCCTTATACGGCGGACAAATTACCGAACAATGAACGTGAATTCCAGTTGGATCGTGATTGGATCTGGTATCAGACCTGGGGACGCTATGCGTGGAACTGCCATCGCGACCGTACAGATGAAATGGGTTACTGGGACCATCAGTTGGGCAAGTTCTACGGAACCTCTGACGAAAATGCAAGTAATATCCGTGTAGCATACGAAGAAAGCGGAGAGATCGCTCCGAAGTTATTGCGTCGTTTCGGTATCACAGAGGGAAATCGCCAAACGTTATTACTGGGAATGTTTATGAGTCAGCTTGTCAATCCATACAAATATACGATCTATCCGGGATTCTATGAAAGTTGCGGGCCGGAAGGAGAGAAGCTGATAGAGTATGTAGAGAAAGAATGGAAAAAGCAACCTCATGTAGGTGAAATGCCTTTGGATATTGTTGCTCAAGTAATAGAACATGGAGATAAAGCAGTAGCGGCTATTGATAAAGCAGCTGGTTCCGTCTCTTCAAATAAGGATGAATTTGCACGTTTACAGAATGATATGCATTGTTATCGTGAGTTTGCGTATGCATTCAACCTGAAAGTGAAAGCTGCCAAACTGGTATTGGATTATCAATGGGGAAAAGAGATTAAGAATCTTGAAGAAGCTATTCCTTTGATGGAACAAAGCTTGGAACACTATCGCAAATTGGTGGAACTGACGGACGAACATTACTTGTATGCCAACAGTATGCAGACTGCCCAACGTCGTATTCCTATCGGTGGAGATGATGGAAAGAATAAGACTTGGAAAGAACTGCTGGTACACTATGAGAAGGAATTGGAGAATTTCAAAGCCAACCTCGCTTTGTTGAAAGAAAAACAGAATGGAAATGCAGTGACTGAAACTGTCGAGATTGCTGCCTGGACTCCTGCAAACGTGAAACTGATCTCTAATTATCCGACAGTGAAAGTAGATGAGGGGACTTCTTTATTTGTGGATGTTCCAGGTAAGATAGAAGCAGTAGCTCCGGAATTGAAAGGAATGAAAGCGCTCCGCTTCAATGGAAATGAACAGAGAGAGAAAGGCACAAGCATCACTTTCGAAACGGATGCTCCGGTGAAATTGTTAGTCGCTTATTTCAAAGACGACCAGAAAAAATATGCAAAAGCTCCGAAACTGGAAATCGATGCGTCAGCCAATGACTACGGTCAGGCGGAACCCGTGTTGACGAATGCTGTCCGTATCAACGGAATGCCTTTGGCAAATGTGCATGCATATAGTTTTCCGGCTGGAAAGCATACGTTGATGTTACCCAAAGGTTATCTGCAAGTGTTGGGATTCACGGCTGCGGAAACGAAAGTGCGTAATGCCGGGCTTGCCGGGGATGAAGAGACAATGGATTGGTTGTTTTATTAATGGGAATTTATATTTCACCACAGAGGACACGGAGGACACAGAGTTCTTCTCTCTCTCTTTTCCGCAAGTAAAACAGAGCGACAAACGCGATTATAAATACGTGAGACTCTGTGTTACTCTATAATAAATAAAAAAGATTAAACCTCTGTGTCCTCCGTGTCCTCTGTGGTGAAATATTAAGTATTAAACGATTAGAAAAAGTATCATGAAGAAATTATTGCTGGCAGTTTTTAGTATAGCCACCACTTTCTCTCTGTATGCGCAACGGGAAGTTCCGCAGGAACGAATGGAGCAGATTTACGAGGAAGTAAAGACACCATACAAGTACGGGCTCGCAGTTGCCCCGGCAGACAATTATCATAAGATTGATTGTCCTACCGTTTTTCGCCAGGGAGACAAGTGGCTGATGACTTATGTGGTTTACAACGGCAAAGGTGGAACCGATGGTCGTGGTTACGAAACGTGGATAGCAGAAAGTGATAATTTGCTCGAATGGCGCACTTTGGGACGGGTTCTTTCTTATCGGGATGGAAAATGGGACTGCAATCAGCGTGGCGGATTTCCTGCATTGCCGGATATGGAATGGGGTGGAAGCTATGAGCTTCAGACTTATAAAGGTCGCCATTGGATGACTTATATCGGTGGTGAAGGAACGGGCTACGAAGCTGTAAAAGCTCCGCTTTATGTCGGACTGGCATGGACGAAAGGAGATATTTCTACGTCACATGAATGGGAATCTCTGGACAAACCGATTTTGAGCATCCATGATAAAGATGCCCAATGGTGGGAAAAACTGACTCAATATAAGAGTACCGTTTATTGGGATAAAGATAAAACACTGGGAGCTCCGTTTGTGATGTATTACAACGCGGGCGGGCGTCATCCGGAAACGGATTTAAAGGGCGAACGTGTCGGCATTGCACTTTCCAAAGATATGAAAACATGGAAACGCTACTCCGGAAATCCGGTCTTTGCGCATGAAGCAGATGGAACCATAACAGGAGATGCGCATATCCAAAAGATGGGAGATGTGTATGTGATGTTCTATTTCTCTGCTTTTGAACCTTCGCGTAAATATAAAGCATTCAATACATTTGCCGCCAGCTATGATTTAGTGAACTGGACCGACTGGAAAGGGGCCGACCTGATTATCCCCTCCAAGAACTACGATGAACTGTTTGCTCATAAGAGCTATGTGGTGAAACATGACGGAGTGGTTTATCATTTCTATTGTGCGGTAAACAACGCAGAGCAACGTGGTATTGCCATTGCTACCAGTAAGCCGATGGGACGTTCGGCTGTCCGTTTCCCGGCTCCGGAGAGTAAGAATCGTCGGCAAATTATTGAATTAAATGAAGGCTGGAAAACTTGGAGAGTTGAGAATGGAAAGTTGAGAGTTGAGAGTGAAAAGACTGTGAATATACCTCATAACTGGGATGATTATTATGGGTATCGTCAATTGACTCACGGCAATCTTCACGGAACCGTTCTTTACAAAAAAGACTTCATCCTCAACAACTCTCAATTCTCAACTCTCAACTCTCAACTTAAAAAATATTTCCTTCGTTTTGACGGAGTAGGTACATACGCCACCATTACAGTGAACGGAAAGGACTTCGGTCGTCATCCCATAGGGCGCACCACATTGACTTTGGATGTCACAGATGAATTGAAACAGGGAGTAAATCGCCTGGAAGTGAAAGCCGAGCATCCTGAAATGATTGCCGATATGCCTTGGGTATGTGGAGGATGTTCGTCGGAATGGGGATTCAGTGAGGGTTCCCAACCGTTAGGTATCTTCCGTCCTGTGGTATTGGAAGTAACGGATGAGATTCGTATAGAACCTTTCGGTGTACATATTTGGAATGACGAAAAGGCTACTAACGTATTTGTAGAAACAGAGGTTAAGAATTATAGTAAAACAACAGAAACGGTAGAGTTAGTCAATAAACTAAGTAATGCCGATGGAAAACAAGTTTTCCGTTTGGTAGAGAAAGTTACTTTAGCTCCGGGAGAAATGAAAGTGATCCGCCAGCAGGCGCCTGTTGAGAATCCTGTTTTGTGGAATACGGAAAATCCATATCTCTATAAATTGGCCAGCATGATAAAGCGTGATATGAAAACGACGGATGAAATTTCGACACCCTTCGGCATTCGTACCATTAGCTGGCCGGTAAAACGAAACGATGGAAACGGACGTTTTTACCTGAATGGAAAGCCGGTGTTTATCAATGGAGTATGCGAGTATGAGCATCAGTTCGGACAAAGTCATGCGTTCAGCAATGAACAGGTTGCCGCAAGGGTAAAACAGATACGTGCAGCCGGTTTCAATGCATTCCGGGATGCTCATCAGCCCCATCATCTCGATTATCAAAAATACTGGGATGAAGAGGGAATCTTGTTTTGGACACAATTTTCCGCCCACGTGTGGTATGACACTCCGGAGTTTCGTGAGAACTTTAAAAAGTTGCTTCGTCAATGGGTGAAAGAACGTCGTAATTCTCCGTCAGTGGTGATGTGGGGATTGCAGAATGAAAGCACTTTGCCTCGTGAGTTTGCACAGGAGTGCAGTGATATTATTCGGGAGATGGATCCGACTGCAAAGACAATGCGTGTCATAACAACCTGTAATGGCGGTGAGGGTACAGACTGGAATGTGATTCAAAATTGGAGTGGTACGTATGGAGGAGATGTGACGAAATACGGTCGTGAGCTCTCTCAAGCGAACCAATTGTTGAACGGAGAATATGGAGCGTGGAGAAGCATCGACCTACATACGGAGCCGGGAGATTTCCAGGTGAACGGAGTGTGGAGTGAAGACCGTATGTGTCAGCTGATGGAAACAAAAATCCGTTTGGCAGAACAGGCTAAAGATAGTGTTTGCGGACAATTCCAATGGATATATAGCAGTCATGACAATCCCGGACGCCGCCAACCGGATGAAGCGTATCGCAAGATAGATAAAGTAGGTCCGTTCAATTATAAAGGATTGGTTACTCCGTGGGAAGAACCGTTGGACGTATATTATATGTATCGCGCCAACTATGTTCCGGCTGCAAAAGACCCGATGGTTTACCTGGTATCACATACATGGGCCAACCGCTTTGAAAAAGGACGTCGCCGTGCCACTATCGAGGCTTACAGCAATTGTGATTCTGTATTGCTATACAACGATCTGACAAATGAAAAGGCAACCTTCCTCGGACGTAAAAAGAACAACGGAACAGGCACTCATTTTATGTGGGAAAACCGGGATATTCGTTATAATGTGCTTCGTGCTGTAGGATATTATAAAGGTAAACCGGTAGCAGAAGACCTGATCCTATTAAATGGTCTGGAGCAAGCCCCTAACTTCGAACTTCTTTATCAGGATGATAAAAAGATATTGAAAGGAGAGGCAGGATATAATTATCTGTATCGTCTCAACTGTGGAGGGGATGATTATACAGATAGCTTCGGACAGCTCTGGTTGCAGGACAATACGAATTATTCCCGTTCATGGGCGGAGAATTTCAAGGATCTGAATCCTTATCTTGCCAGTCAACGTACCACCAATGATCCGATTCATGGCACTCGTGACTGGACGTTATTCCAACATTTCCGCTTCGGACGTCACCAACTGGAATATCGTTTCCCTGTGGCAGACGGAACATATCGTATTGAACTGTATTTCACAGAGCCTTGGCATGGCACGGGCGGAAGCGCTTCTGCCGACTGTGAAGGACTGCGCATATTCGATGTTGCCGTGAATGATTCTGTTGTATTAGATGACTTGGATATTTGGGCTGAAAGCGGTCACGATGGAGTTTGTAAGAAAGTGGTATATGCCATAGTGAAAGGTGGGATGTTGAAAATTCATTTCCCGGAAGTGAAAGCAGGACAAGCCTTGATTTCAGGCATTGCTATCGCCAGCACAGATCAGGAACTGAAACCGACGGTATTCCCTGCGTCCGGCTGGAGTTGGGAAAAGGCGGATAAAGAAGTGATGGAAAAGACTCCGAAAGAGTTACTTCCGGAAGACAAAAATGCTCGTGTCAGTATATCATACGAAGCAGAAACGGCTGTACTGAAAGGCAAATTCCAAAAGAAAGAACATCGCAAACAGATGGGAGTGTTTTTTGGTAAAGGAAAAGGCAACAGCATTGAATGGAATGTTTCTACCGGGTTGGCGCAAGTGTACGCCCTTCGCTTTAAATATATGAACACTACCGGAAAGCCAATACCTGTCTTAATGAAATTCATTGATTCAAAAGGAGTAGTATTGAAAGAGGACGTATTGAACTTCCCGGAAACACCGGATAAATGGAAGATGATGAGCACCACCACCGGAACCTTTATCAATGCCGGACATTACAAAGTATTACTTTCGGCAGAAAATATGGACGGAATTGCTTTTGACGCATTGGATATTCAATAAATAAAAAACGGGACACTTGGAAGTATACATAGCTTTTCAGTGTCCCGTTTTTATTTCTTTCTTTATTTGGTAAGTTTTACTCCATTTATTTGCCAATCGTTTTTGGCTGTTCCTTCTGTGAAATTGAATGATTTAGTTTTGAGAGGTAATGGTTTGAAAGTTAGGGAAAATTCGGCTTCTCCGCTTTCAGGCAGAAAGAAATGCTTACCGGGGGTAATGCCGTCAGCTTTTTGTAATGTGTATGATGCACCTTGCTCGTCTACTAGTTTGGCATTTACACTTACTTGTATCCAGTATTTGGGTATGTAATATGCATAAAAATGAACGATAGTGGCTGTGTCAGTCAATTCTACCTGCTTCACTTCAAGAATATCAGTATTGGTTGATTCAAAACTCGGATGATTAACGACTTTTCTATTGGTGTCCCCGGTGATACTCATTTCACGCTTTGGTGCATCCAAATATCTACGCATCTTTAATTTCAAGCTGCCTTTACCATAGCCCGACCACATTTTCACGATTTTGCCTTCGGGAGAGATAAGAACATAATTCGGAATACCGTTGACGTCATACACAGCATATAGTCCTGCAGTCTGTTTCAAGTCGCTTAAGTTTTGCCAAGTCATTTCATGTTGTGCAGAAGCAGCTTTCCATCTAGTTTGCGTATCTGAACTCAAACTGATGATGGTGAGTCGGTCTTTATATTGCTCTTGAATCTCTTTCATTTCGGGCAAAGCCATGATGCAGGGACCACAACCGCTGCTCCAGAAATCAAGTAACATATATTTTCCTTTGAAATCAGCCAAATGATGCACCTTTCCATCTAAATCAAAAAGATCGGCATCTGCCATGTCATCTCCTTCTTTCACCGTTTTAGGAGGAAAGAGATTAACCCTGATTTCTTGTCCTTCAATGGAAGCTTTCTGTTCTTCGTTTAATCTGTCATACAAAGCCAGTATTTTTTCCTTATTGGTAAACTTTGGATTGTACTTCAATGACATACTCAAACGGAGCAATTTTTCCATCCAGACATTAGAAATAGGGAGTTCCTTCATCAACTTTAATTCCCGTTGATAAAGATTTTCTTCATAGAGTGTTACTCCTTTTATTGTTCTTTAATATTTCTGTAAAAGAAAGGGGTACAAAATACCCTTTCGTCCGTCTACTTGATATGAAGAAAAAAGAACGAATGAAAATATATACTTTACTGCTTGGCGCATTGTTTGTAAGTCCTACACAGGCACAAACAATGCATGATTGGGAGAATCATCATGTTCTCCAGATCAATCGTGAACCGGCAAGAGCCGCTTTTACCCCTTTCTCTGTACAGAAAGGAGACGGTTCAATCTCTTTAGACGGAACCTGGAAATTCCGTTGGACTCCCGTTCCCAATGAAAGAGTCGTGAATTTCTATCAAACAAATTTTAATGATAAAGATTGGACGGATTTTCCTGTTCCCGCCAATTGGGAAGTGAACGGATATGGCACGCCTATCTATGTTTCAGCAGGCTATCCGTTTAAAATAGATCCTCCACGGGTGATGGGAGAACCGAAAACTGACTATACCACGTATAAAGAACGAAACCCGGTAGGGCAATATCGGCGTACCTTTGTCTTGCCGGCCGGATGGGAAGCGAATGGACAGACTTTTCTACGATTTGAGGGCGTAATGAGCGCCTTTTATGTTTGGATCAATGGCGAACGGGTAGGGTATAGCCAAGGCAGTATGGAACCGAGTGAATTTAATGTCACGAAGTATCTGAAATCCGGAGAAAATCAAATTTCACTGGAAGTCTACCGATATAGTGACGGTTCTTATCTGGAAGATCAGGATTTCTGGCGTTTTGGTGGTATTCATCGTAGTATTCATCTGATACATACGCCGGATATTCATGTCCGTGATTATGCAGTACGCACTCTTCCTGCATCTGCTGGTGATTATGAAGACTTTATTTTGCAGATTGATCCGCAATTCAGTGTATATCGAGGGATGACTGGAAAAGGGTATGTCTTACAGGGAGTATTAAAGGATGCTTCAGGCAAAGAAGTTGCCACATTGAAAGGCGATGTGGAAGATATGCTTGATTTGGAGCATAAAGCAAGCCGGATGAATGAATGGTATCCGCAGCGTGGCCCGCGTAAGATGGGACGTTTGTCAGCCATTATAAAATCGCCGGAAAGATGGACGGCAGAAACACCCTATCTTTATAAATTACACTTAACTCTCCAAAATGGAGAAGGAAAAGTCATAGAACAGATAGAACAGGCCGTGGGCTTCCGCTCTGTAGAAATCAAAAAAGGACAACTGTTAGTGAACGGTAATCCGGTTCGTTTTCGTGGAGTGAACCGCCACGAACATGATCCACGGACGGCACGTGTCATGAGCGAAGAACGGATGCTTCAGGATATTCTTTTAATGAAGCAGGCAAATATAAATGCTGTGCGCACCAGTCATTACCCGAATGTAAGCCGTTGGTACGAGCTATGCGACAGCTTGGGATTGTACGTGATGGACGAAGCGGATATAGAAGAACACGGATTGCGTGGAACACTCGCAAGTACCCCCGACTGGCATGCAGCATTTATGGACCGTGCGGTCCGTATGGCGGAACGTGATAAGAATTATCCATGTATTGTAATGTGGAGCATGGGAAACGAAAGCGGTTACGGACCGAACTTCGCTGCTATTTCGGCATGGCTGCATGATTTCGATCCCACTCGTCCTGTACACTATGAGGGGGCGCAGGGAGTGGACGGAAATCCTGACCCGAAGACGGTCGATGTTATCAGCCGCTTTTATACCCGGGTGAAACAGGAATACTTAAATCCCGGCATTGCAGAGGGAGAGGATAAGGAACGCGCTGAAAATGCACGTTGGGAGCGGTTGCTGGAGATTGCGGAGCGTACCAATGACGACCGTCCGGTAATGACGAGTGAATATGCACATTCCATGGGGAATGCATTAGGAAATTTCAAGGAATATTGGGATGAGATATATAGCAATCCCCGTATGCTGGGTGGTTTTATATGGGATTGGGTAGATCAGGGAATCTACAAGACATTACCCGATGGCCGTACCATGGTGGCTTACGGCGGTGACTTTGGCGATAAGCCGAATTTAAAAGCTTTCTGCTTTAATGGATTACTGATGAGTGACCGTGTAACTACGCCTAAATATTGGGAGGTAAAGAAGGTATATGCACCGGTTGAGTTGAGAGTTGAGAATGGAGAGTTGAGAGTAACCAACCGAAATCATCATATTGATTTATCACTTTATCGTTGTCTGTGGACATTATCAGTGGATGGTAAGGAGAAAGAACGGGGAGAAATAACATTGCCGGAAATAGCTCCAGGGGAAAGTGGCACAATCGGTTTGCCGGCTTTCCGTTCATTGAAACCTCTTTCCGATTGCCAACTGAAAGTAAGCATTGTTTTGAAATCGGATGCTCTTTGGGCAAAGGCAGGACATGAAGTGGCCTGGGAACAATTCTGCTTGCAGAAAGGAGATTTAGCTTCTGCCGATCTGATTAATAAAGGAGCGCTTCAGGTGAAAGAGGATGATAAATCTTTATTGATTAGCGGACGCAGTTTTTCTGTTCAGTGGGAAAAGAAAGTGAACGGAAGTATGACTTCCCTTATATATAAGGACAAAGAAATGCTGGCTCACTCCGATGATTTTCCGGTTCAGCCTGTCACTCAAGTTTTCCGTGCTCCGACAGATAATGACAAGAGCTTCGGAAACTGGTTGGCTAAAGACTGGAAATTGCATGGGATGGATCATCCGCAGATAAATCTGGAATCTTTCCACCATGAAAAACGTGCAGACGGGGCGGTCATTGTCCGGATTCAAACAAGTAATTTATATAAAGAAGGAAAAGTGGTGACGACTTCTGTCTATACGGTCTTTTCAGATGGAACGATTGATCTGAAAACAACTTTCTTGCCACAAGGAGTTCTTCCTGAAATTCCCCGTTTAGGAATCGCATTCTGTCTGGCGCCTGCTTATGATACATTTACCTGGTATGGCAGAGGACCACAGGATAACTATCCTGACCGCAAAACATCTGCTATGATAGGGCTTTGGAAAGGAAGTGTTGCAGACCAATACGTACATTATCCACGTCCGCAGGACAGTGGAAACAAAGAGGAAGTGCATTATCTTACCTTGACCGACAAACAGAATAAAGGCATTCGTGTTGACGCGGTAGAAAACGCATTTTCTGCATCTGCCCTGCATTACACCGTACAAGACATCTATGAAGAAACTCACGATTGCGATTTAAAACCACGTGCAGAAGTTATTCTTAGTATGGATGCTGCCGTACTTGGATTAGGAAACAGTAGTTGCGGACCGGGTGTATTGAAGAAATATGCCATAGAGAAAAAAGAACATACGTTGCATCTCCGTATCAGTAGTAAACAATAATAGCAATAAATAACTAACACAATAATAAAAGTAACAATGAAAAAAGTAACCACTTTATTATCAACCTTGGCGTTGGCAACTACCCTGGCTGCTCAAAACCTTCCACAAACGGAAAGGCAATATCTCTCCGGTCACGGATGCGACGATATGGTTGAATGGGACTTCTTTTGTACCGACGGACGCAATTCCGGCAAATGGACGAAAATCGGCGTACCTTCCTGCTGGGAATTGCAAGGCTTCGGCACTTATCAGTATGGGATCACTTTCTATGGAAAGCCATTTCCTGAAGGTGTTGCCGATGAAAAAGGTATGTATAAGTACGAATTTGAAGTTCCGGAAAAGTTTCGCGGCAAACAGGTCAATCTTGTATTCGAAGCTTCAATGACAGATACGGAAGTAAAAGTAAACGGACGCAAAGTTGGTTCCAAACATCAGGGAGCCTTCTATCGTTTTTCATACAACGTCACGGATTTCCTGAAATATGGCAAAAAGAATTTACTGGAAGTCACTGTTGCCAAAGAGAGTGAAAATGCTAGTGTGAACCTTGCCGAACGTCGTGCTGATTATTGGAATTTCGGCGGTATCTTCCGTCCGGTGTTCCTGGAGGTGAAACCAGCCGTAAACCTGCGGCACATTGCCATTGACGCAAAGATGGATGGAACTTTCCGTGCCAACTGCTACACAAATATCTCTAATGACGGAATGAGCATCCGTACACAGATTTTAGATAAAAAAGGGAAAAAGATAACGGAAACCACCGTACCCGTAAAAGCAGGAGGCGACTGGACTTCCCTGCAACTGAATGTATCTAATCCCGCATTATGGACAGCGGAAACTCCGAATCTTTATAAAGCGCAATTCTCTCTATTGGATAAGACCGGTAAGGTTTTGCATAGTGAAACAGAAAATTTTGGTTTCCGCACAATTGAAGTACGCGAAAGCGACGGACTTTATATAAACGGAGTACGTATCAATGTACGTGGTGTCAATCGCCATAGTTTCCGTCCTGAAAGTGGCCGTACGTTGAGTAAAGAGAAGAATATCGAAGATGTTCTTTTGATGAAAGGCATGAACATGAATTCTGTCCGTTTGAGCCACTATCCGGCTGACCCGGAATTTTTGGAAGCCTGTGATTCTCTCGGACTTTATGTGATGGATGAATTGGGAGGCTGGCATGGCAAGTATGATACCCCCACCGGAGTACGTCTGATTGAAGGCATGATAGAACGTGACGTGAATCATCCGTCTATTATTTGGTGGAGTAATGGTAATGAAAAAGGATGGAATACCGAACTGGATGGAGAGTTTCATAAATACGATCCGCAGAAACGTCCGGTTATTCACCCGCAAGGTAACTTCTCCGGTTTTGAAACCATGCATTACCGCTCTTACGGAGAAAGCCAGAACTACATGCGCTTACCGGAAATCTTTATGCCTACGGAATTCTTGCATGGTTTGTATGATGGCGGCCATGGTGCGGGATTATATGATTATTGGGAAATGATGCGCAAGCATCCCCGTTGTATCGGTGGCTTCCTTTGGGTATTGGCAGACGAAGGTGTGAAGCGTGTGGATATGGACGGATTCATTGATAACCAAGGAAACTTTGGAGCAGACGGTATTGTAGGACCACATCACGAAAAGGAAGGTAGCTACTACACTATCAAGCAGTTATGGAGTCCGGTGCAAATCATGAATACTTCTATCAACAAGCAATTTGATGGCAAATTCTCCGTAGAAAACCGTTACGATTATCTGAATCTGAATACTTGCCGTTTCCTTTGGAAGCAAGTAAAATTCCCGCTGGCAACAGATGCGTCCAATGCTGCTATTCAAGTGTTGAAAGAGGGTGAAGTGCAAGGCAGTGACGTGGTTGCTCACTCGGCAGGCATTTTGGATATAAAAACAAATATCCTCCCCAATGCAGACGCCCTCTTCCTGACAGCAATCGACTCATACGGCCATGAACTTTGGCGCTGGACTTTCCCGGTCAACAAACTGAATCAGCAGACAGAACAGCTTTCTCCCTTGTCCAGTCGTCCTACTTATACAAAGACAGAAAATGAGCTTACTGTGAAAGCGAATAAGCGTACATTCATCTTCTCAAAGAAAGACGGACAACTGAAAGGAGTATCTGTAGATAATCGTAAGATTAACTTCGCCAATGGACCCCGTTTCATCGGAGCCCGTCGTGCAGACCGCTCATTGGATCAGTTCTATAACCATGATGATGAGAAAGCAAAAGAAAAAGACCGCACATACAGCGAATTCCCTGATGCTGCCGTATTTACGAAACTGGATGTGAAAGAAGACGGAGGTAATCTGGTTGTTACCGCCAATTATAAACTGGGCAACCTGGATAAGGCCCAATGGACAATTAACCCGAGTGGAGAACTGGCTTTGGATTATACCTACAATTTCTCCGGTGTCGTAGACTTGATGGGTATTCGTTTCGACTATCCTGAAGATCAGGTAATCAGCAAACGCTGGTTGGGTGCCGGACCTTACCGTGTATGGCAAAACCGTATTCACGGAACACAATACGATGTTTGGGAAAACGACTATAATGATCCTATTCCGGGTGAGACTTTCACATATCCCGAATTCAAAGGATACTTTGGTGATGTTTCCTGGATGAATATCCAAACGAAAGAAGGCACTATCAGCCTGACAAACGAAACTCCCGACGCATATATCGGAGTATATCAGCCTCGTGATGGCCGCGATCGTTTGCTTTATACTCTTCCCGAAAGCGGAATCTCTGTCCTGAACGTGATTCCTCCGGTACGTAATAAAGTAAACTCCACCGATTTGTGTGGTCCCTCTTCACAACCGAAATGGGTAAATGGTCCACAAACCGGACGAGTCATTTTCCGGTTTATGTAAATGAATCATATAAAGGTATCCACATTGCGTTGGGTACCTTTTTTATTTAATCTTTTGAAGTTCGGGAATGAAAATGGCTACAAAATTCTTTTCCATAAAATAAATTTTCTATATTTGGAGGCAAGAATTCTTATTTATTTGAGGTTTACGAATTTTCTAATATTCAAGCACGATGAAACACTATTATTCCTTTCTGATAATAACCTCATTGTTATTAGCCGGATGCGGGCAAAAAGACCGGGCAAAATTTCAATTCGAATCATCTGTACAGACAGAAGAAAGTTATCCGTTAGCGAAAGAATATATTAAAGAGGCTGTTATCACAGGAAAAGTGTTGAACCGGGATTTTTATCCTCAAGAAAAAGAATTAACTCTCATCATTCCATTTTTTTGGAAAATGGAAAATCAATATCGTACCCCCATACAAGAAGACGGCTCATTTTCATTCCGCTTTCCGGTTTATGCAAAATTAAGAGAAGTTTCCATTCGCAATTATGCGGAACATTTGTATATCCACCCGGGAGATAGCATACATGTGGAAATAGACTTCAAAGATCTTTTTCATCCCAAAGTAACAGGTGATGCAGAAAAACTGAATCAAGAAATACTGGCATTTACAGAAAGCGCCTACTATTACATACAGAATTATAGTATAAACCCGAATTTGAATATTAAGGATTTTGAGGCTGAATTAAAGAAAGAATATGACTTTCGTTTGGAGCGGAGAAACGAGTATCTGACGGAGTATAAGCCAATGGAAGATGTTACGTTATTTACTGAAGAGTTACTGAAACAGGACTATTATTACGCTTTGTTATCCTATGGCAGCCAATGCCAGTTTAAAACGAGAAAAGAAATGGATCGGTATCATAAACTTCTGCCTGCAATCAATAAACTTTATAATAAAGGGATTCTTTCGGCACGTTTATATGATATTGCCGATGAGGTAGAACGTTATATAGCTTATGGGATAACATACAAAGATAAAAAAAATCCATCTGTAGAAGAGATTATGTCGGCAGTAGGAGAGAATGAACTGAACCAGTATATATATACCAAAATGGCAGTTGGCTCTTTGAATGCAAATGATACACTTGCTTTAACAACGAGGCATACACAGTTTGATTCGATCGTAAAAATGCCGCATTTGCGTGCACAAGTGATGCAGATATATAATCAGACTAAATCTTACCTGGAAAATCCGCAACCAGTTTCCAATAATTTATTATATGGTGAGTTTCACGAAAACTCAAAGCTAAAAACATCTATGCCTTACATGGAACCCGTCTATAATATACTTGAGAAGAATCACGGGAAAGTGATCTATTTCGATTTTTGGGCTAGGTGGTGTCCACCATGCCTGGCAGAAATGGAACCTTTGAAACAATTGCGGAGTAAGTATTCCACCAAAGACCTGGTCATATATTCCATATGTGTAAGTGAACCCAAGGAAGAATGGGAAGAATGTCTGAATGAGTATTCATTGAAAAACCGGGGAATTGAATGTATTTATGCATCTGATTATTTTGGAAAAGAGAACTTACAGAAAATTCGCAAACAATGGAAAATAGATAGAATGCCCTATTATCTGTTGATTAATAGAAAAGGGCAAATTGTAGATTTCGGAACTACAGCACGTCCCAGCAATCCGCAATTTGTATCTCGAATTGAGGAAGCCGTAAAGGACAGCAAATAATGTTGTAAGAGAAATAAGGCAAACAAGGCAAACAAGAAAAAGTATAACAACCCACACAAAAAACATCAAATACTTCTGATTTATCATATATTAATATATGTTGCTGTGTTGAATTAATTTAGGATAGTTCAAGAACTATCTATCAACACATTGATTCTTTCCACATTGCATCTTCGTCAAATATTTGGTGTGCAATAGGGAAGTGTTGGGACTGTTTTCAATAAGTCACGAAATTATATTAATAGTGAGTACAAAACAGACCTTTTTTCGTCTTCTTTATTGTAAAAATATAGATTGGAATGAAAAATCGACTGAAACAACGAATATTTGCACTTTCTCTATTAGCATGGACAGCCGTATGCCCTGCCGATGCACAACAAACACGCTCACTTAGGGAGCAATTTCAAAATCCGTCAGACGAAGCAAAACCCTGGACCTTTTGGTATTGGATGTATGGTGTCGTGTCTAAAGAAGGGATTACAGCCGATTTGGAGGCAATGAAACATGCAGGATTGGGAGGTACTTACCTGATGCCGATTAAAGGTATTCATGAAGGCGCCCAATACGATGGCAAGGCGCAGCAGTTGACCCCTGAATGGTGGGAAATGGTGCGTTTCAGCATGGAGGAAGCCGACCGTTTAGGGTTGAAACTGGGAATGCATATTTGTGACGGTTTTGCATTGGCGGGAGGTCCCTGGATTACTCCGAAAGAATCAATGCAGAAAGTTGTTTGGAGTGATACAATCGTTGATGGTGGAAAGCTCAATGCATTACGTCTGCCACAGCCGGAAGCTTATGAAAACTATTATGAAGATATTGCGCTATTTGCTTTACCGGTAGAGGATGCAGCAGACGAAATGCCAGCAAAGATCACTTGCGTAAACTTAGCAACAGCGAACAATGTAAAATCTGCTCAAACAGTGAATATGGATGCGGCAGGCGTTATCCGTTCTTCGTATCCATGCTATATTCAATATGAATATAAACAGGCTTTTACCTGCCGGAATATAGAAATCGTTTTAAATGGCAATAATTATCAGGCACATCGCCTGAAAGTAATGGCAAGTGACGATGGCGTAAATTATCGTTTCGTGAAACAGCTAGTCCCTGCCCGTCAGGGATGGCAAAATACAGATGAAAATTCTACTCATAGTATTCCCGCAACTACAGCCCGTTATTTCCGTTTCTACTGGACACCCGAGGGAAGTGAACCGGGAAGTGAAGATATGGATGCCGCAAAATGGAAACCTAATCTGAAGATCAAACAACTGCGCCTGCATCAGGAAGCCCGTTTGAATCAGTGGGAAGGAAAAGCCGGACTGGTATGGCGGGTGGCTGAATCTACTAGGGAAGAGGAGATAGGAAAAGAGGACTGCTATTCCCTTTCACAGGTTATTAATCTAACGGAACAATATAAGAATGCCCCGGCTAGTCATTCTAAAGAGAAAACAATCACAGCTGTTCTCCCGAAAGGGAAATGGAAGCTGCTGCGGATGGGACATACCGCTACCGGACATACCAATGCAACGGGCGGAGGAGGAAAAGGGCTGGAATGTGATAAGTTCAATCCTCGGACCGTCCGGAAACAGTTTGACAACTGGTTTGCACAGGCTTTTGTAAAGACTCATCCGGAGGTGGCACGTCGGGTACTGAAATACATGCACGTAGATAGTTGGGAGTGTGGCAGCCAGAATTGGAGTGATAGTTTTGCAAAGGAGTTCCGTACACGTCGCGGGTATGACCTGCTACCTTATTTGCCTTTGTTGGCAGGCATTCCGATGGAGAGTGCCGGACGTAGCGAAGAGATTCTGAGAGATGTCCGTACGACTATCGCTGAACTGGTAGTGGATGTATTCTATCAGGTGTTGTCTGATTGTGCCAAAGAATATGATTGCCAGTTCTCGGCAGAATGTGTAGCTCCGACGATGGTAAGCGATGGTCTACTGCATTATCAGAAAGTAGATCTTCCTATGGGAGAGTTCTGGTTGAACAGTCCCACTCATGACAAACCGAATGATATGCTCGATGCCATCAGTGGAGCGCATATCTATGGAAAGAATATTATTCAGGCAGAAGGATTCACCGAAGTGCGTGGAACATGGGACGAATATCCTGCTATGTTGAAAGCATTGCTGGACCGTAACTATGCGCTAGGTATCAACCGACTTTTCTATCATGTCTACGTACATAATCCTTGGCTGGACTGTCAGCCGGGCATGACTTTGGATGGTATCGGACTTTTCTTTCAGCGTAACCAGACTTGGTGGGATAAAGGAGCGAAAGCATTTTCCGAATATGCTACCCGTTGCCAGTCGTTGTTACAATATGGTCATCCGGTAACGGATATTGCTGTGTTTACTGGAGAAGAGGTTCCCCGACGTTCCGTATTGCCGGAGCGGTTGGTTTCCTCACTTCCGGGACTTTTCGGTACGGAACGGGTAGAAAGTGAACGTATTCGTTTGGCGAATGAAGGTCAACCTTTGCGTGTGCGTCCGGTAGGCGTCACTCATTCCGCTAATATGGCTGATCCCGAAAAATGGGTGAATCCGCTTCGTGGATATGCTTACGACAGTTTTAATAAGGATGCGTTACTCCGTTTGGCAAAGGCGGAGAATGGCAGAATGAAGTTGGCGGAGGGAATGGGTTATAAGGTGGTCGTCCTGCCGCTTTCACGCCCTATGAATCCGGAGCCGGTGCTTTCTCCGGCAGTGCGGAAAAAGATGAATGAATTAAAAGCCGCGGGAGTCATTGTACCTGCTCTTCCTTATACAGAAGAAGATTTCTCGGCATACGGACTGGAACGGGATATGATTGTGCCGGAAGATGTCGCTTGGATGCATCGGAGTGGCGAACTCGGTGATATTTATTTCGTTGCCAATCAGCGGGAAGAAACACGTACGTTTACGGCAAGTATGCGTATTAATGGAAGAAAGCCCGAATGCTGGAATCCAGTAACGGGGGAAATGAATACTCATCCTTCTTATCGCATCCACGACAACCGGACAGAGGTTACGCTGACGTTGGCTCCGAATGAATCCGTATTCATTGTCTTTCCGACAGAAGAAGCTGCCGATAAAGAGAGGACATCGACAGATAAGAGAGAACCGTTGAATAGGACATTGGAAACAGAAGAATATACCGTAACATTTCTGGCTACGGGAAAGACTGTGGTCAGGAAAGACCTTTTCGATTGGAGTAAAGAAGAAGACGAGCAGATCCGTTATTATTCGGGAACAGCCGTTTATAAGGCCACTTTTCGCTGGAAGGATAAACTCAAGAAAGGACAACCCGTGTATCTGAACCTGGGGAAAGTCTGCAATCTGGCTACGGTTCGTGTAAACGGAATAGATTGCGGGACTGTCTGGACGGCTCCGTATCGAGCAGACATTACGTCCGCTTTGAAAAAAGGAACGAACGAACTGGAGATAGAAGTCACCAATACGTGGGCGAATGCGCTGAAAGGAGTGGACGAAGGAAAAGCACCGTATGACGGTATCTGGACAAATGCCAAATACCGAAAACAAGAAGATACTTTGCTTCCGGCAGGTTTACTGGGCATATTGACAATAGAAAATTAGGATAGACTTGAAAACTTATATAAATAGAATGATGAGAAGTTCAGTAATTAAAAAAGGCACATGGCTGGCTAGCTTTATGTTGGCTGTTTGCTTATGCGCACATGCAGAAGTAAAGCTACCCGCTATATTCTCCGACGGGATGGTGATGCAGCAACAGACAAAAGCGAATCTTTGGGGGACGTCCACCCCTAATAAGAAAATAACGGTTACTACCGGATGGAATGGAAAACAATATGCGGCAACAGCGGACAAGAACGGCGCATGGCAACTTTCTGTTTCCACTCCCGAAGCAGGAGGTCCTTATTCCATTACTTTCAACGATGGAAGCAAAAAAACATTAAATAATATCTTGATAGGCGAATTGTGGCTATGTTCCGGACAAAGCAATATGGAAATGCCCATGAAAGGATTCAAGAATCAGCCTGTAGAGAATGCCAACATGGATATTCTTCGTAGCAAGAATCCGAATATTCGTTTGTTTACGGTAAAACGTACTTCTACCTTCACTCCGCAAACGGACGTAGTCGGCACATGGAAAGAAGCCACACCAGCGAATGTCCGCGATTTCAGTGCGACAGCTTATTATTTCGGCAGATTAATCAATGAAATACTGGATGTTCCTGTGGGATTGGTGGTCACCGCTTGGGGCGGTTCGGCTTGCGAGGCATGGATGACAGCCGACTGGCTGAAAGCGTTCCCCGACGCAAAGATACCCCAGTCCGAAGCGGATATCAAATCGAAAAACCGGACGCCGACTGTCCTCTACAACGGTATGTTGCATCCCTTGATTGGCATGACGATGAAAGGGGTTATCTGGTATCAGGGAGAAGATAACTGGAATCGCGCACACACGTATGCGGATATGTTTACTACCTTGATTAACGGATGGCGTGCCGAATGGAAACAAGGCGATTTTCCTTTCTATTATTGTCAGATAGCTCCCTATGATTATGGAATTATTACGGAAAAAGGAAAAGAAGTGATAAATTCTGCTTATCTTCGGGAGGCGCAGGCAAAAGTAGAACATCGTGTGCCTAACAGTGGCATGGCGGTATTGCTGGATGCAGGCATGGAGAAAGGGATTCATCCCGCCAAGAAACAAATAGCAGGAGAGCGGCTGGCACTGCTGGCGCTGACAAAGACCTACGGAATAGAAGGGGTGAACGGTGAAAGTCCATATTATAAGAGTATGGAAATAAAGAATGATACGGTCATTGTGAGCTTTGAACGGGCAAAAATGTGGATTAGCGGCAAGAATTGCTTTGAATCGAAGAACTTTGAAGTAGCCGGTGAAGACAGAGTATTCTATCCTGCCAAAGCATGGATTGAACGCAGCAAGATACTTGTGAAAAGCGAGCATGTCCCGCATCCGGTAGCCGTTCGTTACGGATTCAAGAATTATGTAGAAGGAGATGTTTATTGTGACGGACTGCCTTTGGGATCTTTCCGTTCGGACAATTGGTGATCCTGCTCACCACACTGTGGTGAGCGAAACAAACTAATGAAGTGATAAATTTATGAATTATTTACGTCGCATTTTTGTTCTTTTATTCGTATTTGTTAGCGTGTCAGCTCTTTGGAGTCGGCATGCTAATGTCATTTGGAACACTCCCAGTCGGAATTCCTCCGAATCCATGCCCTGCGGTGGTGGTGATATCGGCATGAATATATGGGTAGAGGAAGGTGATATACTATTCTATCTGAGTCGTAGCGGTACATTCGACGAGAATAACTGCCAACTGAAACAAGGACGTTTTAGGATTCGTCTGTTTCCTAGTCCATTCAAAGATGCAAAAGATTTCCGACAGGAACTGAAATTGAAAGACGGGTATGTAGAAGTATCGGCAGGAGGCACACAGATACAGTTGTGGGCAGATGTCTATCATCCCGTAGTCCATGTGGAAATCACCAACGCACAACCTTTGCGGACAGAAGTCTCTTATGAGAACTGGCGGTATAAGGAACGAATGATCAGAAAAGGAGAGGGGCAACAATGCTCTTACAAATGGGCACCCCCGAAAGGAGCTGTTACCACTGCCGACTTTGTTTCTTTATCTTCCAAAAGGGAACTACCAGGAATGACCAAAAAAGAAAACTTACTTTTATTCTATCACCGCAATCCCGAACAAACAGTTTTTGACATTGTCGTAGCGCAACAAGGAATGGAAAATGTCAAATCTCAAATGATGAATCCTTTAAAGCATCTGACTTTTGGTGGCTATCTTTTCGGGGATAATCTGGAATATACAGGTACAACAGATAATATCTATGCCGGTACAGACTACCGTGCCTGGAACTTTCGCTCCTCAAAAGTTTCCCGGAAGGAGCAGTTCTGTATCGTCCTGCACACAGAACAGACGGCAACAGTAGAACAATGGGAACAAGACTTGCAAATCAATCTGCAAAGAATAGCCCCACAAGGAAAGATTTCGTCAAAAATTGTATCACAGGATAAAAAACAAACTCGCCTGTGGTGGAATGCCTTTTGGCAACGTAGCTTTATCGAACCTATTGGAGATACAGAAAACAAAAATGATAGCGATATAAAAGAAATTACCCGAAACTACACTCTTTTCCGCTATATGCTAGGTTGCAATGCTTACGGTAGTGTCCCGACCAAATTCAATGGTGGATTATTTACCTTTGATCCCTGTCATATAGACGAAAAACAGGCGTTCACTCCTGATTACCGTAAATGGGGAGGAGGTACGATGACCGCACAGAATCAGCGGCTTGTATACTGGCCGATGTTGAAAAGCGGAGACTTCGATATGATGTCTTCCCAATTCGATTTCTACAACCGAATGCTAAAAAATGCAGAACTCCGCACCCAAGTATATTGGCAACACAATGGAGCATGTTTCTGTGAGCAAATAGAGAACTATGGTTTGCCTAATCCTGCGGAGTATGGCTTCAAACGTCCGGAATGGTTTGACAAAGGAGTGGAATATAATGCATGGCTGGAGTATGAGTGGGATACTATACTGGAATTCTGTCAAATGATATTGGAAACCAAGAATTATGCAAATGCAGACATTACTCCATATCTGCCTTTAATTGAAAGCTCGCTGACATTCTTTGACGAACATTATCGCCAACTTGCTTCCCGTCGAGGACGGAAAGCGCTGGATGGTAACGGACAGCTTGTCCTGTTTCCGGGCTCTGCCTGTGAAACATATAAGATGACTAACAATGCCAGCAGTACAATTGCCGCTTTGCGGACTGTATTGGAAAATTATGGGAAGAAAGATGAAATGCTGAAAACGATTCCTCCGATTCCATTGCGGTACATAGAAATCAAGGATTCCTTGAATCCCACAGCTTCACCCGAACTGAAGCAAACGATTTCTCCTGCTGTAAGTTGGGAACGAATCAATAATGTAGAAACTCCGCAATTGTATCCTGTATTTCCCTGGCGCATCTACGGAGTAGGAAAAGAAAATCTTGAATTAGCCCGTAATACTTATTTCTATGATCCGGAAGCAATCAAATTCCGTTCTCATGTCGGATGGAAACAAGATAACATTTGGGCAGCTTGTCTGGGATTGACCGAAGAAGCCAAGAGGTTGACCCTCGCCAAACTGTCAAACGGACCACATCGTTTTCCTGCTTTTTGGGGACCGGGATATGACTGGACACCCGATCACAATTGGGGAGGTAGCGGTATGATAGGACTTCAAGAAATGTTATTGCAGACGAATGGTGAGCAAATACTCCTTTTTCCCGCATGGTCTAAAGAATGGGATATACATTTCAAACTTCATGCACCAGGTGAAACGACAGTAGAAGCAACCTTGAAAGACGGAAAAGTTACAGACTTGAAAGTTCTTCCCGAAAGTCGGAAAAAGGACATAATAATAATGATTTAAAAAGTCTACATCCCTATATTATGAAATGAAAGAAGCCATAAATAAAAGTATTATGAATAAAAGACTGTTTTTAATTTTATCAGCTTTTCTATTGTTATTCTCACTGATAGAGAAAGGGTGGACAATAGAAACTTACCGCCCCGAAACATCAGTTGCCGGATTCATTCAGCTCCCCGGTAGCGGACGACAAGTGTATAACTTCAACCCGGGATGGAGATTTTTCAAGGGGGACATTCGTGGAGCCGAATCCGTTGATTTCGACGATTGTTCCTGGACAATTGTTTCCACCCCTCATACAGTAGAGTTAATGCCTGCCGAAGCTAGCGGCTGTCGTAACTATCAAGGCCCTGCCTGGTATCGCAAGCATTTCGTACTTCCTGCGGAAACCAAAGGGAAACAGGTCCTGCTCCACTTTGAGGCAGCGATGGGAAAGCAAATCCTTTACTTAAACGGAAAGCGTATTCAAGAACATATTGGCGGTTATCTTCCTTTTACTTTGGATTTGACAGCCAATGGTGTACAGGCAGGAGACTCTTGTCTGCTTGCCGTTTTTGTAGACAATAGCAATGATAAATCCTTTCCTCCCGGCAAGCCCCAATATACGTTGGATTTTGCCTATCATGGCGGTATCTACCGTGATGTATGGATGATAGCTAAATCACCGGTATCCATTACTGACGCAATAGAGTCCCAGACTATTGCAGGTGGTGGAGTTTTTGTTCATTTCGACAAGATCAGTGAAAAGAGCGCACAAGTTTATGTAAATACGGAACTACAAAATAAGGATCAGCGTTCCGAAACCGTTACTGTGGAAACGGCCCTGACAGATACTGATGGAAAGGTTATCAGACGAGCTTCCGGCAAGCTTTCCCTAAAACCCGGAGAAAAGAAAACGATCCGGCAGCAGATAGAGATAAAGAACCCTAAACTGTGGTCGCCCGATTCACCTTATTTATATAGAGTACAATCACGGGTTAAAAAAGGCAATCAGTCCATTGACGGAGGCATCACACGTATCGGAATCCGCCAAGCGGAATTTCGTGGCAAAGATGGTTTCTGGCTGAACGGAAAGCCCTTCGGTCAATTAGTAGGCGCCAACCGCCATCAGGACTTTGCATACGTAGGCAATGCCCTGCCTAATTCTCAGCAATGGCGGGATGCAAAACGCCTGCGGGATGCCGGTTGCACAATTATCCGGGTAGCACACTATCCACAAGATCCTGCTTTTATGGATGCTTGCGATGAACTCGGTATGTTTGTTATCGTAGCTACTCCGGGATGGCAATATTGGAACAAGGATGTGAAATTCGGAGAATTGGTTCATCAAAACACCCGCGAAATGATTCGCCGTGACCGTAATCACCCATCTGTTTTGATGTGGGAACCTATTCTGAATGAAACCCGCTATCCGCTCGACTTTGCCTTGAAAGCACTCGAAATAACCAAAGAAGAATTTCCTTATCCGGGACGTCCCGTAGCTGCTGCCGATGTGCATTCCGCCGGTGTGAAAGAACATTATGACGTAGTTTACGGTTGGCCGGGAGATGACGAAAAGACTGATAGGCCGGAGCAATGTATTTTCACCCGTGAATTCGGAGAGAATGTAGACGATTGGTACGCTCACAACAACAATAACCGTGCGAGCCGCAGTTGGGGGGAACGTCCGCTGCTCGTACAGGCGCTGTCTTTGGCTAAAAGTTATGATGAGATGTACCGTACTACCGGTCAGTTTATCGGTGGAGCACAATGGCATCCGTTCGATCATCAGCGCGGTTATCATCCCGATCCTTATTGGGGAGGTATATATGATGCTTTCCGACAAAAGAAATATGCCTACGAAATGTTCCGTAGTCAATCACCCGCCAATCTTCACCATCCGCTGACAGAATGTGGACCAATGGTATTCATTGCTCATGAAATGTCACAGTTCTCCGATAAAGATGTAGTGATATTCAGTAACTGCGACTCGGTGCGTCTTTCTATCTATGATGGGACGAAATCATGGACTAAGCCTGTAATTCATGCCAAAGGGCATATGCCGAATGCACCTGTTATATTCGAAGATGTATGGGATTTCTGGGAAGCACGCGGATATAGCTATACACAAAAGAACTGGCAGAAAGTAAATATGGTTGCCGAAGGTATCATTGACGGAAAAGTGGTGTGTACACAAAAGAAAATGCCTTCCCGTCGGTCTACCAAACTTCGTTTGTATGCAGATACTCAAAAAGTAAATTTGATAGCGGACGGTTCGGATTTCATTGTGGTAGTTGCCGAAGTGACAGATGATAGCGGTAATGTGCGTCGTCTGGCAAAAGAAAATATTGTGTTCACTGTAGAAGGAGAAGGACAAATTATTGGTGACGCTACCATTGGCGCCAATCCTCGTACTGTAGAATTCGGTTCGGCTCCTTTGTTGGTCCGGTCTACTCGGAAAGCCGGAAAGATTAAGGTGAAAGCTCATGTACAATTTGAAGGAACACAGGCTCCTATGGCTGCCGAATTGGAGTTTGAAAGTATTCCGGCCGAATTTCCTTTCTGCTACAAAGAACAAACAATCACTTCACCTACAATGAAAACCGGTTTGTCGGAAAGGAAATCGGAAGGAAAGCTACAGCTCACCGAAGAAGAACGTCAACGAGTATTGGACGAAGTAGAACGCCAACAGACTGAATTCGGAACTGAAAAATAGCACAAGAAACAATAAGAAGATAGTGATTCTAGTCACTATCTTCAAAAAAAAGACTACCTTTGGGAGCATTAAAACCTCTATTATTATCATAAATGAGAAAACGGAATATTCTAATACTATTATTATCGTTGGCGGGTGTATGTGCTTTTGCCTATCCAAATATGATTGTAGAACATTATACGGCTGAACGTGGTTTGCCCAATAACATCGTCAACTGCACTTTAAAAGGGACAGATGGATTTGTCTGGTTTGGCACATGGTACGGATTATGCAGCTTTGACGGAGCTAAATTCCGTTCGTATGATAATCGGGACGGTTTTTATTCTGCAGATATTCCTCCTCGCAAGATTCAGCGTATTGTAGAAGATAAGAATGGTTTTCTATGGCTCAAGACTATTGACCGCAAACTATATTTATTTGACAAGAAGCATGAAACTTTTCATGCCGTCTATGATGATGTAAAAGAATACTCCGAGAATATTCAGATTATCAAGATTCAAACGACAGAAGACGGAGACGTTCTACTGTTGACTAAAGATAAAAGTTTGTTGCGTGCACATACCGATAAAACAGGCAAGATTACAATGAAGCAGTTGCACGACTCACGCCCCAACGTGAACGTATATGATATGCGTTTGAAACATAATGTGTTTTGTGAAACTGCTGAATTTATTAATTGGATAGGTATGGATTACCAGATTCTGTCTCTTAGAAAAGGAAGTACCTTGAAAGATAAACCTTCCGATTTTATACAAAAAAAAGTTTCTGCCGATCCCAAATTGTTCACTTGCGCTTCTTATAATTCCAAGTTCCTGTGGTTGGGAGATCAAAACGGGCATATCTATAGCATTGATCCTCAAAATGGGGTTGTGAATCGTTACGAGATACCGGAGATCAAACAGGCTATCTCTCGTTTACTGGTCACCGAGTCCGGCTTGATGTATATAACTACCAATGACGGAGCATACGAATACAACATCGGTTACAAACAGCTAACCAAACTACCGTTTACAATCCCCCAAGAGGATAGTGGCATCATATTCTATGACAAATATGATAAAATATGGTTTCAGGAAGGCAATCACGCATTGATATATTATGATCCTCTGAATAAAAGTAGTCATCGTTTTACTTTTCCCAATCAGAATACCATTGGCAATTTTGAGATGCAGGATGCAGGTGAGCAAGGAATGTTTTTTCTCACTCCGGGCGGAGAAATTCTTCTTTTCGACAGGGATAAGCTGGAAATGACCCGTATCAATCAAATGAAACCTTTCTCTGAGGATCTTCCCAATCAACTTTTTTTTCATTTGTTATTGGATAAAGATGGAATCCTTTGGTTAGCATCTACCGGTAGCGGGGTGTATCGAGTGAATTTCCCCAAAAAACAATTCCAGTTACTGACCGATATATCTCCCGTTCCAGTTTCTACAGAAAAACAGACATCCTGGAATCAAGGAATCCGTGCTCTCTATCAGGCACAAAACGGAGATATTTGGGTAGGAACCCGATGGCAGGCTCTATACCGTCTTGATCGTAACGGACAAGTGAAGCAGATTTTCTCGGACCATAACTACCTGTTGGGAGCAGTCTATCATATTATGGAAGATAAAGACGGAAATCTATGGTTCTCTACCAAAGGTAATGGATTGGTGAAAGCTGAACCGGATATGAACTCACCTCATGGACTGCGTTTTACCCGTTACAAGAATGATCCGAAAGATTCAAACTCCATTAGTAATAATGACGTATACTTTACTTACCAAGATAGTCAGGAACGCATTTGGGTAGGATTATTGGGAGGAGGATTAAATCTGATTGCCGAAGAAAACGGAGAAGTTGTTTTCAAACATAAATACAACGGACTGAAACAGTATCCTCCTTATGGACTATATATGGAGGTACGCACAATGACAGAAGATGAAGACGGTCGGATGTGGGTAGGAACAATGGATGGTTTAATGTCTTTCGACGGACATTTTGCAACACCCGAACAGATACAATTTGAGACTTACCGTCAAGTCAGCGAACGATCCAATGTCGCTGATAATGATATTTATGTGCTATATAAGGACACTGACTCACAAATCTGGGTAAGCGTATTTGGTGGAGGTCTGAACAAACTTGTTCGATATGATAAAGAAAAGCATGAACCGATCTTTAAATCATACGGCATACGTGAAGGAATGAATAATGACGTGGTCAAGTCAATTGTAGAAGATAAAAACGGAAATCTCTGGTTTACAACAGAAATCGGTTTGTCCTGCTTTAATAAAGCTACCGAACAGTTCCGCAATTATGATAAATATGACGGTTTCCTAAACGTAGAATTGGAAGAGGGAAGTACACTTCGTACATTAAACGGAGATTTATGGCTCGGTACACGACAAGGTATATTGGCATTTTCTCCGGATAAGTTGGAAACACAACACATGGACTATGATACACGTATTGTCGATTTCAAAATATCCAATCGCGATCTGCGGAGTTTTCAGGATTGCCCCATTCTAAAAGAATCCATTATTTATACCGATGCGATTCAACTGAAACACAACCAGTCCATGTTCACAATAGAATTCGCCGCTCTGAATTTTTATAATCAGAACAGGGTATCTTATCGTTACATACTTGAAGGATATGAAAAAGAATGGCATTATAATGGAAAGAACCGGATTGCTTCTTATACCAATGTGCCTCCCGGTGATTACACTTTCCGTGTAGAAACGCTGGATGAAGCCAATCCCGAACTTGTTTCGAGCCGAACTTTAGCCGTTACGGTTCTTCCACCCTGGTGGCTGAGTTGGTGGGCAATGATTATTTATGTCATACTTGGATTGGCAGCTCTTTATTTCGGTTTGCGCCTGGCTTTTTTCATGATCAAAATGAAGAATGATATCTATATAGAGCAAAAAGTATCGGAAATGAAAATTAAGTTCTTTACCAATATTTCCCATGAACTTCGCACTCCCTTGACATTGATAAAAGGACCTATACAGGAACTGAAAGAACGGGAAAAATTATCCCCGAAAGGATTGCAGTATGTTGATCTGATGGAGAAGAATACCAATCAAATGTTACAATTGGTGAATCAGATATTGGATTTCCGGAAGATTCAGAATGGCAAGATGCGCTTGCATGTTTCTTTGATTGATTTTAATGAAATGATAGCTTCTTTCCAGAAAGAATTCCGTGTACTTTCAGAAGAGAATGAAGTTAGTTTCACTTTCCAGTTACCGGACGAATCTATTATGGTATGGGCAGACAAGGAAAAATTAAGTATTGTCATCCGCAACATTATATCCAATGCGTTTAAGTTCACGCATTCCGGTGGAAGTATCTACGTCACTACCGGATTGACGGATGACGGAAAACGCTGTTTCGTACGGGTAGAAGATAATGGAGAGGGGATTCCACAAAGTAAGCTGACTGAAATATTCGAACGCTTCTCACAAGGAGAGAATACTAAGAATCCATACTATCAAGGTACAGGCATTGGTCTGGCGCTTTCTAAAGAAATCGTAAACCTGCATCATGGATCTATTTATGCTGAAAGTCCCGAAGGACAGGGAGCCGTATTTACAGTTGAACTTCTGATGAATAAGGAACACTATCGTCCGTCGGAAGTCGACTTCTATGTCAGCGACACGGAAACTGCTCCAACCGCTTCCGAAGAAGAAGTTGTTACGAATATTTCTTCGGTAGAAACTACAGAAGAAGAACCGGAAATAGACTCTTCACTACCGACCCTGTTATTAGTAGAAGATAACAGAGATCTTTGTCAACTGATAAAATTGCAATTAGAAGACAAATTCAACATCCATATTGCCAATAATGGAGTAGAAGGTTTGAAGAAAGTCCATCTTTACCATCCGGACATTGTGGTGACAGATCAGATGATGCCTGAGATGGACGGGTTGGAAATGTTACAGTCTATCCGTAAAGATTTCCAAATCAGCCATATTCCTGTAATAATACTGACTGCAAAGAATGATGAAGGTGCCAAGACAAAAGCCATAACTTTGGGTGCCAATGCTTATATAACCAAACCATTCAGCAAAGAATACCTGTTGGCACGAATCGACCAGTTATTGTCTGAGCGAAAATTATTCCGTGAACGTATCCGACAGCAAATGGAGAACCAGACAACGACGGAAGAGGATAGTTATGAACAGTACCTGGTAAAGAAAGATGTACAGTTCCTCGAGAAAATCCATCAAGTGATCGAAGAGAATATGGATGATAGTGATTTCAATATAGATACAATAGCTTCCGGTATCGGTTTGAGTCGTTCGGCATTCTTTAAAAAGTTGAAGAGCCTGACCGGGTTAGCCCCCGTAGATTTGGTTAAAGAAATTCGTCTGAACAAATCTATTGAATTGATTAAGAGTACGGATTTAAGTGTCTCTGAAATTGCTTTTGCTGTCGGATTCAAGGATTCCGGCTATTATAGTAAATGTTTCCGGAAGAAATATAACCAAACTCCCCGCGAATATATGAATGAATGGCGGAAAGGAGAGAAATAACCGGTTACAAAACGCTTTCTTAATCGTCTTTTTAGAAAACCTATTAAGATTCGAAAGAATGAACAACATCAAGAAAGTATTATCAGCATGGATGCTGGTTGCCTGTATATTACCTGTGGCAGCGCAGTATCCGGTGATTCCGGACTCTGTAAAGGCAAGAGGGGCAAAACAAGAAGCCGAGTTTGAACATCAATCAAATGTAGCATGGGAAAAAGCTCTGCCGACAGTTTTGGAAGAGGCACAAAAAGGACGTCCCTATAAACCGTGGGCTTCAAAACCGGAAGATTTGGTAAAAAGTAATATCCCCGCTTTTCCCGGTGCGGAGGGAGGGGGAATGTATACTCCCGGTGGTCGTGGAGGGAAAGTAATCGTAGTCACATCGCTCGGAGATTCCGGTCCCGGAACATTCCGTGAAGCTTGTGAAACGGGGGGGGCACGTATTATCGTTTTCAATGTATCGGGCGTAATACATCTCAAGAGTCCTATCAGTGTACGTGCACCGTATGTGACCATTGCCGGACAAACGGCTCCGGGAGACGGCATATGTGTGGCAGGACAGTCTTTTCTGATTGATACACACGATGTTGTTATCCGTCATATGAGTTTCCGTCGTGGTGCACAGGATGTTGCCTTTCGTGATGATGCGGTAGGCGGAAATGCAGTCGGGAATATCATGATAGACCACTGTTCGGCAAGTTGGGGACTGGATGAAAATATGTCTATCTACCGACACGTATACAATAGAGGTGCAGATGGACACGGACTGAAACTTCCGACTGTAAATATCACTATTCAGAACTCTATATTCTCCGAAGCGTTGGACACTTACAATCATGCTTTCGGCGCTACCATCGGCGGGCATAACAGTATGTTCTGCCGTAATCTATTTGCTTCCAATATCAGCCGTAACAGTTCGGTAGGGATGGACGGAGATTTCAATTTTGTTAATAATGTCGTATTTAATTGGTGGAATCGTTCTGTGGACGGAGGAGATAATAAAAGTTTCTATAACATGATTAATAATTACTTCAAACCGGGCCCCATTACTCCATTAGACAAACCGATCTCATATCGTATCCTCAAACCGGAAGCCGGACGTGACAAAAACCGTCCTTTATCTTTTGGAAAAGCTTATGTCAACGGAAATATCATTCATGGAAATGCAAAAGTGACAAAGAACAATTGGGATGGCGGTGTACAGCTTAAGGATGGCGTAGACTCAGAAAAGTTCCTTCCGCAAATTAAATCGGACGAAGCATTCAAAATGCCTCCTGTCACTATAATGGATACTCCAAAAGCCTATAGCTTTGTATTGGACAATGCAGGAGCTAACTTTCCAAAACGTGATGCAGTCGATTCCCGTGTGATCAAAACAGTACGAATGGGTAAAGCCATTTATGTAAAAGACGCTCCGGAATTTGTGTCACCATATGTAAAGAGACGTTTACCGGCAGACTCTTATAAACAAGGAATTATTACAGACATCCGTCAAGTAGGCGGACTTCCCGAATATAAAGGAGAACCGTATGCCGATACAGATAATGACGGGATGCCGGATGTTTGGGAAGTTGCCAACGGGCTGAATCCGAACGATCCTTCCGACGCAGTGAAAGATTGTAATGGGGACGGCTATACTAACATTGAGAAATATATCAATGGTATCGATACAAAGAAGAAAGTGGATTGGACAGATTTGAAAAACAATCATGATACACTTTCTAAAAGGAAAAGTCTGTTTTAGCCAAATAAATTGATAATAAAGTTTATTGTAATGAATATACAAATAAGAACTATCCTTTTGGGATTATTAAGTATCGGGTTTGCGCAGAGTCATGCGCAAACCTTTGCTTTACAAGTAAAAGACGACCGGATTACTTACCTTAATGACGAATTGGGAAATAGGATTCTCGATTTCTCAACGTGTGGTTATCAGGCTTCGGAACAGGATATTCCTTCCGTTCGGAATGTCGTATTTGTATCTTGGAAACCCGGAGACAATACAACAAGAATTCAACGTGCCATAGACTATGTAGCCTCCTTGCCTCCTGATATTTCAGGTTTCCGCGGTGCTGTGTTATTGGATAAAGGCGAGTTTTCCCTGTCCGGAAGTATCCGCATTGCTACATCCGGAATCGTATTACGGGGAATGGATAAAGAAAGTACAATATTATTAAAGAAAGGAGTGGATCGGGGTTCTCTTATCTATATGGAAGGAGAAAACGACTTGGTAATAAAAGATACATTACAAGTACTCTCAAACTATGTTCCGGTGAATACAAAAACGTTGGAAGTCGCTTTGGGGACTTCTCTGAAAAAAGGAGACCGGATTATGGTAACCCGTCCTTCCGGTAAGGAGTGGATTGCTTCTTTAGGTTGTAACATCTTTGGAGGAGGAATCAGCGCCTTAGGATGGAAAGAAGGGGATATGGATTTAACATGGGACCGGGTTGTTAGCGATATTAATGGTAACCTGCTTACCTTAGATGCACCGTTGACTGTGGCATTGGATGCCAAATACGGTGTATCTACCATTATGACATACCAATGGAACGGACGTATTGAAAACTGCGGTGTAGAGAATCTGACATTGGTCTCAGATTATGATAAACACTATCCGAAAGACGAGGATCATTGTTGGACAGGGATTTCCATCGAAGCTGCAGAAAACTGCTGGGTAAGACAAGTTAATTTCAGGCATTTTGCAGGAAGCGCTGTAATCGTTCAACGGACCGGTTCTAAAATCACTGTCGAGGATTGTATTTCGAAAGATCCCGTTTCCGAAATAGGAGGGATGCGCCGTTGTACTTTCCACACATTGGGACAGCAGACTTTATTCCAACGTTGTTATTCGGAACAAGGCATTCACGATTTCGCGGCCGGATTCTGCGCTGCCGGCCCTAATGCTTTCGTTCAATGCGATTCGTACCAATCTTTAGGATTCAGTGGTTCTATTGATGCTTGGGCGTGTGGTTTACTGTTTGATGTCGTCAATATCGACGGACATAATCTCACTTTTAAAAATTTAGGGCAGGATAAGAATGGAGCCGGTTGGAATACAGGCAACAGTCTGTTCTGGCAATGTACCGCTGCAGAAATAGAATGTTATACTCCGGCAAAAGATGCACAAAATCGTGCGTATGGTTGCTGGGCACAGTTCTCGGGAGACGGAGAATGGGCACAGTCCAATAATCATGTCCAGCCGCGCAGTATATTTTATGCCCAATTAACGGAACGCCTGCAAAAAGAATGCGCAGAACGGGCACGTATCCTGCCTAGAAACACAAGTGCAACAAGTAGCCCTACCGTAGAAGTAGCTATGGCATTGGCAAAAGAAGCTTATAATCCTCGTTTGACATTGGAGCATTGGATTGAAGAAAATAAATTTATCCCTTCAGTCGTGCCAACAGGAGTCAAATCAATCGATGATATTAAAGAGAAAAAGACTATTTCAAACAAACAACGGACACAACCGGAAATAAGTATCGTCAACGGACGTATTCAAATGGATGGTGTATTGCTTGTAGGAGGCAGTCATACAACTCCTTGGTGGAATGGAAAACTTAAAACCAACTTTTTGAAAAAAGCAAGCCCTGCCATCACCCGCTTTGTGCCGGGACGCGAAGGATTGGGACTGACTGACCGTATCGACTCTGTAGTCAGCTTCATGAAACAGAAGAACATACTCGTTTTTGACCAGAACTATGGATTGTGGTATGACCGCCGTCGGGATGACCATGAACGTATCCGCCGCCGGGATGGAGATGTATGGGGTCCTTTTTACGAACAGCCATTCGGACGTAGTGGTCAGGGAACAGCTTGGGAAGGTTTAAGCAAATATGATTTGAAACGCCCCAATGCCTGGTACTGGTCGCGCTTGAAGGAATTTGCAGAGAAAGGAAGCAAAGATGGACTGCTTCTATTCCACGAAAACTACTTCCAGCATAATATTCTGGAAGCCGGAGCACATTGGGTGGACTGTCCGTGGAGAAGCAGTAATAATATCAATGAGACCGGATTTCCGGAACCCGTTCCATTTGCCGGAGACAAACGTATTTTCGTAGCAGATATGTTTTACGATATCAGTCATCCGGTACGCCGCGAGTTGCATAGGCAATACATTCGCCAATGTCTCAATAACTTCGCAGATAATTCGAATGTCATTCAACTGACAAGTGCAGAATTTACAGGGCCATTGCACTTCGTACAGTTCTGGTTGGATGTCATAGCCGAGTGGGAAGCTGAAACCGGAAAGAAAGCTAAAGTAGCATTGAGTACGACAAAGGATGTGCAGGATGCTATTCTTGCAGACCCTAAACGGGCTGCTGTGGTAGATGTTATTGATATTCGTTATTGGCATTATAAGAAAGATGGAATCTTTGCGCCGGAAGGTGGGAAAAACATGGCTCCCCGCCAGCATATGCGTAAGATGAAAGTAGGAAAGATAACCTTTAATGAAGCTTATAAGGCAGTGAGCGAATACCGCCGGAAGTTTCCTCAGAAAGCAGTAACTTTCTATGCGCAAAATTATCCTTCTATGGGATGGGCAGTATTCATGGCAAGTGGCTCGTGTCCTGTTATTCCGTGTAAAGACAAGGCTTTCTTAAAGGATGCGGCAGTTATGGAAGTGGAAGAGACCAATACTGATCAATATAAGAAATTGGTAAAATCTGATACAGGAAATATCATTTATTCCAAGTCTGGAACAGAAATTCCCATTCATTTATCGTCCGGGAAATATGTATTAAAGTACATTCACCCTAATTCCGGGGAAGTGAACACAATAAATAAATCACTGAAAATAAAAGGATTATATACTTTAAAGGTACCAGATAAGAAAGAAGGCATTTATTGGTTTCATAAGCTATAAGATAGAAAATCCCGTTGAATGATCTTCAACGGGATTTTTGTTTTATATAGGTAAATTCTAATAAAAGAGTGTTATAAAACATGATACTTATTTTTTCAATCCACAAACCAGATTTTACCTAAGGTTGTGACGGATACTGCCTAGTTTTGCAACATCAAATCAATCGAATTAATGCTATGATGGGACAAACTAATAATTCAACCGAAACTTTATTCGCTTCATTTCAAGCGGGGAATATGGCAGCTTTTTCTCAGCTATATGATTTATATATCAATATCCTTTTTAATTATGGGCTAAAGCTAACTTTGGATAAAGAGTTATTGAAAGATTGCATCCATGATGTTTTTGTGAAGCTTTATACTAAGAAAGATGAACTAGGAACTATTGATAATCTGAAATCCTATATGTTCATCTCATTAAAGAACAAGTTGTGTGATGAACTTCGTAAACGTATGTATATGTCCGATACAGCTATTGAAGAAGTCAATATGCTGGCTCCTACAGATGTAGAAAATGATTATGCGGAAAAAGAACAGCGCAAAAATGAGTTTTTCCTTATTAAGCGTTTACTAAACCAACTATCCCCCCGCCAGCGCGAAGCACTCACTCTATATTATATAGAAGAAAAGAAATATGAAGATATCTGCGAAATTATGAACATGAATTATCAGTCTGTACGCAACTTGATGTATCGCGGATTGACAAAGTTACGTGATTTGGCAAGTTAATTATGGTAAAAAGAATGCTTTATTGAGTACATATACAGGATAACACCGTCCTATTTACGTAAACGCTTAAAAAGGATGTGATATGTATTCTAAGGTAAAAGATTTTTTGACGGATGATGACTTTATCAACTATGCGCTGGGAGTGGTTCCACAGTCAGCCTCCAAATGGGAGGCTTATTTCAAGGAACATCCGGATGAACTGGCAGACGCGGAAGAAGCCAAGGCAGTATTAATGGCTCCGACAGATGTTGCCTGTGATTTTACAATGGCTGAAAGCAAAGAATTAAAAGATAGGATTGTTAGTAGTATAAAAGATTTTTCGGGTATTTTATAATTAGGTTAGGTAGTTGCTATTTTTTTTGTACTTTTGCGCCCAATTAAAAATATCACATTCATGAAGACAAGCGAATCTTTATTATCGATAGGTAAATTTATAGCAGAATATTCGGCCCATTTAATGGGCGCAGGAGTACATACTTCGCGGGTAGTGCGCAATTCCAAACGTATTGGAGAAGCTTTCGGACTAGATGTAAAGTTAGGCGTATTTCATAAAAACATCATTTTGACAATTGTAGATAAAGAGACGAATGAAGCTTGTAATGAAGTTATCGATATCCCCGCACATCCCATTAGTTTTGAACACAACTCTGAGTTAAGCGCATTAAGTTGGGAAGCGGTAGACAATCATCTGTCATTGGAGGAACTGACAGCCAAATACAAGAAAATCGTTTCCGCCCCGATGATACATCCTCTCTTCGTCTTGTTGTTAGTCGGATTCGCCAATGCATCATTCTGCAAATTGTTCGGTGGCGATTTAATATCTATGGGAATTGTCTTTTCTGCTACCATCACAGGATTCTATCTGAAACAGCAGATGCAGAAGAAAAAGCTGAATCATTACATTGTTTTTATCGTTTCAGCTTTTGTTGCTTCCCTTTGCGCTTCTACAGCCTTGATTTTCGATACAACTTCAGAGATAGCAATGGCTACCAGTGTACTTTATCTTGTTCCCGGTGTTCCTTTGATTAATGGAGTGATTGATATAGTCGAAGGATATGTACTGACCGGATTTGCCCGTCTGACAGAAGCCTCTTTGCTGATTGTCAGCATTGCTATCGGACTTTCTTTCACATTACTAATGGTAAAAAACAGTTTAATTTAATATGATAGCACTCGACATTCTTACTGACGGATTTTTTGCAGCAGTGGCAGGTATAGGATTTGGTGCGATTTCCGATCCTCCTTTGCGGGCATTTAAGATGATTGCCTTATTGGCGGCATTGGGACACGCTTGCCGTTTTTGCCTGATGACTTATTTAGGGGTAGATATTGCTACAGCTTCTTTATTTGCCGGCTTAGTGATCGGTTTTGGTAGTTTATGGTTAGGGAAAAAAGTATATTGCCCGATGACAGTACTTTATATTCCGGCTCTGCTTCCGATGATTCCGGGCAAATTTGCATACAACATGGTATTTTCACTTATCATGTGTTTGCAGAACGTGAATGACCCGGAAAATCTGGATAAGTTCATGTCAATGTTCTTCTCCAACAGCCTGGTAGCAAGCACGGTTATTTTCATGTTGGCAGTAGGAGCCACTTTCCCGATGTTCCTATTCCCACATAGAGCTTTTTCATTAACAAGACATTAAAACTACTTTTATGGAGATTTTTTGGAGAACAATTGCATATTATAATTCAGCTACTTGGCTTTTACAGACAGTCATCATTCTGATTGGTATTGCATTGACCGGATTGCTTATCAGTAAACCGCGCACATGGGTGAAGATGGCGATGAAGTTTTATATGATAGGACTTTATACATGGATTTCGGTAATCTACTATTATGTCTATTGCGAAGAACGTAGTTACAATGGAGTGATGGCTATGTTCTGGGGAGTAATGGCTATTATTTGGATATGGGATGCGATTACGGGATACACGACTTTCGAACGTACCCACAAATACGACATCCTGTCCTATGTCTTGTTGGCAATGCCATTCATATATCCTTTAGTATCATTAGCGCGCGGACTTTCCTTTCCGGAAATGACTTCTCCGGTAATGCCTTGTTCTGTGGTTGTGTTTACCATTGGGCTATTATTGCTGTTTGCTCACAAAGTGAACATGTTTCTAGTCCTTTTCCTTTGCCACTGGTCATTGATCGGATTATCCAAAACTTATTTCTTCCAGATTCCGGAAGATTTCCTGTTGGCAAGTGCCACAATTCCCGGCCTGTATCTTTTCTTCAGAGAATATTTCCTGAACAATCTGCATACCGACACCAAGCCGAAAGCCAAATATATCAATTGGCTATTGATAAGCGTTTGCGTCGGACTGGCTGTGTTGCTGACTACTACCATGTTTTTAGAATTAGTTCCGAAGAATTGATCCGGAACATATAGAAGATATTCAAATCAAAAAAGTCTTTCTAGCTTTAATGGCTATGAAAGACTTTTTGCATTATATCACATTTACTTAATTGCGTAGAATATCCGCAGAGCATACTGCATCACCACATCAGGCAACCACCTTTTACTCTTTGCAAACAACACCTGTATCCAGGGACCTACTTTCGTACGGAAAGGAGGATTTGTACGCTCCACTATTTTACAGATTGCAGCAGCCAACTTCCGTGGATGGCATCCATTACGTTCCTCTTTTTCTATGATCTCCAATGATTTCCGGAAGCTTTCTCCATAATCGGTATCCAGTCTTATCTGTTCAGAAATATTCCGATTATCAGTAAATCCGGTATTGAAGTCTCCCGGTTCTACCACGCAAACCTTTATATTGAACGGATGGACCTCTAAAGCCAATGCTTCGCTATATCCTTCCACCGCAAATTTGGAAGCAGAATAAAATCCCTGATAAGGGATGCCCATTACACCACCAATAGAACTGATATTGATGATCTTCCCTTTTCGGTTTTTACGCATGACAGGCAATACCTCCCGGCACATATTCACTACACCAAAGAAATTGGTATTCATCTGTATGTTTACTTCCTCTTCCGTAGCAAGTTCCAATGCACCGCCAATACCCTTCCCGGCATTATTAATCAGTACGTCAATCCGTCCCTGTTCCGATAGAATCCTATCAACAGCTTGACGGATAGAAAGTGAATTGGTAACATCAACAACCAGCATTTTCACCTCATTCATGTCTTCGGAAAGTTTCCGACTTGTCCCATAAACGATGTGTCCTTGTGCTGATAACATTTGAGCGGTAATCTTTCCAAACCCAGAAGATGCTCCGGTGATAAGTATGACTTGTGGTTGCATATTTTTTTATTTGCGGTATGGTACTAACTGCTCAATTATCATTTCTTCAGAATAACAGTCATTTTCTCCCGCCAATCTTCACCATTCTTCGGCTGGAAAGTTTCAAATCCCAGTTCTTTACCGATTTGGATATTCGAGGCGCCGTCATCTACAAATAAAGTTTCAGAAGGAATGATATTGCAATCATTCACCATATAATCGAATATTTCCGGTGCAGGTTTTGTGTGACCGACCTGATAAGACATATATAGTTTATCACAGTAATCATTCAACGGCTTTTTCCTTGACGAGAAATCAGGGCTGCATGCCCATGACATAACGAAAGGATTAGTATTACTTAAAATATACACATGATATGATTTTCTCAATTCTAATATATAATCGAGTTTATTTAGATTCACTTCATTGAAAAAGCCCAGCCATGCCTGTTTGGTTTCCTCCATCGTCAATGAACGGCCACATAAATTCCCCAGTTGTTTCCGAAACTCATCCGCACTTAGCTTACCTTCTTCCAGTTCTTGAAAGATGCCGGTCTGGTGATATTTATCCAGACGGGTGTCGGCATCTGCCAGTCCCAGTTTGATAAATGCTTGAACCGCTTTGTCACGGTCAATATCCACAATCACACCACCAAAATCAAATACAATGTTTTTAATCATGATATATCATTTTTAATTTGCTACAAAGATATTATAAAATCATTAGAGACTTCTTCATTTTAGTACAGAAATAGTAACCTTTTATGCAATCGGGTAGTAGTCCCGTTATAACGTGACAATGGTCACCTTATAGGGTGACAAATGGCACGTTACAAGGTGATATTTGTCATTCTGCAAAATGACTATTTATTTTCAGAAAGATGAGGAACTTTAAATATACGAAATTAAATAGTAAAAAACAAGAGTGGCACTTACTTTTCCTAATGCCCCAATGAGCTTTTCATAGTTTGTATATTTTCGTTTAAACAAGCACTTTCAGTAATTCGGGTATAATAATCTGTAATATATATAGTTGAAAAATAAATTTCCTTGATTAACTTTGCAAAGTTAAAACATCATCAAGTTTAATTCTGACGATGTAGGACATTGACATTTAGATCTAACTACTATAAATTGAAAATTAATTAGTTTATGCTACGTACTATCAGACTTACAGCCGCCATTGTGTGCTTTACACTTATTACCCTGCTTTTTCTCGACTTCACGGGTACATTGCACACATGGTTCGGATGGTTGGCGAAAATTCAATTTCTGCCGGCTTTATTAGCCTTAAACATAGGTATCGTATTGTTTTTAGTTGTACTTACATTTCTGTTCGGACGTATCTACTGCTCTGTTATTTGTCCGTTGGGAGTGTTTCAGGACATTGTTTCGTGGGTATCCGGCAAACAAAAGAAAAACCGGTTCCGTTATTCACCAGCAATGAAATGGTTGCGGTATGGCGTTTTAGGAGTATTCATTATCATGATGGTTGCAGGTTTGAACTCTTTGGCTATCTTGCTGGCACCGTATAGTGCTTATGGCCGGATAGCTTCCAGTCTTTTTGCACCGGTCTGGCAATGGGGAAACAACCTGTTGGCGTACTTCGCCGAACGAATGGATAGTTATGCTTTTTATGAGGTAGATGTATGGATAAAGAGTCTTTCGACGATGCTGATTGCCATTGTTACCCTTGTTGTTCTTTTCATTCTGGCGTGGCGCAACGGACGAACCTATTGTAATACGATCTGCCCCGTAGGTACTGTATTAGGGCTTATATCCAAATATGCGATCTTCAAACCGATAATTGATACTTCCAAATGCAACAACTGCGGTTTGTGTGCCCGCAATTGCAAAGCATCGTGTATTAATCCGAAAGCTCATGAAATAGATTATAGCCGTTGTGTGACTTGTATGGATTGCATCGGAAAGTGTAAGCATGGAGCCATTACATACACAAGATGGAAACCTGAAAACGAAACAGCAACGAATGAAGATACAAAAGCAAAGACTGCCACAGCCGGACAGGTAGATAACGCCCGTCGCAGTTTTCTTTCTGCATCAGCCATTTTTGCTACAACTTCTGTACTGAAAGCACAAGAGAAAAAAGTAGATGGAGGATTGGCTACTATCGAAGATAAAAAGATTCCCAAAAGAGAAAATCCTATCTATCCTCCCGGTGCATTAAGCGCACGCAATTTCACTCAACATTGCACAGCCTGCCAATTATGTGTCTCTGTTTGCCCCAACCAGGTATTGCGCCCATCGGACAACCTATTGACATTGATGCAACCGGAAATGTCATACGAACGTGGGTATTGCCGTCCCGAATGTACTAAATGTTCGGAAGTTTGTCCTGCCGGTGCTATTCATCTCACCAGTCTTGCCGAAAAATCAGCTATTCAGATCGGACATGCCGTATGGATTAAAGAGAACTGTGTACCTTTGACAGACGGAATGGAATGTGGCAACTGTGCCCGCCATTGTCCGACAGGTGCCATACAGATGGTAGCTTCCGATCCTGAAAAAACAGATTCTCCAAAGATTCCGGTAGTAAATGTAGAAAAATGTATCGGTTGTGGGGCGTGTGAGAACCTTTGTCCGTCCCGTCCTTTCAGCGCTATTTATGTGACAGGACACCAGATGCATAGAATTATTTGATCTAAATCAGTATAAGATTATGGAAGATAAAAATAAGAAAGATATAAATAGAAGAGATTTCATTAAGATTGTAGGTATTAGTGCTGCCACGTCGACAGGGCTATTATACGGATGCTCATCAAAAGGTACTTCCTCTTCAAGCAGCGCAACAGGAGAAGGAGAGGTGCCTACCGATAAAATGACTTACCGCACGTCTCCGACTACCGGTGACCGTGTTTCACTCTTGGGATATGGTTGTATGCGTTGGCCTCTCAAACCTGCTCCCAACGGTAATGGTGAAGTAATCGACCAGGATGCCGTGAATGGACTGATTGATTATGCAATCGCTCACGGAGTAAACTATTTCGATACATCTCCGGCATACGTACAGGGCTTTTCCGAAAAAGCAACGGGTATTGCATTGAGCCGTCATCCCCGTGACAAATATTATATCGCCACCAAGTTATCCAATTTCTCTCCCGATACATGGTCTCGTGAAGCATCGCTCAAGATGTACCACAAATCGTTTGCAGACCTGCAGGTAGATTACATTGATTATATGCTGCTTCACGGCATCGGCATGGGAGGAATGGAAGCCCTTAAAGGACGCTACCTGGATAACGGAATGCTTGACTTTCTGGTAAAAGAACGGGAGGCAGGACATATCCGCAATTTGGGATTCTCTTATCATGGGGATATCGAAGTGTATGACTATCTGCTTTCACGGCACGATGAATTCAAGTGGGACTTCGTACAGATACAATTGAACTATGTAGACTGGAAACATGCCAAAGAAACCAATACCCGGAATACGGATGCTGAATATCTGTATGGAGAACTGCATAAACGAGGAATTCCATCTATCATCATGGAACCGCTTTTAGGAGGTCGTTTGTCTAAATTGAATGACAACCTGGTGGCACGGCTCAAACAACGCCGTCCGGAAAGCAGTGTCGCTTCCTGGGCTTTCCGTTTTGCCGGTTCATTCCCGGACATTCTGACTGTGTTAAGCGGCATGACTTATATGGAGCATCTGCAAGATAATCTCCGTACTTATTCTCCTTTGGAACCATTGACAGATGAAGAAAAAGAGTTTCTCGAAGAAACGGCACAATTAATGTTGAAATATCCAACGATCCCTTGCAACGACTGCAAATATTGTATGCCATGTCCGTATGGGTTGGATATACCCGCTGTGTTGTTACATTACAACCGTTGCGTCAATGAAGGGAATGTCCCCAGGAACGGGCAGGATGAGAATTATGCAAAAGCCCGGCGTGCTTTTCTAGTCGGATATGACCGTAGCGTGCCCAAACTTCGTCAGGCAAGCCATTGTATCGGTTGTAACCAGTGTGTGGCACACTGTCCGCAGAACATTGATATTCCGAAAGAGCTGCATCGGATAGATCAGTTCGTAGAACAATTAAAACAAGGTACTTTATAAAAGAAAAGATGGAAGGATTAATCTATTTACTACATACGGGAGGATATTCCTGTACTATTGCCAACAAAGGAGAAATCCGCACTTTCACTCAACGCGGTGTGGCTGATATCTATGATTTACTGACCCAGGAACCGGAGTTTCTTAAAGGAGCTTCGATTGCTGATAAGGTGGTTGGGAAGGGAGCTGCCGCCCTGATGATTCTGGGAGGTATCAAAGAGTTATATACTGATATTATCAGTACCAAAGCTCTGGAGTTGCTTCAGAAATCAGATATAAAAGTTAGTTTTACAGAGAAAGTACCTTTTATCCGGAACCGTAACCATACAGGAGGATGTCCTGTAGAAACAATGTGCAGCGAAGTGGAATCAGCAGAGGAGATATTACCGCTAATTGGTGATTTCCTCGAAAGAATCAGAAGTAAAAATAGAAGAGTAATTTGAACTTAAAAAACAATAAACATGGAAACAACTACTGTAAAGTTCTATTCACTAAATTACAACGATGTGAAAACCTATTGGGCAGCCTTGTTATTCATCGTTGGTAATATTCTTTTCCCACAATTATTCCATCTCATGCCTCAAGGAGGAATAATCTGGCTACCAATCTATTTCTTCACACTGATTGGAGCTTATAAGTACGGATGGAAAGTCGGCTTATTGACAGCTATTCTTTCACCTATTATCAATTCCTTATTTTTCGATATGCCCGCCCCTGCAGTATTACCCGCAATTTTACTGAAATCCATACTACTTGCCATAACTGCCGGTTGGGCTGCACAACGTTTCGGACGTATTTCTATCCCGGTATTGATTGGTGTAGTACTTATTTATCAGGCCGTAGGTACTTTAGGAGAATGGATATATAATGGTAATTTTTACAGTGCTATTCAAGATTTCCGTATCGGAATTCCCGGGATGTGCCTGCAAGTATTAGGAGGCTATACATTCATCAAGTATCTGATTCGCAAATAAATCAATCGGTCGCCTCTTCCTCTTCGGGTTCATCTTCTACTACAACAACAGAGGAGAGGCTTTTCCCTTCTTTAGCGTACGTGCTAGGACTCATTCGATAATATTTTTTAAATACTTCCCGAAAATACTTTGTTTCCGAGAAACCACTCATATCTGCTATTTCTCCGATATTATGTTCACCTTCTTTTAATAATCGTGCTGCATATTTTAAACGAGTCACCCGAATTAATGCTGTCGGAGATTGTCCGGTCAACGCTTTCAATTTACTATATAAACTAGTACGGCTCACGCCCTGTAATTCACAAAGCTTGTCAACGCAAAAATCAGTATTATCGATATTCTTTTCAATATTTTTCTTGACCTCCGATATGAATTTCCAGTCGAGACTATTCATTCCATTTGCTGATGGTACAGGCTCGGAGTCTATTTCAAGATTAGCATACCGCTGACGCAATAAAGCACGGTTGGACAAAAGGTTGGCAATACTCGCCTTCAATAACTTCACACTGAAGGGTTTGACGATATATTCATCTGCACCGATTGTGAGTCCATCAAGAATATTTTTCTCATCCCCCAAAGCTGTAAGTAATAATACCGGAATGTGTGAAGTTTCAACATCCTTCTTAATAGCAGCACAGAGTTCATCTCCTTGCATTTCAGGCATCATAACATCGGAAAGAATAAGTTCCGGCCAGAATTCTTTTACTATCACTAAAGCCTCCCTGCCATTACAACAGGCTTGCACATAATATTGGGGAGAAAGCAGACTAACCAAGTAAGAACGTAATTCATCATTATCTTCTACAATAAGGATACGTTGCATTTCTTTCTTGGCTGTGACAACTTCTGTATTTGCTACATTTGAAAAAACATTCGGAACTGTTAGTTCCGGTGTTTGTAGCTGAATCTTAGGGGAGGAAGCCGAAGTTGCCTCCTGAGTACTCTTATTGTTTTTGGGAAATATAATTTGAACAGTCGTCCCTTGATGTTCCACACTTTTAATCTGAATCTTACCCTTGTGCAGACGAACCAACTTTCCAACCAACATTAGTCCTATGCCACTGCCCGTGACTTTAGAATTGATGGCATTACTGGCACGGAAATGAAGTTTGAACAACTTCCGTTGTTCAGAGGCAGGAATACCGATACCTGTATCACTAATAACCACCTTCCAAAAATCATTCATATCAGAGACAGAGACACTGACCTTGCCATTTTCTGCTGTATATTTCAATGAATTCGATATAATATTTTTCAGAATAGAATCCATTTTCTCTTTATCAAACCATACATTCAAGTAGTTGAAATTACTCTCATAAGTAAAATCTATATGTTTGATAGTAGCATACGAAGAGAAACTATTACATACATCCTTCAAATATGTGTTCAATTCATATTCTGAGATGCTCAACTCGGAAGAATATACGTCAGCACGTTCAAAGTTGATAAGATTAGTCGCCAATCGCAAAAGGGAGTCTACATTCCTTAATGCAGCCTTTGTACGGGTTATTCCGTTGTCAGTAAGGGGTTCTTCGTCTAGGAGTTCTTCCAAAGGCGCTTTTATCATAGTAAGTGGAGTCCGTATATCGTGAGCTGTATTAATAAAAAATTGGGTTTTCTCATCTGATATGTTCTTTTGTTTCCTGAGATTTATCACACGTAAAATAAAAGAGAATCCCCAAATAACCAATGGTACATAACATAGGATAGCCCACCAACTCAACCAAAAAGGGTGTGCGATAATGACTTTCATTGTACGTTCTTCAAAAATAACATCATGCTCTTCTCTGGATATAGCGCGTACGTGTAAAGTATATTTTCCCGGAGGCAGATTGGTGAAACGTATCAGACTATTTGTTCCCGGCTGTGTCCATTTTTCATAGAACCCTTCCAACTTCCAGGAATAAAATGTATTACCCGGAGAATCATAATTGATAGTGGAGACTTTTAGAGAAAAGGTATTTTGGTCATGTTTCAGTTTCAATACATCTGTTTCGTCTATACATTCTTTTAAAGGAGAGTCTTTGCCGTCCGGATAAACAGGCTGATAAGATACATGAAAATCACTGAATATCATTCTGGAAAATTTATAAGAAGGGAACTTTACATTCTCCGGAACTTCAATAGCCCCGTCCGTACTACCAAATACAAAACTTTTATTCATACGTAATGTACCCGAAGAAGCATTAAAATAGGCAGGTAACAATCCTTCTCCTCTAGTCCAATTATGAAAATGTTTCTCTTTTACAAAAAAACAAGTAATACCATTTTCCGTACTCATCATAATACGACCGTCCACTTCAGGTAAAATTGTAAAAATCCGATTGGAAACTAATGCGGAATTGTCTGTATAATAGTGCTCAAAAGACTGTTTCTGTATATTGTATACAAATACTCCTGCTCCATTCGTGCCAATATATAGCAATCCATCATTTGCCTGGTAAAGTGAATTGATATATACACCTTCCAACTCTGATCCAACATATTGATATTTACCGGAATTTCTATCCAATAAGTATAATCCGGAGGCTGTTCCAATCCACATATGATCTTTGTCATGTTCAACAATTGAAGTGACAGATGACACTCCCGGATATAGGCGTACCTCATTCGTTTCTAAATCAAAGCACTTTAGATTATAATATCCCCCGGACCATATATTTCCTTTCGAGTCTTTTATCATATCACGGATATATTTATCGGGGCGCATATTAACGGAAGTAAGCAGGTATGGAGAGAAATATTCAACGGACAATTTATGCTTGTTTATTTTATAAATTCCCGAAGTATAGCCTCCTGCCCAGATTATGCCGGGAGAAACTTCACACAAAGTAATAAAGATATGATTTTTATCTTTTAATTGACGGTCAAAAGAACTTAGGAATGAATGCCATTGTCCTGTGGAGGAGTGGTATAAACTAATTCCATTGCTGGTTCCAAACCATAAGTCTCCATCGCTATCCTCAATTACCGCATGCACCTGATCATTGATTAATGATTGTTTATTACCCATTGAATGTTTCATCCAATGATAATTCTCATACCGATAATCTATAACAGTGATTCCGGTAGGGTAGTTGGAAAGCCAGATTCTCTTTTCTTCATCGACAAAAACATTATTAATATTATTACCATTCATTTCATTATAGCTTTGATAGTTGGCTACAATGTATTGCTCCATCTGGCAGGTATTTATATTAATCTTATAGACTCCCATACCTTCAGTTGATATCAATAACTGTGATTCATCCAATGGTGCCATGCAGGTAATACTTACATCACTTAAATCAACTTCGGGCTTTATTATTTCCCGGTTATTCATATCATATACAAATAGGCCTCTCTCAAACGAACCGATAAGCAGTCGTTTTGATACTTGATGGTAATATAATTCGTTTACCTGCACATGGAAATAATCCAATGTTTCGGCAGGAATAATTTTCAAAGTACCATTTTCCAATTTAAGATATCGAACACCAGTCTCCGTTGATATAAAAAAATGATGGTCGTCCACTTGTTCGATTGCAGTGATGTTGCTGTGTAGAATATTGGTAAATTGAAGTATCTGAGCATTTTCTGTGTTATACAATAATATGGAGTGTTTACGGCATAACCAAATATTATTATTCCGGTCCATATAGCCGTAACTAATGGTTTCCAGACTATTCGGCAACTTATATACCAGCTTGAAATCATCATATTTCCTTTCATATTGGAAGACACGTCCTTGTTTGCCAATCACCCATGTTCCTATATGGGGATTGGTATATATCCATCCTAAATGAATAGGAGATTCCAGAGAATTATCATCTTTATTCAGTCTATAATGTTTGATATCCTTGCCATTGTAGCGATCCATGCCTTCATTGGTAAGAAACCACATATATCCTTCAGCGTCTTTTTGTATACTGAATATCCTTCGATTGCTCAAACCTTCTTCTATCCCTATATATTTGTATGTTTGTGCAGTGACCCAAATAGGAAAAAAGAGGAGAATATAGATGATGTATTTCATATAGGCATTTGTTTTTAACGACTTCTAATAAGCATTGGGAAATAAAAGTTAACAAACTTATACAAAAGCAATGAGAAAAACAAAGAAATATAGAATATTCTATTAAAAACTTTCATTTAGAAAGTTTTTTGTTACTAAAGTTGTTTTTTTGACTTGCTAAGTTGCTTTTATAGCCCCATATGCTAATAATAAAATAAACAATCGTCTGAATCCACAAAGTTATATATTCCGGTTTTATGTCTGCCATATCGGCACCCATAGAGTTTAGCTTTACAAAGGCAAGTGTACCCGGTGCAGCCGGAAGAATATAGTGTACTATTTTCCAATACCACGGCATTAATTCCATAGGATAAGAAACTCCGGAAAGAAATATTAATCCAACCGAAAAAAAAGCAATCATGAGTAATGGAGCTTCCGAATCTGTAAAATATCGCGAAGCAGCCAATCCTAAAAAAGAAGTGGCCATCAGATAAGGTATTAACAATAATATAATGTAAAATCCATTTCCAATATTAGGAATACTAAAGAAATAGGGAAGGAGTCCTAATAAGAAAAAAGAAAAGACTGCATATAAGGCACAATATACAAAAGTTTTTCCCGTCACCAAACGAATGGCAACTCCCCAGCCATACCCAAAAGGTGTATAAGCACGAATTCCTCTGTTGGTATGTTCGTCACCGGTCAACATACCTATCACCATTAGCAAAGTCTGGAAAATAATGATCATCATGACTGCCGGAATCAGATAAGAGCCATATCCTTCCGTATAATTATAGAGTGCAGTTCCCACTACATTTATCGGTTTTGCCATAGCTACTGCCAATAATCCTTGAGGGGGTAAAAAAACAGCACCATCCGACCGATATTTATCATTGATAGCTAACATGACACGTGAAGAAGCGCCTTGTAATGCTTCAAAATAGAGGAAGGCATCGGTCGTTGCATATAAAGAAAATACAGCTTCATCTCCGCGAAATACCCGCTCCTCAAAATCATGCGGCAAGTAAAGTATTCCTTGCACTTTTCCTTCTTTCATCCACTCTTTGGCTTCATGATAGTCAATTGCCTGATCATAAATTTCCGCTTGAGGGGTCGCATCCAGCCATCGAATAAAATTACGACTCAATTCGCTGTGGGAATTATCAACAACGGCAACAGGAACATCCGTTACAATATTAGGAGCGTACATATAATTATAAAGCAATCCATACATGAAAATTCCTCCCATCAACACCAGTAAAACAGCATAACTAGTACTTATGGCAAGAAACTCCCGACGGATAACAAATGATAGCTGTTGTAATTTACTTAATGTTTTCATATTTATGACTTTCTATAGCTCGTTTTAAATGGGGTAGTAATGACAAAGCCAGCAAGGGGAAGATGCAGAGTATCACCATTGACGGCCAAAGATAGATGAATCCACCACCTCCGTAAAGCATGGTTTGTATCATCTCTGTAAAATGACGGACAGGGAACAGATAAGAGGCATCTCTTACTAACGGATACATATTAGAAACCGGAAAAGTTACTCCAGATAAAGTAGCCCCCAATGAACCTACCATAGAAACAACACTTATTACCAGAGAGACTGCCGGGAACAGGGAAAATATGAATAATCCGAGAGCCTGTGTAGCAATAACAAAGAGTACGGTTATCATGTTTATCAGCCACCAGCTTCCTTGAAAAGGAATATGCAGGATACCGAACATGACATAATTACCCAGCCATCCTATCAGAATATATATAAAGGTATAGGGGAGTAGTTTACCCAAAACGGCAGTTATCATATTGCCTTTAGCAGTAGCCAGCCAATCTGTAGCTGTGCGGAATTTGATTTCAATTCCGACTGTATATACGGTAGTCAGGAGAAGCAATACCTGAAATAATACGAAAAAAAACGGCTGGCTCAGATAAACGGAATAATCCAGGCTCGGATTATATATCGGGTGGTTGTTGGCTTGTACCGGTAACAGGAATGTAGTAATTTGCTGTTGGTCTGCCCCGAGAGATACCGCTTCCATTATAATGGGAGATAAGGATACGGGAGCCAATGACGTTTCAAAGGCAGCCATGAGCTCACCACCTACCGACAACAAGGCATAATGATAATAATAGGAAAGAGTTGCATTCTTTCCGGTGATAGCATTCTGTTCAAATCTCGGAGGTATGGAAAGATACCCGTAGATTTCTTTTTTCTGTACGGCCTCGCGGGCTGCAGCCTCATTTACATAATGTTTTACTACCTTAAAAGTGGGCACTGCAGAGATATTCCGTGTAATAGCCCGTGAAGTAGCAGTATTGTCTTGGTCGATAATGCCTATCGGGATATTCTCCATCTGCCCGTTACCGAAAATGGTAGCCATAAAAAAGAGAGTAAACAACGGCAGGACAATACAGACACCGAAATAAAGGCGTCGTGACGTCATTCGCCGCCACTCTCTGAGCAGTACGGAGCGAAAAGGTGAATATGTTTGTGATAAATCCATTCTATGATTAATTTTATTTGCCGATTAATTTAGCGTTAGCAACACAGACATACCGGGACGCAGATCATCTACCTTTTGCGTCGGACGAGCATGAATCTCAAATGTGCGCAAATCATAACTTCCGGTTTGCTTGGTTGATTTCCACGTGGCGAAGCTACCTAGCGGACTAATATAGTATATCTTAAATTCAACATCTTTTTTACCAATAGCAGGTATATCTGCGATGAAAGTTTCCCCCATTTTAAACTGCGGCATCAGATCTTCACGCACATTGAGAACAACATGTACATCATCCATTACTACCAAATTCATAATAGGAGTACCCGGTGCAACCAACTCTCCACGTTTTGGGAAGATGCTTGCTATTTGCCCGTCCTCCGGTGCTGTCAGCCGTGCATCGAGCAATAAAGCAGAAACTTCATCCACTGTACTTTTGGCAGCGTCTACCATACTGGCGGCAGACGCTTTATCTTCTTTTTGTGCACCATCTACAGCCATCTGGTATTGTTCATACGCTGCACGTTCGGCTGCAACAGCTGCTTTATACATCGCTTCCACTTCATCTTTTCTCTGAGAAGTTACAACACTATCTTTATATAAAGTAAGAATACGATTATACGTTGTTTGAGCAAGACCGAGATCACTCTTTGTCTTGTTCCAGAGCTGTAATGCAGTAGCTACAATCTGGCGACGGGTTCCAGCATCTATTTTTTTATTCTGTTGTACGGCAACCTGTTCCAAAGCATTTACTTGTTGATACTTGGCATATATTTCAGGACTATTGATTACAACAAGAGTATCCCCTTGATGTACCCAATCACCTTCCTGGACAAAGAATGTGTCTATACGCCCGGGAAGTTTTCCACTAATACGAATTTCAGTCGCTTCCGCTTGCCCTTGAAGAACTAACGGTTGTTTATGCATCAATATAATTCCCAGCGCTGTAAAAACACCGACAGCGAACATAATAATGACGAAGGCCCATGAAAGGATTCTACTAGCTAATTTCATTGTTTGTTATGGTTTAGGTTGATAGTTTGCAAATTGTTCAGGTGTGCCACAGAGTGAAAGTAGATTCATCAGTGCCACATCATATTCATAATATGCTGCCAAACGAGCCACCTTTACATTGGCAAGCATGGTTTCAGCATCAATAACCTCGGTAGAAGTTGCCATTCCTTCAGTGAAAGATTTCTTCCGGATACGAACCAATTCTTCACTTAAAGCAATTGTCGCATTCAATGCCTTCACATTATCCTGCGCTTTTTGCAACTGCGTATATAACTTATCTATACCAACAGCCAAATCGTCACGAGCCTTCATTTGCCCTAAAGCAAGCGTCTGTTCCGTTAACTTCGATTGGCGTATTTTCTTCTCACGATCCAAACCATCGAACAGATTCCACGTAAACCCGATACCTATCATCGTACTCGGTAACAAATTACTCTGAATACCATGCGAATATAAGGTTTGTTTTCCGAAAAGGGCTATATTCGGCATATAGCCACTTTGTGCAATCCGTACTTCTTGCTTGGCAATATGCTGCTGTAACCGTAACTGGTTAAGCGTATAGTTCCCGCTGTTTACAGAGAAGTCAAAAAGCATCTTAGGAGGTATTGAATCATTCATAAAAAGGGGAGAAGTAGGTGCTATATCAGTATCTGTATCTTTTTTATTCAGCAAAACTTTTAAAGCACTTTGCACTACTGTTTCTTCTTTTCGTGCAGCTTCCAATGCACGCTTAGCTTCATCCATATTTACTTGGGCAAAAAGTCTTCCGGCTTTATCAAGCATACCTGCAGCTTCTAACTTCAAGGCATTCTCATAGTGTTTTTTCAATCCATTATATGTTTCTTCACGAACAATCACGACCTGTTGTGCCAACCGAAGGCCATAATAGCTCTCTGCCAATAAATTCTGTTGATTGGCGGATACTTGTGCCCGGTTCTCCTGTGCCAGATCAACCATCGTTCTTCCGATATTAGTTGCTCGGAAACGTTTTCCACCTGAGAAAAGGACCCATTCTGCAGACAAATCGACAGTAGTCAAGTTGCGTGGAGTCAAAGGAAATACAAGTGTGTTCGCACCTATTTTATCTAATATTGATGAAATGATCTGATCATCCGGAATAATAGAATGTACAAAGTCTTTCGCCGGATCGGTAAACTGTGACAAAGGCTGCTTCACTTCAATCTTTTCCGACATATGCACAAATGCACCTGTGGACTGAAGACTGGGATACCAAAAAGCATTTAGTTTATCACGTTCCGCTTTGGCTATCTCAATACTTTTATCTGCAATTTTCAAGCTCCGATTGCCCTGATTGAGCAGATACAATGATTCTTCAAAACTTAATGGTGTCTGTGCATCTATCTGACTGATGGAAAAAGGCAAAGTCAATAGTACAAAAAGTAACTTATTTTTTTTCATACTGGTTAGGTTATATCTTATATTGAGACATTCTAACAGATAAAAAGAGAAGTTTGTTCATTTCTACTTTTTCTCCCATTAAAAAGTAGAAGATTTTGTTTGAGATATAAAAATTATGTTTACCTTTGCATCACCGTTTCATAGGGCTTCTTAGCCCGGAAACATTAGCAAGTATGCGGTAATAGCTCAGTTGGTAGAGCACTAGCTTCCCAAGCTGGGGGTCGCGAGTTCGAGCCTCGTTTACCGCTCATTTGAAAATCAGGCAGTTCATAGATAACTGCCTGATTTTTTATATGAATAAATTAATGTATGAAGAATAGGGCATTTCATGCATTTTTCGTATTTTTGCACCCTGTTTTAACACTCTGGAAAACTTAAATAGAAAAATATAATGGCAAAAGAACTGAAAGATCTAACCAAACGTAGTGAGAATTACTCACAGTGGTATAACGATTTGGTGGTAAAAGCTGATTTGGCAGAACAGTCTGCTGTACGCGGATGTATGGTGATTAAGCCTTACGGATACGCTATCTGGGAAAAAATGCAACGTCAATTGGACGATATGTTCAAGGAAACAGGACACGTAAATGCCTACTTCCCGCTATTAATCCCGAAATCATTCTTAAGTCGTGAAGCAGAACACGTGGAGGGCTTCGCAAAAGAGTGTGCCGTAGTAACTCATCACCGTTTGAAAAATTCTCCGGATGGAAAAGGAGTTATCGTGGATCCTGAAGCAAAATTGGAAGAAGAACTCATTATTCGTCCGACTTCTGAAACCATTATATGGAATACTTATAAAAATTGGATTAATTCCTATCGTGATCTGCCTATCTTATGTAATCAATGGGCTAACGTAATGCGTTGGGAAATGCGTACCCGTCTTTTCCTGCGTACTGCCGAATTCCTGTGGCAAGAGGGACATACCGCTCATGCTACCCGTGAAGAAGCAGAGGAAGAAGCAATCAGAATGTTGAATGTATATGGTGAATTTGCAGAAAAATATATGGCCGTTCCTGTTGTAAAGGGAGTAAAATCAGCCAACGAACGTTTTGCCGGTGCACTTGATACTTATACAATTGAAGCCATGATGCAGGATGGAAAAGCGTTGCAGAGTGGTACCTCCCACTTCCTGGGACAAAACTTTGCAAAAGCATTCGATGTTCAATTTGTTAATAAAGAAAACAAGTTGGAGTATGTTTGGGCTACTTCATGGGGCGTTTCTACCCGTTTGATGGGTGCATTGATTATGACTCACTCGGATGATAACGGATTGGTATTACCTCCGCATTTGGCTCCTATTCAGGTAGTGATCGTTCCTATCTATAAGAATGACGAACAACTGAAACAAATCGATGCTAAAGTAGAAGGCATTGTAGCGAAACTGAAAGCATTAGGTATCTCTGTTAAATATGACAATGCAGATAATAAACGTCCGGGCTTTAAATTCGCCGACTATGAATTGAAAGGTGTACCTGTTCGTTTGGTTATGGGTGGTCGCGACCTTGAAAACAACACCATGGAAGTGATGCGCCGTGATACACTGGAAAAAGAAACAGTTACTTGTGAAGGCATTGAAACGTATGTTCAGAACTTGCTTGAAGAAATGCAGGCTAATATCTACAAGAAAGCATTGGACTACCGTAACTCCAAGATTACAACAGTAGATACTTACGACGAATTTAAAGAAAAAATCGAAGAAGGCGGATTTATTCTGGCTCATTGGGACGGAACCACTGAAACGGAAGAAAAGATTAAGGAAGAAACCAAAGCAACCATTCGTTGTATTCCGTTCGATTCATTTGTTCCGGGAGACAAGGAACCGGGTAAATGTATGGTAACAGGCAAACCATCTGCTTGCCGCGTGATATTTGCACGTTCTTATTAAATAGAAATCACACATAATTATAAAAAGGATGGAAACGATTCAATCGCTTTCATCCTTTTCTTTTTTCCTTCCATATTATATTATTTGTGACCTGTCCTAATAGTTCATAGGACATTCAATAGTTATTTCAAACTCTTTTTTCAATCCATTTCAGTTTTATTTCAGAAATATCCCTTTTCTTTGTAGCTGTAAAAAAGAAAGGAGACAAAGTTATGAAGATATTGATTGTAGAAGACGAACCCTCTTTAAGAGAACTGATTCAATGTTCACTTGAAAAAGAACGTTACGTTGTGGAAACAGCCAGTGACTTTAATTCTGCTCTACGCAAAGTTGAAGACTACGACTATGATTGTATCTTATTGGACATCATGCTACCGGACGGAAGCGGACTTGATCTTCTTGAACGGCTGAAAGCTCTCCATAAACGGGAGAACGTAATTATTATTTCCGCAAAGGACTCCTTGGAAGACAAAGTTTTGGGACTGGAACTGGGAGCGGATGATTATTTACCGAAGCCATTTCATTTGGTTGAACTAAATGCACGGATTAAAAGCGTGATTCGCCGTCATCAGCATGACGGAGAAATTGATATCCGCCAAGGTAATGTACGAATAGAACCGGATAAATATCGTGTATTTGTCAACGATCAGGAAGTGGAGCTAAATAGAAAAGAGTATGACATCCTGTTATATTTTATCAATCGTCCCGGAAGATTAATCAATAAAAACACTTTGGCCGAATCAGTATGGGGAGATCATATTGACCAGGTTGATAATTTTGACTTCATATATGCACAGATTAAGAATCTTCGCAAAAAGCTCAAAGATTCGGGTGCAAACATTGAAATCAAAGCGGTCTATGGGTTTGGGTATAAAATGGTAGTAGAATAAAAAAAGAAAGAGAATATTGTCCATGAAATTAATATATTACATCATTCTTCGTATTACGCTTGCTTTGACCTTCATACTGACGGTCTGGGCTATATTTTTTTATGTTACGATGATTGATGAAGTCAACGATGAAGTGGATGACGCTCTGGAAGATTATTCGGAAACCATCATTATCCGGGCATTGGCAGGAGAGGAGCTACCTTCTAAAACCAACGGCTCCAACAATCAATATTATATGATGGAAGTAAGCAAAGAATATGCGGAAAGCCGGGAGGATATTCAATATAAAGACTCTATGGTATATATTGAAGAAAAAGAAGAAACCGAACCGGCACGTATTCTTACTACTATCTTTAAAGACGATGAAGGACGATACCACGAACTGACAGTATCGACTCCCAGCATTGAAAAAGATGACTTGAGAGATGCCATCCAAGTATGGATTATATTTTTGTATGTAGCTCTGTTATTCTGCATTATTATCATTTCCGTATGGGTGTTCTATCGGAATATGCGACCGCTCTATGTGCTTCTTCATTGGCTGGACGGTTATCAAACAGGAAAAAAGAATAAGCCGTTGAGTAACGAAACCCAAATCACGGAATTCCGAAAATTAAATGAGGCTGCTATTCGTTATGTAGAACGTACGGAGCAGATGTTCGAACAACAAAAACAATTTATCGGAAATGCTTCACATGAGATACAAACTCCACTTGCTATCTGCCGTAACCGATTGGAAATGTTGATGGAAGATGATTCGTTATCAGAAAAACAACTGGAAGAACTGATGAAAACCCACCAGACTTTAGAATACATCACTAAATTAAACAAATCTCTACTATTGCTTACTAAAATTGACAATGGCCAGTTTACGGATACCAAGCAATTGGAACTAAATGGACTTCTCAAACAATATCTGCAAGATTACGAAGAAGTTTACGACTATCGTAACATAGAAGTAACTATCGATGAACAGGACATTTTCAATGTGACAATGAACGAATCTCTGGCTGTTGCTTTACTCACGAATCTCCTAAAAAATGCATTTGTACATAACATTGACGGGGGACATATCCGGATCACTGTCACCAAAAACAGTATCACTTTCCGAAATTCAGGAGTAGAAAATCCGTTGGATAAGGAACATATCTTCGAACGTTTCTATCAAGGAACTAAAAAGGAAGGATCTACAGGTCTGGGACTAGCAATAGCCGATTCTATCTGTCGTTTGCAACACTTGAGTATAAGATATTACTTCGAACAGAAAGAACACTGCTTCGAGATTTCCAGACAATAATTTTTTATTCAGAAAACACAAAGGACACGGAGTAAAAAGTGAATAACCGATCAGTAATCATCATCTGATCTATCAGCTGTATTCATTTAACTTATTTCTCTGTGTCCTTTGCGTCTTTTATGGTGAGTCAGTTATCGGGATCGTATTTCTCTCCTCATAAACATGATATAAGAGATAGCGAAACAGATAACTGTTGCTGCAATCAGTCCTGTCAGTTGCGGCCATACGACTAAAAGACTTTGTCCCAACGGAAGCGGACTGGGAATAGCTCCCTGCACCTGTTCCATAGTCAATGGTCCCAAACTTCTAACAGAAGGCATCAATAATGTAGTGGTAGCTTCATTAAACAATTCACTCGGTGCCAAACGCATCAATCCCAAAATAAACTTTTGATAACTGATAATCTGATAAGGCGACGCCATCTGTGACGGACTCAAACCTTTTGCCACCAAATTAACAATCATGGTATAGAATACGCTAAAGAACAACCAAACAGCCACCGATGCCAACGCAGAAGTCGCTGCCTGACGAAAACGAAGTGAAAACAAAATAGCTAAATTCAGCCAAAATGCTACATAAAAGATACTGGTAATGATGAAGAAAACAATTCGCCAAAACTCTTCTGCTGTAGGAGGAATGCCAATGGCAATCAATCCACAGCCCATTACCAAAAAGCCCAATACAAACAGCATGATACCTATTACAATTAGAGCAGCCACAAACTTCGCGTTGATAATGCAATCACGATGAATAGGCTGGGACAGCATACGGCTCAATGTTCCTTTATTTTGTTCGGAATTGACTGCGTCAAATCCTAAGGCGATTCCTAATAAAGGTCCTAAGAAGTTAATAAACAATACAAAAGAGGGGAGAGTCCCATCTGAAACCGTAAACAACTTCAAAAATAAAAACGAGCCGTCCGGATCATTAGGCTTGATAGCTTCACCAATATTTGTGAGTGCTGTATATAGCGATCCCATGCAGGTAAGCGCTATAATACCTATTAATATAATGAACCGCCAACTTTTGACATGGTCGGAAATTTCCTTGTTGACGATCACCCAAAAAGGATGATTGACTTTATTCATGTCTTTCTCCTCCTTCCTCAAAATAATGGTTATAAATATCAGACAATTCCTGTTTCTTGTCTTTCAGTTCTGCCATATCGATCAACGCAAGTAATTGGCCATTACTAAACAAACCAACCCGGTCGCATACTTTCTGTACCTGATCCAAGTGATGGGAAGAGAAAAGTACAGTCAACCCCTCTTCCTTACTCAACCAGCGAATCAGTTCGATAAACTCCTGAACACCGGCCGGGTCAATTCCTGAAGTCGGTTCATCGAGGATAATAATCTCCGGATTTTTAATAAGCACATCAGCCAATCCCAACCGCTGTCTCATACCACGAGAATATTTTCCGGTCTTTTTGGTTAACTGTTCTTCAAGGCCTACCCGCTTCATCAGTTCCATAGCTTTGGTTTTCGCCTCCTTATCAGGAATACCATTTAATCGCGCTGTATAGATCAAGTTCTCCGGTCCTGTCATATCATCATAAAATCCTACATCTTCAGGCAAATAACCTATCCTCCTTTTTACTTCAATAGGATGAGTGGTAGAATTTATTCCACAGATTTCAACTGTTCCCGAAGTAGGCTCCGTCAACCCTAGCATCATTAAGATAGTAGTTGATTTTCCGGCACCATTCGGTCCCAGCAACCCGAAGATTTCCCCTTTCCGGATATTCAGGCGAATATGATCTACAGCAGTGAAATTACCATATTGTTTGGTCAAATCGGTAAGTACGATCACTTGTTCGCCCATCATTTACCTCCTTCCATATTTACGGAACAGATAGTAAACCACACCGATAGTAGCAATGATGATAAGCACACCTACCCATCCCCATATCATCGGAGTTTTTACCGCAATTCTGAACTGCGCGTCGGCATTTACTTCAGGAGTTTTGGCCATGATAGTAGTCACATAGTCCCCGGGCAGCGCTTTTTTAGAAGCTTTCAAAGTAGCCATTACCGTTGATGTCTCTCCAGCTTTTAATGCGTCAACCTTTGAAGGTTCAAAAGTAACTTCCCAGTCTGCAGGTTTATTGGCAGACAACTGAATGTCTTTCAGTAATGAAGAACCAGTGTTTCTTACTTCCAGCTCTATTTTCTTCACATCACCAGCTGTGACATCTGTGCTCAATAACCCGCGAGGAGTAGTCAGTTCCATTTGATAAGAACCGGTGACAACTACTTCCAGTTCCAATTCGGCAGAAGTTGTACCTGTAGCAGCACGTACCGGAATTTTATAGCTACCGGCTTCTACATTGGCAGGAGGGGTAATATCTATACTTACATTTTGTGTACTGTTTGCCTCTACTTGTGCAGAAGTGGCTTGTTTGTAGTTCGGTTTAAAAACGACATTCCACCCTCTGGGGGCATTAGCCATCAAAGCATATAGTTGCTGATCGGCGGTCTGATTCTTTAAAGTAGCACTGAAAGTGAAGGTTGATTTCGAATTTCCCTGCATATTGGGCTGGTCAGTAGTAAATTCGGTTTGGTACGTTCCTTTTTGAGCAACCACCACATCCAAGGGAAGTTTGGCGTTTCCAGCATATACCACAAAATGATAATTGCCTTTATTCACTTTTAATGGAACTTCGACTTTTAAATTAAAAGTCTTTTTCTCTTTGGGAAGTACCGACAACTGGCTAAGACTCCAGCCACCGGATTTCATTTCGTGTTTCCAACTGGAGGATAATCCGCTAACAGAAAGATTCGCATTCGTCAATTGGTCCGTGTTGTTAATAAGATCAATACTGTAATCAATTGACGCTCCGGGCGATACGGAGATTTTTGTGTAAGGTGTGTACAGAATCACGCTTTTCGGTATTGAATCATTGGCGTGCGTGTAACTCATGGGAATAACTCCCAATAGAATAGCGAATAATAAAAAATAATTTGTTCTCATAGTCATAAAAAAGTTCTTATGGTTATTTAATATGAATATCGTCAAATTCGTGTGTGCAAAAATAAACGATGTGTATATTAGTAGTTTTAAAAGAATCCTAAAGAATCTAATATCAAGAAGAAATTATATGACGCTATCGCTATAGGACAATGACGGTATCCTTATATAAATAGTGACGCTATGTTAACAGGATAGCGTCACTATATTTTTATGAGATTTTTTTCTTGATAATTCTCAAAATTCCCAAATCTTTTCAGATTCTCCTTTCATCTTTGCAATGTGAAATTAATAATAGTAGTAAAAACCAATATTTAAAAAACAACGATTATGAAAAAGTTAGTATTCTTATTAGTATGTCTTTTTACATTGCAAACAGTAGCTCGTGCAGATGACGACAAACCTATTCAGGTAACTCAAATGCCACAACAGGCACAGCAGTTTATCAAACAGCATTTTGCCGACAGCAAAGTAGCATTAGCCAAAATGGAAAGTGATTTCTTCTATAAAAGTTATGAAGTGATTTTCACTAATGGCGATAAAGTAGAATTTGATAACAAAGGAAACTGGGAAGAAGTGAATTGCAAATATAGCGCGGTACCTACAGCTATTATTCCTGCAACAATTCAAAAATATGTAACGACCAATTATCCCGATGCTAAAATCCTGAAAATAGAGAGGGATAAAAAAGATTATGAAGTAAAACTGTCCAACCGTACGGAATTGAAATTCGACTTGAAATTTAATTTGATTGATATTGATTAATTAAACCTTTTAAAACAGACTGATAATGAAACTAAAAAAATTTGCTTTTTTACTGGCACTAAGTGCTATATGGAGTTTACAAAGTTGTGACAATAATGATGACGAATCACTGAACGTACCTGTAGAGTTACAGAATGCCTTATCATCCAAATACCCGAATGTAACGAATGTAAAATGGGAAAGTAAGGCCGGATATTATGTCGCTGATTTCTATGACCAGTATGAAATATCTGCCTGGTTTACACAGGACGGAATATGGAAAATGACTGAAACGGATATTCCTCTCTCTGCATTGCCCCAAGAAATACAGGCCTCTTTTGAAAACAGCGAATATTATCTTACTTGGAAAGTAGATGATGTAGATAAATTAGAACGGGATGGTTTTGAAATTATTTATGTAATCGAAGTGGAAAAACAAAATCAAGAGGTGGATTTGCACTATTCTGCCAATGGAACATTGATAAAGAGTATTGTTGACACAGATAATGATGAAGATGAATATCTCCCTGTTCAACTGACAGAGGCCATAAAGAATTTCATTTATAAAAACTATTCAAATGCTCTTATCATGGAAGTAGATATAGAAAACGACCGAAATGATAAGTATTACGGATATACGGAAGTGGACATCATTCATAACAGAATCCATAAAGAAATATTATTCGATTCGAACGGAAACTGGTATTCGACTTCATGGGAAGTGCATAAAAATGAACTTCCGGAGACTATTAGGAATGTTATCGAAAAGCAATATAAAGAATATAATTTGGATGACGCAGAGTATATCGAAAAAGCTAATGACACAAAATATTATCGCATTGATTTAGAATTAGGAGAGACTGATCTTACAGTAAATATAGATAGTGATGGAAATGTCATTCCATAAATGAAAAGGTTATCCGGTAAATAAAATAAGCGATGATAAAGCCTATATAATAGGACTCTGTCATCGCTTAATTTCTATCTATATGTATTTAAAGTGATAGATTATAGATGTTTGTATGTCATTTTGTTATAATACTATCCGTCGGTTGCTGCCCGTCCTTTTCCGATTTCTCCCTTTCCCGTTTATTACGTATTTTCCATTTATTCCAGAAAAACAGGTCGCTCCACTTATTAAAATCCTTCTTATACATAATTCCCACCCCTTGTGTGGTTAGATTTGTTTTTGTATAATAACGGTCATTCGTTTCATTGTATGCCTTCAAACGAATATCCCCTGAACGATTAATCAGCCATTCTGCTTCAAAATCACCGACAAAATTCGTATTCGCCATCGGGTTATCCCGATAACCGAAATTTCCATTAATCAATAACCGGTTATTCAGCAACTGTCCGGAAAGAATACCCTCCACTTCCATATCTGTCCAACCTTTGTCTCCTGTACTCAAATTTGTTCCGATATTCCAGTTATTCGTCTCAAAAACCTGCGACAGCGCATTGTTCAACTGACCGGACAGAGTGGAGGATAGCACCGATGACATGACATTCGAGTTCTGATTATTATTACGAGCGTCTTCCGTATAGAACTTACCAATTCCCAACAAATAAAGAATCTGCATATTCATCTGCTCTTCAGTGCTGATATAATTGCGTACCAATGTCTGTACCTCATCTCTTTCATTCGGAAGTTCGATACCCAATTTGATAGTAGGACGCACCAACATACCACTTAAATTCATTATACAATTAACCCGCACATTGGGCTGCTGTATAATGGACGAAGCATCCGGCATCAAATCATTTAATGAAGCCGAATTTACGGTATAAGAAGCCTGTATATCCATATTTGCATCCAAAGGCGCACCATTGAAAGTAATTGTACTTCCATCTTTAATCAAAAAGTCCTTGCGGATCACTTCTTGCAAACTGAATTTATACACTCCCTGATTGATCCGGTAGTTACCGAACATCTTGACATCTCCTTTATTATAAAATTCCGTCCGGATATTTCCCGTTCCTTTTCCACTGATATAATCTCCGGCAACCGGGTCCATAATAATCCGCATAGTGGCATCGGGAGTTGCATCCACCAAAATATTCAACCGGATATCCGTTTTTTGTTCTTCTGTCTCTGCTTGACGTTTTTGTTGTATCTGATCATAATAAGAGATAATTTGAACAGAATCCTGAATAGTCCGACGTGGCGTTTTATCTACAAATTTAATAAACTGGTTACTGGTAGCCGACGCTACACTACCATTAATATAGGTAAAGATCGTATTCCTATTCGTTGTCATGGCCGCATTCACTTCCAGCCCTTGTGCAGCATTGCCGGACAACATTACATTTCCGGTTCCATATACAGTTCCATAGAAAGGCATATCCGCCGATTCTTTCGTATTCATCACAAGCATATTATCAGCCTGTATCTCGAAACGATAATTCAGATTCTTGAAATATTTATAATGCAGATATCCGTTTAATTTTCCCGTATGTCCCTCCATATCGGAAATATGTATATTATTGAATGTCAATCCACCAGGAGCCAGATGAATGGTATCTTTGATGGCAAAGTGAGTATTCAGAATATCGAAGTTCATAGATGCATCTGTCATTACTGCACCATCCAGATTCAATCCCTTGAACTTGCCATAAAAATGCACCTTACCTGTTCCGCGTCCTTTTATATCATTAGCGATGCTTCTCATATAGTGTTCGAGGAACTTCAAATTCAATTCATTCGCTTCAATATTCAAATCAAGTCCGCTCTCCGGTTTCAACGGATAAATAATACCCGTGACGCGCGAAGGAGAAGGAGCAATATCCTGGATAAACGCATCCAACCGGATTCCTCTATTCTCATTGTCCCATTCACCATATATATCCAAATCTCCCAATCGTCCCTGATTGAGAGAGAAATTCTTTATAAACAAACGAGTATTCATGACAGGTTTCTTCAACACACCGCACGCGTATGCCGTTCCCGTAGCATCTCCCTCAAAATTTACATCATCCGATATACTGGCAATATCAAACACATATCCCATATTGATATCCTTCAAGTCAACCTTGACCGAGTCTTCGGGATTGTCAGACAGACGTCCGTTGATACGTACATAACGGTCTTGATGGCTGAAATAGAAATTGTTCACATCCACTTTTCCCGAATCCACTACCACTTGCGAAGGATGTATTTTCCAAAGCGTATCATTCAATATTACATCAGTAGGCTTCACGTCTACCGTTGCCTTTAAGAGCGGTTTTTCTCCTTCCGTACGGAGAAACTTAGCTACAGCCGCCAACTGTCCGCTATACGTTACAGCCGCATTATTACCCCAATTCAAGGTTGTACTGACATTATCATCTTTGGCTTGCGCATCCAAAGAAAGATTAACCGCTCCTTTCTTTTTCAGATTGGTCATACGAACTAACGCACGAATATGATCCGCTGGATTCTCACAAAGAACCATACCCGATTCTATAAAGTTATTCTTATATTGCAAACGGGGAAAATACCCCTCTACACGCAGACGCTGCAAAGGATCGTTGAAATATCCTTTCAAAGTAGAATGGGTATATATTGTCAATGGAATATCAAAGATGGTAGATAGAATATCCGTATTATAGATATGTATATCAAACTGAAAATTATTATGCGTTTCAAATTCTTTTTTAGGCGGCAATATCAGAGACGGAATATATTTCCGCATAATATTAAGAATGCTGGCGGGCAAGGTGTGGTATTGGAATTTCCCTTCTACATCAGCCGTCAGAAACTCAGAAGTCAGCTTCAATTGGTTTTCGTCATTTTTCTTTGTAGCCCGAATATTCATGTTCTTCATGAAATACTCTTTATCCGGAGCCGTAAATTCCAAACTATCGACATTGATTTCTCCAATCATCTCTTCTATGGAACCACCTGTGAAGTTGGCCCTTAATTTCAACGAAAACTCCGCATCCGCATATTTAGTAGTAAGATTAAGATCATGCGGACGCACCTTGTGTACTACCGCCAGAAAATTGAAGGTAGGAACTTTGGAAGTGACATTGACATCCCCGTTCAGATAGACGGAACCATTCGGATCGTCCAATGCTACCTTACCGTTAAATCCACCCCGCTTATATTCTCCGTCCAGCGTGATATTTTCATACCTGTATCTACTATAATCTATTGAAGCAATCAGGCCTTTCAGTTCTACAGTTGGGCGCTGATTTGTGATATGCCGTCCATGCACATCCAGATTGAAAGTTATTTCTCCCAACTGTTCATTAGCTAATAGTTCCCCCAGCTTGAAGTCCGTTGTTTTCACCGCACCGGAGTAAGCGAACAGCCCTTTGCTCTTATCCGCACTTAACTTTAAGTCGGTTTTCACATCTCCCAGACTTGTACGCAACTGACCGTACGTTACCAAGTCTGTGAAATATCCGGAAATTTCTCCGCGAAAACTAATATTTCCCAAACGTTCGAGAATGGGAGGAACTCCATTATAATCCGGATTCAAGTTACGTACTAAAAAGCCTACCCCACGGGTATTGGCCGAAAGTTCGGAAAGAGTACCATACACATACGCATCCTGCGGATGTGATAAATCCTGTAACGAGACATCCCCTCTAAGACGGAATTGCTGTTCCTCCGACACAATCTCCAAATGCGAACAGTTCAACTGGTCTACAGTTCCTTTTACTTCCATGTCCAACGTTATCGGTTCCTTGAAATGAGAAAGAACCGGCACAAAAGGAGAGATGTCCTTTAATGTAATCTGCGACGGTAACGTGCGGAAAGAGAAATGCACTTCCTCCGCAAAATGCTCGAATGCTTGTAAACTGTCATACACCAAGTGGATAGTATCCATTTTTAAAGAAGTCTCGGGCAGTTCAATAGCAAAATTATCAATGCTTGTCTGTTTATTGTTGGCTACCAGCTTCAAGCTCATTTTCTTCAAAGAAAATCCGGACATCTTCTCATCAAGGCTCAATCGCTTGATTCCCAAATTGACCGAATCTTTGCTCAATGCTTTCAAAGATATATTGGCTATAATATTCTGAAGTTGGATATGCTTGGCATTAAATTTTCCCGGAGTCTCTTCTTCCGAAAGTACATGATAAGACATTCTTCCACGACGAATCAATATTGAATTGATACGCAAATCAAGCGAACTCTCTTTCTTTACAGTGTCTTTGGAAGCAAAAGCATCCAGAACAAATTTAAAGTTAGGAGGAGTATCCGGTGTTTCCTTGCGAAGATTAATATTGAAACCGAAAAGCTGTACACTACTGATAGAAATCTTTCCCTTAAAAAAAGGCACAATGTCGAACTTGGCAGACAAACGGGTGACTTTCAACATTTCCTGTCCACTTTGGTCATCAAGCAATACATCATCAATGATAATACGGTTCAATAATCCCATATTGATTCTGCCGATTACCACTTTCGTCTTCAACACTTCGGAAAGTTCATCGGCGACAAACGCACTCATCGCTTGCTGAACATTTGGTATGTTCAGCAAAACAATAGTTCCGATATATACTCCCAGTACAATACCAACTACCCAGCGTACAGTCTTTTTCAGCGTTCTGATAAGCGATTACTTTTATTTTGCGAACAAAAATATAAAATAGTTCGTTATGAATCGTAGTTTTATGATTACTTTTGCACCGTTTAATAGTTTAAATAACTTATGAGTGCAATAATATTAGGAATTGAGTCCTCCTGTGATGATACGTCGGCAGCCGTTATCAAGGATGGTTATCTGCTGTCAAATGTGGTAGCAAGTCAAGCCGTACACGAAGCATACGGCGGCGTAGTACCCGAATTGGCTTCACGGGCACACCAGCAAAATATCGTACCGGTAGTACATGAAGCGTTGAAACGTGCCGGAGTCACTAAGGAAGAGTTGAGTGCAGTAGCTTTTACACGTGGTCCCGGATTAATGGGGTCCTTACTTGTCGGAGTCTCTTTCGCTAAAGGATTCGCTCGTTCTCTCGGGATTCCTATGATTGATGTTAATCATCTGACAGGTCATGTTTTAGCTCATTTTATTAAAGCTGAAGGAGAAGAAAATAAACAGCCGCAATTTCCATTCCTTTGCCTCTTAGTGTCCGGAGGAAATTCGCAGATTATATTGGTAAAGGCCTATAATGACATGGAGATTCTCGGCCAGACAATTGACGACGCTGCAGGTGAAGCAATCGATAAATGTTCAAAAGTTATGGGATTAGGATATCCGGGCGGCCCCATTATCGATAAGCTGGCACGCCAGGGAAATCCGAAAGCATATACATTCAGCAAACCTCATATTCCGGGATTGGATTATAGTTTCAGTGGACTGAAAACTTCATTTTTATATTCATTGCGCGACTGGATGAAGGAAGATCCTGATTTTATCGAACATCATAAAGTGGATCTGGCAGCTTCATTGGAAGCAACGGTAGTAGATATCCTTATGGATAAACTGCGAAAAGCTGCGAAAGAGTATAAGATAAAAGAGGTGGCTGTAGCGGGAGGAGTTTCTGCAAATAACGGATTGCGTAATGCTTTCCGGGAACATGCGGAAAAGTATGGCTGGAATATCTTTATACCTAAATTCAGCTATACCACTGACAACGCGGCTATGATTGCCATTACCGGATATTTCAAATATCTGGATAAAGATTTCTGCTCTATTGAGCTTCCGGCTTATTCTCGTGTCACCCTATAAAGTTATTTTTCTATTGTCACTTGTCACTTTTCTGTCTAATCATTTGTATGATAGCTGCTTAACAGGTGATAATAGGAGTGACAATAGGTGATAACAGTGACAATTGATGATAAAATAGGTGACAATAACCGTGTTTTTGCATCGGAATAACGGCATATAAGCATTGGGATACGGTAACTTTTGCCGTTTGTCTTGATAGAATTAGGAGAATATGACGGCAGCATTAACACGAAACATAAAGTCCACGTACGTGGAACGAGAGAAAGAAGCAGGAAGAATAGCTTAATGAAGTAGGGATATTCTTATAATATAATAGGTATATATAATAAATAAAGCAGGAAAAATATGTTTGCCGAGCTTATAACCATTGGTGATGAACTGCTGATAGGGCAGGTTGTCGATACAAATTCCGCCTGGATGGGGCGGGAGTTAAATAATATAGGAATTGAAGTCCTTCGCATCGTATCGGTTCGCGATAGAGAAGAAGAGATCCTGGAAGCGATTGATAATGCGATGAAAAGGGTAAATATTGTTTTAGTAACCGGAGGACTGGGCCCTACTAAAGATGATATTACCAAACAAACACTTTGTAAGTACTTCAATACTGAACTGATATTCAGCGAAGAAGTCTTCGAAAACGTGAAACGGGTATTGACCGGTAAAATACCAATGAATAAACTGAATAAAGGTCAGGCAATGGTTCCGAAGAACTGTACGGTAATCAACAACCCGGTAGGAAGTGCTTCTGTGAGCTGGTTCGAGAGAGACGGCAAAGTACTTGTATCTATGCCGGGAGTACCACAGGAAATGACTACCGTAATGGCTGAAAGCGTATTACCCAAACTGCATGAGAGGTTTCAAACAGATGTCATTATGCATCAGACTTTCTTAGTACAACATTACCCTGAATCCGTGTTGGCGGAGAAATTAGAAGCTTGGGAGGTCGCCTTACCGGATTGCATCAAACTGGCATATCTGCCCAAACTGGGAATTATCCGTCTGAGATTGACCGGACGCGGACATGACAGGAAAGAAGTGGAAACTCTTCTGAACCGTGAGAAAGCAAAATTGGAAACAATATTGGGCGAAGACATTTTCAGCGAAGAAGACACCCCATTGGAAGTCATCATCGGGGAGTTACTGAAAAAGAGGAAATTAACCGTATCCACCGCAGAAAGTTGCACAGGTGGAAGCATTGCGGAGCGACTGACATCTATCGCTGGAAGTTCGGAATATTTTAAAGGTAGCATAGTGGCTTATTCCAATGAAGTGAAGAAGGACCTTTTGTACGTGTCTTCCGAGACATTGGAAAAGTATGGAGCCGTTAGTGAAGAAACGGTGATTGAAATGGTAAAAGGTGCGATGAAAGCATTGAAAACTGACTGCGCTGTCGCCACATCGGGAATAGCCGGACCGGGAGGAGGCACTCCGGAGAAACCTGTGGGGACTGTATGGATAGCTGCTGGTTATAAAAACGAAATTCGGACATACAAGCAGGAAACAAATCGCGGAAGAGCCATGAATATTGAAAGAGCCGGCAATAATACGTTGCTAATGCTCCGAGATTTACTCAAATAAAGAAAAATAGCTGCTTATAAGTGAATTATTTTAAGAAATTCTTGTTTTATACGGATAAAAGTACTTACTTTGCGTCCTGTTTGAAATAAGTATAGATATAAAACTATAAAAATAAGATAGAAATGTCGAAGATTTGTCAAATTACCGGAAAGAAAGCCATGATTGGCAACAATGTTTCACACTCAAAGAGAAGAACTAAAAGAACCTTTGATTTGAACTTGTTTAACAAAAAGTTCTACTATGTAGAACAAGATTGTTGGATCAGCCTTAGCATTTGCGCTAACGGGCTGCGTATTATCAACAAAAAGGGACTGGACGCTGCGCTGACTGAAGCTGTGGCTAAAGGTTATTGTGATTGGAAAAGCATTAAAGTAATCGGCTAAACGTAGAGGAGAAAACTTACAATGGCAAAGAAAGCAAAAGGTAACAGAGTACAGGTGATTCTGGAATGTACAGAACACAAAGACAGTGGAATGCCGGGAACATCTCGTTATATCACAACTAAGAACAGAAAGAATACTACAGAAAGACTTGAGTTGAAGAAATACAACCCGATTCTGAAAAGAGTAACAGTACACAAAGAAATTAAATAATAAAGAAGTATAACCCATGGCAAAGAAAACAGTAGCAAGTTTGCACGATGGTTCTAAAGAAGGTCGTGCTTATACCAAGGTTATCAAAATGGTAAAATCTCCGAAAACCGGAGCATACGTTTTTGATGAACAAATGGTTCCGAACGAAAAAGTACAAGACTTTTTCAAAAAATAATCGAGATAGCATACACGCTATAAATTCAAAATCCTCTCATTGATAACAATGAGGGGATTTTTTATTGCTTCTTTTTTTACTTTTCCAATCCTTTGTTATATCTTTGTAGCATAATGTATCATACAAACATCTATAAATATGGGATTTTTTAGTTTTTTTTCCAAGGAAAAGAAGGAAACTTTAGATAAAGGATTATCTAAAACCAAAGAGAGTGTCTTTAGTAAGATAGCTCGTGCCGTAGCCGGTAAGTCAAAGGTGGATGACGAAGTGTTGGATAATCTGGAAGAAGTGCTGATCACATCTGACGTAGGTGTGGAAACCACTTTAAATATAATTAAGCGCATAGAAAAACGTGCAGCGGAAGATAAATATGTGAATACCCAAGAGCTGAATCATATATTACGCGATGAAATAGCCGCTTTATTGACTGAGAACAATTCGGGAGATATAGCTGATTTTGATGTAGCTATTGATAAGAAACCATACGTGATTATGGTTGTGGGAGTGAATGGAGTAGGCAAGACCACAACAATTGGCAAATTGGCTTATCAGTTCAAAAAAGCAGGCAAGTCCGTTTACTTGGGAGCTGCCGACACATTCCGTGCTGCCGCAGTAGAACAGCTTATGATATGGGGAGAACGAGTAGGTGTGCCTGTCATTAAGCAAAAAATGGGTGCCGACCCTGCATCGGTGGCGTACGATACACTTAGTTCTGCGGTTGCCAACAATGCGGATATTGTAATTATTGATACTGCCGGACGTCTTCACAACAAAGTCGGTTTGATGAACGAGCTGACAAAGATAAAGAATGTGATGCGGAAAGTAGTGCCCGATGCTCCTAATGAGGTTCTATTGGTATTGGACGGTTCTACAGGTCAGAATGCTTTTGAACAGGCAAAACAGTTCACTCTTGCAACGGAAGTGACAGCAATGGCCATTACAAAACTGGATGGTACAGCGAAGGGAGGAGTTGTAATCGGCATATCAGATCAATTCAAGATTCCCGTTAAATATATCGGATTAGGTGAAGGCATAGAAGACTTACAAGTATTCCGTAAGAATGAGTTTGTAGATTCTTTGTTTGGAGAGAATGCATGAAAAAAAGAAGAATTGATATAATCACTTTGGGATGTTCTAAAAATCTGGTAGACTCGGAACAATTGATACGTCAATTGGAAGAAGTCGGATACAGTGTGACTCATGATACGGAAAATCCGCAAGGTGAAATAGCTGTTATTAATACATGCGGTTTTATCGGTGACGCAAAAGAGGAATCCATCAATATGATTCTGGAATTTGCCGAAAGGAAAGAAGAAGGTGATTTGAAAAAGCTTTTCGTAATGGGTTGCCTTTCCGAACGTTACCTTAAAGAATTGGCAATCGAGATACCGCAGGTAGATAAGTTCTATGGCAAGTTCAATTGGAAGGAATTGTTGCAGGATTTAGGACAGACGTATCATGATGAATTATATATCGAACGGACATTAACGACTCCCCGACATTATGCTTATCTGAAGATATCAGAAGGGTGTGACCGGAAATGTTCCTATTGTGCTATTCCTATCATCACAGGGCGTCACATATCCAAACCGATTGATGAAATTCTTGATGAGGTCCGGTATCTGGTATCTCAAGGCGTAAAAGAGTTTCAAGTGATCGCACAGGAGCTGACTTATTATGGGGTCGATCTATATAAGAAACAAATGCTTCCGGAACTAATTGAACGTATCTCCGACATTCCGGGTGTAGAGTGGATCCGCCTTCATTACGCCTATCCTGCGCATTTTCCTACTGATTTGTTCCGGGTTATGCGTGAACGCGACAATGTATGCAAATATATGGACATCGCCCTCCAGCACATCAGTGACAAGATGTTGAGATTAATGCGACGTCAAGTCACTAAGGAGGATACTTATAAACTGATTGAGCAATTCCGTAAAGAAGTGCCGGGCATTCACCTGCGGACAACTTTAATGGTGGGACATCCGGGAGAGACAGAAGAGGACTTTGAAGAACTGAAAGAGTTTGTACGCAAAGTGCGTTTTGACCGAATGGGAGCTTTTGCCTATTCCGAAGAGGAGGGAACTTATGCTGCGGAAGCGTACGAAGACTCTATCCCGCAAGAAGTTAAACAAGCCAGACTTGATGAGCTGATGGATATCCAGCAAGGAATCTCAGCTGAATTGAGCGCCGCTAAAATCGGAAAACAAATGAAAATTATCATTGACCGGTTGGAGGGGGATTATTATATCGGACGAACAGAATTCGACTCACCGGAGGTGGATCCGGAGGTTCTGATTAATAGTTCTGAAAAAGAGCTTGAGATTGGGCAGTTCTATCAGGTGGAAGTGATAGATGCGGACGATTTTGATTTATATGCAAAGGTTATAAATGTATGAATAATAAGGAATTTACATCCGAGCTAGCGGAAAGACTAGGATATACCATCAAAGATACTTCTGAATTAATCAATTCTTTGTTGGCTAGCATGACGCAAGAGTTGGAAGAAGGCAACATGATTGCGGTACAGGGATTCGGTTCTTTTGAAGTAAAGAAAAAGGCGGAACGCATTTCCATAAATCCGGCAAGCAAACAGCGTATGTTGGTGCCCCCAAAACTGGTATTATCTTATAGACCTAGTAATACATTGAAAGATAAGTTTAAATAAATATATTCCCCGTTATGAATGAAAGACTAACAATTCAAGATCTTACTGACTTATTGGCAGCAAAACATAGCATGACCAAAAAGGATGCTGAGGCGTTCGTAAAAGAGTTTTTTCTTTTGATAGAACAGGCCTTAGAGAGCGAGAATACTGTAAAAATCAAAGGATTGGGTACTTTCAAACTTATTGATGTAGATAGTCGGGAAAGTGTTAATGTGAACACTGGGGAACGTTTTCAAATAAAAGGTCATACCAAAGTCTCGTTTTCTCCGGATGCAAATTTAAGAGATACGATAAACAAGCCTTTTGCACACTTTGAGACGGTTGTTTTAAATGAGAATACTGTTTTAGAGGACACTCCTATAGAAGAAACGGAAGAAGAGGAAAGCGGGGAAGAAGTAATTCCGACAGTCATACCGGAACCTATCGAGCCACAATCCCAGCCTAAGGAAGAGGAAAAAGAAGAAATGTCTCTTACAGAGATACAACCTATTGTAGAACCACGATCTATAGAACCACAATCTGTTGTCGTAGAACCGAAAACAGTTCCTGTAGAAAAGAAAGAAATAATTACTGCGGAGGAGATTATAGAACAAGAGCTTCTGAGGGCAAATCTAAAACCGGAAAGTACGATAGTGCGGTCGCAAGAAGGTAAGAGCGAGATGAAAAAAGGGGCAGAAGTAGCACAGACTGCTATACAGCCGACTCCCCAAAAGAATATTCCCGATTCTTCTGTAAAAGAGAAATCGCCTGTTCCTTATTTAATAACGATCATCATACTTGTTCTGTTATTATGTGGAGGGGTTGTTTTATTCATTTATTATCCGGATTTATTCTCTTCGTCATCCGACAAGAATGCTCTTGATATGCCTCCCGTAACAACTCAGCCTGTCAAGCCGGAAGTACAGTTATCCGACACGGTCGAACAAGACTCTGTGAAAGATATAAAACCGGAAACACCCAAAACCTCTATCACTCCGACACCGGTTGTCCCTCAAAAGAAAGAAGCAGTGACACCTGCCAAAACTGAAAATAAAGTTATCCGGCAGCAACCTTCAACATCCGTATATTTGGATTCCGCCTCTTATAAAATAACCGGAACCAAGACTAAATATACGGTCAAAGAAGGTGAAACTTTAACAAGGGTCTCCTTGCGATTCTATGGAACCAAGGCTATGTGGCCGTATATTGTGAAACACAATCCGGACGTTATTAAGAACCCAAATAATGTACCATACGGCACAACAATAAAAATTCCGGAACTTACAAAAGAATAAGTGATAAAAATTCCATTCCCCCGGCCTTACCCCTGTATCGGCCGGGGGAAGTGTTATGGATGTACAAAAGCGTATGAAAGTACCTTAATCTAAAGACTTCGCATTGTTTTTTAATAAAAATTAGTTGCAATCGTTAATTATATGGCGTACTTTTGGGGCAAAATAAAAAGCCTTATGCTACTATTGGCAGGGCTTATATAGAAATAATGGGATTTAAATAATAAAATATTAAGTATTTATGGCTGAATCAATTGATATCCGCGAGTTGAATGAGCGGATTGAAAGACAAAGTGCTTTCGTTACCAATCTTACAACAGGTATGGACCAAATCATTGTTGGTCAGAAACATTTGGTTGAATCGCTGCTTATCGGATTACTCTCCGATGGTCATGTTCTTTTGGAAGGTGTACCCGGTTTGGCAAAGACTTTAGCTATTAAAACGCTTGCTTCTCTGATTGATGCGAAATATAGCCGCATTCAGTTTACACCGGACTTATTGCCTGCGGACGTCATAGGTACAATGGTCTACAGTCAAAAAGACGAATCTTTTAAAGTTCAAAGAGGACCTATTTTCGCTAATTTTGTATTAGCCGATGAAATTAACCGTGCTCCGGCTAAAGTACAGAGTGCTTTATTGGAGGCCATGCAGGAGCGTCAGGTTACTATCGGTAAAGAAACATTTACATTGCCGGAACCCTTCCTTGTATTGGCTACTCAGAATCCTATCGAACAGGAAGGAACTTATCCGCTTCCGGAAGCACAAGTTGACCGTTTTATGCTGAAGGTCGTTATTGATTATCCGAAGTTGGAAGAGGAAAAGTTGATTATTCGTCAGAATATTAATGGAGAAAAGTTCAACGTAAAACCAATTCTGAAAGCTGACGAAATTATTGAAGCACGTAAAGTAGTTCGCCAGGTATATCTGGATGAAAAGATCGAACGCTACATCGTAGACATTGTATTCGCTACTCGCTTTCCGGAGAAATATGACCTCAAGGAATTGAAAGATATGATCGGTTTCGGTGGTTCACCCCGTGCATCTATCAATTTAGCATTGGCTGCCCGTACATATGCTTTCATCAAACGCCGCGGTTACGTAATTCCGGAAGATGTACGTGCTGTTGCGCATGATGTTCTTCGCCACCGTATCGGATTGACGTATGAAGCGGAAGCTAATAACATGACTTCGGACGAAATCATCAGTAAGATTTTGAATAAGGTTGAAGTGCCCTAAATGGAAACAAGTGAAATACTAAAAAAAGTTCGTCAGATTGAAATTAAGACACGAGGATTGTCTAATAATATCTTTGCAGGCCAGTATCATTCGGCTTTCAAGGGTAGGGGTATGTCATTCTCGGAAGTCCGCGAATATCAATTCGGCGATGATATACGTGACATAGACTGGAATGTGACCGCGCGTTTCAACAAACCTTACGTAAAAGTGTTTGAGGAAGAACGTGAACTGACAGTTATGTTAATGGTTGATGTTTCCGGAAGTTTGGAGTTCGGTACCGTCAAACAGTTGAAGAAAGATATGGTGACGGAAATTGCTGCCACCCTTGCTTTCTCTGCTATTCAGAATAATGATAAAATTGGAGTGATTTTCTTTTCAGACCGGATAGAGAAGTTTATTCCTCCTAAAAAGGGACGTAAACATATTCTATATATCATTCGTGAATTGATTGACTTTCAACCGGAAAGCCGTCGTACTAATATCCGTCTTGCATTGGAATATCTGACGAATGTAATGAAAAGACGTTGCACTGCTTTTATTCTATCCGACTTCATTGATCAGGAAAGTTTTAAGAATGCTCTGACTATTGCCAACCGGAAACATGACGTAGTAGCATTACAGGTTTATGACCGGAGAGTGAGTGATCTTCCTCCTGTGGGTCTCATGCGAATAAAAGATGCGGAAACCGGACATGAGCAGTGGATTGATACTTCATCAAAAGCTGTACGCCGCGCGCATCACGATTGGTGGATTCAAAAGCAGACGGAACTGAACGACACATTTACGAAAAGTAATGTGGATTCGGTTTCTGTCAGAACCGATGAGGATTACGTAAAGGCATTGTTGAACTTATTTGCCAAACGAAATTAATGAAATCAAAGATGAGTAGAAATATTATTCTGATAGCATTATTAGGTCTATTATCCATTGATAAAGTAGCTGCACAATCTGTTACGGTAGAGGCGAAGATAGATTCATTGCAAATACTGATCGGTGAACAGGCAAAAGTGCAGTTGCAAGTGGCTATGGATGCTAAACAACATGCTATTTTCCCTGCTTATACTGATACTTTAGTAAAAGGTGTGGAAATTATAGAAACAGTCAAACCGGATACGCAATTTTTGAATGACCGCCAGCGAATGTTAATCACACAGGAATATGTTATCACTTCTTTTGACTCGGCTTTGTATTACCTGCCGCCAATACCTGTTACTGTAGATGGCAAAGAGTATAAGTCAAAAGCTTTAGCACTGAAAGTCTACTCAATACCGGTCGACACATTACACCCTGATCAATTCTTCGGACAGAAACCTGTAATGAAAGCTCCTTTTGCATGGGAAGACTGGTACGGTTTAATTTCCTGCTCATTCTTAGCTTTACCTTTACTCGGTTTGCTGATCTATCTCATTGTTCGTATACGTGATAATAAACCTATTATCCGTAAGATAAAAGTAGAACCGAAATTGCCGCCACACCAAGCTGCAATGAAAGAGATAGAACGTATCAAAACCGAGAAAGTATGGCAGAAGGGAAGATCGAAGGAATACTATACGGAATTGACTGATACTCTTCGCACGTATATAAAGGATCGCTTCGGATTCAATGCATTGGAAATGACATCATCGGAAATTATTGATAAGTTATTGGAATTGAAGGATAAAGAAGCTATATCTGACCTAAAAGAACTGTTTCAGACTGCCGATTTAGTGAAGTTTGCCAAGCATGATCCTCAAATGAACGAAAATGATGCAAACTTAATTAATGCAATTGACTTTATCAATGAAACAAAACAACCGGAAGAGGAAAATCAGAAACCGCAACCAACGGAAATTACGATTATTGAAAAACGTTCTTTACGCGTTAAAGTAATGTTGATTTGCGGAATTGCACTTTTGTCTGCGGCATTGATTGGTGTCTTTATATATATAGGTATGCAGATATACAATCTTTTTGTGTAAAGAATGAGTAACTTGAATACTAAAAGTAAACTGTTAAATCATAAATAAAATGGTTTTTGCCAATATAGAATATCTGTTTTTGCTATTACTACTTATACCTTATATTGTATGGTATATCTTGAAGCAAAGGAAAAGTGAAGCTACTCTTCAGATTTCGGACGCTCGGGTATATGCGCATACACCTAAAAGTTATAAGAACTATTTGTTGCATGCTCCTTTTCTTTTACGTCTTTTTGCGTTAACATTGGTAATTCTGGTCCTCGCACGACCGCAAACAACCAATAAGTGGCAGAACAGCGAAATAGAAGGTATTGATATAATGCTGGCTGTTGACGTTTCTACCAGTATGTTGGCCGAAGACTTAAAGCCCAATAGATTGGAAGCAGCCAAGGATGTAGCGGCAGAGTTTATCAACGGACGCCCTAATGATAATATAGGTATTACTTTATTTGCCGGTGAGAGTTTTACTCAATGCCCGTTGACTGTGGATCATGCTGTATTGCTAGATATGATTCACAATATCAAATGCGGTCTTATTGAAGATGGTACTGCCGTAGGTATGGGAATAGCAAATGCTGTAACTCGACTGAAAGACAGTAAAGCAAAATCTAAAGTCATTATTTTGCTGACAGACGGTACTAACAATAAAGGTGATATTTCTCCTATGACGGCTGCTGAAATAGCAAAAAGTTTTGGAATTCGTGTGTATACCATCGGGGTTGGTACGAATGGAATGGCGCCTTATCCTTATCCGGTAGGAAATACTGTACAATATGTTAGTATGCCTGTTGAAATTGATGAGAAAACATTGACGCAAATTGCAGGTACTACGGACGGTAATTACTTCCGGGCTACAAGTAATTCGAAACTGAAAGAGGTGTACGAAGAAATTGATAAGCTGGAAAAGACTAAGCTGAATGTAAAAGAGTATAGCAAACGGGATGAGGAATATCATTGGTTCGCACTAGCTGCTTTCCTTTGTGTTCTATTGGAGGTATTATTGCGTAATTCCATACTGAAGAAGATTCCATAAGGTGGTCAACCGTAAATTAGTCAATCGTAAAATAGTTAAGAAAGATGTTTCGATTTGGAGAACCTACATATTTATACCTATTGCTGCTATTACCATTTTTAGCAGCTTTCTACTTGTATTCCAACTACAAGAGAAGAAAGAATATCCGACGTTTTGGAGATCCGGTTTTATTGGCGCAGTTAATGCCCGATGTATCCAAATATCGCCCGGATGTAAAATTCTGGATACTTTTTGCCGCTATCGGTTTGTTTTCAATATTATTAGCACGTCCTCAGTTTGGTTCCAAACTGGAAACAGTAAAACGTAAAGGCGTGGAAGTCATCATTGCACTGGATATTTCAAATTCTATGCTCGCTCAGGATGTACAACCCAGCCGTTTGGAGAAAGCCAAAAGACTGATATCCAGATTGGTGGATGAACTTGACAATGATAAAGTGGGAATGATTGTATTTGCCGGTGACGCTTTCACTCAATTACCGATTACCAGTGATTACATTTCCGCTAAAATGTTTCTGGAATCTATCAATCCTTCATTGATATCCAAGCAAGGTACGGCTATTGGAGAAGCGATTAATTTGGCTGCACGTAGCTTTACTCCACAAGAAGGAGTAGGACGCGCCATTATCGTAATTACTGACGGTGAAAATCATGAAGGTGGTGCTGTTGAAGCGGCAAAAGCTGCTGCCGAAAAAGGTATCCAGGTTAATGTGTTGGGAGTAGGTATGCCCGATGGTGCTCCTATCCCAGCAGAAGGTACCAACGATTATCGGCGTGACCGTGAGGGTAATGTGATTGTTACCCGCTTAAATGAAACAATGTGTCAGGAGATTGCCAAAGAAGGAAAAGGTATCTATGTACGAGTAGATAATTCTAATTCAGCTCAAAAAGCAATCAATCAGGAAGTCAATAAGATGGCAAAATCTGATGTGGAATCTAAGGTATATACGGAGTTTAATGAACAGTTCCAAGCTATTGCCTGGATTATTCTATTATTGTTATTAGCGGAAATATTAATTTTAGATCGCAAGAATCCTTTATTTAAGAACGTTCATCTGTTTTCTAATAAGAAGTAGTTATGCGCATGTTAAAAAGTAAATATATTCTATTCGCTGTGTTTCTGCTGTCAGCCGCCTTTGTATCGGCTCAGAAAGCAGAACGTGACTATATCCGCAAAGGAAATCGCCTGTTTAATGACAGTGTGTTTGTGGATGCCGAAGTGAATTATCGGAAAGCTTTGGAGGTGAATCCTAAATCTACAGTATCTATGTATAATTTAGGGAATACACTCTCACAACAACAGAAAATGCAGGAAGCTATGGAACAATATGTATCGGCCAGCAATATTGAGAAGGATAAGATGAAGTTGGCTCAAATATATCATAACATGGGCGTACTTCTTCAAGCCGGTAAAGATTATGCAAAGGCTGTGGATGCTTATAAGATGTCTTTACGTAATAATCCTGCTGACGATGAGACCCGGTATAATTTGGCTCTTGCACAAAAAATGTTGAAAGACCAACAACAAAATAAACAGAATCAGGATCAAAACCAGGATCAAAATAAAGATCAGCAAAAGCAAGATCAAAAGCAAGACCAGAACAAAGATAAACAGAACGATCAGAAGCAAGACCAAAAGAAGGATCAACAACAACCTCCAAAATCTGAGAAACAAAAGAATCAGATGTCAAAAGAAAACGCTGAACAATTGCTTAATTCTGTGATGCAAGATGAGAAAGACGTACAGGATAAAGTAAAGAAGCAACAGCAGGTTATGCAAGGTGGTCGTTTGGAAAAAGATTGGTAATATAAAGTTGACGATATAAATTTCATAAGCAATGAAGAAACTGATTATCATATTGATAGCATTGATAGCATATAGCACTCAGGCATTTGCCGATAAAGTGTCTTTTACTGCTTCTGCTCCTGACGCAGTAGTAGTAGGCGATCAATTCAGACTATCTTATACCGTAACTACACAAAAAGTAAAAGATTTCCGAGCCCCATCAATCAAAGGATTTGATGTGTTGATGGGACCAAGCCGTTCACAACAAAGTAGTACTCAGATTGTAAATGGCAACGTAACATCTACGAGTAGTATTACATTTACGTATATATTGATGGCCAATACTGCCGGTGAATACACAATTGGCGGTGCTTCAATTGTGGCCGATGGTAACCAAATGGTATCAAACTCCGTAAAAATCAAGGTTTTACCACAAGACCAGAACAGCAATGGTGGACAAGGAGGTTCTTCCGCCCATTCCTCTTCCGGTACGAGTGTATCCGATCAAGATCTATTTATTACTGCGACGGCTAGTAAAACGAATGTATTTGAGCAGGAGGCATTTGTCTTGACTTATAAAATTTATACCAGAGAGTCTAATTTGCAATTGAATAATGCAAAGTTACCCGATTTCAAAGGTTTTCATTCACAAGAGATTGAAATGACAACAAATGCCAGATGGACTCCGGAACATTATCGTGGACGTAATTATTATACAACTGTCTATCGTCAGTTCGTGCTATTCCCTCAACAATCCGGAAAATTGTACATAGATCCGGCACAATTCCAAATGACTATAGGCAAACCAGTACAATCGGATGACCCTTTTGATGCATTCTTTAATGGAGGAAGTAACGTTATAGAAATTAAAAAGTCTATTGCTACCCCTAAGATAGCAATAAATGTCAGTCCGCTTCCGGCAGGTAAACCGGCTGATTTCTCAGGTGGAGTAGGAGAGTTTACAATTTCTTCTTCTATCAACAGCAAAGAATTGAAAACCAATGATGCTATTACTATTAAACTAGTGATTTCCGGTACAGGAAACTTGAAGTTAATTTCTAATCCGGAAATAAAGTTCCCGGAAGACTTTGAAGTATATGATCCTAAAGTAGACAATCAAGTTAGATTAACTCGGGAAGGACTTACAGGTAACAGAGTAATTGAATATTTAGCTATCCCTAGACATGCCGGCACATATAAGATTCCAGGGGTATCTTTTAGCTATTTTGACATTCGTTCCAAATCATACAAAACTCTGAAAACGGAAGAATATGTAGTGAATATTGAAAAAGGTGCAGGAAATGCCGACCAGGTAATTGCGAACTTTACCAACAAGGAAGACTTAAAAGTATTAGGTGAAGATATTCGTTACATCAAACAGAATGAAGTAACTCTCCAACCTAAAGGAAGTTTCTTCTACGGCTCCATGTCTTATTGGCTTTTCTATATTATTCCGGCTCTTGCCTTTATAATATTCTTTATCATCTATCGCAAGCAAGCTGCTGAAAATGCGAATGCCGCTAAAGTACGAACCAAAAAAGCCAACAAAGTGGCTACCAAACGTATGAAATTAGCAGGAAAACTGCTTTCTGAAAATAAAAAAGATGCTTTTTATGATGAAGTATTGAAAGCTTTATGGGGATATATTAGTGACAAATTAAATATTCCTGTATCTCGTTTGTCCAAGGACAATATAGAAGAAAAATTGAGAAATCACGGAGTAAGCGAGGAATTAATCAAGGATTTCTTGAATGCACTAAATGATTGTGAATTTGCCCGTTTCGCTCCGGGAGACGAAAATCAAGCTATGGACAAGGTTTATTCATCTTCAATAGAGGTAATAAGCAAAATGGAGAATTCAATTAAACATTAATCTAGAAGAGATTGTGTCATGAAAAAAATATTATTTTTTATATTAACGTTAATATCAATCACTTGTTTTGGGCAGGATTCACTGAATGTTGATTCCAAGCAAGTGAATGAAGGAGATTCCACCCATGCAGCAAGTACCACTATGTTCTCCAATAACACATTGGACAATGTTACAAAAACGGAAGGGGATTCTGCATATATAAAAGAAGATTATACCGCAGCCATTCAAATCTACGAAGCACTGCTCAAAAATGGAGAAGCAGCTGAAGTGTACTATAATTTAGGAAATAGCTACTATAAGATAGGAGAAATAGCCAAAGCTGTTCTTAATTACGAACGTGCCTTACTGCTACAACCCGGCAATAGTGATATTCGGGCTAACCTTGAAGTAGCTCGTGCAAAAACAATAGACAAGGTGGAAGCTATTCCTGAGGTCTTTTTTGTTTCATGGATCAAGTCGTTGATAAATAGTATGAGCGTAGATGCTTGGGCTACATTAGGAATTATCTCTTTCATTTTATTAATTGTAGCTCTCTATTCTTTCATCTTTTCAAAGCAGATATTATGGAAAAAAACTGGATTCATCTCAGGAATCATCTTTTTAATCATTACGATATGTGCCAATCTGTTTGCTTCTGAACAAAAAGAGCATTTAGTAATCAGAAACGAAGCAATAGTGATGAATCCAAGTGTTACTGTTCGTAGTACTCCAAGCGAAAGTGGTACTAGCTTATTTATTCTTCATGAAGGGAGAAAAGTAAGTATTAAAGATAATTCGATGAAAGAATGGAAAGAAATTCGATTAGAAGATGGAAAAGTTGGATGGGTACCAGCTTCTGCCATTGAAGCTATATAAACAAGAATAATAGATTTTATAAATTAAGAAAAAAAGATAAGCAAATAATTTGTTTTATCTTTTTTTTTTGCTTAAGTTTATAGCGTGATAAAGATCACATAGTATTAACCATTAAATTTACGAGACATGAGAACAATAACATTTAATGAACTTCGTAAGATTAAAGATTCATTGCCCAGCGGTAGCATGCATAGAATAGCAGACGAACTTGGTTTACACGTAGATACCGTGCGAAACTTCTTCGGAGGTCATAATTTCAAGGAGGGAAAAAGTGTCGGAATACATCTTGAGCCCGGTCCGGATGGTGGGCTTGTAATGATAGATGATACGACCGTTCTTGATCGGGCTTTAAAAATTTTAGATGAATTAAATCTGAGTATGCAAAAAGAACAGGCTACCGAATCTGTGCAAGTTTAAAATATAACAAACCGAATCCCAATTGAATAAAACAATTGGGATTTCTTATTTGTTCACCTTATAAAATATACATTTATGGAAGATAAATTAGTAACTCTAGCCATTCTGACGTATACTAAAGCTCAGATATTAAAGAATGTCCTCGAAAATGAAGGTATTGAAACATACATTCATAATGTTAATCAAATACAACCAGTCGTTTCTTCGGGGGTTCGTTTACGAATCAAAGAAAGTGATTTACCACGTGCACTAAAAATAACTGAAAGTTCTACTTGGTTATCTGAAAGTATAGTGGGAGAGAAGGAACCTAAAACAGAGAATAAATCAAATAAGATTTTAATTCCTGTCGATTTCTCTAATTACTCGATGAAAGCATGTGAATTTGCTTTTAACTTAGCAAAAACTGAGAACGCAGAAGTTATCTTATTACACGTTTATTTTACACCAATATATGCGTCCTCATTGCCGTATGGTGATGTCTTCAATTACCAAGTTGGAGATGAAGAGACTGTAAAAACTATTATTCATAGAGTTCATTCTGATCTCAACACCTTATCAGCTAAAATAAAAGAAAAAATAGTTTCAGGGGAATTTCCGGATATCAAATATAGTTGTATTTTACGAGAAGGCATTCCTGAAGAAGAGATTCTCAGATATGCAAAGGAAGAACGTCCTATTGTTATCATCATGGGAACTCGTGGAAAAAACCAAAAAGATATTGATTTGATCGGTAGTGTAACCGCTGAGGTCATTGATAGAAGCCGTGTTCCAATATTAGCTATTCCAGAAAATACTCCATTTAAACAATTTAGTGAAGTCAAACGGATTGCTTTTATAACTAATTTTGATCAAAGAGATTTAATAGCTTTTGAGGCATTCTTTAACACTTGGAAATCGTTCCATTTTTCTGTCTTTTTGATACATCTTACGGAATCTAAAGATACGTGGAATGAAATAAAACTTGCAGGAATAAAAGAATATTTCCATAAACAATACCCAGGTCTAGAAATCCATTATGACGTTGTGATGAATGATAATTTATTGAAAGGGCTTGACCAATATATCAAGGATAACCAAATAGATATAATTACATTGACTTCATATAAAAGAAATATATTTGCTCGATTATTTAATCCTAGTATTGCCAGAAAGATGATATTTCATTCCGATACACCATTGCTTGTTATTAACGGATGATCGAACAGAAGCAAAAAAAGAAACTATATTGGAGGAATAATCGATATTATGTTTAATATGTAAAAGGAGTAAATAATAAAACTTTGCTCCTTTTCTGTTTTATTAGCCCTCTACTTCAATCTACAAAAAGAAGGCCACTAAGGAAGCGACCTTCTTTACTAATCTCATATGGAGAAAAAATTATTACTTCATCATCTTATCAATTTCTTCAAATTCCGGTCCCATATTCAAGTTATAATAAACACGGTAAAGTCCTTGCAACCACAAATCTTTCTGGTCTGGTTTCAAAGCACGGGCTTTCTCATAAAAAGGCTTAGCTTCTTCATAGAACTTCTTTACTACAGCCTGTGCTTCAGCATACTTAGGATCATTAATATCCGTCGTTGCTTTATCAGCATAATCCTGCGCTTTCATCAAATACACTAAACCTACATTAGAGTATGCTTCTGCATATTCCGGATCAGCAGCAATAGCCTTTTTATAGAATTCAATTGCATTATCATATTCTTTCATGTTATGATAAAGATATGCCTTTACATATAAATACAGCTTATTATTCGGATCATTAGACAGCATTCTGTCAGCAAACTCCATAGCCTTAGAGGCTTGATTAGAACTATTATAATAATCAACCAAATTGGCAAAGAAATAATCATTTCCTGGAAATTTAAGAATACCTTCTTCCAAAGCTTTGATCCATGCTACTGTGTCCCCCTTAGCTTTATAAGCATCAGCCATTAATTGCATTGCAAACTTGCCACCATCTTTATCTGACAAAGCCATCGGAGCATACTTGATAATCGCATCTTTATTACCTACTCTATCAGCTGCCAATGTTGCATAATAAGCAATCTGCGGAAGAAGAGTATCGTTTTTAGCAATCTCTTTATCAGCTAACATAGGATATGAAGCTGACTCTACGTATGTTGCGAAGAATTTCAACGCTTCTTTATTCTTATCCAAATTAAAATATTGAATACCACCATTGATCAAATTCGGACGTTCGGCCAACATACTAGAAGCATTCGCCTTCCGATATTTGTTTTTAATTTTGCCCTTTTCATTGGGTACTTGAGCCAGATCGTCACACTTAGTATAATACTCATACATCTTCAATATGCTATTATACACTTTCAATGTATCATACGGTTTTCTCAAAAAAGCATTTTTCATCTGCTCTTCGTTGATACGTTTCTGGATAAATCCAGCAACATCCCATGTTTCAGCAAGATCCTTTGTTTCAGGATTCTTCATAGCTTCCTTAATAAGCTGTTCAGCCTGCTTAAAATTAGGTTTTACGTCATTAGCTATGCTCTTCGCTTCTTTTACATTTTTCATTTGAGCAAAAGAGAAGCTAACAGCCATCAATAAAACCATAGAAAATAATACTCTTTTCATGATTGTTGTTTGATTAATTATTAATATTATGTCTATTCCTCAATGTTATTACTTTCGTTCTCATTTACATCTGACGTATCATCATTGTCAATATCAGGAGCATCAGTATTAGGATCACTCACAATAGTACCCTCTACTTCTTCTTCCGGTATTTCATCCTCAAGACTTTCAGTCATGACTTTACATACTGAACCAATCTGATCATTGCGTTTTTCAAGATTAATCAAACGGACACCTTGGGTAGCACGCCCCATGATACGAACATCTTCTACCTTCAAACGAATTGTGATACCGGATTTATTGATAATCATCAAATCATTTTCATCTGTTACAGATTTAATCGTTACCAATTTACCCGTTTTTTCAGTAATATTCATTGTTTTCACACCCTTACCTCCACGGTTGGTCTTACGATAGTCTTCAATTTCAGAACGTTTACCATATCCTTGCTCAGAAACAACCATTACAGATTCCGTCTCCAAGTCCTTAATGCAAATCATTCCCACAACTTCATCCTGACCATCGTTATCTAATGTAATACCACGCACCCCCGTTGCTGTACGTCCCATAACACGCACTGCTGCTTCATGGAAACGAATTGCACGTCCATTACGGTTGGCAATGATAATTTCATTATTTCCATTCGTCATACGAACTTCGATAACACTGTCATCTTCGCGAATCGTAATAGCATTTACACCATTCTGGCGAGGACGAGAATATTGTTCTAACAATGTTTTCTTTATTACACCTTTCTTAGTACAGAATAATACATAGTGGCTATTGATGAACTCTGAATCCTCTAAACTCTTCACACGCAAATATGCCGTTACATTATCATCTGAATCAATATTCAACAAATTCTGAATAGCACGCCCCTTAGAGTTCTTCGTTCCTTCAGGTATCTCATACACTTTCAACCAATAACACTTACCTTTTTGTGTAAAGAACATCATGGTATTGTGCATGGTAGCCGGATAAATATGCTCTACAAAGTCTTCATCACGAGTTTCTGTTCCCTTAGAACCTACCCCACCACGATTCTGTGCGCGGAATTCTGTTAAAGGAGTACGCTTGATATATCCCATATGAGAAATGGTGATAATCATTTGGTCATCAGCGTAGAAATCTTCCGGATTAAACTCTTCTGAAGAATATACAATCTCTGAACGGCGTTCATCCCCATATTTTGCTTTCACTTCCAGCAGTTCATCTTTCATTACCTTACGGCATACTTCATCATCAGCCAGAATACTTTCCAAATAAGCAATCTGCTTCATGATTTCCTCGTATTCCGCATGAAGCTGATCCTGCATCAAACCAGTCAACTGGCGCAAACGCATTTCTACAATAGCACGCGACTGAATTTCTGTCAGGTTGAAACGTTCTATCAAGCCTGCTATAGCATCATTGGGCGTTTTAGCAGCACGGATAATACGAATTACTTCATCAATATTATCCGAAGCAATAATTAAACCTTCAAGAATATGTGCCCGCTCTTTTGCTTTACGAAGTTCGAACTGAGTACGACGAATTACGACCTCGCGTCTATGTTCTATGAAATATTTTATTAAATCTCTCAGATTTAATGTCTTTGGACGTCCGTGTATCAAAGCAACATTATTCACACCAAAAGATGTCTGTAAAGCTGTCATCTTATAAAGTTTATTCAGCACTACACTTGCATTTGCATCACGTTTTACGTCAATAACGATACGCATACCATCACGGTCAGACTCATCATTAGCATTCGAGATGCCTTCTATTTTCTTATCGTTAACAAGGTCAGCGATATACTTAATCAATTCTGCCTTATTTACATTATAGGGAATCTCGGTGATTACAATTTTATCATGTGCCTGCCCGCTTTCAATTTCAGCTCTCGCACGCATAACTACACGTCCACGACCTGTCAGATAAGCCTCACGCACACCACTTACACCATATATATATCCGCCTGTAGGAAAATCCGGAGCTTTCACAAACTCCATCAACTCTTCCACTGTAATTTCCGGATTATCAATATATGCATCACAAGCATCTATAACTTCAGAAAGATTATGTGGAGGCATATTGGTAGCCATACCCACGGCAATACCAGATGCACCATTCACTAAAAGATTAGGAATTCGAGTTGGCATAACCTTAGGTTCAACCAAAGTATTATCAAAGTTAGGCTCAAAATCTACGGTTTCCTTATACAAGTCATCCATCATCGCTTCACCCAGCTTATTAAGACGTGCCTCCGTATAACGCATAGCAGCAGGGCTATCACCGTCTACCGAACCAAAATTACCCTGTCCGTCTACCAAAGGATAACGCATCGCCCACTCCTGAGCCATACGAACCATTGCAAGATAAACAGAAGAATCTCCATGAGGATGATACTTACCAAGTACTTCACCAACAATTCTGGCTGATTTCTTATAAGGTTTGTCTGAAGTATTACCCAATTCCATCATTCCGTATAAAATTCTACGGTGAACGGGCTTAAATCCATCTCTAACATCCGGAAGGGCACGCGAAACGATGACCGACATAGAGTAGTCAATGTACGATGACTTCATTTCCTCCTCGATGTTAATCTTTATAATTCTGTCTTGTTCAAGCATTTAAAATGATTATTAATTATACATTCTACGGTTTGTAAAAAACCACGCTAAAGTACTACTTTTCCCGGATATACGAAAGTTTTTGGAAAGAAAGTTTTATTATGAACGGAATGATACCCAACTAAGCTTTAAAATACGAAAACAAAAAGAGAAAAATAATAAATTAGGCTATAAAGGCTATGGAATATCGGCAAAAAGCATCCAGCCATTTGTTATACCTTATTATATATAATGCAAATGTAGCATTTTTATGGCACGCCATTTGTAGATATAAGAAATAAAGCAAATATTGCAATACAAACTTGATTTAATGCGTATATTTGCGAGTGAATAACCCTTAGAAAAGAAGGAAGAAAGTATGAATAATCAATTCTCACAAAGAGTTTCCGACATTATCGTCTATAGTAAAGAAGAAGCGAATCGGTTGAGAAGTAGGTACATAGGTCCAGAACACCTGCTTCTGGGTATGCTCCGTGACGGTGAAGGAAAAGCTATCGAGATATTGTCTAAACTCAATCCCAATCTGACTGCCATCAAACAGCAGATTGAAGCTCAGCTAAAGGTAGAAGCTGATGATATGTTATTACCTGACGCAGAAGTGTCGTTGTCTAATGACGCGGCAAAAATATTAAAAATGTGTATTTTAGAAGCACGTGGAATGAAAAGTAACATCGCTGACACAGAACATGTCCTGTTGGCAATTTTAAGAGAAAAAAAGAATGTAGCAGCCTCCATACTTGAAGCAAATAACATCAATTACGCAAAAGTATTGGAACAGGTGACATTGCAGCCAGACATAAATGCTGGAATGTTTACTGAAGATGACGATGAAGATGAAGAAATGTCTTCCCCCCGCTCAAGCGGAAGAGGCAATACTGAAGAGCGTCAACAGGCACAAACAGCTTCGAAAAAGCCATCTAATGACACACCGGTACTTGACAATTTCGGTACGGATATGACAAAAGCGGCAGAAGAAGGAAAATTAGATCCAGTAGTCGGCAGAGAAAAAGAAATTGAACGTTTGGCCCAAATCTTAAGCCGCCGTAAAAAAAACAACCCTATTCTAATAGGTGAACCGGGTGTAGGGAAATCAGCTATTGTTGAGGGACTTGCTTTAAGAATTACTCAGAAAAAGGTTTCACGAATTTTGTTTGATAAACGAGTTGTGGCTCTGGATATGACAGCTGTCGTAGCGGGTACCAAATATCGCGGACAATTTGAAGAGCGTATTCGTTCCATTCTAAATGAGTTACAGAAGAATCCCAATATAATTCTGTTTGTCGATGAGATTCACACAATTGTAGGTGCAGGGTCGGCTGCAGGCTCTATGGACGCTGCGAATATGTTAAAACCGGCATTGGCTAGAGGAGAAATACAATGTATTGGCGCTACCACCCTTGATGAGTATCGTAAGAATATTGAAAAAGACGGTGCTCTTGAACGTCGTTTCCAAAAAGTAATAGTAGAACCAACTACGGCTGAGGAAACTCTTCAAATTTTACATAACATCAAGGACAAGTATGAAGACCATCATAATGTTTTTTATACTGATGAAGCATTGGAAGCATGTGTCAAGCTGACAGACCGCTATATCACAGATCGCAATTTCCCTGATAAGGCTATTGATGCTTTGGATGAAGCCGGTTCACGGGTACATCTTACTAACATTAATGTTCCTAAAGAGATAGAAGAGCAGGAAAAATTGATCGAAGAAGCTAAAAGTAAGAAAAATGAAGCAGTTAAATCTCAGAACTTTGAACTTGCAGCCAGTTTTCGGGATAAAGAAAAAGAATTCTCTCTTCGATTAGACGAGATGAAAAAAGAGTGGGAAGCCAGTCTGAAGGAAAATAGGCAGACCGTTGATGCAGAAGAGATCGCCAACGTTATATCAATGATGTCAGGTATTCCTGTACAACGTATGGCACAAGCCGAAGGTGTTAAGCTAGCCGGCATGAAAGAAGATCTGCAATCTAAAGTCATAGCGCAAGATACGGCCATAGAAAAGTTGGTAAAAGCAATATTGCGAAGCCGTGTAGGATTAAAAGATCCCAATAAACCAATTGGCACATTCATGTTTTTAGGTCCAACGGGGGTTGGTAAGACCCATTTAGCCAAAGAATTAGCCAAATATATGTTTGGTTCAGCCGATGCACTGATTCGTATAGACATGAGTGAGTATATGGAGAAATTTACGGTTTCACGACTGGTCGGAGCACCTCCGGGATACGTAGGATATGAAGAAGGGGGACAATTAACAGAAAAAGTACGCCGCAAACCATATTCTATTGTATTGCTTGATGAAATAGAAAAAGCGCATCCGGATGTATTCAATATCTTGCTTCAAGTAATGGATGAAGGACGTCTGACTGACAGTTATGGCAGGATGGTAGACTTTAAAAACACTGTTATCATCATGACCTCCAATATCGGAACCCGTCAGTTGAAAGAATTTGGACGAGGGGTCGGATTTGCAACACAAAGCCGCCTTGACGACAAAGAATTCTCGCGAAGTGTAATCCAAAAAGCTTTAAATAAATCATTCGCTCCTGAATTTATTAATCGAGTAGATGAAATTATCACATTCGACCAGCTCTCTCTGGAAGCAATTACAAAGATTATTGATATAGAGCTGAAAGGATTATATAATAGAATTGAATCTATTGGATATAAATTAATTATCGAAGATAAAGCGAAAGAGTTCATAGCAACCAAAGGATACGATGTGCAGTATGGTGCCCGTCCTTTAAAACGAGCTATTCAAACCTATTTGGAAGACGGGTTATCAGAACTCATCATTTCTTCGTCTTTAAAAGAAAAAGACATCATTCAAGTCTCTCTTAATGGAGAAAAAGATGAATTAGAAATGAAAGCTATTACTCAAGAATAAGATTACATTGTCCATGTTTGGAATCAATATTAAGTATGTCATAATGTCAGACCTTCGGGTCTGGCATTTTTTTTGTCTCTACCTGAGTAAGTATCAATTAAAATTAATCAATAGATAAACTAAAAAATATACGTATTATGCAGAAAGGTAATATTGGAGTTACAACAGAGAACATTTTTCCTATTATCAAAAAGTTCTTGTATAGTGACCATGAGATTTTTCTTCGTGAGTTAGTATCCAATGCAGTAGACGCTACTCAGAAGCTGAATACACTAGCTTCTATCGGAGAGTTTAAAGGTGAGTTAGGTGATTTAACCATTCATGTTGAATTAGGCAAAGATACTATTACCATTTCCGATCGCGGTATTGGTCTGACTGCAGAAGAAATCGAAAAGTATATCAATCAGATTGCATTCTCTGGAGCAAATGATTTCCTCGAGAAATACAAAAATGACGCAAATGCCATCATTGGTCATTTCGGATTAGGTTTCTATTCTGCTTTTATGGTTGCAAAGAAAGTAGAAATAATCACTAAGTCATATAAAGACGGCGCACAAGCTGTAAAATGGACTTGCGACGGTAGTCCTGAATTTACAATTGAAGAAGTGGAAAAAGCAGATCGAGGCTCGGATATCATCTTGTACATTGATGATGACTGCAAGGAATTTCTTGAAGAAGCCCGCATCTCCGGACTTTTGAAGAAATATTGCAGTTTCCTTCCTGTTCCTATTGCATTTGGGAAGAAAAAAGAATGGAAAGATGGCAAACAGATAGATACAGCCGAAGATAATATCATCAATGATACAACTCCCCTATGGACTCGCAAACCTAGCGAACTATCGGATGAAGATTACAAATCATTCTATAGTAAGTTGTATCCGATGTCTGACGAACCACTTTTCTGGATTCATCTGAATGTCGACTACCCATTCCATTTGACTGGAATTCTTTATTTCCCGAAAGTAAAAAGCAATATTGAACTAAATAAAAACAAAATTCAATTATATTGCAATCAGGTATATGTTACAGATTCTGTTGAAGGTATTGTGCCGGACTTCTTGACACTGTTGCATGGAGTGATAGATTCTCCAGACATTCCGTTGAATGTTTCCCGGTCATATTTACAGAGTGATTCAAACGTGAAGAAAATCTCAACCTATATCACAAAGAAAGTTTCCGACCGTCTGCAATCCATCTTCAAGAATGATCGCAAACAATTTGAAGAAAAGTGGAATGATTTAAAAATATTTATCAATTATGGAATGCTCACACAAGAGGACTTCTATGATAAAGCGCAAAAATTTGCCCTTTTCACCGATACAAATGACAAGCATTACACATTCGAAGAATACCAGACTCTTATTAAAGATAATCAAACAGATAAAGATGGAAATCTGATCTATCTGTATGCTAACAACAAAGATGAACAATATAGTTACATTGAAGCTGCCACCAATAAAGGATACAATGTTTTGCTTATGGATGGCCAGTTAGACGTAGCTATAATAAGCATGTTGGAACAAAAGCTGGAGAAGTCTCGCTTCACCCGTGTTGATAGTGATGTTATCGACAATCTTATCGTTAAAGAAGATAAGAAAGGCGAAATATTGGAAGCAGACAAGCAAGATGCTATCACAACAGCCTTCAAAAGTCAACTTCCTAAAATGGATAAAGTCGAGTTTAATGTCATGACACAAGCATTGGGAGAAAATTCTGCTCCGGTAATGATTACTCAAAGCGAATATATGCGTCGTATGAAAGAAATGGCAAACATACAAGCCGGAATGAGTTTCTATGGCGAAATGCCTGATATGTTCAATTTAATACTGAATTCCGATCACAAACTGATAAAACAAGTATTAAATGAAGAAGAAGGAGCTTGCCATGCAGAGGTAACCCCGATACAATCTGAAATGGATAGCATCAACAAAAAACGCAATGAGTTGAAAGATAAGCAGAAAGGTAAGAAAGATGAAGATATCCCAACAGCTGAAAAAGATGAACTAAATGATTTAGATAAGAAATGGGATGATCTGAAGAGTAAGAAAGAAGCTATCTTCGCAGGTTATGCCAGCAATAATAAAGTTATCCGTCAACTGATTGACTTAGCTTTATTGCAAAATAATATGTTAAGAGGTGAAGCATTGAACAACTTCGTAAAACGTAGCATTGAGCTGATTTAACATCGCCCCTTTTAAACATTACATAACTTTCAAAAGAGCATTCAACGTTAAATTCACGTTGTAATGCTCTTTTTCACTTTAAAACAAGTGGCAAAATATCGATAAATTGAAAAGTATTGCATATATTTGAACACTTAATAGACAGAAATATCAATTGCTTGACTTGGGTTATGAGAAAAATTCTTTTTGTGTTAATTACTTTATGGCTGACTATTCCGGCTATCCATGCCCAAAAAGTAGGATTAGTATTAAGCGGCGGCGGTGCAAAAGGATTAACGCATATTGGTATTATCCGCGCTTTAGAAGAAAACAATATACCTATTGATTATATTGCAGGTACCTCTATGGGGGCCATCATCGGCTCCTTATATGCTATGGGATATTCTCCCGATGATATGGTGGAACTGTTAAAGTCTGAAGACTTCAAACGATGGTATTCCGGAGAAGTGGAAGAAAAGTATGTATATCATTTCAAGAAAAATCTCCCGACTCCTGAATTCTTTAATATTCGTTTTTCATTTAAAGACTCGCTAAAGAACCTGAAACCACAGTTTCTTCCCACCAGCGTAGTGAATCCGATTCAGATGAATCTCGTTTTTGTTGATCTGTACGCACGTGCTACAGCTGCATGTAAAGGAGATTTTGATAAGCTCTTCGTTCCTTTCCGTTGTATTGCGTCCGATGTATATAACAAGCAGCAATTGATAATGAGAAACGGAGATCTAGGAGATGCGGTCAGAGCTTCAATGAGCTTTCCATTCATGTTCAAGCCTATTGAAATAAACAATGTGTTAGCTTATGATGGAGGGATTTACAACAATTTCCCTACAGATGTCATGAAAGATGATTTTCATCCTGACATTATTATAGGAAGCATTGTATCTACCAATCCCACCAAGCCTAAAGAAGATGACCTTATGAGTCAGATAGAAAATATGGTAATGCAAAAAACCGACTATTCCATTCCCGATTCTGTAGGAATATCTATGACTTTCAAATATGACAATGTCAATTTGATGGATTTCCAACGCATTGACGAACTGCATGATATAGGATATAATCGCACTATCAGCATGATGGACTCGATCAAGAGTCGCATTCACCGACGTGTAAACGCAGACAATATACGTTTAAGAAGAATGGTGTATAAAAGCAATTTTCCCGAATTACGCTTTAAAAATATTATTATTGATGGCGCCAATCCCCAACAACAAGCCTACATAAAAAGAGAATTTCATAAATCGGACAATAAAGAATTCACCTATGAGGATTTAAAACAAGGCTATTTTCGACTGCTTTCAGACAAAATGATTTCTGAAATCATTCCTCATGCGATTTACAATCCGGAAGATGATACTTACGACCTGCATTTAAAAGTCAAACTAGAGAATAATTTTGCAGTAAGATTGGGTGGGAATATATCTACTTCCAACTCCAATCAGATTTATCTAGGACTGAGTTATCAGGATTTGAATTACTATGCTAAAGAATTTGTTCTTGATGGACAACTTGGAAAGATCTATAACAATATCCAATTTATGGCAAAGATAGATTTCGCCACAGCTATACCTACGTCATATCGTCTCATAGGTTCAATCAGCACTTTCGATTATTTCAAAAAGGACAAGCTTTTTTCTAGAAATGACAAGCCGGCTTTTAACCAAAAAGACGAACGCTTTTTAAAGTTACAAGTAGGCTTACCTTTTCTTTCAAGTAAACGAGCTGAATTCGGCATAGGAATCGCAAAAATAGAAGATAAATATTTTCAGAAAAACATCATAGATTTCGGGAATGACAAATACGACAAAAGCCGTTATAATTTATTAGGGGGATCCATTAGCTTTAATGGAAGCACCCTTAATGCCCGCCAATATCCCACACGTGGATACAGAGAAGCTCTTGTAGCCCAAATTTTTGTTGGAAGAGAACGATTCTATCCTGGTGAAGGGACAACTAGCGATAATAGTAATAGGAAACACCATTCTTGGCTGCAATTATCCTATATGAAGGAAAAATACCATAATATGAGTGAGCATTGGGTTCTGGGCTGGTATTTGAAAGCATTATATGCCTCCAAAAACTTTTCTGAGAATTATACAGCAACAATGATGCAAGCTGGAGAATTCTCTCCCACATTACATAGTAAAATGACATATAATGAAGCTTTCCGTGCCAATCAGTTTGTAGGTGTCGGCATTCGGCCGGTCTACCGTTTAAATCAAATGTTCCATCTTCGAGGAGAATTCTATGGATTTATGCCGATTTATCCGATTGAGAAAAACTCACTAAATAAAGCATACTATGGAAAAGCGTTTTCTAAATTCGAATATCTGGGAGAAATTTCTGTGGTATGCCAATTACCTTTCGGAGACATCTCTGCGTATGTAAATCATTATAGTTCACCAAGAAAAGAGTGGAATGTGGGGTTAAGCATAGGTTTGCAACTGTTTAATTATCGGTTTATAGAATAATTTTTCTACAAAAAAGTCATTGAAAAGCTTGCTAGTTCGGGAAAAGTCCGTATCTTTGCACCCGTTAAAACAAAATAATGGTCGCGTAGCTCAACTGAATAGAGTAGCTGACTACGGATCAGCCGGTTACAGGTTTGAATCCTGTCGCGATCACTTTTTGAATTAACAGAATGGCCGCGTAGCTCAACTGAATAGAGTAGCTGACTACGGATCAGCCGGTTACAGGTTTGAATCCTGTCGCGGTCACAAACAATTACTTATAAAAGGTCGCGTAGCTCAACTGAATAGAGTAGCTGACTACGGATCAGCCGGTTACAGGTTTGAATCCTGTCGCGATCACGAATCCTCTGCATTTCATGTGGAGGATTTCTTTTTTTACCCCATTTCATCGAAAAAAAATCACCCTTCACCTTCATCCAACTATTGATAATAGAGAATGAAAAGGTGAAGGGCGAACCCTTGTTAGATAAATATATCGTAAGCGTCTCCGCGATTCTATCTTGTCGCCCTTTTTTCATTCTTATATTTTTGCTATGTATAAAAATGAAGCATTATGGATTTAGCAGAAAATCGATTTGGAAAAACTTGGAAACATTTCCTTGAAGTATTGAAAGTAGACTACAATTGTTCTTTAGCCGATGTTTGCCGCGATCAGCATACCACTTTTGGTGGTATGAGTTCCTGGATGTCCAGACGGGGCTATAGCGTTAAACAAGCCAAGGCAGATGTGGTCCGTGATTATTATGGCGGCGTTGAACCCTCCCAACCGACAACTTCCTCTCCTTCATTCACTCAAATATCACCCGCCATGTTGTCGGAAGAAGAGTTTAGTCTTGCCGGGATCACAATCACCTTTAACAGTGGAACCACCATTTCGGTCAAACGGGCCACACCCGGTGGTGTGATTAAAATGTTGCGCGATTACGAAAGAAAGGAGGGAGATCCATGTATTCTCTAACATCAGCCAATCGATACTATCTGTACCAGGGCTTTGTTCGTATGAACCTTGGCATTGACGGTTTATTCAAAATTATACGATCGGAAATGAAGGACTTGTCTCCCGTTTCCGGAGATATCTTTTTATTCTTTGGTAAAAACCGACAAAGTGTAAAAATACTGCGTTGGGATGGCGATGGCTTTCTTCTGTACTACAAGCGCCTCGAAGGTGGAAGTTTTGAGTTACCGACATTTAACCCCAATACAGGCAATTACGAGATTTCTTATCAGGTTTTGTCTTTTATCTTAAATGGAGTGTCATTAAAGTCTGTACGGTTGAGAAAGCGTTTTAGGATCTAATTCAATATTCTGATTATTAGTTATTTGTGCTAAAGATATCATCCGGTTTATTTGGCCAATTCGTTGATTTTTTATATCTTTATGCCATGAAAAAGGATGAGATCATAGAGTTATTGAAGGAACAAATCAAGGGATTACGAGATGACAACAACAGACTCTTGGACCAAATAGATGCTTTGATAAAGGAGGTTTCTTCCCTTAAAGAGGCACTCCTTCAAAAAGGCGAATCTCTTAGCAAGCAACAGCGCCTTACTAAGGGACTCGCCAAACTTGTATCCAACACATCCGAACAGCAACAGGCTCCCCAATCTGCCATATTCGAAGAAGAGCGGCAGAAGATAGAAGCGGAAAAAGCAGATAAGCGTAAAGCAAGAAAGAACAATGGGGCCAAACGTGACATGCATTATGAGATGGAGGAAGAAGAACATGTCGTTTATCCCGATGATCCCGATTTTGACATCAATAAGGCCCGGTTGTTGACCACTGTTCCCAGAATATGCGTCCGCTATGAATGTGTACCCATGCGCTTCATCAAGCATGTCTACAAGATACACACCTATACGCAAGAAGGTCGCCTGTTTGAGGGAAAAACACCGGCTTCGGCCTTCTTGAATTCCAGCTATGACGGTTCATTTATTGCCGGATTGATGGAATTACGTTATATACAATCGCTACCTGTTGAAAGAATCATCAACTACTTCGAGAGTCATGGCTTTACGCTGAAGAAACCTACGGCTCATAAGTTGATAGAGAAAGCCTCAAACCTCTTCGAAAATCTTTATAAGTGCATCCGGCAGACAGCTTTGAGTGATCCTTATAAGGCAGCCGATGAAACCTATTACAAAATACTCGTCCCGGAAAAGAACAGCAAGGGAAAAGGAGTCAGGAAGGGATACCTTTGGGTGGTTGTCGGCATAAACACCAGGATGATATACTTGCTCTATGATGACGGCTCCCGGTCTGAAAGAGTTATTCTTAACGAATTAGGCAGTTGCAAAGGTATCATACAAAGCGATGGTTACTCACCTTACCGGAAGCTCGAAAGCGATGCTTATCCCAATATCACACGCATCCCGTGCTTGCAACATATAAAACGGAAATTTATAGATTGCGGTGAGAAGGACCCGGATGCAAAAAGGATCGTGGAGCTGATAAACGCACTTTATCAAAACGAGCATAAGCATAAAGTTGGGGTTGAGGGATGGACGGTAGAACAGAATCTTATGCATCGAAAAAAGTATGCGCCGGACATACTCGGAGAAATAAAAGATGTGCTTGATGAAATAGAAGAACGGGGGGATTTGTTACCTAAGAGCGAACTGCAGGAAGCCATTACCTATCTTCGCAATGAGTGGAATGCAGTGGTGGACATCTTTAATTATGGTGACACTTATCTGGACAACAATATGGTTGAACGGATGAACCGGTACATATCCTTATCAAGAAAAAACTCATTGTTCTTCGGCAGCCATAAGGGGCCGAACGAGGCGCCATACTCTATACGATAGCACTCACTTGTAGGATGCATAAAGTGAATCTATTTGAGTATCTCACGGATGTGATAAACAGAACAGCCGAATGGCAACCGAACACACCAATTGAAAAATACAGGGAACTGCTTCCTGACAGATGGGAAAAGGCTAATGACTAAAAAGGGATCATTAGCCTTTTTATTTTAATACACTATATAGAATCGCGGAGACGCTTACAATATATCAGAAATTGATAATATCTCCTGTAATCAGCATTTAATATTCAGCTCATTCAAAACTTTACGAATAGCTTCAAACGTAGTAATGCGCGTAGGTACTAGTGGCAACCGAAGTTTATTTTCAATCATTCCCATTGCATTCAACATTGATTTCACACCGGCCGGATTCCCATCTACAAATAATAGATTAAACAATTCTGTAAATCTATGATGGATAGCCAGCGCGTTAGCAAAGTCTCCTTGAAGAGCCAAGCGAGTCATACGGCTAAACTCACGGGGAAAAGCATTTCCTATTACCGAAATAACGCCAACAGCCCCTAAAGTAATAAGAGGGAAAGTGATGCCATCATCTCCAGATATAACATTAAAATTCTCAGGTTTATTTTTAATGATATCATCCATCTGTGTAATATTACCGGAGGCTTCTTTTATAGCAATCACATTACTGAAGTTACGTGCGATACGCAAAGTCGTTTCAGCAGTCATATTCACACCTGTACGTCCCGGAACATTATACAACACAATAGGAAGTTCCGTTGCTTCGGCAATAGCCTTATAATGCTGATAAATACCTTCTTGAGAAGGCTTGTTATAATATGGCACAACAGACAATATAGCGTCGACTCCTGTGAAATCATCATTCTTCAATGTCTCCACAACAGCCCGAGTGTTATTACCACCTACACCTAACAGAATAGGGACTCTTCCGTTAACGCGGTCAATCACCATTTTTTTAATAGTTTTCTTTTCTTCCTCAGTAAGAGTCGGCGTTTCAGCCGTAGTTCCCAGCACACACAGGAAATCCGCATTATTCTGTAATAAATAGTCTACCATACGCATTAGCGCGTCATAGTCAACACTCTCATCCTCTTTGAAAGGAGTAATCAGTGCTACCCCCATTCCTTTCAATTTAGTCTGTATCATGAGTTTTAATTATAATCTCTAATTTATTTAGCCACAAAAGTACGAATATTTTTCATATCTTACGATATAAGTTTCAGAAATTCGTCTTCGCTTAATATGGTTATTCCTAATTTTTGCGCTTTTTCCAACTTTGCAGGTCCCATATTATCTCCAGCAAGAATAAAACTTGTTTTTGCGGAAATACTTCCCACATTTTTCCCTCCGTTTTTCTCAATAAGTTCTTTATATTCGTCACGCGAATGGTGGATAAACACACCGCTGATAACAATAGACTGTCCCGCTAACTTATCAGTATACCCACTCAAATCTTCTTCAGTACGATAAAACTGCAGCCCAGCCTCTTTCAACCTGTTCACCAACTCGCAATTAGCCTCATTTGCAAAATACGTAAGAATACTCTGGGCTATTTTCTCACCGATTTCATCGATACTTACTAATCTTTCAAGATCCGCCCGTTTCAACTCATCTATATTTTCAAACGACTTCGCAATCTTTTTTGCAACAGTTTCACCCACAAAGCGGATTCCCAGAGCAAAAATAACACGTTCGAAAGGAACTGTTTTGCTCTGGGCAATTCCTGTTACAATATTCTCAGCTGATTTTTCCCCCATACGCTCCAATCCTTTAATGTCGTCTATTGTGAGTTTATACAAATCAGCGGTATTATGAATTAAACCTAAGCGATAGAACATATCAACCGTCTCCGGACCTAAACCATCGATATCCATAGCTTTCCGACTAATAAAATGCTCTATCTTACCTTTAATCTGAGGAGGGCAAGCCGTTTCATTAGGACAATAATGAGCAGCTTCCCCTTCATACCTGACTAATTTACTGCCACATTCAGGACAAGTAGTGATGAACCTGACCTTCTCACCAACCATAAAACTACGTGCATCTACATCCACACCCGTGATTTTAGGAATAATCTCACCACCTTTTTCCACATAAACCATATCTCCAATGTGCAAATCAAGTCCTTCGATTATATCAGCATTATGTAAGGATGCACGTTTCACGACAGTTCCCGAGAGCTGTACCGGATCCAAATTAGCCACAGGAGTAACAGCCCCCGTTCTACCGACTTGATAAGTCACTTTATTCAAACGAGTCAAAGCCCGCTCCGCCTGGAACTTGTAAGCAATAGCCCATCTGGGAGATTTAGCCGTAAACCCCAAATTCTTTTGCTGCCTCAAGCTATTTACCTTTAACACAATCCCATCCGTAGCAACCGGTAAGTTTTTACGTTCTACATCCCAATAATTTATAAATTCAAAAACCTCCTCTAATGTTTGACATTTACGCATTAAATCAGATATTTTAAAGCCCCATTTTGCCGCTTCCTGAAGATTTTCGTAATGTCCGTCGCAAGGCAGATTATTTCCTAAAAGATAATATAAATACGCATCCAGTTTACGGGAAGCGACAACTGAAGAATTTTGCAACTTCAATGTTCCGGAAGCTGCATTTCTTGGATTAGCAAAAAGTGGTTCCTCACGGGCCTCCTTTTCTCGATTCAATGCTTCAAATACTTCCCACGGCATAAGAATCTCCCCACGAATTTCAAATGAGGCAGGATAGTTGTCACCGTGAAGTACAAGCGGAATAGAACGAATCGTTTTCACATTATCCGTCACATCATCACCTTTCTCGCCATCTCCACGAGTAACCGCCCGAACTAATTTTCCATCCTCATAAGTCAATGAGATTGATGTTCCGTCATATTTCATCTCACAGCAAATCTCAAAATCTTCATTAAGAGCCTTACGGACACGTTCATAGAAATCGGTGACTTCCTCCTCCGAATATGTGTTCGCCAATGATAACATAGGATATTTATGTGCTACCTGCGTAAAGTTCTTGTTCAAATCACTACCCACACGCATAGTGGGCGAATTCTCATCTTTATATTCCGGGTGAGCCTCCTCCAAATCCTGAAGTTCACGCATCTTGTCATCAAACTCCCTATCCGATATTTCAGGAGCATTCAACACGTAATAATTATAGTTATGCCGATGAAGTTCAGCACGCAATTCCTCTATTTTTCCTTTTATATCCATATTTCTTTGATTGTTTAAGGCAAAAATACGGGTTTATCTTTGAATATTTGTACTTTTGCGAAAAATTAAAGATTATGCGTATTGATATTATAACGGTTTTGCCCGAAATGATTGAGGGATTCTTCAATTGTTCCATTATGAAACGGGCTCAGAACAAAGGACTTGCAGAAATCCATATTCACAATCTGCGTGACTACACTGAAGATAAATACCGCCGTGTCGATGATTATCCTTTTGGCGGCTTTGCCGGAATGGTCATGAAAATAGAGCCTATCGAGCGTTGCATCAATGCTCTCAAAGCGGAGCGAGAGTACGATGAAGTAATCTTCACAACCCCCGACGGAGAACAATTCAACCAGCCTATGGCCAACAATCTGTCTTTAGCACAGAATCTTATTATCCTTTGTGGACATTTCAAAGGAATTGACTATCGTATCCGCGAGCACCTGATCACTAAAGAAATCAGTATCGGAGATTACGTCCTGACAGGTGGCGAATTAGCTGCGGCAGTCATGGCCGACGCTATTGTACGCATCATTCCGGGAGTCATCTCCGACGAACAATCTGCACTTTCCGATTCTTTCCAAGATAATTTGCTGGCAGCACCTGTATATACTCGTCCTGCCGACTATAAAGGCTGGAAAGTTCCCGAGATTCTTTTATCCGGTCATGAAGCCAAGATTAAAGAATGGGAACTGCAACAATCTTTGGAGCGCACCAAGAAACTTCGTCCCGACTTGCTGGAAGAATAAAAACAATATGTAAATAAAAACGACAGCAGGAAATAACTTATTTCCTGCTGTCGTTTTTATTATATCCTCCGCTTGGAGATTTTAGCTCTTACTCTTCACACTAAACACAAACATCTTATTCGTTCGCCATTTCATATTCAATTTCACAGATCAAAACTTGAAGGTAGAATAACATTTTTCTCATATATCTAGTGCGAATAGTTATTGTATGTTTGCAGTTATACCTCAAGCGCACCTATAATTTCCTTCACAGACTTATATCCATATCTATCTAAGTAATTATTTATACCATCTTCCACTTTGATGGTAACAGCCGGATCTATGAAATTTGCCGTACCGATCTGGATAGCAGATGCACCCGCAAGCATGAATTCAACCGCATCTTTCCAATCCATAATCCCGCCTAATCCTATGACAGGAATATTTACCACTTTAGCAACTTGCCATACCATACGTAATGCGATAGGTTTTACGGCGGCTCCGGACATTCCACCCGTTATAGTGGATAAAATGGGACGTCTACGCTCCGCATCGATTGCCATTCCCAATAATGTATTGATTAATGATACACTATCTGCACCACTTTCTTCCGCTGCACGAGCTATTTCAGTGATATCTGTGACGTTTGGAGAGAGTTTTACGATAAGTGTCTTTTTGTAAGCAGAACGTACTGCTTTCACCACTTCTGACGCACCTTTTGCTGACACACCAAAAGCCATACCACCTTGCTTTACATTGGGGCAGGAAATATTTAACTCTATAGCAGGAATTTTGTCAAGTTCATTAATAATTTCGGCTGTTTTCACATAATCTTCGATAGTAGAACCCGAAACATTTACAATCATATTCGTTTCTATGTCTTTTATGCGAGGATATATATGTTCTACAAAGTACTCAACGCCCTTATTTTGCAGTCCCACAGCGTTTAACATCCCCGAAGGAGTCTCAGCCATACGTGGATAAGGATTCCCTTCACGTTTGTGAAGAGTAGTACCCTTTACAATAATACCACCTATTCGCGCTATATCAATGAAGTCAGAGAACTCTTCACCGTATCCAAATGTACCGGATGCTGTCATCACCGGATTCTTCATTTTCAATTCGCCAATATTTACACTTAAATCTGCCATAATAGTTTCTTTACATTAAAAACAGGACCTTCTTTACATACACACAAGTGACCTTCTGTCGTATTTTCCACACAACATAAACATGCACCGATACCACAAGCCATCGTATTTTCCAAAGAGACTTCACATTCTATCTGATTACTTTTGGCATATTTTGCCACAGCCATCATCATAGGTTTGGGACCACAAGTGTAAATCTGCTCAAATTGTACTTTGCCTAATATAGAATGTTGAGTAACATATCCCTTTTCTCCGTAACTACCATCTTCAGTAGTAGTGTACACCTCACCATATTTAGCGAATTCTTCCAACTGCAAAAGATCCTTATCACTACGGGCGCCTAAAAGAAAGGTAGGTTTATGACCGTTTTTAGCCAATTGCTCACCCAAAAACAACATAGGAGCTGTTCCGACACCTCCACCCACTAGCAGGAGCTTATCAGAGGCATTGTGAGGCATTGTGTAGCCATTTCCTAACGGAAGTACCGTATTAATCACATCGCCTGATTTTACCTCTGCCAAACGCCTTGTACCATCTCCGACTAACTGGATCAGAAACCATACTTCATTTCGTTGTTTATCTACAAAGTTAATAGAAATAGGACGACGCAAGAATGTAGTAGGCGAACCGTCCACCCGGAGTTCGGCAAACTGCCCAGGCAACATTTCGGGCAGCAACGATGGAGATGTCAATTTTAGCAATACATAATTAGTATGCAATTTAATATTCTCCGTAACCGTCAGATCTAAAATAAATTTCTTCATGTATGGATATAAAAAATATAAATTCGTATTCCGGGTGCAAAGATACAGGAATTTGCTCAAACGAGCGATTTTACCTCTTATTTTTCAGGTCTAAACGTTTCATAGGTATTATCATCAAAGAAAATTCTTATTTCAGTGATTTTCCTAACAGGCTTTTCTATATACCTAATTTCCTGTTTTACAACCCCTTTAGCTACATTTTCAGTGCCTCTTAATGCAATTTCCTTGCGATTTTCCAGGCCAATCGTCTCTTTGGTCGAATTTACAGGATTCTCGTCAAACAAAGAAGGTTGATAATCTCCATTAGAAGATACCAATGAAGCACTTTCTGCAGAAGCAAGCATTTCACCTTTTCCATATAATAGCCATTCGAGATTTACATAGCTATAAGTCTGGTGAACTTTCATGACTACTTCCAGACTCGGTTTATTTCTATCATTTAAAATATGAGAAAGAGTAGACTGCTGAACCCCGATTGTCTCGGCAAAAACTCTGGGGGGAACCTTTTCCCTTTCCATAATCATTCTAATTCTGTCTTTTATTTCCATACTGCCTTTATTGAAAGTTATAATTCCACGCACTAAATAATGTTTTCACAAAAATATATCAAAGTTTAAATGCAATACAAAAGTAATTATTTAAATTCACAAAAACAAATTACAACTATGAAAATACGAATATGACAAAAGTATATTATTATTCACATTTGAAATATAACGATTGTACACATAGATAAAAGGACCTATTTACATATCATAGTTATTATTTAACAAATACACATTACTACCTGATAACAAACAAATTACACATAACAATAATGAGTAAAAACAGTGGCATTCACAAAAATAAATGCTACACAAAGTTCTAATTTACAGTTCAAAATCAAATAACGGTATATATATAACTGATATTTAATGATATAACATACCTATAAATAACTATTAATCACTCTCCTACTACATTTATACTAAATACTCTATCTTTGTAAACTATCTATTTTACATTTATACAACCAGCTACTAAAGCACAAATGTATTGCATTCACAAGAGTATTAATTACAAATATATAACACGAAATACACAAGCGTAAATAGAAGAAGTTGCACTTGCAATAAAATAAAGAAAAAAAGCTATTATTCACGAATGTATATTATGGTTTCTTCAAATCATCTTTGACATTCTAACATAAAATACCAAATCCTTGCAATATTTCCGTCCATTAGCCCATTTCGATGTTTTTTTTCAATTCTAGAAAGGTCTAATTCTGCATAATACATTGTTATACAAATATTTACTTCAAATTTTATGATTCTGTTTTTTAGTTTAAATAGAGAAAAGCAAGAAAATCACCACTATTAATCTCCAAACTATCAAAATGATATTTAAAGCAAGATAGGAATTCAAATTTTTCTGTGAAGTTTCTTGTGAAGAGAAAAACGCCTATTCGATGAAAGAATGATATTGGGGACACCACCGAATAAAATTGAGATGAATGAATGAATAAACGAAAAATTCCAAAGGATGAGGAAGTAGCCATGAAAAGATGAGGAAAGTATGTAGAAATCATTGTTCGTTTTTTTTATTCAAAATATAGACTTACACCGTCCAAAAGAAAACATATTTCAGAGGATATAGAAAAGACATCTACTTTATTCTATTTATAGTAAAAGTAGATGTCTTTTCTTTATATACCAAAAACGCTCCTACTAATGCAAAATATTAAACACTAATTCGCGAAGAATATCTCCATCTGTCATTGAACTGTTCTTTACTCCCTTTGACTTTGCATCCGCATATCGTATTTCACCAACGATTTGCATTGTCTTTACACCAGTATATTTTCTCATAGCAGCTATATAATCTTTAGCCTGCCAAGTCGTTTTCAGTCCTAACATATTAGCAACTCCCTGCTCTGATTTATCAGGCGCATAATATGCCAGCATCAGATTAGAATAGAAGTTGAACAACAGTGACAAAGTCATCTGTATTGGATTCGTTTTCGGGTTTTCCTCAAAATATTTTATTATCTTATTTGCTTTAAGGATATCCTTTTCAACAAGTGCGCTCCGCAATTCAAAGTTATTATAATCCTTGCTTATACCGATATTCTTTTCTATCTGCTCAGGTGTTACACGTCTCTGACCAGCAGGTAAAGTGATGATTAGCTTTTCCAATTCCCCCGTCAGTCGGCTCAAATCAGAACCTACAAAATCAGCCAACATGGCTGTTGCCTTAGGTTCCATATCCACACCTTTACGCTTCATATAAGAAGATATGAAAGCAGGAAGTTGGGCCTCTTTTATTTTTTTCGATTCAAACAATACGCCCACCTTTTCAATTTCGGCTGCTAACTTCTTTCTACGATCCAACGTACCATGCTTATGGCATATTACCAGAATAGTAGACAGGAGTGGTTTTTGAAGATAATAAGACAACTCTTCCATATTGCGGATTACCTGCGCCTCCTTTACCACTACCACCTGATGTTCAGACATCATCGGATAACGCTTTGCTGCATTTATGACAGTAGCCACATCTACATCGGCACCATATACCACGGTTAGATTGAACTCCTTCTCCGTTTCATTCAACACATTATTTGTTATATAATCCGCAATCAGGTCGATATAATACGATTCTTCCCCCATCAAATAATAGACAGGACGATATTGTTTAGCACCCAACTCCTTGAGAATATCATCACACGTCAGTTCTTGTTTTGCCATAATATCTTTCAAGACCGGGAATTACCAGTCAAATTTCAAGTGTTTTACAGTTTTCTTTTCATCAATAATCATGCGCAAAGAGGCAATACCTATTTCCACATGTTCTTCCACATAATTTTTGGTAACCAGGCTATCGCTCTTGTCTGTTTTCACCCCATCCGGAGTCATCGGTTGATCAGAAACCAACAGCAATGCACCGGTAGGAATATGATTGGCAAAGCCACAACTAAACAATGTTGCCGTTTCCATATCAACTGCCATTGCGCGAGTCTTTTTCAGATACTCCTTGAATGTTTCATCATGTTCCCAAATACGACGATTCGTAGTATAAACAGTTCCTGTCCAATAGTCACGTCCATAGTCACGAATCGATGAAGAAACGGCACGCTGCAACATAAATGCAGGCAACGCCGGAACCTCAGGTGGAAAATAGTCATTGGAAGTTCCCTCGCCACGAATTGCCGCAATGGGAAGAATCAAATCTCCAAGATGATTCTTCTTGTCGATACCACCGCATTTACCAAGAAACAGACATGCCTTCGGGCGGATAGCACCCAGCAAATCCATAATAATGGCGGCATTAGGACTCCCCATACCAAAATTAATCATTGTAATTCCTTCGGCACTGGCAGAAATCATATTAGCATCCCTACCCAATATTGGAACATCAAATTGATTGGCGAAAATCTCTACGTACTTGTTGAAGTTAGTCAACAGTATATACTCTCCAAAATCCTCCAAGTTACGTTTTGTGTAACGTGGCAGCCAATTAGCTACGATTTCTTCTTTTGTTTTCATAATTTCATTAAATTTGCGGTTCCAAATAAAGGAACCCGTTATTTAACTTACAAAAATAATAAATGTTATCGTTAAACCTACCAGTATTCGACACTAAAATAAACGTACGAAACGGAAAAAATGTAATTTTTGACGTAATTCGCAAACGATATGTCGCCCTTACTCCCGAAGAATGGGTACGGCAACACTTTGTACACTTTCTTATTGCACACAAAGGATACCCATCCGCTCTATTAGCGAACGAAGTAATGGTAAAGCTGAACAGTACAACTAAAAGATGCGATACAGTACTCTACCGGAGAGACCTGTCCGCCCGGATGATTGTGGAGTATAAAGCTCCCCATGTAGAAATCACGCAAGCCGTTTTCGATCAGATTACCCGATACAATATGGTACTGAAAGTAGATTACCTGATTGTCAGCAACGGAATGCAGCACTATTGCTGCCGCATGGATTATGAAAATCAGAGCTATACTTTTCTGAGAGATATTCCGGACTATACTTCTTTATAAATCGATCATTACATGAAACCTACGGGATGATTACATCATCCCGCCACCTTCTTTTTCCCACCGAATTTTTCTTGCAATTTCTGCATCAGCTCATAGAAATTAGGTACATAAACCGTAGCCAGCAACGTATTCATTGCCATACCGAATACCACTGCAGCCCCCAGTGCGATACGGCTTTCCGCACCTGCACCGGTAGCAAACAGCAACGGCATTACTCCCAAAACGAAAGCAAATGATGTCATTAAGATCGGTCGCAGACGAACATGTCCCGCTTCAAATGCCGCATCACGGATCGAATTCCCCTCAGCGCGGAAATCACGGGCAAACTCCACAATCAGAATTCCGTTCTTTGCCGAAAGCGCAATCAACAGGATAATACCAATCTGCGTATAAATACTTACCGGAGTCCCCATTATCAGACAACCGATCATCGCTCCCAACAATGCTACCGGCAAACCAATAACCGCCGCTACCGGACTGGTCCAACTTTCGTACTGCGCAGCCAACACTAGAAATGCGACAATCAAAGCCATGACCAGAACAATGGTCGTTGTATTCCCAGCCTGCGTTTCCTGGTATGCAACAGAAGTCCATTCATACCCGAATTCATCACCTAACTGTTCCTTGAACAAAGCCTCCATCTCTTGAATAGCCTGCCCCGTACTGCTTCCCGGAGCCACATTGCAGGTCAAAGCCGCAGTAGAATACATATTATACCGGTTAATCTGATCTTGCCCCAACTGTTCTTCTACTTTAGTAAAAGAAGAGAAAGGTACCATCTCTCCCGCAGAATTCGGCACACTCAATTTCAGCACATCATCGATCACCCTTTGCGCCTGATCACGCGCCTCGATCTTCACCTGATAGATACGTCCGAACTCTACAAAATCATTCACATACGCCGCTCCCATATAATATCCTAACGTAGAAAAGACATCATTCAAGGCAATACCCATAAATTGAACTTTATCCCGATCGATATTCAAAAAATACTGCGGTACATTTGCTTGATACTGGCTGGATATAGAAGCCAGAGCAGGTTTTGTATGGTAAGAAGCCAATAAAGCATCGATAGCCTGCTGCATCTCCGTAGGTCCCAGGTTTTTCCTATCCTCTACCTGAAGCTGCAGACCTCCCGAAGCCCCTAATCCTGGAATAGCCGGTGGAACCATAGCAAACACCTGCCCGGCTTGAATTGTCATATACGCCTCACCGTTGAAACGGTTGACTACAGCGGCAGCCGTGTGCTCCTTCCCTTTCCTTTCGTTCCAGTTTTTCAGTACGACAAAATAAGTAGCCGAATTACTCTGCTCACCACCTCCCATAACGGAAAAACCGGTAATACCTATATAGTTCTGTACCTCAGGATACGAATCAAGTATGGCATTAATTTGATTTCCAACCGCTTGTGTACGCTCCAGACTGGCAGCAGGAGGCAATTGAACCACAGCAATGAAATATCCGTCATCTTCATCGGGAACGAACGTAGAAGGCCAGCGCATAAATAGAAGAACAGCAATAACTGTCAAAATGGCATAAGAAATAAAACTAAATCCCGGTCGTTTAAGCAGCCATTTAACGATTCCGTCATATACTCCCTGCGTTTTATCATAAGCCTTATTGAATCCCCGATAGATAAAAAATTTGGAAGGTTTGCTCTTTTCGAGAAAAAGCGCGCAAAGCGCAGGTGTCAACGTCAATGAATTAAAACCGCTCAACACGGTCGAAGCAGCAATAGTCAACGCAAACTGCTTATATAGCTGACCGGAAATTCCACTAATCAACATAGTAGGAACAAATACGGCAAGCAACACAAGAACCACACCGACAATAGGACCGGTAATCTCTCCCATCGCTTTTGTCACCGCTTCGCGAGGCGAATATTGTCCGGTTTCCAGTAACCTCGAAGCGTTCTCCACCACCACTATCGCATCATCCACCACAATGGCGATTGCCAAAATCAATCCGAACAACGTCAATGTATTGATAGAGAAGCCAAATGCCGCCATCACAGCAAGAGTACCAATCAAAGAGACCGGAATGGTGAGACAAGGAATAATAACCGCCCTCCAATTCTGAAGGAACAAGAAAATAACAAGCACCACCAGCAAAGTAGTCTCAAAGAACGTCACCATCACCTCATCAATGGAAGCATGAATCACATCCGTTGTATCCAACGTAACGTTATAAGTAACACCTGACGGAAAGTTCGCTCCCAATTCCTCCATTTTGGCTTTCACCCCTTTCGATACATCCAATGAGTTGGATCCCGGTTGCTGATAAATAGCAATGGCAGCCGTAGGTTTCCCATTCAGCCGGGATACCACTCCATAAGAAGCAGAACCCAGATCAATTCGTGCAATATCTTTCAGGTGAAGCATTGCTCCGTCCTTTTCCGTACGGATGATGATATTGCCAAACTGTTCCGGTGAGGTAAGTCTCCCCTGCACATTCAACGTATACTGAAACGCATTCTTATTATCCTGTCCGATAGGTTGACCGATATACCCGGCAGAAACCTCTACGTTCTGCGCCTGAATGGCCTGATAGACTTGCTGCGGTGAAATATTGCGAATCCGCATAGCTTCAGGATCCAGCCAGACACGCATAGAATAATCTCCGGCTCCCATGACATTTACCGCACCGACTCCCGGCACACGGGTTAACTGGTCGACAAGATTTAATTTCGCATAGTTGGTAAGGTACAAACTGTTATAGACAGAATCCTGCGAAGCCATTGTCAAGAACATAACGATGTTCGAAGATTGTTTCTGTACAGTCACTCCCTGCACCACCACCGGTTCCGGAAGTGATGATTGCGCGATACTCACCCTGTTTTGCACTTGCACAGTTGCCATGTCAATATCCGTTCCAACGGCAAAAGTGATAGTCAGAGAGTATGCTCCCGAAGATGAAGAGTTGGAAGACATATAAAGCATACCATCTACTCCATTCACCTGCTGTTCGATAGGAATACCTACCGTTTGGGCTACCGTCTCGGCATTTGCACCCGGATAAACGGCCGATACTTGTACCGTCGGTGGTGTAATCTCCGGAAATTGCGCTACCGGCAATATATTTAGTGTCACCAGACCGGCTACCACAATAAGCAGTGCAAGCACCGTAGCGAAGATCGGTCGGTTTATGAAAAATTTAGAAAACATAGATCTATAAGTTTAGGATTAATACTTGAAATGAAAGAACTACTCTTTAAGGTACAGGCTTTACCTTCATTCCATCTCTGACTTTCATCAGAGCTTCCGTGACATACCGCTCTTGAGGAGAAATGCCCTCCAATACCTGACGCAGGGTATCACCCATTAACTGCCCCACCTCAATATGACGGTAACGAACTACGTTCGAGTCATTTACGACATACAGAAATTTACCTAACTGATCCGTTCCTATAGAAGCTTCCTTCACCAATACAGCATTTGAGGCTTCGCCATAAGGAAGAGTTATACTCACATACAACCCGCTTTTCAGAAGCCCTTTCGGATTATCAAAATTAGCGCGTACCATCAATGTTCCCGTACTCATATCCACATTCGGGGATAAATAATCCAACACGGCAGGATAAGACTCCGTTCCATCCTTACCCAATTGTACCATAATCTTTTGCGGCAGGTTCTTTGCCGATTGATTGTCATTCATCGCCATGCCCAACCACTGATTGTCCGCTACATTAAAATACGCATACATCTGATTATCCTTATAGATAGTAGCCAAAGTAACGGGCTGTAAAGATCCGCCCACATAACTCCCTATGTCCACAGTCGATTTCGTGATAGTCCCGTCAAACGGAGCACGCACATAACAATATCCCAGATTCGTATGCGCCGTACTCAAAGCGGCTTCCGCATTATTCACAGCCGCGATCCCTTCTGTCACATTGGCTTCCGACTGTAGCAGTTGTATCTGACTCACCGCATCACTTTTGATAGCCTCTTTCATACGGCTGTAATTACTGCGTGCGTACTCCAGCTGCGCCTGAGCTGTTTGCAGATCCGCTTTCGCCTGTTCCACCTTATCCTTATATAATGTAGGCTCGATGACAAAAAGTAACTGTCCTTTCTTTACCCTTCCTCCCGGAGTATAGGAGGTGGACTGCAAAGTCCCGTTTACTCTGGCCACAAGATTTACCGTTTGCTCCGTTGTCAGGTATCCCGGGTAATCTTTCGTCAGAGTAATGTCCTTCACTACCGGTTTAGTCACGCTAATTTCAGGAGTAGGCATTCCTCCCATTGCTCCTGTGCTTTTCTTCTCCTTGCATCCTGTCAATATGGGCAGCGCAAGAAAGATATACATTAGTTTTTTCATATCCGTTCGGTTATATTTTTTTATAGATTCTTTTTTATTCTCTCCAGCCTCCGCCCAATGCTTTATAAAGGGTTATCAGTTGCAATAATGAACTGCCTTCCGCTTGCACCAGCTGATTCTCATAAGATAGCAGAGAACGTTGGGCGTCGAGCACATTCTGGAACGGTGAAAGCCCCTGTTTATAAAGTTCTAAAGAAAGTTTCAACGTCTCCACACCTTGATTGCGCACCTCCCTCAACGCCACAATCTGCTTGATGGAATTACGATAAGCATTCATCGCATTATCCGTTTCCTGTACAGCAGTCAGAACCGTTTGATTAAATTGATTGATCGTTTCGTCCAATTGAACTTTTGCCAGTCTGGTGGCATTTACCAATTGTCCTCCACTGAAGATTGTCCAACTCAATGCCGGAGCAATCTCATAAGTCATGCTTTTACTCTTCACCAGATCCTTTAAATCGCGGGCAGCATAGCCAAACGAACCTTTCAGAAAAACTTTCGGCAACCAGTCGGCCTTAGAAGCTCCGAGTAACGCTGCCTGCGCATTCACATTCCGTTCCGCACTCCGCACATCGGGTCTTCTCAATAATAAATCGACAGGCATACCCACTCCGATCGGTTCCATATAATCGGGTAAAATCCCCACCGTTTCCAGCATTGGGCGAATCTCCTGAGGATACATTCCAAGCAAAACGGCCAGTGTCGTGATATACTGGTTGATACCTGCTTCCAATTGTGGAATGGAAGCTCTCGTGCTATACAAAACCGACTTAGCCTGTGCCACGTCCAACTTAGCCACAAGTCCGGTGTTATAACGTACTTCCGTGATTTTCAGCACTTCTTCCTGCGAGGCGACATTCTTCTTCACCACCTCAAGCTGCTGCTGAAATTCCCGTAGATTGATATAAGCTGAGGCCACCTCGGCCGCCATAGAAATCATCACCCCCGTATACTCCTCTTTACTTGCAGCAAAATTCTCTTTCTGCGCTTTCACACGCTTACGGATACTGCCGAATACATCCACTTCCCAACTCATACTGAGTGATGCGCCATAATAATGTTCCGTAGATTGAGGAGCGGCACTGATATTACCGCTTGTCTCCTCGCGAGTCCATCCGGCATTCAATCCGACAGAAGGGAAAAAGTTACTGCGCTCCATCCAAAGATTGGCACGGGCAGCAGATATGCGGTTAATAGCCATCGCAACAGAGAAATTGCGGTCTACCGCCAAAGCGATCAGAGAATCCAGCTTGGTGTCTCGGAAAGATTTCCACCAATAATCATCCACAGGAAGCATCTGTTGAAATACTTGTCCACTCTCCTCCCATTCATCAGGAAGAGGCGCCTTCAGATAACGGTTTGCAGTTTGCCCAACCGCAGATACAGTAGAAAGAAACATAAAGAGCGATATGCCCCACATTCGTATATTCATATCAGTTCAGGTTTTTATGAAATGATATGATAACAACCAAAGGTTTGGTTTGTTTATTTTGGGTATGTTAAGAAAGGGAGATAAAAAAAGCCCCGCATGATGCGGAGCTTTGAAATATATAATCAAAAAGCGGCAGATTATTCTGCACTTTTTCTTCTGATCGCTCTTTTGGTTGTTGGTGCGGGAGCTTCTTCAGCCTTATGTTCAATCTGTACACCAGCCAATTCCGGGTCAATCATGATACGTCCGCAATATTCGCAAACGATCACCTTCTTACGAGAGCGAATATCCAATTGTCTCTGAGGCGGAATCTTGTTAAAGCAACCACCGCACGCGTCACGTTGTACATATACGATACCCAGTCCGTTACGAGAATTTTTACGTATACGTTTGAATGACTGCAATAGACGCGGCTCAATTTTAGTTTCCAGATCTTTGGCTTTGTCTCTCAACTTTTCTTCTTCCTGCTTGGTTTCAGAGATAATCTCATCCAACTCGCCCTTCTTCTGTTCGAGGTCTTTTTGTCTTTCATCCAAGACCTGTTCGTTTTTCACAACTTCACCCTCTTTCTCTTCTTTGTCTGCAGAATATTCCTTGATTCTCTTCTCACAAAGCTCGATCTCCAACGTCTGGAATTCAATTTCTTTTGTCAAGAAGTCATATTCACGGTTGTTGCGAACATTGTCTTGCTGTGACTTATATTTTTCAACCGAAGCCTTAGCCGTTTCAATCTCTACCTTCTTACCGGCAATAGCAGCTTTCAATTCATCTACTTCAGCTTTAATCTTATCGATACGAGTACTCAAACCGGCAATCTCATCTTCAAGGTCTTGCACTTCCAACGGAAGTTCACCTCTCAATGTTTTGATCTCGTCAATCTTAGACAACATAGTTTGCAGCTGGAACAGTGTCTTCAGTTTCTGCTCTACCGTCAACTCATTCGGATCTTTTTTTGCTTCTCTAGCCATTTTACTTATAAATATTTTATGGGATTCGTATTTATTTTACTCGATTGGAGTGCAAAATTTGGAAATAAATCCCGGATTATAGAATAAAAAATTTCTTTTGTATATTGTTCGCTTTCATAATGACCGATTTCCGCCATCAGAATATCACCCTCATGACCAAAATAATCATGATATTTAATTTCACCCGTGATAAAGACATCCGCACCTGCCCGAATGGCCTGTGGAAGCAAAAAAGCTCCTGCGCCACCACACAACGCTACTTTCTGTATCTCCCTGCCTGTCAGCCTATTATGACGGACACAGCCTACCTCAAAAGTTTTCTTTATACGTTTCAGGAATTCAAGCTCTGTTTCAGGTTCATCCAATTCGCCCACAATACCCGCACCTGCCTGCATCAAGTCGTCTTGCAGGCTGTTCTCTTTCGGTTCGAGCACTTGCAGATTCTTCAAACCTATTTTTTCAGCTATCTTATAGTTAACTCCCCCGTATGCATTATCCAGATTAGTATGCGCTGAATAGATCACAATATCATTCTTTATTGCCTTCAGTATGCAACGTTCCACATAATCTTTGCCCGTAATGGATTTATAGCCTTTGAAAATGAGCGGATGATGTGATATAACGAGATTGTGCCCCAATGCGATAGCTTCATCCAGCACTGCTTCGGTAACGTCAAGACACAACAAAGCCCCTGTTGCTTCCACTTCTGTCAATCCGATTTGCAGGCCGGCATTATCAAATCCGTCTTGCAATGGCAGAGGCGCGAATCGTTCAAGGGCGCTTACTATTTCCTTAATTTTCATTATTGATAGAAAATTTGGTTGCAAAGATAATAAATTAAATAGTTATGCACATAACTTCCTCATCGTTTTTTTCGTGTGACTGTCATTTCTTGGATTCTTTAGTCACTTCCAACAGTTTTCCGTACGCATCGAACGAACGTCGTGAAGCCAATGAGATAGTAATCATCAACGACAACATGGATGCGGCGAAAGTAATCACCATAATCATCATTTGATATTTGATAGCGACATTCGGGCTGCTTCCCCCCAGAATCTGCCCGATCATCGTACCGGGAAAAGCAACCAGCCCCATGACCGCGATATTCGCAATCAAAGGACTGAAAGATTTAATAATGGCCTGCCGGATAAATGGAGCTTGGGCTTCTTGCCTTGTAGCCCCATTCCCCAATAAATACCGATACAATTGTTGTTCACGTTTCAGCCCGCTATAATAGGTATTCAAAGCGATAACATTGCTCGACAACATATTCCCCATCAGAATGCCGAATATCGGAATAAAATATTGGGCGCTAAAAATATTATCCAATTGAAGGACAACCCCGATAAAGTAAAGCCCTATTAACACAACACTACAGAAAAAGCCGACCGTAATGGGGATTAACAGAATACTTCGTTTCAACCGGGTACGTACCAATGCGGTTTGTCCGGCTACAAATATCATAACGACCACCCAAAGGAAATTAATAAAAGGATTATTCCATAAAAAGAGGTATTTCAGATACATACCGATAAGAAACAGTTGGATAATCATCCGTAATGTGCCAATCATAGCAGGTTTTAGCAGTCCTGTCTTGAATTTCCACAGATAAAAGAATGGAATGGCAAGCAGAAGCAAACCTACAAGAAGATTATAATATGATATGTCAATCGTTCCCACTATATAGTTTAGTATTCCATCTGGTTCTTAATTATAGTTCTATTACATAATGACATCCCGCTGCAAAGTCTTTGTCGTGAGATACCGCCAACACTGCCGCCCCTCTTTCTGCCTGCCTCCGAAAAAAAGACAATACTTTATCAGTCGCCCCCGCATCCAATGCAGACGTCGGTTCGTCAATGATAATCAACGGTTTATTAAGCATTGCAGCCACAGCCAATGTTATACGCTGGCGCTGTCCGCCGGATACCTCATTCACTCTCTTTGCATATAATTCGTGTTCCAAACCCAATTCGTCAAAACAAGCGTATAATCTCTCCTCCGAAAAGGGAACGGAACGATTCACTTTCAGCTCAAACGGAAGGGTAACCATATCTTTCACCCACTCAAACGGCAGTGCCAATTCTTGGGGAATCCATGCAATCTGTCGCCGGACGACATCTATGGTCGATATATCCAGCAACGTCCCTCCCACTTTAATGGTCCCTTCTCTTAACGGCACAAATCCCATCACCGCATTCAACAATGAAGTTTTTCCGCAACCGGACTGCCCCACGATACAAGCGGTTTCTCCCTGTTCCAGATTCAGATTAAAACCGGAGAAAAGCACTTCTGTCCCAAAAGCAATACAGGCATTATTGATATGCAACATGACTCATCTTTCTAAAATTCTCATCAAAAGTACATAAAAAAACACGACTTATGAATATAAAACCCCAATAATATCGCTAGCTATATATTTTGCTGTCTATAGAAGTAGGTTTACTATACCATTATTATCATATTTCTCAGCCATTCCGGAAAGCAATAAGAGTTGAAGCGCACACACCTTACATTTCATGCAAAAGCTAACGGTAATTCATGTATCAATCAACATACAATATATTGTATATCAACCAGTTTGTCACATTATCAAATAAACATTCAAACCGTTCTACCCTAGTGAACAGATCTGTTTACTAGAGTAGACAGTACTGTTCACTATAGTGCACGAAACCGTTCACTATAGTGGAACGATTGAAATGCAAGCTAAATAATCCATCAATGATGGCTAAATAATCCGTCAATGGCGGCTAGATAATCCAACAATATAAGTAGCTTCACCTATAAACAACCGTTAGATTGTAATGAGAGATATATGAGAAATGCATGAGAGATGCATGAAAACAAAACATCTCTCATTGCAGTATATTGCTGATAATATGAACATTACATCAAATTTATGAGAGATATGAGAGATGAAAAAATAGATCTCTAGTAGTGCAGAATTCCCTAGGATTCATCAAATCCAAAATGCGACACTATTTCCTTTTATATCAGTGGCTTTTTCAATAACCTTTATTATTTAAACAAAGCACTTATACATCTCTTCGAATAAAATATTATCTTTGCCTGACTAATTAATTCTAGAAAAGTTATGATACTAAACGAAAGAGACGCTCGCCATGAGCACATACTGCAAGCAGCACGCCAGATAATGACCGCCGCACGCACTGCCCCCAAAGGAAAAGGGATAGATATTATTGAAGTGGCGCTAATTACCGATGAAGAAATCAAGCAATTATCGGACACTATGATAAAGATGGTGGAAGAACATGGAATGAAATTCTTTCTACGGGATGCAGACAACATACTAAATGCCGAATGCGTTATATTAATAGGAACGCGCGAGCAAGCACAGGGACTGAATTGCGGTCATTGCGGATTCTCAACTTGTGCCGGACGTACAGAAGGTGTTCCATGTGCCCTGAATAGTATTGACGTGGGTATTGCGATAGGTTCTGCCTGTGCAACAGCAGCCGATCTGCGTGTAGACACACGGGTAATGTTCTCTGCCGGACTTGCAGCACAACGTCTGAACTGGCTGAAAGACTGCAAAATGGTAATGGCAATTCCGGTAAGTGCATCATCAAAAAATCCGTTCTTCGACCGGAAGCCAAAACAGGAGAACAAAGATTGATATCATACTCGCAAAAAAGAAATGGATATAAATAACTAAATAGAAAAGTCTGATGGGAATCATGGTTGGATTGCCCAGCCCTAGCGGCTCGGAGAAAGATTTGCAATTAAACTTCGGTAAAAATATGACCGTACAGGTAGAAATGAGAGCACCTTATCTGCCTGCCGAATGGCATACGCAAAGCGGCATACAACTGACGTGGCCGCACGCTGGTACGGATTGGGCATATATGCTGGAAGAAGTACAGCAATGTTTCATAAATATCGCCCAAGAAATAACAAAACGGGAACTGTTACTAATCGTCACCCCCGAACCTGAAAAGGTGAAGCAACAAATAACTGCTACCGTCAATATGAACAATGTACGCTTTCTGCAATGTGCCACCAATGACACTTGGGCACGTGACCACGGAGCTATAACCATGATTGACACAGGTACTCCCTCATTGCTAGACTTCGCATTTAACGGCTGGGGACTAAAATATGCTTCCGAACTGGACAATCAAATCACCAGGCAAGCTGTAGAAACCGGAGCTTTAAACGGCCAATACGTCAACCGGCTTGATTTCATACTCGAGGGCGGCTCTATCGAGAGCGATGGAATGGGCACACTGCTCACCACTTCCGAATGTCTGCTCTCTTCCAACCGTAATGAGCGTCTTAACCAAGTAGAGATAGAAGATTATTTAAAATCGGTTTTCCATCTCCAGCAAGTCCTTTGGTTGGATCACGGCTACCTTGCAGGCGACGATACTGACAGTCATATTGATACTTTAGCCCGTTTCTGCTCTACCGACACCATCGCCTACGTGAAATGTGAAGACAAAGAGGACGAGCATTATGGAGCGCTACACGCTATGGAAGAACAATTAAAAACATTCCGCACATTGGCCGGAGCTCCCTATCGTCTGTTAGCTTTACCTATGGCGGACAAGATAGAAGAAGATGGAGAGCGTCTTCCCGCCACATACGCTAATTTTCTGATTTTAAATGACGCCATCCTCTATCCGACTTACAATCAGCCGCAAAATGACAAGAAAGCAGGTGAAGTGTTGCAACAAGCATTTCCGGGACGGCAAATAGTCGGAATAGATTGTCGAGCCCTAATCAAACAGCATGGTTCTTTGCATTGCGTCACCATGCAATATCCAACAGGAGTTATAAAATAAATAATTATTCATCATGAGAAAAATAAAAGTCGGACTTATCCAACAGTCTAACACTTCGGACATTCGTTTCAATCTAATGAATCTCGCCAAAAGCATAGAAGCGTGTGCTGCGCACGGCGCACAGTTAATCGTGCTTCAGGAATTGCACAATTCGCTTTACTTCTGCCAGACAGAAAATACAAACCTATTCGACCTAGCAGAAACGATTCCCGGACCTTCCACCGGATTTTACTCGGAATTGGCGGCAGCCAATAAGGTAGTTCTTGTAACTTCCCTCTTCGAGAAACGCGCACCGGGACTTTATCACAATACAGCCGTTGTCTTCGATCGTGACGGAAGCATCGCCGGTAAATATCGGAAAATGCACATTCCCGACGATCCTGCATATTACGAAAAGTTTTATTTTACTCCCGGAGATATAGGTTTCGAACCGATCCAGACTTCTTTAGGAAAACTGGGAGTCTTGGTATGCTGGGATCAATGGTATCCGGAAGCTGCCCGCCTGATGACACTGAAAGGCGCCGAACTTCTAATCTATCCTACAGCTATCGGCTGGGAAAGTAGCGACACGGATGACGAGAAAGCGCGTCAACTCAACGCCTGGATTATCTCACAACGTGCTCATGCCGTTGCTAACGGTCTTCCTGTTATTTCCGTCAATCGTGTAGGTCATGAGCCCGATCCTTCCGGACAGACAAATGGTATCTTATTTTGGGGAAACAGTTTCGTTGCGGGTCCGCAAGGGGAATTTCTCGCACAGGCCGGAAATGACCGCCCGGAGAATATGGTAGTGGAAATTGATATGGAACGTTCTGAGAATGTACGTCGCTGGTGGCCATTCCTGCGCGATCGTCGCATCGACGAATACGAGGGACTGACTAAGCGATTTTATTGAAAAGTCAGTTTCTTATTAGCCATGAAGTTGACACCTCCGTAAATAAACAATCCCAAGAATTGTGCGAGGTATTCATTCACGTCTAATCCTTCAACCAATAAAACAAGAAACAGGAATTGTGCCGTGTAGGCCAGACCAAAAGCAGAACAAAAGAGCAGTATCTGTTTCCAGATACTGTTCTTTTTGTTTTCTATAGGGAATATCCAGTATTTACACCAAACGAAGTTATGGATTTGAGCAATCAGATACGCTGTTATATTAGCCACTATATAGTCACCGTTGAATGATATTTCCTTCATCATCAACCATACAACCAATGCCATTATCAAGGCATTCATCGTACCGATTACCATAAAACGAAATATACGTACCGATTCTTTCACTCCCACCCTTTGCTTCACTCTTTGATATCAACAATCAAATTCAGTTCGTCAAGTTGAGTCTGGTCAATTGCAGATGGCGCATCCAGCATCACATCACGTCCGGAATTGTTCTTCGGGAACGCGATACAGTCACGGATAGAGTCCAGACCGGCAAATAAAGACACCCAACGATCAAGCCCGTATGCAAGACCACCGTGAGGCGGTGCACCATACTTAAAGGCATTCATCAGGAAGCCGAACTGCGCTTCCGCCTTTTCCGGAGTAAAGCCCAGAATCTCAAACATCTTGGCTTGCAGTTTCGCATCGTGAATACGGATAGAACCTCCACCTACTTCGACACCATTGACTACCATATCGTATGCATCAGCACGCACTGCGGCCGGGTCAGTATCCAACAATGGAATATCTTCATCTTTCGGATGTGTGAAAGGATGATGCATTGCCATCAGACGACCTTCTTCCTCGCTCCATTCAAACATCGGGAAGTCAATCACCCAAAGACAAACGAATTTATTCTTGTCACGCAAGCCCAATTGAGAACCCATTTCCAAACGAAGTTCACAAAGTTGCTTACGGGTTTTCATGGCATCGTCACCGGAAAGAATTAAAATCAAGTCACCCGGCTTAGCTCCGAACGCTTCCTTCATTTTCTGAAGTACCTCTTGCGTATAGAACTTGTCTACGCTTGATTTCACCGTACCATCCGCTTCTATACGGGCATAGACCATACCTTTTGCGCCGATCTGAGGTTTCTTTACAAACTCAGTCAACGCATCCAACTGTTTACGGGTATAAGTCGCAGCACCTTCCGCACAGATACCACCGATATATGCAGCATTATCAAATACGGAGAATCCATGTCCTTTCATGATGTCCATCAATTCGACGAACTTCATGCCGAAACGCAAATCCGGTTTATCGCTACCATAATATTTCATGGCATCAGCCCAAGCCATTCTAGGGAACGGTTCGGTCAGTTCCACACCGCGAAGAGTCTTAAACAGATGTTTAGCCATCCCTTCGAAAGTAGTAATAATATCTTCTTGCTCAACAAAGCTCATTTCACAGTCAATCTGCGTAAACTCCGGTTGACGGTCGGCGCGCAGATCTTCATCACGGAAACATTTCGCAATCTGGAAATAACGGTCGAACCCGGATACCATCAACAATTGCTTCAATGTCTGCGGAGATTGCGGAAGTGCATAGAATTGTCCCGGATTCATACGTGAAGGAACAACAAAGTCACGCGCTCCTTCCGGAGTAGAACCGATCAGAACCGGTGTTTCCACTTCGATAAAACCAAGGCTATCAAGATATTTGCGGACTTCGATAGTCATTTTATGACGTAATTCCAAATTGGAACGAACGGCATTACGACGCAAATCCAAATAGCGGTATTTCATACGGATATCATCACCGCCATCCGTATTGTCTTCAATAGTGAACGGAGGAGTCATGGCCGTGTTCAGCACATTCAGTTCGGAAACAATGATTTCAATGTCTCCGGTAGGAATATTTGCATTCTTGCTGAAACGTTCATTCACCGTTCCGGTGATTTGAATAACGAACTCACGTCCCAACTTATTGGCACGCTCACAGAGTTCTGCATTGATTTCTTCGTTAAATACTAATTGAGTAATTCCATAACGGTCGCGGAGGTCGATGAAGGTCATTCCTCCCATTTTGCGACTACGCTGTACCCATCCGGACAGCGTCACTTGCTTATTTGCATCAGAGATTCTCAGTTCTCCACATGTGTGTGTTCTGAACATATATTTTTTTTATTAAACGATTATCCACTCGCGTTTTTATTTTGGCTGAACCAAAACTCCGCAAAAGTACGCAATAATTTGTAATTCGTAATTAGTTATCCATTATTTTATCAGACTTTCTTCGTCAGCTTTTTCAAGATTTTCTTGTTTTTGTCTGTTATATTGTCAACAATAGCTTCATTCATCAATTTAATTCCATTCATATATTCTTGTGCTCTCTGAAGTACATTGGCCGCATCCTTCTCCGATGCGCGTGGCACTACTACGCGCAATCCCCTTTGAATCAACCTGATATCCACATCAGCGTCCGTCTCCATAGGATCTCCGTCAAAATGCACCACTCCGGGAGTAGCCCGACGAATACACAGCCGCCTACATCGGAAAGTCTTGATGCGGCTATTCTGGTCAATCGTCTTATTAAACAGTTGAAAAGCAAGCGAAGGCACGTCCAATACGGTAAACGGCTCGAGAATGGTCACATCCAGCAAACCATCCGTCAGCGTGGCTTGTGGAGCAATGTAGGCATTGTTTCCATATTGCGACGCATTTCCACAGGCAATAAGAAAGGCTTTATATTTGGATACTCCATTTTCAGTTTCCAGTTCGTATGTCTCCGGCTGGTATTTAAGGCTTTCTTGCAGCGTCTTTTCCAAATAAGTCAGCAACCCACGCTTACCGGCATGTGCAAACTTCAGACTGACAAACGCATCGAATCCGACACCACAGGTACAGAAAAAATCCGTTCCGTTGATCTTACCATAATCTATAATATCCGTGCAGCCTTCATTGAGCACTTCCAATGCTTTCTTCGGTTCCATAGGTATATGCAAATGACGTGCAAGTCCGTTTCCTGACCCACAAGGAATAATTCCCAAAGCAGTATCAGTATGCACTAATGAACGAGCTATTTCATTGATTGTCCCGTCTCCTCCGATAGCTACCACCATATCCGTTTTTTCTTCCGCAGCTTGGGCAGCTATCTCTACCGCATGACCGGCTCTCTCCGTATACACTACTTCCCAAGAGTATTTCGTCTTGTCTATTTTTTCATCCAACAAACTAAGAATCAATTCTTTACTTTGTGTTCCCGAAATAGGATTGACGACGAATTTTATTTTTTTCATATTATCGTTCATGCTATTCTTGTCGATTGTAGACGACAAAAGTAATATAAATATCTCAAATTTTAATCTATTAGAGGTTTCGAATCGCATAGGAGCAACTTTTTTCTCTTAAAAAGAACATATGAAAGCAAAAATTGTTATCTTTGCCCCCTGTTTTAAACACTTGTTAAGATAAAAGTATATTTGATCGTCAGTGAACGATCTGAGTATGAGCATAATAAATTATAATTCAATGGGATTATTACAAGAGAAGTTAGCTAAGTACGACTTGCCACAACAATTTATGGCAAAGGGCGTTTACCCATATTTCCGTGAGATTGAAGGAAAACAGGGTACAGAGGTAGAAATGGGCGGACACGAAGTGCTGATGTTCGGTTCCAATGCATACACTGGCCTTACGGGAGATGAAAGAGTGATTGAAGCCGGTATCAAAGCTATGCACAAATATGGTTCCGGTTGCGCAGGGTCACGCTTTCTGAATGGTACACTTGACCTGCATGTTCAATTGGAGAAAGAGTTGGCCGCTTTTGTTGGAAAGGACGAAGCTCTCTGTTTTTCTACCGGTTTTACAGTAAACTCAGGTGTTATTCCGGCTTTGACCGACCGTAACGATTATATCATCTGTGACGACCGCGACCACGCCTCTATCGTAGATGGCCGTCGCCTCTCCTTCTCACAGCAATTGAAATACAAACACAATGATATGGCGGATTTGGAAAAACAACTTCAAAAGTGTAATCCGGATTCAGTGAAGCTGATTATAGTGGACGGTGTGTTCTCTATGGAAGGCGACTTGGCAAACCTGCCCGAAATCGTACGTTTGAAACATAAATACAATGCGACCATCATGGTAGACGAAGCACATGGCTTGGGAGTATTCGGAAAACAGGGACGTGGTGTTTGTGACCATTTCGGTCTGACTCACGAAGTTGACCTAATCATGGGTACTTTCAGTAAATCATTGGCTTCTATCGGTGGATTCATCGCTGCTGACTCTTCTATTATTAATTGGTTACGCCATAACGCACGTACATATATATTCAGTGCATCCAACACTCCGGCCGCTACCGCGTCCGCTTTGGAGGCTCTCCACATCATCCAGAATGAACCGGAAAGACTCGAAGCCTTGTGGGAAGCTACCAATTATGCTTTGAAACGTTTCCGTGAAGCCGGTTTTGAGATTGGCGCAACAGAGTCACCTATCATCCCTCTTTACGTACGCGATACGGAAAAGACATTCATGGTAACCAAACTGGCTTTCGACGAAGGTGTATTTATCAATCCGGTTATTCCGCCCGCATGTGCTCCACAAGACACATTGGTACGTGTGGCTTTGATGGCTACCCATACAAAAGAACAGATTGACCGTGCTGTAGAGAAATTAGTAAAAGCATTCAAGGCTTTAGACCTCTTATAATCAGCACTCGAAATCATAAATAAAAAGCAGAGGATGAACTCATCCTCTGCTTCCCAAGCTGTTCGTATCAGGATTTAATTCCCTGACAGCCTCTTTTACCACCCTTTGAGTCGGATTCCTATAAGTTTCTGTCTGCTGTACAGGAACAATCTCATTCAGCATTCTCTCATATCCCTTCTGTTCCAACAAAGGCATTTCTTTCTCATCTACCTTCTTTTGATTTTTAGTCTTCATATATCTCCTTATTTTTATTTCTTATCTTAAGAACAGAAAATGATAAAAGATAGTTCATTGTTACACCAAATTATATCACTCTATAATATCTCTGATTTCTAACAAGAAAAAAAGTACAGGTACAAGAGTATGATATTCAATGAATTGAGAATTAATCAATAAAAAACATTCGTTTGCCTATTGTTAATTAAAAAATACTCCCTATCTTTGCACCGCTTTTGAAAAGAACAACCCTTCAAAAAGTAGCGGGGTGTAGCGCAGTCCGGTTAGCGCACCTGCTTTGGGAGCAGGGGGTCGTGGGTTCGAATCCCGCTACCCCGACTACAAAGAAAAAAGGAAGTTCGGTTAAAAGTTTTCGGGGTGTAGCGCAGTCCGGTTAGCGCACCTGCTTTGGGAGCAGGGGGTCGTGGGTTCGAATCCCGCTACCCCGACGAAAAAATCAAGTCAATAAAAATTGAATGGTGTTGAGCTGATACAGTTTGTATCGGCTTTTTTCGTTTATGTAAAATAGACGTAAATATACCCCGTTTGGGGGCAAATAAAGAGGGTATTTCTTTGAACTATCTTTGAACACGTTTCTCTATTTGCATCCGTTTAGGGGAAATTAAAGCAATCTCCTATCAAATTAGCCCGATTCAAGCTGTTTAATGCGATTTTAAACCTTTAAAAAACATTAAAGCAGTATGGCAACATTTAAAGCAGTCGTTTTCCAAAGTGGAAGACATGTCAAGCAAGATGGAACATCAAATATAAAAATTAGAATCTATCACAATAGAGAGTCACAGTACATAGCTACCGGTTATTATATCCGTCCTGAAAGCATGGACGACTCCGGTCGGATCCTACCCAACGTACCTAACAGTGAAATGATAGAGTACGAAATAAATGCGTATATCCAAAAGATCAGGAGAGAGTATTTGAAGCTAGGACAAGAAAGAACCCAATTTATGTCATGTAAGGACTTAAAAAAAGAAATAGAAAAATCATTAGTTCCTGATGCCGAGTTTATAGATTTTGTAGAGTTTACTCAAAATATAGTAATTCAAACGGAAAAGAGAAAAACAGCCGAATGGTACAGATCTTCTATCGATACCCTATGCTGGTACATGAAAAGAAAAAAGATAGATATAAAACTTATCACTTCATTCATGCTAAATAAGATGATCAAAGACTTATATCACTCCGGACCTGCCGGCACACCTTTAGAACCAGGCACGGTAAGCCATTATCTTAGGGGAATAAGAGCATTGTATAACAAGGCAAAACTCTATTATAATAACGAAGACTTTGATATTATAAGGATTCCTGGCGACCCATTCAAGAAAGTTGAAATCCCGGAGTATCGGAGAAAACGAAAGAATATAGATACCAACACCTTATTAAAAATCCGAGATTTTCAGTCTGATAAGAAATGTACTAATATGGCCCGTGATGTCTTTATGATGATGTTCTATATGATGGGAATCAACATCAATGATTTATATAGCATATCATGTGAACGTCGTGGAAGGCTGGAATACACACGTTCAAAAACAAAAACGCGGAACAATCATGAGCAAATACCGCTTTCGATAAAAATAGAACCGGAACTCCGCATCCTCCTTGATAAATACACAGAGGGTTATTTCCTCTCTTACTTTCATACCAACTATTGTAACTTGAATAATTTTATGCGGGCAGTCAATAATGGGCTGAAAGACATTTGCATGAACTTAGAACTCGATTTCAAGATCACCACGAACTGGGCGCGCCACAGCTGGGCCAGTTTGGCGCGCAACAAAGCGGGAATCCCCAAAGCTGATATAGACTTCTGCCTAGGACATGTTAACAATGACTACAAGATGGCTGACATCTACATTGATATAGACTATAGCATTTGCGACAAGGCAAATCGTGCTGTTTTGGATTTATTACAGAAAAAAGAAGAAAAAAAAGACTGAAACGTTTGCGAATTAAAAAACTCTCTCTATATTTGCAAACATAATGGTGTCGAGCTGGATAAAACAATGTTTTTATCCGGCTTTTGTTGTTTCTATAAACTTCAACAGCCTCATATTACTGAATCCCTTCTCTTCTCTATGTTATGCGCCATAAAAAACAATGACGCATGGAAATAACAGTTTCAAAAACAGCTTTATTGGATAAGCTTAAATCAATCGGGCGAATCATACAGCCCAAAAATTCAATACCGGCCTATGACAACTTTTTGTTTGTCATCGACGAATTTGGAATCATCCTGGTAACAGCAGGAGAAGAAGCCGGGCGTATCACAACGAATATAGATGGAAAAGCAGATTTTACCAATCATTCTTTTATGGCCAATGCGAAAACTTTGCTTGACGGATTAAAAGAAATCCCTGAACAGCCATTGACGATATCTATCCTAAAAAAAGAACTGATTGTCAAATACGCCAATGGCAAGTTCTCAATACCGCTTGAAAAGGAAGAGCAGTATCCCTCTATGAATACGGATAATACCGCTACCCCATTCCTTGTATCAGGTAATGATTTATTATACGGAATAAAGCAGACATTAATTTGTAGTGCTAATGACGAGCTCCGTCCGGTGCTGAATGGTGTCTATTTTGATATAGGCCTAGATTCGATGTCATTTGTCGCAACGGATGGAACTCGATTGGCTATGATTGAGAATCCATCGCCCTACACACGTAAGGAACGGGCAGCCTTCATCCTGCCAAGCAAGTTCGCAAAGGTCCTCTCCAATATTGTTCCGGAAGATTGTATGAATGTAGAGATTTCGGTAAATCAGACCAATATCTTATTTGAATTTGACTCATATCGATTAATTTGTCGTATGATTGAAGGCCGGTTCCCTAATTATCGCGCTGTTATTCCTCAAAAGCAACCCAATCGTGCTGTATTAAAGAAAGTTGATATTGTGTCAGCTTTAAAACGTGTATCTGTCTTCTGTGATGAAAGTTCATCTTTGGTAGTACTCAAGTTCGATTCCGACTCTCTTAAAATTGCAGCTCATGATTTAGATTTCTCTAAGTCTGCAGAAGAAACGATTCCCCTACAGTCAGGCTGTAATATTGAAATCGGCTTTAGAAGCAGCTTCTTGATTGAAATGGTGAATAACATTCCTTCGGAAGATATTGCCATCACTATGAGCGATCCATCGCAAGCCTCACTTCTTACCCGCTGTGACGAAGAAGTAAAAAGCTTAACCTACCTATTAATGCCTTTATCAATTAATAATTAAAGCTATGGGAAAAGAGAATCAATCATTCAAACAGGTTATTCAATCTTATTTAGAGCAACGCGCAAAGAGGGATTCCCTCTTTGCCACCTCTTTTGCGAAGCAAAGCAAGAATATAGATGAATGTTGCAACTACATTATAGGTGAAGCTAAAAAACGCGGTGATAACGCTGTATTCATGTCTGACGATGAAGTATTCGGGCTTGCAGTTCATTACTACGATGAAGATAATATCAAAGTAAGTAAGCAGACCAATTATAAGGTATCAACTGGGAATGCGAAAAAAGAAGCGGCTACAGAACAACCGGAAACTAAAAAGCCGGATTCTGCCCCTAATAAGCGTAAAGGGAAGAAAACAGAAATACCATCAGGACAATTTTTATTATTTGATGAGTTATGAGACCAAGAACTAAACTTCAAGTCAGAGTAGCTGATTTAAGCAGCCAGCTACCTAATATTGATAATATGATGATTGACTGGGCTAAAGATGATTGTTTAAATCATATAGGGTATGCAACAAAGTCACGTGTTATATGTATGGAGTGCGGCCAACGCTTCGCTCCGGAACTTGTAAAACGTAAACGTGCTGTTTGTCCTCATTGTGATACGTCTTTGAAAATAGAGCAGTCGAGGAAGCGTATCAATAAACAGACAATGTTTATTGGCAAGGCAGAAATTTGTGAGGAATTCCAAGTTATCCGAAGTTTTGAATTGATTGCTTATTACCGATCAGAAACAAAGCCTTGTTATTATATTCGTGAGATACTGCAACATTGGATAAAAGACGACGGTAACCGGGAAGTAGTAGCTCGTGCCAATAATATGGGATTCAATGGCTGGTGCGGAGAACTGGAGATACGGAATAAAGTTATTGGATCGTATTATTACAATCATAACAATGATATTTATTGCGAACGCTATCATCCGGCCTCTGTCTTTAGACCTAAATATATTCGAATGGGTATAGATTGTAAATTACGCGGTATGTCATTTCTTACTGCCACCAATACGATTCCCCATTCTCCCAAGGCTGAAACACTTCTAAAGGCAAGACGTTATGAATTAATAGATTATTTCGAGGACCACCGTTACAAGATTGATATGTATTGGCCGTCTATAAAAATTTGTCTTCGCAATAAATATCGGATTAAAGATGTTTCGATGTGGTTTGATTATCTAGAACTACTAGATCATTATCATAAAGATTTGCATAACGCTCATTACGTTTGTCCTAAGAATCTAAAAAAAGCTCATGACTTGTATGTGGCGAGAAAAAAACGTGATGATGAAAAAGAACGTAAGGCCAAGGATATGCAACGTCTGCTTAAACTCAAGAAGGATGCAGAGAATTATATCAAAGAAAAATCGAAGTTCTTTGACCTAAAAATGTATGATGGTAAAATAGTCGTAGTACCGCTCAAAAGTATTGAAGAGTTTCAACAAGAAGGTGAAATCATGCACCATTGCGTCTTTACAAATAAATATTATAAAGAAAAGGATTCACTCATTCTTTCTGCCCGAATAGGCAAGAAACATGTTGAGACTATAGAGGTCAATTTAAAGACATTCAGTATTGTTCAGTCTCAAGGGGTCTGTAACCAAGATACCGAGTACCATAACCGTATTATCGGACTCGTAAAAAAAAATATGAACTTAATACGTCAAAGACTGACGGCATAGCATACAATGACCTATATAGATTATATAAACCAATTTTGGAAGATGAATCGAAGTGTAGAATTCAGCCCGAACGAAGTCTTTTTGTACTTCTATCTCTTGAATGAGTGCAATATTCGGGGTTGGCAGAATCCGTTTGAACATCCCAACAAGACTATCGTCCTCGCAACCGGTATATCAGAGAAGACCGTCATTGAAGTTAGGAACAGATTGCAGCAAAAAGGTTTAATAACTTTCGAATCGGGTAAAAAGAATGCAAAATCGCCAGTTTATTACTTACTTGACGAAAGTAAAACGGTAAGTAAAGAGGTAAGTAAAAGGGTAAGTAAAACGGTAAGTAAAACGGTTAACCTTAAAGATAAGACTAAAGACAATAAGACAATATCTCCCTCACGCGTGGGAGAACTGTTTCCGGCTGATAGTTTTTTCGATAAGACTTTAGACGACTGTTATACTGAACTGAAATCGAATCAGTCATGGGCGGAAACAGTAACGATGAACACTCGTTCTTCCGGCAACCCTGATTTCACGTTAGAAGCCTTTTACGGGTATTTGGAGAAGTTCTTTATGAAATTACAGAATGAGGGAGAAACGACGAAGTCGTCTAAAGATGCGATGTCTCACTTTGCCCGATGGTTGACAGTTGAACTTAAAAACAAGAAAGATGAACGGAGAATTAATAAAAGCAGGGATGCAGGCGGTACTAACCCCGTTGCAGATAGTCCAGGAGACAGCAGTAATCCGAAAGGAGCTAACTCCGATACAGCAGGCCTTACAGACTGGATTGACAGCCTCCCAATTGGTCGCTGAATGGAGCGGGACAATCGCGCAATTGAACTGTAATGTCTCATTGTTTGATGTGGCTAATGCTGAGAATATCCCTACTCTAGCTGACGTAAACAGAAGCTTTAGCAATTCGACATCAGTAGAGATTATTACTGAACATTTGAAGTCAGTATTAAGATATGCCGGTGTTGAACTAACCGATGCTCAACTGGCGGAAACAGCCTTATCAATTTTATCTAGTTACTGGTACCTGAACTTAGCCGAGTTATGCATTTTCTTCTCCCAGCTAAAGAATGGCAGCCGAGGACAATTTGTGTGGGGACGAAAATCAACAATCAAGCTATCATGGTAGCGCTTGCCGATTTTTGCAAAGACAGACGTAGAGAGATTGAGCATAAGGAAAACATCAGGATACGTCAAGACACGGAGAACGGATATTCCCGATCAGAGACATTGTCTAAAGACATCGTTCTAGGTACAAAAGGTATTAAAAACGCTCGAGAAGAAGCAATGCAAAGTTTTGAGGCCTTTCTGAAGTTCTTCCCACATCTACCGGAGAAGTACGACGCAAAAGTTCTATGGAGAGCATGGGGAGGCGACAATGAAGCTCTGCATAAAATCTACGGTGAGAAGATTCCTGCTAAAGATGTGGCCGAAATGGATATAGGAATGTATTTGTGTAATTACAACATTGCCAAGGATAAAGAGTTGGAAAAATAAATGCGGCCGGCGTACCACCACCGACCGCTTTCATAAGCATAAAGCTTTGTATTGCTATTAGGAACAGCAAATATATAAAATCTTTATGCATATGGCAAGTGAAGCAGTAAATAATTACATAACTAAGCGCTACGAGCGATGGCTTGATTACTCTTTGTATCATTGTGGGCTTGCTGGCATTTCAGACGAAGCAACAGACGTCCTAAATGAGGTCATATGTTCGCTCCTTCAGAAGCAAAGCAAGCTACTTGATAAATTACTCAACACAAAGAAAAATGGCTATACAGAGCTTGATTTCTTTGTTTTGAAGATGATAAAGTTGAACGCATCCTCTCCTACTTCACAGTACCGAAGTAGATACAAACCTTTACCAGTGGATGATAATGTAGATTATTCCAGGCTGGATATCGAGGATATTTCAGATGATTCAGTAGATCGAAATGCTGAAATATTAGACAGGCTGCATTTAGTAAGAGATACATTTGAAAGCTTAGAACTCGGAGATTTAGCTGCACATGTGTTTGAGTTTCATTTCTTCCAGGATGGAAATTTCTCTGAATGGGAAGGTCCGGAGACATTGAAGCAGCTATATGAGATATATAACGGAGTACAAGAACTTATTAGAAAGAAAATAGCCGGGGAATCTATATTTTAATTGAAATTCCTTGGTCATGGAAGAAAAAGAAAAAATTACAATTGATCCCCGGAACTATCGTATCCATGGGGACGAAAACAAGCGGCTTATCCACAAAAGCCTTGTTGAATGTGGAGCCGGTCGGTCCGTGTTGGCTGACCGGAATAGTGTGTTAATCGCTGGAAACGGTGTCTATGAGGAAGCTCAAAAGCTAGGACTCAAAGTACGGATTATCGAGTCCGATGGTAAAGAGTTAGTCGTTATTAAGCGTACCGACTTATCTACGGAAGATGAAAAAAGAAGGTTGCTTGCCTTAGCGGACAATCATACTTCCGACACTTCTCATTTTAACTTCTCTGCTATTGTTGAGGACATCGACCTTGATAAGCTATGTGACTGGAATCTGGATATTCCGAACTTCAACATCGATGAAGATAAATTAGATGATTTCTTTAGTGGAAGCACACAGCTGGTATCCAAAAAAGATAAGGTTTTGATTTGTCCTTTCTGTGGTAAAAACGTGCACGAGAAGGAGGGAAAACATGATTAAAAAGGTCATAACATATAATCAAGTGATCGGATTTCACTCCTATCCGGATGCTCCAGCTTCGTGCGCATATCTATCGAAACGTCATCGGCATATATTCATTATCAGTTGTGAGTTCAAAGTGTCACACAATAACAGGGAAATCGAAATTAATACCATGCAAGAACAGCTTTCAGCCAAGTTACAGGAAGAATTTGGGGCGCCATGTGAGTTCGGCTCATTGTCGTGTGAAGATGTCGCCACGTGGCTTTTAAATCGTTTTCCAGAAATGTCGGAAGCTAAAGTACTGGAGGACGGTTTCGGTGGATCCATTATTCAAAGATAATCTGAAAGTCCATTTTGCCGGATGCGAGAACCTAGACAAGCTAACAGCACTTCATTCTGTCGGAGTTAAATACTTCCTATTTACTTGCTATCCATTCGTAAAGCAAATGCTGAATGGGAAACTTTCTAATAGGAATAGGAACAATATCATTCCTTCATTAGTATCTTCCCTTGGTGAACATGTAATCATGGATTCTGGGCTTTTTACTCTGATGTTTGGAGCTGATAAAGGAAAGCGAGACGAAGCATTCCTGTACACTTGGATGTTGAAGTTAGTTGATTTCGTGAAGGAAACGGGCTTCAAAGGTACATGTGTTGAAGTAGACTGTCAGAAGATCCTCTCTCCTGAAATGGCATGGTCTTTTAGAAAAGAAATGAAACGACTTCTTCCCAATAACAGGATAATCAATGTCTTTCATTTGGAAGATGGAAAGGAAGGTTTAAATCGTATGATTGATTTCTCCGATTACATTGCGATAAGCGTTCCAGAATTAAGAATACACAAGAGTTGTACCTATAAAACAGATGTTGCTCATTTGACTAGGTATATCAAGCAAAGAAAGCCACAAATTGACATACATCTGTTAGGGTGTACCGAATCGAAGATGTTGAAAGAGAATCGCTTTTGCACAAGTGCTGATAGTACGACGTGGAGTGCAATCGTAAGATGGCCGAAATTGCCTTTTGTCATTAATGGGAAAAAGATACCGAAGTATATCGGAGATTTGGATGAATCTAAACTGTTGGAGTTTTATGCCGAAAATGTGGATCAGCTAATAACTAAATATAGATTCAACTCCTGTTCTAAACTCACGTTGGCAAAAGTATGTTTAGCAGGCGAGTTAAGCCTGCACGAATATGATTATTTATTAGGTAACCAAAGATGAAAATTATGTATACAGTAAAAAAGCGTATTGAGATTTCAGCTTCACATAGCTTGAAGCTATCCTACGAGAGCAAATGTCAGAACCTGCACGGGCACAATTGGATTATAATTGTTTGGTGCCAGGCAAAAGACCTGAATTCCGATGGAATGGTAATTGATTTCAGTCATATCAAACAAAAAATACAAGATAAGTTAGATCACAAGAATCTGAATGAGGTTCTTCCATTCAACACAACTGCGGAGAATATGGCAAAATGGATTTGCGGTCAGGTACCGGGATGTTTTAAAGTAATGGTACAAGAATCAGAAAATAATATTGCGTGGTATGAAAAAGATAAATGAGATTTTTTATAGTATTCAGGGAGAAGGTTATCGTACTGGTACTCCTGCTGTTTTCGTTCGTTTCTCCGGATGTAATTTGAAATGCCCCTTCTGTGATACACAACATTCTTCCGGAAGAGAAATGTCGGATGAGGAAATTATCAAAAAGATTTGCTTCTATCCTACTCGCTTCGTTGTTTTGACCGGTGGCGAGCCGGGATTGCAGGTAGATCGAAAGTTTATCAATAAGCTCCATCAGGCAGGGAAGTTCGTTCAGATAGAAACAAACGGGACCGTCCCTATTCCAAGAAACATTGACTGGGTGACTTGTTCGCCTAAAGAAGGCAGCAAGGTTATTATAGTCAATCCTCATGAAATAAAGGTCGTATATACAGGACAGGACCTATCAGCCTATGAAGCAATGACAGCAGCCGTGTATTATCTACAACCATGCTCCTGCCAAAACACAGAAGAAGTTATTAACTACGTAAAAGAACACCCTAAATGGAAACTAAGTCTACAGACACAAAAGATATTGAATATGCAGTAAGAACAATCTTATCGTACATTGGTGACAATCCAGAACGAGAAGGATTAAAAGGAACACCGGAACGTATTGTTAGAATGTGGAAAGAACTATTTCGCGGGTACGATCCAGAACAGGCGCCAAAAGTAACAATTTTCCCAAATGGTAAAGATGGATTATCCTTTAATAGCATAGTAGCAGACTCTGGTACCTACTACTCAATGTGCGAGCACCACATGATGCCCTTCTTCGGAAAGTATTGGTTTGCCTATATTCCTAATCCAGAAGGAAGCATATTAGGTATCTCAAAGATTGGCCGTGTTATCGATTATTGTGCAGCCCGTTTACAGGTACAGGAGAGATTAGCTCAAGATGTCGTTATGATGATAGTGGATGCACTCGGAAAAGAACACCCACCGCTAGCTGTTGGAATAATTATGGAGGGTGAACATCTCTGCAAATCGATGCGCGGTGTGAAAAAAGCAGGAAAAATGCATTCTTCGTTCTATTTTGATAATGGAAAGTTGCCTGAATTGAAGGCTGAATTATCACAGTTTGTTAGTTATGGTTAATTTATGACAGAGAAGAAGAATCCGGCTGAAAAGAAAAAAAGAGGGCGTAAATCGGAATACAGAATAGAATTCTCCGATCAGGCCTTAAAGCTTTGTTTGTTGGGTGCAACGGATAAAGAGCTAGCCGAATTCTTCTCTGTTTCCGAACAAACATTGAACAAATGGAAAAAGGACTATCCCGAATTTCTTGAGTCCCTAAAAAAGGGAAAGAATATTGCAGATGCTAATGTTGCATCCCGTCTTTATAACCGTGCCATCGGCTATGACTGTAAAGCCACCAAATTCGCAACATCAGAAGGAAAGATTACTGATTCAAAAGAATACATAGAGCATTATCCTCCTGATACAACGGCTGCAATATTTTGGCTGAAGAACCGGCAGCCGGAGAAATGGCGTGACAAGAAAGAAGTTGATGCAAATGTGAATATTGGTGATGAACTGGAAGGATTGAGTGACGAACAGTTACAGTCTATTATTGATGGTAAAGAAGAAAAGTAAAAGAGAAATATTGATTCGTAAGGCGAAAGCTGCTACCATACTCCGCAAACGAATAGCAAAGAAAGACTTTTGGGCGTTCTGTTTATACTATGATCCGAAGTTTTTCTCTAAACGTCTGTTCCTAAAAAAAGTCGCTGAAGCGTTCATGCGTGTGTATAGCTCGTATTCTGCGGGTATAATCTACCGTCTTGCTGTCAGTATGCCACCACGTGCCGGAAAGTCTTATATATCCTCTCTTTTCATCGCTTGGATGTACGGCCACTTTCCCGAAGAATCTGTAATGCGTAACTGTTGTTCTGACACGTTATACAACAAGCTCTCTTATGATACCCGCGATATTGTCAAATCAAAACGTTATCATGAGATATTTACTGAGATTCACCTAAAAGGAGATAAACAGAATGTCAAAGGTTGGAATGTAGAAGGTGCTCGGCAGGTAAGCTACTTCGGTGGCGGTGTCGGCGGTACTGTGATCGGATTCGGTGCTTCTATGCTAGCTATGACAGACGACTTGTACAAGAGCCTGGAAGATGCGTTATCCGACAATAATAACGAGAAGGTATGGTCTTGGAAACAAGGTACGCACGATTCACGTATTGAAGGAAGCTGCTGCATGATTGACATCGGTACACGCTGGTCTTCTAATGATGTCCTCGGACGCATGGAAGAAGCCGGCAAGTACAATGAAATCATTCGTATTGCCGCCCTGGATGAGAACGACGAAACTTTCTGTGCCGATGTACATACAACAGAGTACTACAAGGAACTACGTTCTGAAACAGACGAAAGTATCTGGATGGCCGAGTATATGCAGGAGCCCTTCGAAGCCAAAGGCCTATTATTCCCTAAATCTGCTCTCATGCGTTTTAAAAGTGCTGATATCGCAGGAAAGAAACCTGATGGTGTTATCGGTGGTTGTGATACGGCAGACAAGGGAGATGATGATTTTTGCGCACCATTCGCAAAGGTATTCGGGCCGAAGTACTTTATTACGGATGTACTATTTACCAAGGCCCCTGTAGAAGTTACAGAGCCGCGCCTGGCTCAAATGGTAATTGATACCGAATGCGACCAGATGCGTATTGAATCAAACAACGGTGGACGCATATTTGCTATCCATGTCCGTAAATTGGTAACGGCGGAAAAGAAAGCTTGCATCATACAAGCCCGTCCTACTACACAACACAAACCAACACGAATCATTATGAAGGCCGGTTGGATAAAGAAGTACTGTGCTTTCCTCGATGAATTGGAATACACCAAAGGTTCGGATTATGGCCGTTTCATGAAAGCTCTTACCAGTTACAAGCGCGAGGGTGATAACGCTCACGATGATGCACCGGACGGAATGACAATACTCGCTGAGTTTGCCGAATCACTCGGTCTGAAATTAAAAACTTCAAATCGCAAGGTAGGACGTGGATAATTGTTTATGGTACGCTTTTTGTATTTTGATTATAATATTAATTTAAAAAATAATATTATGTCGACAACAAATTTTGATGAATTTCTTCACGGAGTAAATTTGGATGATTACAATGAAATTTATGAATTAGCAAATGCTGCTAGTCAAGGAGAAAATGGTAATTATTATGAAGTGACCCAAGATGGGGATAAAATCTTTATTAAATGTGTCTATGCTGATATAACTTTAGCTTTATTGTCAGAAGCGGCAAGAAATGCTTTTATATCAAAACTGGAGCAGGATTATATGGATGGTATGGACCAAGAAAGTTTCTGGGGGTATAAGAGGGCTTTGGAAAAATCTGATGAAGAGGATGCTAGGCATGGCATTTAAGAGTTCTTAGATTTATATTGGCAGAGGATGCTGACAAATTGTCAACATCCTCTGCCAATTATTGGAGTATATTTTGTCTGGCATTATATTTTAAGAGAAAAGTATATGCCAGATATTAAGGATATTCTAAAGAAAGATGACTTTGGTAGCATAGTAGGTGATTTATGCGTTGATACACGCGAGAACCGCAATCCTCGCGAGTATATGGAAGAATACGATGGCGACAGGACTCGACGTAAAGAATCTGTCGGGTATCGTGAACGGAAGAAGATTGCTGTATATTCGGAAACAGAAAAAGAGGTTGATGCCGATACAGGAGAAGAAAGACCTAAGAGACTAGAGGATAAAACTGTAGAAGTCGCTCAAGTAGTGACTAATCTACCCAAAAAGATAGTTCGCACCTCTGTTGCCTTTCTGTTTGGTGGTGAAATGACTATCACAGCCGAAGATTCAAACGACGGTTTCAGCGAGTTTAAAAAGGTCTACAAGCGTAAGCTCAAGATGCAATCAGTATTAAAAGAGTTTGCCCGCAAGGTATTGTCTGAAACCAAAGCTGCTATTGTTTTCTATCCGGTTACCCGGGATGATGGTAAGAGTCAGCTAAAGGTTAAAATCCTCTCTACTCCCAAAGATAGCAATACCGAATGTGAATTCTATCCGCATTTCGATGAAGACGACGATATGGACGGCTTTCTCTATAAATACAATGCAGAGGTTAATGGTCGTACTTGCGAATGCGTGAAGATATACACGAAAGATACTATCTACTCCGGTGTTATGGATGGCGTTTGGCTAGTGAAAAAGACAAAAAATCTTTTCGGTAAGATTCCGGTAGTATATGCCGAGGTCGATTGTCCTGATTGGGACGATGTTGCTAATTTGATGGATAAAAAGGAGATGAGACTTTCCCGTCTGTCAGATACAAATGATTATTTCTCTGAACCAATTTTAAAAACCTATGGCCTTGCAAATCTACCGAGTAAAGAGACAGTTGGCAAGGAATTGAACTTCGGAATAGAAATAGACCCTGATACCGGTACGTCGTATCATGGTGATGCCGATTACTTAGCATGGCAACAGTCTTGTGAATCCGTTACACTCGAACTTAACCAATTAGATGATGCCATACACTCCGGAGCTTCCAGCCCTGATTTATCAATGAATAAACTAATGGGATTAGGTAACTTAAGCGGGACATCTCGCCGATTTATGCTGATTGATGCAGAAATAAAAGCCAGTGAGCAGATGGAAATCTTCGGCCCTGCTGTTCAACGTACCGTGGCAATAGTTCAAGCAGGAATGGCTAATATTACACATACCAAGTATGCGTCACAGCTAAATGATAATTTTATTGAGGTGGAGTTTGGCAGTATTCTCCCACAGGACCTGGCTGAAGAACTCAAGAACCTCGAAACTGCTTCTCAATTCAATAGCAAGGAAACGATTATAAAGAATTCACCATACACTGACGATGTGGAAACAGAATTGAATCGTAAGAAGCAAGACGAAAAAGAGACTGCACAAAATAATTCATTTATTGGAGCAACTTTATAATTTATGCCCGGACTTTCTTTCTACGATAAACAACATATACAGAAAATTGCTGCACAGCAGGCCGTAATAGCCAATATCTTTAATCAGTTTATACTTTCTGTTTCCCCGTATCTCCGTAAATGGTCTGATGCGGGAAAAAATAACGTGTGGATACAGAATCGTAGCATTGAAAATGCCGTCGACAAAGAGCTACTGACATTGGAATCATTGCTAATTAAAAATATCGAATCGTTTCAGTTCGATGCATGGAAGCGGTCAGATATGAAGAATGACGATTTCATACGTGAGTATATCAAAGGAATGTCTATTTCATCGGTTGCCAAGGAAGGTATGTTCACACACAGTATGTCTGCTTTTTCGGCCTTTCAGAAGGAGGTAGATGCTCAAGGGTTGCGATTATCTGATAGAGTTTGGAACATAGCACAACAAACGAAATCTCAATTAGAGTTCTATCTTGATAGCGGTATTGCTGCTGGTCGAAGTTCAAATGAGATTAGTCGCGATATGCGGCAGTTACTAGACAAGCCGGACAAACGCTTTCGCCGTGTACGAAACGACGAAGGTAAGCTTGTATTATCTCGTCCTATGAAAGACTACCATCCGGGACAGGGTGTGTATCGTAGCGCCAAGATGAACGCTCTCCGGACATCTGCAACAACCACAAATATAGCTTACCGTAGTGCAGACTATGAGCGTTGGAGTAAGCAGGATTTCGTACTAGGTATCGAGATACAACGTTCGGCCAATAATCGCGGACCGTGCAAAATCTGTGATGCGATGGTCGGAAAATATCCGAAGACATTCAAGTTTACAGGCTTCCATCCTTTCTGTATCTGCTTCGCTACTCCTATCGTAATGGAACCGGATAATTTAGCTGATTTCCTGCTGAATGACACAGTTCCGCACGAGCAGATTATTACGGATATTCCCCAGAAAGCAAAGGATTTCGTCAGTGAGAATAAAGATGGATTGCAATCGGCTTTTTGGTATAAGGATAACTTCACTAAGGATGGAGATATCAATGAGCGTATAAAGATTGCTATTAAACCAGAAAAGCCACAACAGCTTGTAATTGAGCCTAAATATACCTTCAAAGAAAGTAAGAGCATAGAAGAAGCACAGGAGTTTGCACGTCAATTCTGTCAAAAAAACATGCTTGACCGTACATTCAAGGGAGAGATTAATTACAAAGGTATATCCGTCGATAATGCAAACGAAATCAATAAAGTACTCGCAGATGTTTTCAATCAATTAGATATGCCTAAAATTAGCGGTATCAAGGTTATATCACCAACTTCTGTACAGGGAAAAAAGGCTTTTTCTGATGGTGTAGATGCTGTTGCCTCTTATAGTCCAGTTGACGGAGGTATATTCTTGAATAAAGATATCTTAAAATCACCAAAGGCTTTTGCTGAATATATGCAAAAGTCACAAGATGCATGGAGTAAAGTAATGGAGAATATAGACCGATTAACTCCTGCTCAAAGAGCAATAGCTATGCGTTATAAAGAAGCTGGTCGGTCATTGGTAGATGAAACTTTACAAGGATGTATTCGTCATGAAATAGGACATCATGTACAATGGAAGATGTTACCAACTAATTTGAATAATGAACTAGGTAAGGAAATGAGCCTGTATGCCAGTAAAATTTCTGGTTATGCTACATCAAGCAAGTCTGAGTATTTAGCTGAAAGCTTTGTCGCCTATATGCGGGGTGAAAAGGCTAATATTGACCCCAAGTTAGTGGAATTTCTTGATTCTAAGTTTGTATCCAATTCGGTCGTCAAAATTGTACCAAAGAAAATCAAACGCATCAAGACCGATATAGAGAAAAATGATATTCAGAAAAGATGGGATGAACGATTTGTAAGAAACTTCAATCAAACCAAGATTGAGCAAAAAATTGGCATCAAGAGAGGTGAAGAAATGACTTTCGAAGAAGCTAATGAACTACGGGGAAATATAAACTTCGGTAAAGGGAATGAATATGGTGTAAACTGTCAATCTTGTGTTGTTGCTAACGAGTTGAGACGACGTGGATATGATGTAACAGCACTGCCTAATCTTGAGAAAAAAGGGAATATTCCCCATGAGCTCTCAAAAAGAACTAACTGGGCATGGATTGATCCGAAAACGATGGTTATGCCTGAAAAAAAGACAGCAGGTGGCATATATGATATAACCAGAACAGGGGCTTTAAAAAGCAAAAGTATAAAAGAGTTAACCAAGGAACTAGTCGAACTAGTAAAAGAGCCAGGAAGATACCATATTGATTTCTCTTGGAAAGGTCGAAATTCGGGGCATATTATTACTTTGGAAAAATCACTTGATGGAAAAATAGTCATATATGATCCACAAACTGGAAAAATAAAAAATTGGGGAGAACTATCAAAGGAAATAAGCCTGAAATATGGAGTCAATGTACTACGTGTGGATAATCTTCTAGTAAATACTGATATTATTAACGGAATAGTGAAGAAATTATAGCAGTGTCTCTGAATATCCTTTTGGCATAGAAGTCATTCCCATGATATCTGTCGATTGTGTATAAGGAGCCAGTGTAGCAACGCCATCTTTTACAAGGATAAACCGAGGATAACCAATACAACGCCCTTCATCTTCTTTCCGGGATGCTGTATATGCCAAATAATCGTTCCACTCTCCATAGTAGGAAACTTGGTCGAATCCATTTTGAAGAGCGAGTGCTTTAGCTTTGACTTTATATTCTTTCTTCTTATCCATATTGCAAATGTATGCATTTGATTCTGAAATAAAATATATAAGCAGGAAAAATTTACTCCCTTTATATTTTAATAGAAAATCGTTATGACAATCATTGATGCAATTAAAAAGGGATTGAAAGCCGCAGGTGTAAACGAAAAGTACGCTGTAAAGGTTCAGAAACTCTTCAAAATCGAAAAGGAGGAGGATATTGATACTTATATTGCCTTGTTCAAAGACAATATTCTTCCTGATCTTGAAAACACATCCGCAATAGAAAAAGCGAAAAAGGATGCTATTTCCGAGTATGAAAAGAGCAATGGTTTAAAGGATGGCAAACCTATCAAATCGGCTAAAAAGACTAAGAAAACGGTAAAATCCGAAGACGATGATGAAGAAGACGATAAAGACGAGGACGAAGACTTCGAAGGATTGCCTGCTTCTGTTGTTAAGTTATTGAAAGCCCAACAGAAACAGATTTCCGAGTTGGCTGCATCTGTCTCTACTGTCGCTTCAACAGTCACAACTTCTACAAAACAAGCATCTGCTAAAGCGTTATTTGCAGATTCTAAACTCCCTGCAAAATGGTTCAACCGTATTGATGTCAACTCGGAAACCTCTGTTGAAGACCAGATTAAAGAGCTTCAGGAAGAATATGCCGAAATCAAACAATCTGTTATTGATGATGAGATCGCCGGTGGTGATTACAAGCCTAATTCCTATAAGCCTAAAGAACGTACCGAACAGGATTGGTTGAAGTTAATGGAGGACGAGGAAAGCTCTGATAATGGCACTGCTAGCCTTGGTCTGGAAGAATAATTATTAATATTTAAAGCTATGTTCAGAAAAAAACAAAGTGAATTTCAGTATGCTCCCGGTATCGAAAAGATTATCGAGGACATTCAGGGCGGTGGAACTATTGCCCGCGCGGAACTGAAGGAAATCATCGACGAGCTTCCTCCGCTTGTAATCGTGGGTAAAGATGCTAATGGTCTTTACCATGTAGTTAAAACCGGAAAAGTTACCGCTGTCGCGGCTGCCGATGCTGTTGCTATTCAAATCGCAAAGAATCATGTGTTCAAAGTTGGAGAAGCTGTTACAATCGGCGGTGCTTTAACCGGCGCTTCTGATGTAATCTCTGCAATCGACAAGACCAATACGGCTTATGACACGATAACTCTTGCCGGAGCTATTGGAGCCGCAAAGATGAATGATGTGTTGGTTCTCGTTACCGCTAAAGCTGCTGCCAAAGCTGCTAAGTTCAAATATACCCCGGAGGTTATCACTATGAACAAGGTTGATGTGACCGTTGCTAACCAGCAATCCGGACTCTTGGTGCGTGGTACTGTTAATGAGGCAGTAATGCCCTACCCTGTTGACGACGCTATTAAAGCGTTGCTCCGTTTTATCCGTTTTGTCTAATCCATTAAAATAATGATATATGGAAAGAAGTTTAATTAAACAAGTGAACCGTAAGAACATGGGAGCACGACTTAACTCACGTAAGGTTAAGCCGGTCTTCTTCCCTAACTTTTTCGGTGTAAAGCAGAAAGATTCTCTGAAATGGGAAACTTTGACTGGAGAGAAAGGTGCTCCTGTTATTGCAGACGTTATCAGCTTTGATTCTTCTGCACCGCAAAAGAAACGTGAAGTTGTAGGTAAGATGTCAGGTGATATCCCCAAGACTGCCGTTAAGCGTGGTATGAATGAAAGCGACTGGAACGAATACCGGCAACTTAGCCGTGATTGTGAAGGTGATTCGGATTTGAAATCTATCCTTGACCTCGCTTTCAAAGATCAGGACTTTGTATATAACGCTGTTCGTGGACGTTTCGAATGGTGGTGCATGCAGTTGTTATCCAAAGGTGGATTCATCCTCAATTCAAGCAACAATAACGGTATTGTTACCGAAGAATTTGTCGGTTGCGGTATGCCTAACACGAACAAGATAGTATCTACCGAGGACTGGGCTAAGTCAGCAACAGCCGATGGTTTGCAGGATATCGAAGATACCGTAGTCGCCGCTTCTGCCGAAGGTGTCACTATTAAATACGTAGTGATGCGTAAAGACAGATTTGCTTTATTGAAGAAGCAAAAGGCTGTTATTGAAAAGGTAAAAGGCTGGATTAATCAGAAAGAAAAGCTGACTATCTCCAAAAAGGTTATTAACGAGTACCTTTCCGGACAAGAGAATACAGAAGGCGTTCAAATCGTTCTTGTAAGTCCGTCTGTTCGTATAGAGAATGCCGCCCATCAACGTACAACAGTAAACCCGTGGGAAGCAAACAATATCTGTTTCCTGGAGGATTTGCAGTGTGGCGATATCCAGCATGGCCCTATCGCAGCAGAACATTCGGTTGAATACAAGAAGAAAGCTACCACGCTGAAAAAAGACTTTGTTTTTATCAGCAAATGGTCTGAGTTAGAACCATTCAAGGAATGGACTAAAGCGGAAGCTAATGCTATCCCGGTTATCAATGACCCTGATGCAATGTACATCATGAAGACTGATGGTAAAGCATGGGCGGAAGGCGAAGATACTGAAAAAACAGACGAAGACGGTTATTAATTATTATTATGGCAACAATCAGAGAAACAATACTGGAATATCCTTCTGTTGGGGATATGGAAGGCTTCTTGGAGAATGTAGTCTTTGTAAAACGTGATGTTAATCCTGAAGATAAATGCACTGCTGAAAACATGAAGTCGGTCGGTCTTTGTGTCGCTGATACGTACGCCATGATGGTAAATTCGCAAGATTTCAGTGAAAATAAGCTTTCCATCACTCATCCCCGTTCTTTCTATATTCAGACTGCAAGACAGTTATATATCGAGAATGGGGAGCCGGAGAAAGCTGCTAAACTTGGGAAACGAATCATTATCAAAGGAAGAGCTGGTAACAGATGGTAAAACGGTATCCACATACAGCAATAGTTACTATTGAGGCTAACGGGCGCTTAGTTGATGGTGAATGGGTTCCTGGGAAACCGGTTGAAATATCTGTCCCCGGACGCTACGACCCGGTAAGCGATGGAAGAATTGTTTTAAAACACAATTCGGCTGGTGATGAAACACAGGTACATGGCTATTTCTACTCCAAAATGCAACCGCCGACAGACAGTAAGTTCTTGCGTTTGAAAGTTGCATCAAAGGGTATTGATGTACCGGTTATTTGCTGGGAACCCTATCAATCACATTCAATTATCAACGTATGAGAAATGGCATGACTCCCCTATTTGACCAAAAGTCACTAGAACGATGGTTTGAGCAATTTCAAAGTAAAGCAGAATATAAGACGCTTGTTCTCCTGCAAGCAGGAGGTGAAAAGTTTATCGAAGTAGCCCGCCGGAGTGGCTCATATAAAGACCAGACTGGTAATCTTCGTTCCTCTATCGGATATATAATTGCAAAAGATGGGGAAGTTGTCAAGGAGAACTTCAAGGAAAGCGACAAAGGGACTGATAAGACAACTGGTAAATATAAAGGGCGTAGGCTTGCAGAAGAAGTATCTCTGTCTCATACCGGTGGTTATATATTGGTTGGTGTTGCAGGTATGGAGTATGCGGCAGCCGTTGAAGCAAAAGGATATGAAGTTATTTCAGGTGCTAATACGCAATGTGAGAAATATCTAAGGGATACGTTGAAATCAGTTTTTAGCAAGATTTGATTATGGATGAATTTGACGCTATAGATATAGTTTATAATGCTGTGGCCGCTGCGGACACCGATATTGTGATTTACAAGGACAAATCGGAAGCAGGTGTTGCTAGTGAACATATTGTTATTAATCACCTGCAACTGAATGAACTTGACTTTATTAATAAAGTGCCTGTCAATATCAACATCTTCGTTCCCTTGAATGATAATGGGATGAACCGACGTCAACGAATGAAAGAATTAAAGCGTAAGGTACGGAAATCGCTTGATTCAATCAACAGTAACGACGGCAGATGTAAAGAAGTAACAGTCATTTGGAGTGTTCCAATACCGGAACTGAAAGAAGGATTTTCGTGTGTAAATATTAGATTAGAAATTTTAATTGACAAGTAATTATGGCAGGAGAAGTAAGACCTATCGCCATGGGCGTAGGAAAAATTAAGTTTGGAACAGTCGGTGACGGAGTTCCTGGAACAGACCTCAAAGAATTTCCATTGCCTTTCAAAGGCAGTGTGGCATTTAACTTTGCCGACCCTAAAGAAGTAAAGATTGAGACGGAAGGGAGCGATGAACCTCTATATGTTGAATTTGTAAAAGACACAACGGACTATATAGAGTTCTCAATTCCTACTCCCTCTAATGAAGTAATCAAGGATTTGGCGGGTGGAGAGATTGAAACGACTGGAGGAAAGAATATCTGGAATAAACCTCTCAATGTCCCTTCCATTTCAAAAACGTTCCAATGCGAAACGCTACCTAAGGATGGCAAAAAGGTGGTTTATACCATTGTTAATGGAAAAGTCAGTTCCAAAATTTCGCAAGCTCCCGGTTCAGAGCAAGCCGAATTATTGCTTGTACGTGTATATGTCCAAGCAGCTATTACGATAGCCGGAGTTAAAAAAACTGCATTTATGCGTGAGGTAGTAACTGTTACCGAAGAGGGAGCAGCGTAATCATTAATTGGATTCCTGTATAGCTAAGTTGGCAAAAGCACTACATCGGTTATGTAGAGACCGGCGGTTCGAATCCGTCTGCAGGAGCAAACTATTGAAGGATGGAGCTGAAAGTATTGAAGGTTAGTTGCAAATGGCTTGAAATATTGCCCGGAAGTACAACGGGCTAGGCTCCTTGGATTAATTATGAGTATAAAGAACTTATTTCAGCAAGAATCGGAATCTGTAACGGGCCAGCCCGTCAAAATTCCATTTGATTTCACTAACCGAGATTCTATCCCTAAAGGGAAAAATCCCGGCGATTGTATTGTAATAAAACCTATCACTGTCCGGACATGGTTCCGGATTCGTCCCCTTCTACTTAACATAGAGAAAGACGACATTGAAAAGATGATCGTAAAGACAGGGGAACTGACAAATAATTTCCCGGAGATGATGAATAAGTATGGAGAACTACTTCTCGACATTGTTTGCCTAGGCATACACAATAAATCAAGTGAACCGCCGGGATGGTTTAGAGATGTTCTTGCAGACAATACCACATGGGAAGATATACGCATTTTACTCAATGCGATTATATACCGCATAGGATATCACCCTTTTTGCACCTCTATCACGATGCTTCGGAACGTGAGCCCCCTGGAAGAGACGGAGATAATAGCCGCTCGGAAAAACTTGCAAAGCTGGAAAGTTACAATCCAAGCAGATTCTTAGTAATCGCAAAAGAAGCGCTAGGATTAACTTTTAAAGAAACGCTGGATAGTAGCTATGAATTAATAGAAATGTTACTGCAGGAGTACTCATTTATGATGAGAGAGCGTAATAAGACGCCGGATAAAGACGGAGAAATAGAAGGTAGAGATTTTGAATGGGTAGAACTACCCTCCTTCGATAATCCAAACGAAAAAGTCCGAATGAAAAAATATCACGATATCGGCGGAAAAGTGAAAAGTTAGATAAATTGTTGCTATATTTATATATTAAGTGAAATCTGATTTCTATAAAATTTGGTTTAGAGTTATTTTTATGCGCCCCTGTGTCTGCGAAGATATGGGGGATTTTTATATTTATAGAAAAAGGCTATCTCTTCCCTATTCTTTCCGACCAAGGAACATAATCTTTCATTTACACTAGGGATTATGCAGTAAAGGGAATTGATAGCCTATATTGTGATATAGTAGGCTTGTCAACTCCCTAGAGTAAAATAAAAAGTTGTTCCTTGGTCTTAGAACAGTGCAAAGATGCTGATTCTTCTTGAAACAGCCAAATTTTGTCACTATTTATATTTTAAGAATAAATGCTATATGGGTATTCAGAATAAAGACGGAGCATTATATTTCGCAACCGGAATAGACAATTCAGGGCTATATTCCGGGCGTCAGGAAGCAATGGGAATAATCAAGGCTATGGCTAGTGAGATTACCTCTTTTGACGTGTTTAGTGGTATTGGTATCAGTGCAGGAATTGCCTTTGCAAAAGCGGCTAAGGGAGCGTATGAGTTTGAGAAGCAGTTCCAACAGAGTATGAAGGAAGTCGCCACGCTTTCAAGCGGAATAAAGGGAAGCCTTACCGACTACATGAATCAGGTAGTAGATATCACCCGGACTATTCCCGTTGAAGCGAATGAAGCTGCGAAAGCACTATATCAGATTGTTTCTGCCGGCCACGATGGAGCAGATGGTATGAAAGTTTTAGAAGTATCTGCAAAAGCTGCCGTTGGTGGAGTTACCGATACAGCAACAGCAGCCGACGCCATCACAACTCTTTTGAATGCTTATAAACTAGATGTGTCAGAAGCTGAAAACCTATCAGACCAATTATTTACGACTGTTAGACTTGGTAAAACTTCGTTTGGTGAGCTAGGTAAGAGTATTGCACAGGTCGCACCTGTTGCCGCAGCCTATGGTGTGGAAATAGACCAAGTATTGGCCGCTGTTGCTACTCTTACAAAACAGGGAACACCTACCGCCCAAGCAATGACTCAAATACGTGCTTCCATTATTGCAGTATCCAAGGTACTTGGTGATGGTGCTTTTGATAATAGAACCTATCAAGAAGCTTTGGCAGAGGTTGCTAGACAGGCCGGAGGTTCAGAATCAAAATTGCGTGAACTAGTTCCGGAGGTTGAAGCTGTTAATGCAGTTCTCGGTTTAACAGGGATAAATGTCAAAGAAGCCGCCGGGCACCTTGAGGAAATGCAGGATGCAACAGGTGCAGCAGAAGCAGCCTTTAAAGAAATGGCTTCATCTGCAGAAAATCAAATGAAACTTCTTGGCAATAATATAACAGCCGCACTTCGCCCGTTAGGACAAGGAATCTTAAAGGAAATATCCAGTGCAGCGGAATCCATGAATAAAGCTTTTGAGAATGGAAGCGCTCAAGAATCTTTGAAAAACATAGGTGCTTTAATCGTAGTCGTTACGACGGCTCTTGCTGGTTATAAAGGAAGTATCTTGGCTGTAAGTACTGCTAAACAAGTATTTGCAACAGTTACAGCTATTGTCAATAAACAACGTGCTATTGAAGCGGCCAACCTTGTATTAACCAAAGGTATGTATGCCATTGAAGCTACAATGATTGCAAAGAATACAGCTGCTCGCACTTTACTAACCAAAGCAATAAAAGCACAAACCATCGCTCAATTAAAAAATGCTGCAGCTATGTTAACGAATCCCTATGTATTAGCCGCTGCTGCATTTGCCGGACTTGGATATGCTATTTACAGGTGTGCTACGGCGGAAACGGACTCCGAAAGAGCTATGAGAAAGCATAATGCCACTATGGAGACTCAAAAAAAGAATTTGGATGATTTGAAGAGTAAAGCAGATGGGTTTCTTTCTGTTATTAGAGATGAAGCGTCAACTCAATCTGAGAAGCTAGAAGCATACAAACAACTTCAATCAATTATGCCCAACGTTTTAAAGAATCTTGATTTAGAGAAACTTAAAACCATGGAATTAACCGATGTAAAAAGATTGCTCAATGAGGAAGCATATAAACAATATGCTATGGGTATCAAGGTTAAAGCAGTGATGAAACAAGAAGAACTAGATTCAATCAATTCACGTCTTAAAAAAGTAATCGATGAGCAAGCAGAAGCTCCAAGTGGTCAAAAAGCTGCCATCATTCAGAAACTTCAAGAAGACAAGAAAGTGGCTGAAGAATCCGTTCGTCTTGCCAAAGAAGAAGTTGAAAAAATAAACGAAATTCAGAAGAAAGCGAAGGAAAAACAAGATAAAGAAGATAAAGAAGCCGCTATTCAAAATAAAGCCTTTTGGACCAAGCAAAAAGATGATGCAACGAAAGCATTAGATTCAATATCTTCAGCACAAAAGAAGCAAATGGATGCTGGTAACTTCAAAGGTATAGATTCTGCCGTTGTTACTGCCTACAAAGAAAATGTCAAGAAGTTAAAGGAAGCCGAAAAAGAATTAAAAGTCTATGATTCATCTTCCAAGCAGGACGATCAAGCTCACAAGCTCCGTGAAGAACAGGAAAAATATAAACTCCTGTTAGACCAGCAGAAGCGCGAGCAGGCACGGATAAAGGAAGATTCTGCTAATGAATTGGAACAACTTGAAATCGATAAGCTCAAAGAGAGTAGCGAAAAAGTTCTGAGGCAAAGAGAACTTAATCATCGTATGGAGCTGCAAGCTATCGAGCGTGAAACAGAAGATAAAAAGTTAAAGCAATTTAATGCCGCCCGTTCAGCTTTCGAAGCTAATCCTCAAAACAAAAAGAAAATCTTCAATACATCAGAATATATCAAGTCAGAGCCAGTAAAGAAACTGTTTGCCGAATTTGATAAAGTAGCTAATGAAAAAAAGGAAACTACAGATTTAAAGTATAACCGTGGGGATGATTTAGCTGATTTGCTGAATCAGTATCAAGACTATACGGACCAACGTCTTGCTATTGAACGAAAATTCAATGAAGATATTGCCACCTTGCATGAACAACGTAAGCAAGCAGTTAAGAATGGAGATACAGAACAGGTTGAACAGATTGACCGTTCCATTGCACAAGCTACTAAAAACAAAGGAATGGAGCTTATGAGCTTGGATTATGACAAGTTAAAAGAATCACCGCAATATGTTCGCGCATTTGAGAACCTGAAAGAGACTTCGACGGAAACGCTTAATTCCCTGCTTGAACAGCTAGAGAATGCTAAGCAGACGGCGGCACAAGTCCTGTCGCCGGATCAGCTAAGGGAATATACAAGTACTATTCAATCCATCATGGATGAACTGGATAGCCGTAACCCGTTTCAGTCACTATCGGATAAGAAAAAGGAACTGGCGAAAGCAGAGGAAGAATTGGCACGGGCACAAATTGAGCTAGAGAATGCCCGCCAGACAGCCGAAGCGGTGAAAGGAGGTGCGAAGATTGAGAACGGAGTGAAATCCTCAAAATACAATCCAAAGACCGGGAAAATTGATTCTACCAAGGCCTATTTATCCGAAGCACAAGCTTTGGAACAAGTAAGGAAGAAAACAGAGAATTACAATGCGGCAAAGGATAAGGTTATCAAAAAGGATACACAAGTCAAGAAGTCAGAGAAAGAAGTTAGAGCACAGATTTCGGAGTTGGCCGATACTATTGATGAACTTGGCAAAAGCATTGGCGGTCCGGCCGGAGAGATCATTTCCCTAATTGGTAGCATAGGGACATTTACCATGACGGCCATGTCCGGCGTAGAAGCTGCCGCTAATACGTCTGCTAATGCTATCAGCACCGTTGAAAAAGCATCAGTTATCCTTGCGATAGTCAGTGCTGCCGTACAGATTGCAACCAAGATTTTTGATATGTTCGGAAAGGATGATACGACGGAGAAGTACGAGAAAGCTAAAGAAGCGTATGAATCTTATATTAATATCCTTGACCGTGTTATCGAGAAACAATTGGAACTAGCTGAAGCATTGACCGGAGATAACGCAAATACTGCTTATCAGAAGGCTATTGATACGATAAAAGAGCAAAGTTCAAATGCTCGTGTATTAGGCAGGCAGTATTTGGATTCCGGTGCATCCCGAAAGTCGCACTCTAAAGGTTATAATGAAGTTAAAGACATGTCATGGGAGGGTTGGAACCAAGCGGCACAAACGCTTGGAATGACAATAGACCAATTTAAAGAGAAAATGAACGGCCGTATGACCGGTCTATTTGATTTATCGGACGAAGAGATAGCAAAGTTACAGGAGAATGCCGGTATCTTCTGGTCTCAACTGGATTCCGATACGCAGAAGTTTGCAGATCAGATTGCAAATGGAGTTGGTAAGATTTCCGAAGTGCTGGAACAACAAATAGCTGATACTACCCTTCTCGATGCAGAGACACTCCGTTCCGATTTTCAAGAGTTACTTACCGATATGGATAATGATTCAGCAGATTTTGCCGGCAATTTTGAAGAATACATGAAGAATGCTATTCTCAACTCCATGATCAAGGAAGAATATATGCAGCAGTTAGAAGACTGGAGGAAGAAGTTCTATAATGCAATGGACGATGGAGTGACGGAAGATGAGTATAACGCACTGAAAGAAGAAGGTCAACGGATAGCCGATGCAATGAAAGCCAGACGAGACGACATGGCCGACATGTATGGTTGGGCAGAAGATGACACAGAGCGAGAAGCGTCTCAAAAAGGTTTTGATTCCATGTCACAAGATTCAGCGGATGAACTGAACGGAAGATTCACTACTATGGTAACACATACCTATTCCATTAATGAGGGTGTAAAACAAATACAGTCCACTACGGATAAAATAGTAGAGAAACTTGTGTATTTATCAAATCTCGATAAAAATATAAGCGAAATGACTAAATATAATAATACGATTATCACGCATTTGTCAGATATCAGTAGTAACACCGCCCGCCTGGAAACAATTGAAAAGACAATGTCTTCTATAAAGACTGGCATCGATACACTGAATACTAAGGGCATAACATTGAAGCGATGAAGGGGCAACTATTAATAGATGGAATAGATATATATGCTGTTTATGGCGTATGTACCATAAAGGGAAGCTACGATAACCTTGTGGCTTTCCCTCCTATGAAAGAACTGGATAAAAACGATTGGCCGGAAGAAGACGGGCAAGAGTTTGATTTGAGTAATCCAGCTCTTAATACTAGTGAAGTGAGCTTAGAATTCGCATTCAAAGATGATTTAGGATTCGGTGCCTTGATAGATATACTTTCGGATATGGGATATCACGATTTCTTATTTCCACTTCTTGGAAGAACCTATCGTTTGCGTCTCTCTTCGCAGAATAGTTACTCTATATACCAACATGTAGAGATAGCGAAAATCACCTTCTCTAATGACTTCCCGCGCGAAAGTGATTATATTTATCAAGAGCCTATAAATTCAATTCCTTTACCAAAAGGTTATGAAATAGACGATAAGGACCTATCAGACTATGGTATTGCAATTTTGAAAGGTAGTAATGCGGAAATACTCAAAGCATCGGCAATCAAAAAGAATTTATTGCAGAATTTCAAGTATCAGGATGGAGCAGTCTACGACGGTGAATATGTGAAGTTTCAAACAAAAGAGGTAGCTCTCAAATGCCTGATGAGTACTCCGGACGTATCAACATTCTGGCGCAACCGGGATGCCTTTCTCCACGACCTTACTAAATTGTCTGCCAAGACGGACGAAGAAGGATATGAGTATTTGGATGCGGAGCGTATATTTTACTGTGAGGAGTTCTTCGAGCACTATCCCTGCTATTACAAAAATTGCAAAACAACGAATTTTATATTGATGAATGGTGGTGTATGGTGGGAATTTACCTTGAAGCTCGTATTTACAGGATTCCGGACTAAAGAAACAGACTATATGCTTGCGGCAGAAAGTGGAGAGTTGATAATTACAGAGAACAACGAATATTATATTGAATTGATTTAGATAGAAAAGCTATGCCATTAAAAAAGAAGAAAATATCGGAATTGGAAGAAGCGCAGGACATGAGAGGTTTCTACACAATTGGTTACCGTATCGTGAACGGTGTCAAGACTAGTCTAAAGTTCGGTCTTGAAAAGGTTCAGACCGCCTACGAAAATATGGTAGCCCTCAAGAATGATGCTCTTGCCGCTATACGTGATATCCGCTCTCTTGAAGCTACCGTTGAAAGTAACGAAGAAACAAGAGAAATATCCGAAGCCCAACGGGTCTCCGCTGAACAGGTTCGTGTGCAGGAATACGGCGGTGTAATCAATGAATTGAACACAGCCAAGCAATCATCTGTCAGCCAGACGGCGTTGGCAAAGAAAGCGACGGATGATGCTAATGCTGCTACACAATCTTCTATCAATCAAACTGCTTTAGCAAAATCCGCTACTGATAACGCTAATTCGGCTGCCGGAAGTGTCAATGCCGCAAAAGAAGCCGCTACCGCTGCCGCTGCCGGCGCGAATGCAGCAAAAAGCGCATCAGAAGAACAAACTGTACTTGCCAAGACAGCAACAGATAATGCCAATACCGCTGCCAATACTGCCAATTTGAAAGCTACTCTTGCCGGCGAAAAGGCCGCACTCGCCGATGCTGCTGCTCAAGCAGCCAATGAGGCGGCTACGGGCGTAGAAACAAAAGTTAAGACGGCAATTGACAAATTGGTTGCCGACGCTCCCGATGCACTAGATACTTTGCAAGAACTTGCAACCGCACTTGGTAATGACCCGAACTTCGCTACTACCATGACAAATGAGCTTGTAAAGAAACTCAATAAAACGGATATCGTTAATGATTTGGTTTCTGGAGGAGCCGGAAAAGTTCTTTCTGCCGAGCAGGGAAAGATATTAAAAACGTCTTTTGACAATCACAATCATTCGGGTATTTACGAACCTATATTTTCTAAGAATACTGCCTTCAACAAAAACTTCGGTACGGCAGCCGGAACAGTATGCGAAGGTAATGATTTGCGATTGAGTGATTCGCGTACTCCCAAAGCTCATACTCATCCGGCAACCGAAGTAAGCGGCGATGAAGATCATCGCTTCGTTTCAGATGCCGAAAAAAATATTTGGGACAGTAAAGCGGAAGGGAACCACAATCATGACAGCATATATTCTTCTGTAAATCATGAACATCAAGCGTCTGATATTCAGGAAACAACAGACAAAAAAGTCATGACTGCGGAGGAAAGAAATATACTAAGTACTCTCGGGACTAAGTCTATTTTGGCAGAAAGTCAAAGTTTAGGACAAAATGGGTATCTGAAATGTAGTAATGGATTGCTAATCCAATGGGGAAAACATTCCGGCTCTACTTCTCCAAGTGTAACGATTTACTTAACTGAATCCTTTTTGGATGCAGATTATATCATTCAGGGAAGTATCATTAAGGATGCTTCTGATAATAATGTATATTCAGCTTTGCCGATTGCCAATCCTACAAAGAGTTCGTTTAAGTTGGATAGGAATTTCTCTTCTACTAACACTGGAGTTTCGAGTGCTAAGTTTAATTGGATAGCAATAGGTCGATGGAAATAATTAATAAAGAATAATTATGGAACAAAAAATGTATTGGAAAGATGGTTTCTACGACAAACCATTGGAAGGTTCAGTGGAAATAAGTGTCGAATATTGGCAAGAATTATTAGACGGTCAATCTGCCGGACTCATAATCGTAGAGAACGAGAAAGGATATCCCGTATTGAAGGAATACAAACAAACGTTATTAGAATTGAAAGCCCAAAAGATATCGGAATTACAGGCGTATGACTCATCCGAATCGGTGAATAGTTTTAGTATTGATAATGTATCCGGTTGGCTAAACAAGGCTACACGTGTAGGTCTCATGAACTCAATTAGTATTGAAAGGGAATCCGGACGATCCGAAACGACTATCTGGCTAAATGATGCAAAGTTGGTCTTATCAATCGAGAAAGCCATTGATATGCTACAACAGATAGAGTTATACGCCCTTGCGTGTTACCATACAACACAAGGGCATATCAAAGCCATTAATCAACTGGAAACGAAAGAAGAAATCGAAGCCTACAACTTTAAAACCGGCTATCCCGGAAAGCTAAGCTTCTTTGGATAACCAACGGTATAATCGTAGCTTTCAATCTCTCCGATTGTATCCAATGCCTTGACTGCTGCAATATGTGATTGTGTTACATTGTAGCACTCAAGCGCATACATTTCCAGAGCATTCAACATAGCCAAAGCATCTGATATTGGAATGATATATTTTACTGCATCATACCAAAGCACAGTCTCCGTTTTGCCCGCCTCTTTTTCGATATTAATTGAGTTAAATAATCCAACACGTGTAGACTTATCCAACCACATACTTTTAGCCTGTAAATCAAAAGAATTGACCTCTTTTGATTTATCAAACAATTGAATCTCAGATACTTTTATTTTTCGCATATCTTCAAGGGAGTACTCGTTTTCTACCAATACAGGATACCCTTCATCATTGGTAACAATGAGCTTCCCGGATGACTGCCCATCCAGAAGTTCCCTGTAATTTTCTATAGTTATTTCTACCGCACCGTCTACCGGTATGTCGTAGAAACCATTCTTCCAATACATTTTTTGCTTCATACTTATCTATTTTATTATTTCCAAATTCCAATGGCAAACCAATCAAAGGATTCACCAGGAAATCCTTTATTACTATTATAGGGATCATAAAAAGTTCCTATGTTTAAAATAAAATCATCTTCCATAACCTATTGCAATCCAATAAAAAGGTTCTTTGTTTGCTTGATTTACAGATACTACAAACGAACTAGCACTTAAGCTGGCAATCGTTCTACCAACATAATAATCAGTATAGGCGCTTCGAGCACTAGTTACTACAACATATGATGATCCGTCAAGAAATGATATAGGCAAGTAAACAGTTTGTTTATAATAAGTTTGGTTATCTGTTGCAAATCCCCATTGAACTATAAATTTATTGCTAAACTTTATATATCCATTCTGCCCAAACGATTTTGTAACGATATTAGACATATCTGATTTAGCGTAATTGGTTCCGAGAGAACTTAGCCAAATTATGAGCACTAAAATTGCTACCAATTTTCTACTAAAATATTTCATGATGTAAATAATGTTGTGATATTATACTATTTCCAAGTCCCTATCGCTATCCATCTAAATGACTGTGAAGAGTTAGCAATAGTTCCCGCATCTGCATATCTTCTATAAACCGTAAAATATGAAGCATATATAGCGGCATAATTCACAGACCATATAGAATTATTAGTGTTATCCGTCGTACTAGAAAAAGCAAGGGAAAAACAAGATTTAAAAGATAATGGGAAACGGATAGACTGCTCATTAGAAACACCTCCGCTGAAATACCCCCACTGTATTAAGAGCCCATCCGGGAATTTATAATATCCGTTCTGAGAAAGGCTTTTTGTAATGACATTTGAAAAGTCAGATTTGGCAAAATTGGTTCCGAGAGTACTTAGTAAAATGACATTTAAATACTCTTTATATAGGTATTCAAATGCCATTTTATAACGTATTATTTTATAGTAAAAAACACATTTTGTTTTGGTGATTGTATTTTGATTCAAAACAAATTGTTTCGGAATTTATATTTTAAGCTATAATCCAATAATAGTACAAAGATATGATAGCTTTATATAATGGAGATAAGAAGATAGAATTAGAAGTAAGGGACGAAAGTTATTCCTATGAGGCTATCATGGCTGAAGATTCCCTCACTCTCTACTTTGACTATCCGGGATATTTAGATATTCCGGTCGGATCGTGGTGTGATTTCTACGGAAAACGATATTCTCTCAAAAAAGAAAGCAATTTTAAAAAGAACGGTGAACGTAAATTTGAGTATACACTTATTCTTGAAACCGGCACAACTGACGCAATGTTGTGGAAAGTGCGTGATATTGAAAGACGCATTAAATTTTCCTATACTGCAAAACCACAAGAACATCTCCGTTTACTAGTTGAGAACTTGAATCGACGTGGCATTGGTTGGAAAGTTGGAGATTACATTGAAGGAGCAGAAAAAGTTATCAACTATAATCATACATATATCTTAGATGCCTTGAATCAACTTGCAGATACTTATGAAACGGAATGGCAGATCACAGAGGAAACAGTAGATGGTAAACAGATAAGTACCATTCATCTTCGCAAGGTTGAATATAACAAAAACAATCCTTTAAAACTGTCATACGGTAAAGGGCATGGATTTAAGGTTGGTGTAAGTCGGGAGTTTGGAGAGATACCCCCGGAAATTATCTTGGTTGATACAACCGACCGGAATATTGATTATTCCACGTATGGAGCAAAGAATCTCCTTCTTCCTAAAGATAAATCCCTTGTCTATGAAGGACATACTTACAAGACAGATACAGACGGAACTTATGTGATGCGTGCCGACAAGGAACTCACAACTAAAAAAGAAGAAAGTTTGGATTGTACACAGATCTATCCTTCACGCATCGGTACTGTAAGCTCCGTCCTTGAAATTAATGCGGAGAATAATTTCTATGACTTTATAGATGCGGATATTCCCGACACTCTAAACTTTGAAGAATGCCTGATTGCCGGTGAAAGCATGACGGTAATTTTTCAGACCGGTATGCTTATTGGCAAAGAGTTTGAAGTTAAATACATACATAAAGAAAGGGATAAAAAACCTGGTCGGAGATTTGAAATCGTTCCGCAAGAGATTGATGGAATCACCATGCCGGAACGAAATGTTTGGCGTCCGAGGGTTGGCGATACGTATGCCGTATTTGGCATTCAGTTACCGAATACGTATATCTGCGATGATAGCACGCAAACAGGTGCCAGCTGGGAAGTATTCAAGGACGCTGCTAAGTACCTGTTTGAGCATGAAGACAAGAAGTTCACTTTTACCGGCACTCTGGATGGAATTTGGGCTAAAAAACGCTGGATGAATATCGGAGGAAAAATAGTTCTTGGTGGTTACGTAAACTTTTCGGATACGCAATTTCACCGAGATGGTTCACTTATTCGGATAATTGGGATCAAACGCTATGTGAATAATCCTTATAGCCCTGAAATTGAATTATCCAACGAACCGGTAGGCACGTCAATCACCAGCGAATTGAATAAGATTGATACGAATGAGGTAACTGTTGAGAATAGGCATAAAGATGCGTTACAGTTTACCAAACGCCGGTTCCGTGACATAAAGGAAACAATGGGTATGCTTGAAAAAGCAATGCTAAACTTCTCTGGTTCTATTAATCCTATCACTATCTCTACCATGCAAATGATTGTCGGAGATGAAAGTTTACAGTTCCGTTTTGTCAATTCCAAGGCCAATCCGGTACAGGTATCTCATAATATTACCTATAACTCAAATACGAAAATATTAAATGCTCCTGCAGGGATATTGCAACATATGACACTCGGCATCAACAGCGTATCATCGGAACATAATGCAGGTGAGTACAAATACTGGGATATGGCTGAATATAACTCCCCTCCCCTTATTGAAACAGTGAAGAAGTACTATCTTTATGCGAAAGTTAGCAAAAGCAGCCAAACAGGTACGTTCCTACTTAGTGAAGATGCTATCAAGTTAGAGCAGATAGATGGATATTATCATTTACTCACTGGTCTACTACTTACGGAGAGCGAAGAGGAACGTAGCTTTGTCGAATTGTATGGATTTACCGAAGTTTTGCCAGGTCGCATAAATACAGAACGCATTGTTTCGCCGGATGGTGAAACCTATTTTGACCTAGTAAAAAGTGAGATTGGAGGCAATATTAAAATAAAGGCCGGTTCTTCAGGATTGAATAATCTGAAAGAATGGGGAGAGTACAGTTCCGAGTTTTCCGCACTTAGCAACCAAGTTTCTGCACAGGTGACGCGGGTTGATAGCTTGACGCAGAGAATAGATACAGCGGGATGGATTACCACTATTGAAGGTAATAAAATATATGCATCCAAAGAGCTGGAAAACGGAAATACGCTCATTTCTTATATCAATCAAGATGCTGTAGAAACAACTATCCATTCTTCAAAAATTAATTTGGAAGGAGCTGTTACTATCAATGCGCTTCATAGTGATTTGCAAACCGTGATTAATTCAAAAATTGATAGGGACGGATTAGGAAAGTTGGCATTCGAAGATGCAGTTGAATATGCAAAGCTAGGAACTACCATCGTGGTAGGGGGATATCTAAATACAGATTTGATTAAAGTCCGTAGAATTGATGCTGATTCCGGATTTATTGGTGGGTTTACAATCGAGAGCGGTCGTCTAGTTTGGACACGTTCAGGATACTTTGGTGGAACGTCCCGTAGTTTGAAATTAGGCTCTGGAACGGCAAAGGAAGGTGTTGTTAATGTAACTTTCAATGCAGAAACAGATGGGCGTTTTGGGGTCGCTGCAATCGGTTCAAACTTCGGTGGAGCATGTATTTATGCCTCCAGGAATCTAAATGCATCAGACAGAAACTATCCACAGGCAAATACAACGTATGCCGGCTTCTTTGATGGAGGTGTTTACGTGAAAGGAACATTGTCAAGTGAATTGTGCTTAGCTGATAATTTTGGCTGTATTACATCTAGGGATGGAAATGGTGGGATTAACTATTACCAAGGTATTGATTTTGATTTTGGTAGTAATATGAAATTTAGAAAAGGATTGTTGGTATCAATCGCTTAATATATAAACAATTATGAAGGTAAATTTAAACAGGCCTTTACTTGATTTTAAAGGCAATGAGGCTATTAAAGCAGTCAACGGTAAAGAGGTAAAACAGTTTCTACGTGATGTGGTTGCAGAAGCACTTTATGCAGCAGGTTCTAATCCTCAACAGGGTTTGGATATGTCGAAAAAGTTACGTGCATACAAGATGTTACAACAGGTTATTAACAATCGTGGCGTACTTGATATAGAGACAGAAGATGCTACCTTATTGAAGGAAATTTGCGCAGACTTCTTTGTATCTGGTGCATACGGACAAATTTATGATTTAATAGAAGGAGGAAACAAGGAATGAACATTACAGCAACTAACAGCACCGCTTCAACTAAGGTTACGGATGCTATCAGGGTTAAATACAGAATGTCAACCCGTGGTACCGAAGCGGTGAAAGATATTACTGCCGAGATTGTCAAGGATGAAACGGTAGTCGGATTCTTCAATACATCAAGAAATGGGGTGACCGGTTTCTCTCTGCATGAGGATCATGGGCTAACCTCTGGCGAAGTGAAACAAGTGTTTCAGACAGCTATCGATGATTGTAGCGAAGTCTTTAAATAAAGTATTAATATTTTAGATAAATAATTATGGATTATTTCAAAAACTTACTTATTGGATTGATTACCGGTATAGCTGCTTATCTTAATCCCATCTCTGGAGAGATCAAAAGCCTTATTGCAGTATTTGCTCTTAATTTCATCTGTGGGCTGCTTACTGCGCTACTTATCAATCATGAAAGCTTTTCTTTCAAAAAAGCTTGGAGATGTATTGTAGAAGCAACTATTTTCTTTGCCTTGGTTAGTTGCATCTACTTTATTGGTGAACACAAAGGTAATCCGGAAGGTGCGCTACAATGCGTCTCATTTATTACGTACAGCGTATTCTATTTTTACGGGGTAAATATTCTAAGGAATATCAAAGAGATTTTACCTAACTCTAGCAATGGCTATAAGGTAGTAGCTTTCTTGCACTATGTACTAAGTGTCGAGTTTATAAAGAATATCCCTTATCTAACGAACTACTTACAAAAAGGAGGTGCAAAATGAAGACTATTGATGCTATTATTATCCACTGTTCGGCCACACGTGCCGGACAGGATTTGAGAGCTAAAGACATTGACCGGATGCACAAACAAAGAGGTTTTAGTCAGATCGGTTATAACTTCGTCATTGACTTGGACGGAATGGTAGAGAACGGGCGCCCGCTTTCCATCGACGGAGCGCATTGTAATACCAAAGGCTTTTCAGAATCATCATATAACAGGCATTCCATTGGCATTTGCTATATCGGCGGTCTGGACGCATCAGGAAAGCCGGCAGATACACGGACGCCAGCGCAAAGAGCTAGTTTGCGCCAACTGGTGGCAAAGTTATGTAAGGAGTATGATATTGTCGAGGTTCTCGGACATCGTGACACTTCGCCCGATCTGGACGGGTCCGGTGAAGTTGAACCAGCAGAATACATCAAGGCGTGCCCCTGTTTTGATGTTCGTTCCGAGTTTTCTAATTTTCTTCGTAATACAGTGATCCGGCCATGAAAGTGCTAATTTATATAACCATATTCCTGATGTCGGGAATATGGTTAAGTTCCTGCAAGGCTTCCCGCAACATGGAGACGGAGAAGCAGATTGACTATTCAGGGGATTTCTTGTATCTGCAAAACTTAATAGAATCCCTACAGCTGGATGTGAATAAGCAAACGAAAATTACTACTGACAAATTTAGTGATCTGAAGATTGAAAATACAACTGTTTACTTATCTGCTCCGGATTCAACAGGGAAACAATATCCGGTGAAAGAAAGTATCACTACTACAACTAAGCAGGATCAGGAACGTACAGAAGTTGATGAAACATTATCCATTACTTTGCAGCAGTTCTCGAATCGAATTGATACTATTAGTAATAAGGTTAATGTTTTGCTGAATCAAAAAGAAACTGTCGTAGAGCTATCATGGTGGGATTTGCATAAGGATAAAATTTATATAGGTATCATTATTTTAATCGGCACCTGTTGGTTTGTGTGTAGAATAAGAAAAAAATAACTACCTTTAAATTCATAATAAAGAAACTTTGGTTGCCCCGGCTTGGGAAAGTCGAGGTATTACGGGAAGATAAAGTGTATATAGGCATCATTATACAATCGTTCTACATAGGAAAAGAAATAATATATTTATTGTATATAAATCGTCTTTTTCGTAATATTTCGTGCTAAGATTTTTATTTTGAATAAAAAATAAATGAAAAAATGAGTAATATTTAGATAATATTTTATACATTTGCGCAAATGTTAAAGCGAAGTTATATGAAAAGTGAATATCTAGGCCAAACATCTTTCTCATTTTTCAATGCAGGGAGACAACAGGAGACAATTGAATTAGTACAAGACAATATGGAATTATTCCATATTATTGCCCGTATTATCGAAACTAGCAAGGAGCAATTTGAGAATAGAATAAAAAGTGATCCAATGATTGATTTGTATGATGATAGAACATACTATATACATACATTGACTCGAATTATTAAAGTGAATATTAACCGAGCGATCGACGGTGGGGAACTTAATTTATTTAAAGCTAGATATAAACAATGTCAGTATTATGTTTCATCTGACTTATTCTCAATCTATATAAAGAAATTAAACGAAAAGGGATTGCCAAGCTATGCCGAATCGGTAGCCTCTGATTGCCGTTTGCATAACCACGAGCAATTGCCTTGTGTATTTATTGGCCCTCGTGTTGATAATAGTGGCTTTGTTGGAGGAACCTGTTTGGCTATAACTAATGGAAAAGATGAAGTCTATTGGGTTCTAGATATAAATCCAGAGGAGCAAAGTGTTATTAACTCTATTGATTTTGCACTTCAAGAGAAAGAGGTAGATGAAATATGCAAACCTAAGGAAGAGTTTGTAGTTCGTAGAAAGAAAGCTGAATAATTATGATTGAATATAATCCTGATAGAATCAAACTCGCAAGGGAAAGTGAAGGCTATACTCAAAATCAATTAGCTTTAAATTTAAAATCACTTTCTCAGAATAAATTGAATCGAATAGAAAATAGACAAACTATTCCTTCTGATGAGGTTATGAAAGAGATAGCTGATTTTTTAGGATATCCTATCTCCTTTTTCCAAGTATCGAATGGGATTATTCCATATATAAAAGAATATTACTACCGTCGTAATTTAGGAATACCACAAAAACAGAAAATGGCTTTTGATGCTCAAATGACCATAATAGCAGAAAATATTGATATTTTATTTGAAGCTATTGAAATTGATATAAGAGTTCCATTTATAGATATAGAGGACGAAGAAATTACCCCGGAAAGAGTTGCTCAAAAAGTGAGGTCATTGTTCAGTATTGAGAAAGGACCAATTCATAATATCATGAGTGTAGTTCAGAAGATGGGTATTATAATTCATTATATAGAACCTCCTTTTTCAATAAAGGTTGATGGGGTATCTTTTATCACAAAGAATGGACTACCAGTTATATTGATAAATAAGAATGCTTCAAATTCAAGAACAGTATTCAATGTTTGCCATGAGTTAGGACATTTGATAATGCACTATAAGTATATGGTTTCTGATAAGAGAGATGTAGAAGACGAAGCTAATAGATTCGCTTCTGAATTTCTAATGCCTGCTGAAAGTATAAAAAACTATCTCTATAGATTGGATGCCCCAAAACTTTACGGTCTTAAAACTAATTGGAAAGTTTCAATTAAATCATTGATATATAGGGCTAAATTCTTAGGCTGTATATCTGAAACTCAAAATAGACGTTGGATGATGTATTACAATGCAAATAAATGGAGCAGTAATGAACCCTTTGAGTTTGAAGTAGAATCCCCTCGGCTGTTAGATAAGGTATTCAACATTTATTTCGATGAGTTTGAATATACAAAAGAAGAGATGCTAAAACTACTTCGTTTGACAGAGAAAAAGATTGTAGCATATTATGATTTACCGGAGGTTAAAAAGCACTTTAATGCAGAACCCAGAAAGTTAAGATTGATGTTATAGATATTTTGTTATTCGCCCCGTCTCACTGATTCGGGGCTTTTCTTTTGCTTATCTCATTTATAATTATTATATTTGTGTACAGACGTGAATGTCTGTTGTATCATCTCTCTACGGAAAAGTTGCTAATTTTCGAAAGCGGGAGACAATACGTTATATTATATACTCCAAAAAGAATGAGCCTCGACTAAGTGTAGTCGGGGCTTTTTTATCTACTATTACTAATGAGAATCTGGAAAGTTCGATAGAATAGAAATAATATCTCATTTTATGTACATCGGTAGAAATAAGTAGTACTTTTGTCATGGAATCCCCTTATTCTAAACCGCGGCGGTGGAATTTGCCTCGACCATTCGGTCAAGGCTTTTTATTTTCTGAAGCAAATATTTTTTTAGAAATAATATTTTTCTATATATTTGCTCTATACATTTAATATAGAAGAAAATGAATGAATTAGATGAATTTAAGACTGTTTTAATAGTCGGAAATGGATTTGATTTAAATATAAATTTTCCTACATCATATTCTGATTTTATGGGAAGCCAATACTTTAATGAGCTAATTTTAGCGAATGATAATTGGTTGGCGCAATATCTAAACTATAAAAAAAAACAAGATGGTAATTGGATAGATATGGAAAAAGAATTAGGTGTTTACGCTAATATATTAAAATCAACACCTTCAATACAAAATGAGTTAGTACATAAAGTCTTAAAAGGTAAAAGAATCTTAGATATTTCAGAAATCTCAACTTGTTTCAGAAAAGAATATTTTCAGTTGTGTAACGCCTTGAAAAAATATTTGATAGATATCGAAAATAACGCAAAAAGTAATAATGCAGATATAACAAAATCAGTTGCGCATACTCTTATACGAGATATAATAATTGATAGGATACCATATTATGTTGTTAATTTCAATTATACAAGATTTGTAGAATGTATAATTAAAGGTTTTGACCCTATCCCTGATTGTAAAATCCTACAAATACATGGTTCTCTAAAAAAGGATATAGTTTTTGGAGTACAAGATAGTTTGAATTTAAATCGAGAACATGTATTTTTATATAAGTCTCATAATATAAACAAGAATGTGGAAGGGTTACCTAGGATTCTTGAAAATGCTAATAAAATAATATTCTTTGGCTATTCTTTGGGAGAAACTGATCATTCTTATTTTAGTGATTTTTTTGAAACTCAAGCAACACCTCAATGTCATTCCAAAACTATTAAGTTTTACCATTATGGACAAGATGCCTATGATGATATTATTTGGCAATTAAAGGCCCTTACAAATAACCGAACATCTTATTTAAATCAATATAATAATATACAGTTTGAAGATAGTAGTATTACGTTAAAGTAAAAACTATATGGCAGAGGAAAATAAATACGATCACGAAGCTGTTCAGGAGTTACTTGCTTGGGCACAGGATACTTTGAAAAACAAAATCTATCCTGGTGGTAAATTCAAATTAACAAATCTACAACAGTGCTAGAGTACTGGAAGTAGTGTATATGCTTATCATTTTAGTAGTGATTGCCGAGGCTTTAACAATTGTCAAGGTGATGTTGTTGCAGTAAGCATTAGTAAAGCACAAAATATGGGAAGGAAGGCATGTGAGATTTGTTATTAACTTAAAATAGGGTTCTAGCATGAATAGAATTATAATTATTGGCAACGGTTTTGATATGGCACATAATCTTAAAACCGGATATAAAGATTTTATAGATGACTATTGGAATGGTGTAACAGAAAAGGTGTTTGGCGGATATGACCAGTGGATGAAAGAAACCTATGGAGGAGTGCAATATATCGGTAATTGTGAAGACGAATTTATTGTTTTTGAGAAAAAATGTGGCAAGACAGAAATTAATAAAAGCTTCTTTTCATGCAAAAAAGACACCTTATTAGAGAAATTGTACCTAATAATAGATGAGTATAACAATGACCCTAATACACCTATGACAGTTCATTTAAAGTTTAAAAATCTTTTTTTTGAGCGTATATCTCATCAATGTTCCCTTGTAAATTGGGTAGATATTGAAAATGAATATTATGCTGTATTAAAGGAACTACTTCAAGAAAAAAATCCCCAGAAGCAAAGCGAAAGTATTCGAACATTAAACAAAGACTTTGATGACGTGAAAAGACTTTTAGAGGATTATTTAACCAAGATCACTCAAAGTACAGAACTGAAAAAACATCAATCTATACAAGATGCTTTTTCAAGTTTTATAGAACTTGATGAAATTGCGACTTGTAGACAAACTAAATTTGTTGAGTCTATTTTTTCTAGTATGTTTCGTTTGGGGGATTTTGTTGACTTTGAATTAGATCAAGAGGAAGATGTTCAATATACTTTATGTGATACAAATGACGAGAAGCGTATGTTATTTATTGAAAAGAATATTGGTTCTGAATCTTTTAAGAAAAATCATTTAGTACCGTACACATTAATTTTAAATTTTAATTACACCCAAACAGCTGAAAAATTATATGCAAAAAATAGTATTAATGAAGTTATCAATATTCACGGAGAACTTAACAATGAAAACAATCCCATTATATTTGGATATGGCGATGAGCTAGATGATGATTATGAAAGAATAGAGAGATTACAGAATAATGATTTCCTAGAGAATATCAAATCTATACGATACCATAAAACAAGAAATTATAGAAAGCTTTTGGAGTTTGTTGCATTAGGTCCATATCAGGTCTTTATAATGGGGCATTCTTGTGGAAACTCTGATAGGACATTATTAAATACTTTATTTGAGCATGATAACTGCCTATCTATTAAAGTCTTTTATCGACAGTACGAAGATGGGACAGATAATTATATTGATATGATAAAAAATATATCTCGTAATTTTAATAATAAGCCCAATATGCGTGATATAGTTGTAAATCGAGAAGATTGTTCTCCTTTGGTGGCCGTCAAAAAAGAGGTAGCCCAATAAGCTACCTCTTAATTAGATATTATTTTCTCCCAATCATCGAGTATCGTAACATCCCACCGAGGAAGATCTGGATTAATATAGGTAACAGACCTACCATACACAGAGAAACTTTTTCCAATAAACTCGTCAATAGCTTCATCTTCCCCTTTTTGAAGACAGATATTCATAAAAACATGCATTTCATTCCAGTTTGTAGGCCCAATGAACAAAGATTCAATCAAGCGGCCTTTAACAGGTACACCGATAACTTGCTCTTTTATCCTATCAACTAATGATACTGCTTCTTCAAATGTCATACTTGTAATTTTAGAGCAAAGATATAAAAAATAGATGCCCTCTCCCCTATCACATAAAAGCTATTTCAATCTGTGGAATTTCAGTATTACAAATTTCAATTCTATTAAGAAAGATATTTTCGTAATTCTTCGATTGCCTGTGATGCACTTCGGACTACCACATACTTATTACGGCATGATTCCGCTTGTTTTTGAAACTCTTTCTGTTCTTCTGACTGTTTCCCTACCCTCGTTTTAAACTCTATGCAGAGAGAAGCAAAACCCTTTTTAGGAATTAGTACGATCACATCAGAAATCCCAGGCTTTACTCCTTGCCGTTTGAGATTAGCAGCTTCTCGTATATGACGGCTTCCACCGTTTGGGACCGCGAATATGAGTTTATCAGGTATATTTGGAAAGTATAGAGGAATAAGCTTGAAGAACTCTGTTTGTATGCGAGCTTCCTCGTTATTATGTACTTCTTTAGAACGCGGAGGATTACGCTGATCTGCATAGCAATTATAACACATGAAGTCGGTACCGATCTTAATAACCGATACCGTTTCTTTTCCACACAAAATACACTTTTCTTTAGACATTATTCAAAATAAGCTAAATTGTATTGGTTTTCTACCTACTACTGCTATCGTTCTCTCATGAATCGGGCACTGCGAAGCGTAGGGGCATCTCCCTGACATTGCAGAAAGATGCGCTCCATGCCATTCATCCCAGTCTGTTACATTATTAGCGGAAAGAAAAGTTATCAGCTTCATGCAGCAGAAACCTCGTTCTTTCTCTTGACTTCCTGTAATTTCAAATAACCCATTACTCTGTGGACGTTTCATTCAATTATACATTATTTTTTGGTAATAGTTAATCCTCAATAGAATATAATGCCTGCATACACTCGAACGGGAAAGTGGAATTTAAAGCATCATATACTTCTTCCGGTATATCATCTTCGCTTTCAAAATCGCCTTCAATACTTTTTGCTCCAGTTGCAGTTGCAACATACTTCTCTTTATACTCTTTACCGTCAATAATTACGGTAATCTCCCATCCTTCGGAAGTAATTTCTAATGCTATCTTATTCATATCTTTTCCTTTGTTATCAATATCTGAATTTTGTAAAATGAATAATTGCCATAGGTTGATTCAGATCATAGCCATTAAACCATTCAATCCAATTTTTAAACGATAGTCCGTCATTATTGGCTAGTTCCTCTGTTAGTGGTGTGTTTATACCATTTTCAATTTTGAAATGTGACAACGCTCCGCAAAACGCTAATTTCTGTATCCCTATGCCATTCTCCGATGTCAGCTTTACAACTTCAATCTGTGAGCTGCGATAAGGCTTTCCAATCCACTGCCGGACGGAAAGAACAGCTAGCCCAGCTTGAACCTCTTTAATACGCTTCTCCCACATTGGGTAATTGGCTCGTATGGTGTGAAGTTTCGGACGTAAACAGGCTCTTATACAACTGTTGCATCGGGAAATTTCTTCCCCCGATAAATCCTGTTCCACTTCACAATCAGGGCAGAGTTGCCCCAAAAGAAACTCATATTTGAAATTCGTCTCGTTCCCTGATTGACTATGTCCTACCGGGAAAAACTGTGAGAGTGTGATTACATAAGTTTTCATTTCTTATCAGTTATGGGTTAATTCTTTCAAGCCAATCACTAACGCATTTTTCCACTTCTGCATAGCTGACAAACGTTCTTTTTTCAACAACTACTAAGTGTCGCATTAATTCACCGCGAATCATTCCTGTATCATCCTTCCAAACGTTTATAGCTCCGTTATTTCCAGCAGAAGTACAGGCATATCCAAGTTCAAGAGTTGCCTCTATGTCGTTTATATCCTTGAACCAATACGCATATATTTTATCCCTCTTTACTCCCGGGAGCCCCTCTAATTGACAGATAGGCTTTTCTTTCTTTACGACTATATTCTTATTCATTTCTGTATCTAATTTGATTAAAACCATTCTACTTTATGATTGTAAGGCTATCAAGTGGAGCAGGAAACCAATAACTACTCTTATCCAGAAATACACATCCTCCACCATTATCAGGTTTACAAAACCCTAATACCTCAAAAGGACCAAACTTTATACCATGCTTGTTTTTAAAGATAACCTTATCACCAACATTCAATTTCCTATCTGTACATACTACATCTGATAAGTTATCACATATTTCTGTGAATGTACTTTCCTTCCATTCCAAAAAATCTTTCTTATGATTCATTCCTGATTTATCTTTATATTATCTAATATTTCTGCAACTTTGCATATAGCATTATTGATTATTGCTATATCTACAGCTTTGCATATAAAATTCATTTCTCCGATTTATACCATTGTTTCCATGGTCGGAAGCATCCTTCACACCATTTTTCAATACAGAGACTTCGGTAATATTTCTGCGTATTCATTATGATAAGGCCGTTTGGATAAACGATAACATACATTATATCTTCACGCATATTGACTCCTTTCTGTTTGGATTTGAGCTATGCGGTAAACGAAAAATCTACCGCATAGCTGATTTATCATTTATTTTTTGCCGCTTCTAAAACTGGAAGATTTGTCTCCGTTGGTATGTATATCACAGTTTTATCATTCAGATTGCTTTGTTGACGTACCCACAAATATTGGATATATGCAGGGGTAATACTTCCATTTTCAATTTTAATCGCTTCTGCAGCACCTTTAGCACGTTCGATTTCAGCTTGGGCGTTCAACTTTTCAGCTTCCAGATTTGCTTTAGCTTCTTCAATCCTTATTTTACGGTTTTGTTCTGCTTTAGCAAATTCAGCCTTTCCAGACATTTCTTGCTGCCAAACGTTATAATAAGGGATGGTAACAAAACACCCCACAACAATTGCGACAAATACGATAGCCGCCAAAATTCCAAGTTTATTCATAATCTAATATTGGGTTTTATAAAGCCGCCCAAGGCTTATTAGTTTATTATTATTATTATATTTGCAAAAAAACAAATATATGTCAACAATATATCGTAATAGAACAATCCGCCCTTCAAGTAGACTTGAAACATCTGTATCTTATAAAATCAATACAGAGAAAGTCACGACAAATGATACATTGGTTATTACCATTAACCATGAAAGTGAGAATTTTAGTAAAGAATTTACTTTTTCAGGAGAGAAGGTTGCAAACCGTTCCTCAATACACTTCAGATATATCAATGGAGAAATTATTTGGTCACCAGTTCAGCCTGATTAGATTCATATCTTTGCAGACTTAAATTATTCATCATCATAATCAGTATCAAAGATACGTGCAACCATATCGACTATATTTTCTTCAATATCCTCGGTAGAACCTGTTACAGCATTAGCTATATTCTTCTTCTCCTGAATGATCCGATAAACTTTTTCATCTATTGTTCGACGGCCAAGGAAATAGTAGCAGGTAACAGAATCCTTTTGCCCGATACGGTGTGCCCGATCCTCACATTGACAGCAGTCAGCATACGTCCAAGGAAACTCAACAAAGGCGACATTGCTCGACGCAGTAAGCGTTAAACCAACCCCGGCAGCCTTTATGGAGCAAATGATAATATCCGCTTTAGGATTGTTCTGAAAGGCGTCTACGGCTCTTTGCTTCTCGTCCTGTGAGTCTCTGCCGGTAACCGATACGGCGGTAGGAAAGTAACGTTTCAGTTGGTCTACTACTTCATGAAGAGAACAAAAGAGAATTATCTTCTTCCCATTCTCCCGGAAGTCTTTCACAAATTCAATAACATCACGTACTTTGCCGCGAGCGGAGATCTGCCGTAGAATATTGATACGTACCATCACTTCGCCGCGCATTGCCTTAGCTATCTTATCGTCGTCAGCGTCCTTGTATTTCTGTAGATACATAATAAGGTCGCGTTCTGCATCCATATACTCTTTGCGGTTTGTAATTTCGCAAGTATTCACCTGCCGTATTTTATCGGGAAGATCCGTGAGGACAAGTGACTTTTCACGACGAAACATACAGTACTTCCATAGGTTAAAATTCAATTCTCTCAAATTTGATGCTTCTCTCTGTCCAGAACAATATCTATCAACAAATGGTTTATATCCACCGAAATCGTTCATTCGATCTAAAATAGCCAACTGCGGAATCAAATCTTTAGGCCGGTTTACCACCGGTGTTCCCGTCAATTCAATAACCCATTCTTTGCCGGTACAAATACCTTTGCAAAACTTAGCCTGCTGGGTTGATGCAGATTTGCAACGATGGCTTTCATCAATGATAACAGACTTGAATAAATTGATTGAGTTTCTAAATTCCACATCTCGCAGCGTCCAGCCTTCAGCTTTCTTTATACGTTGTACAAAGTACTTCTTTAATGATTCATAGTTAACAATAAATACCTGATGCATTCCTGTCTGAAAGAAAAAAGTCCATGTATCACGTACCTTGTCGGTTAGGATCATCGCCTTTTTATCCGTAAATTTTTCCCATTCACGTTGCCAGTTGATTTTTAATGATGAAGGGCATACAACAAGACAAGGAAAAGCGTCTGCGAGGTTAATTGTTGCTATACTCTGCAATGTCTTACCGAGTCCCGGTTCATCACAATTCATAAACCGTTTTAGTTCTAGTCCTCGAGCAATGCCTTTAAGCTGATAAGGATAAGGCTGGATTTTCAAATTGTGCGGAACGGTTAAATCCGGCAATTCCGGAATATCATAAGCAATATCTTCTTCCTTTTTTTCTGTACCATTTACCCAATTGATATTCTCAAATTGTCGTATTTGATAAATCATTCTTTCAAGGTCAACCCTACTCCGAGTTGGAACTATCCAAACTTTTTTAGCACCATCAAAACGTCTTCCGGGAATTTGTCTGACCCTATCTACAATGGAAGGCTTATACTTGAATGATAATTCAAAGTTATCTCCTTTTAATTCGATATTCATGATTTAGAGTATTTTATAGGGGGATAATTCCCCCCTATGGTGATTGTAAGTTATGCGGTCGCGTCAAGAGGTGCAGGAGCATCTATCTGTTTTTTTCGCCCTCTCTTCTTCGGCTTTTCTTCTTCCATTACGATAGCTTCTTCCGGTTCATCGGTTTCGAAATCGAGACGTTCTTGTCTGATTCCCCATTTCTCTTCAAACAGGTAACTTTCTACTTCAGCATCACATACAGCAGCATCAATACTCAATTCTTCATAGTAAGGGTAATCTGCATCAAGGAGAGGAACGAAGATTTTCAAGTCAACGACTTTGCCGGACTGAAGAAGTTTGGATCCCATGATAGTTATTCCGGAAACCCCATCGACACTGTCATTCGCATAACCTGTAATAATATAGTTTTCTAAGGTTTCTGCATAGCCAGGAGAAGTAAAACTATCCTTATCGATTTTAGATGCTTCCGGCTGCTCACACAATACAACAAGATGCAATTTAAGACGGCTAAACGCTTCTCTTAAATCACTGTGAATAATCTGATCACAGCTCTTGTTTATTACATTTGTGTAGTTTGATTCAGAAAAACGCTCATTGTACACTACATTCAGCCGATCTTTCTTAACGACTGCCTTTTTGATCTCATTTTTTACTTGTTCCATAATCTTCTTTAGTTGATAAAGTGATAATACTAAACGTTGATACAACTCCCATGACGGCAGCCGTAGTTATTTCTCTTGATGTTGCATCTTCTCTTTGAGAGAAAGATAATGCTGTAAACAGGCCGATAACGGCCAGTCCGATTGTGATTTTTTTCAGGGTTCTCATAATGATTACTTTTTATTGTTATACATACTGGCCATTTTCATTTCCTCTTTTGCTTTACTTATCACAGTTACGCACCATGATAATTGATGTGTTGCCGTCCGGTTACAACGTTCACACCAATCAACGAGGTATCGTTCCTCCCGACATAAAGAACCGATTAGGGCATTTATCGCTGTTGCTGTCGCTTTCGCATTTTTAGCTGTATCAACGAGCGTTTGCATAACCTCGAACTTCATTGTCTCATTAAGCCAGTATTTCGAATCCGCAAGCAGTTTGCCGGAGCGGGCAACATATACAGCTAAGTCATTGCCACGTTGTACAGCTTCTGCCGCATCTTCACTCATAGTAATATTGAGAAATGAATCTATATTGGTTAATTCAGCCAATATCTGTTCTTTTGATGTAATAAGTAAATTCATATTATTTTTATGATAAAATATAATCAGACCATCAATTGCCACCATTTGAAAGCAAGGTCCTCGTATTTCTCTTTTCCTCTGATATATGAAGGATGGCTACGATCGGTGATAAAATGCTTGAATATTTTGCAATTCTTTTTTGAGATTGCATAAATGAAATCCTGTTCACTTCCTGCAATATCCATATACCAGGCACGGGAACGGTCCCAGTCGAAGAAGTCGATAGCTTCATCAAATTGTGCCTGAGTTTCAGCGAAGGTTGTTTTCAAATCCCCTCCGAAGTGGAAATCAGATAACCACCAGTCCCATTTGCAACGCGTATCAAGATGATAGGCGAAGTTCCCGTAATGAAATTCATGTTGCTTGTTAACCATGAATCTTTGCGTATCAGATTGTTCCAGAACGACGGCTAAAAATCTGTCTTTTTCAGCTTCTTTGCGGAGAGCCTTGCGCATTTCAATCCCTAATTCAAATTCTTCCTTTGTGTACACGTAATCATCCACCATCAACTTGTCATATCGAACACGGTCATTCTCGGTAATCAAAGCGTCTACCAGTGTTCCGAACTTGAAAGCCTTTTCTTTATCCCCGTATTGTGGACGGGGATAAAGGTAATTCTTAAGCTCTGTCAGGTCTGAGTTGCTGACTTCTGCACGTAAATAATACGAATCCGGATTTGCCATGATTATTTTGCTTTTACCTCCGCTTCATAACGGATGAACTTGGACTGGATATGTATCTGGTCTTTACCGTTAGCTTGCTTTTCACAATATCCAATCATCTTTTTGAAAATCTTCTCCAGCTCTTCAACCGGAAGTGATTGACCTTCATTTAGCCACCACATTTGGAATATATCAAGAAAGCCTTGCTGATGAGTAACTACAATCTTTTCCTTAACCTTTGCATTTGTCGGAGGAGGAGCGATTACAGCAGCAGAAGCATCGAACAAGCTGCCTATGGCATCCTTTTGTGCTTTCATTGCGGTAGCCTGTTTGGCTTCTTCTTCATTCTTCTTTATCTCCGCCATCTGCTTCGCCGTTTCTTCGGCTTCCCGTTTCCGCCGTTCTTCATCGGCCTTAGCTGCCTTCGCTGCATCCATCTTGCGAATGGATTCTAACTCTTCCAATTCTTTTCTCTTAGATGGAATACGGTCGAGAATATCCTGCCGGATGCTTGACAGATGGGATTTGTATTGCTGTGCATATTGCTCATACTTGCCCTCTAATACGCTTTTCCGGATTTCATTCTTAATCTCTTTATTCAGGTAATACGTAGCGGATTCATAACAGAATTTATCGAAATGCGATTTTGGATAATCCATCTGAAAAATCGTAATCCCTACAGCCTGACGATCGAAGTTCTCATAAGTAAGACCTGAAAAGATATTCTGCAATTCAGCTACTTTAGAGGAAAGGTACAGGCTGAAATAAGAAAGGAGGCTATCTTCAATTGCTTTTCGATAGTTCGCCTTCTCTGCTTCTATTTTTGCTCTTTCTTCTGCCTCTTTTTGCCTTTTTTTCTCCTGTTCATACTTATATAGGGCATATTCATTGCGCTTAGCCAACACTTTCGCAGGAATGGATAATGAATTTTTAGGGTCTATCTCCCTTTCTTGTGAAGTGAAGAAAGAACGTATCCTGTCGAATATCTGTGTGATAGGCTTGCGGCGTTCATCCATATTCTTGATAGTAATATTCACCTTCTTCAAATAATCTGCCGCTGCCTGGTCTATCAATTCATTCATACCTTCACCTTGAATGGTGTCAAGAAGAGCTTGTCCGGCTTCATTACACCTTTTTACAGAGTCGCTGTTTTTTCCAATAATTTCCGGAAAAGATGAAACGATAACTTTCACTTCGTCTATTTTTATTAAATCTGTTGCCATAATCTATGTATTAAGTGTTAATTACTAGAATCCCCCTTCTTCATCATCCTTTGAAACCGCTACTTGTACAGGTTCCGGAGCTTCTAACTGTTTTTCTTCTCCGAAAGGAACATTCGGGTTATCTATCGATTGGATGGGTTCATTAACGATTGTCTCATCCATCAACCCGTAATCAATGATTTCTTCCTCTTCTTGTTCTGTTGCCATGATTGTGAACTTACCAGTACGTACCTTAGGATATGCGTCAAAGGCGTGCTTAATCATTTTGTTCTCAAGAAATCCGGGGTCAATACCGCCACCGTTGGAAGTATACAACGCATTAGCTTGACCTAACACTTTCTTTCCCTGTCGGTCATCCCACTTGGAGTTTGCTTTCTCACTGTAACGCCGCAGACGGTCTATATCACCCTCCATCATCCACTGATAGTCTACTGAATTATCGTTTCGTACGATTCGGATAAAGGCAGCGATCACCTTGGTTGATTTGCGTGGGCATTGCGCTTCATATTCTACATTCTTGACTCCGTTAACGAGAGATACCTTGAAGTGGTCTCCCTCATAGACAACCACCGGATTATCGGCATATTTAATCTGACCGGCACGCATCCGCATAGTTAGTTCTCCATAGCCGGTAACAGAGACATACGCCCGTTTTTCGTAGACATCGTATCCTTTTTCGTTCTTGTTTCCTGTCTTGCAGTTACGGCTAAGAATATAGCACAGAGGATGCCCTGTCTGGTCGAGCGTCAAACCATTAACTGCAATATCAAGGAAGCAGCCGTATAGTGACATCTTGCTTGATGACGCCACGTCCGGATTATCTCTCAGTAGTTTTTGAAAGTTGAATACTTCCTTGTGATACATCTGCTCTCCCTTATCGGTTCCCCAGATGGCGTTGTACATCTGAATAAACTTTGCTTGTACGCTTTCATTTTCGACAATTTTCGTTGCTGGAAGTGCATTCAGTTCCTCCACTTTAATTTGAACCATGTTGCTCATAATGAAAAAATTAACTATTAATACTAAATTCTGATTTGTCTAATTGCACCCACACTGATTTGCTGGGACTATTAAACGATTTTTCTAAATCGACGTCTACAAGTACCTGATTATAGCATTCCAGCTTACGTACAACTACGCCAACAATGCGAGTATAATCAGTTTCGTCTCCCAAATGCCCGCAGCGGAAAAAGAAACCGGCAGAAATTGTTTGCCCTACTTGTACATCCTTTGCTGTCATGATACTTGCATCAATTGTTTGATAATGTTGTCAGGTATCTTATTATGTAAATCCATCATTGCGCTGGCAGTTTCCAGTTCCGACCGTTTTACGTAATATTTCCCTCTTTTCTTATTATTTGCCGGATAAAACTTTATCCAGGCTTTATCGCGCCATTCTGTAATCAGGCGTTTTCCGTATATATCTTCCGCTTGGGATATCGTTACCACTTCGGGAAGTAGTCCCAGCATCGTTAGCGTTTGAACAGTCCCAATTTTAATACATCGGGCTACCATCATTTCGAAGCAATTTTCCATAATCTCTAATTAGGCTGTTTCTTTGTTTTACTTTTGAATGGTGTTGAGCTTTTAATTACTGAAACACATCTGCATCTCTATGCTATGCTGCCTGATTAATATTGATTAGAGTTCATATACTTCTTCAATCCTATTTCTTCGTATTCTTGCCCGCCGACTCCGGTTAAGGTCGTTGTTGCAGTCAAATGCAATTTGAAAGGCAATAATTCCAAGAAATGAAAGAGCGATTAATGATTTCTGCAATTGCTTGAAGTCTATATTTAGAGCAAAGACTCTATTTATCCACCAAGCACCAAGTTCGTTCAATTTGTTGGTCCCCGTCTTTTTGTAGGCCTTATCTAACAGGACATTTACCGTTCCGTAGGCAGTACCTAATCTGTCTGCAATCTCCTTCTTTGCCAAGCCACAAGCAGCCAGTCCCGCTATTTGATTTTCCCGCTTGGTTAGGGCAGAATCAGCTTGCAGTTCCATGATGCAAAGTTTCCAATTCGGCTGCCGCCCTAGAGACTCCTTTGGTAGCTTCCAAAGATTCATTGGCCATTCTTACAGCGACATTCAATACTTTAGCTTTGTAGGTTGAACGAGCGGAAGCAGGTTTGTTGTTGAGGATATTGTGCACTGTACCCTGTGAGCATCCTACTTCCTTCGCAATCTGCTTTTCGTATCCGTAAGGCAGATTAGCTTTGATAGTTTCTAATTGATTTTCCATATACATTATTATATTATAGTAATTAGTTCCCTGGAAAGCGACCAAGCCTGCCAAGGACAACGTATCGCTGTTGCGCGGATGATTAAAGATTCATTCTATCTCGTAACCTCTTTCAGATTCTCCATTACCGGAAGGCGCATTCTCAAAGGGTTTGCATCGAAAACTAAACCTGCATGCTTTATTATTTTAGTCTTTGACTTCTTCGCAAGTTTCTCCGAGCCAAGCGACACATTCTGTTGTACCCCTAGTAAAGTCTACTGCCTTATTTTTAGGATTGAATTTACCTTCAACTATATCTCCTTCTTTTACTCCTGCTTCCTTTTTTAGCTCCCATAGAAGCCATTCGTTACCAGTTGAACCGGTTACATTCTTGATTCTCACCTTCATGACTTAATCCTCCATTTCTTCATTATCTTTATCTTCTACTTGCAAGGCTTCAAGCATTTCATCATCAAGTTTAGAAAGGTCGAGTCTTACTTCTTCACCGGAGTGGTAACTTGAAACTACTAGAATACAGGAATATCCGTTCTCATTGTATTCGAAATCGAAACGTTTACTTCCGCCTAGGATGCGCATTACTTTATTTAGATTCTTCATATCTTGTCTTTTTTAGAGTAAATAATCTATTTAGTTAACTTTGTTGCCCTTTTATTTTGGCGTTATCAATGTTTTGCGTTAACTTTATAGTGCAAATGTAATCAAAAACATTACACTGTAATTAAAAACAAGACAAAATGTGTAATCTATTAAGATAATTTAATAATATTCGTATGCATATAGGTAACAAAATCAAAGAAGAAGTCGCTAAAAGAAATATAAGTGTAACAGACTTTGCAAAGTTGATAAACAAAAGCAGACCTTATACTTATTCAATATTTGAAAAAGAAAATATTGATACAGAACTACTTATACACATTTCATCTGTTTTAAACTTATCACCTGCATCATTCTTCGAAGATATAACACCTAGTGTAATGCAAAATGGTACAAAGAATATTTTAGTTGGTAGAGATAATAACGGTAATATATCAACTAATGAATGCCAAGATAAACTTGAAGATGCTATGATAGAAATAAAGCATTTGAAAGCTGTTATCGAAGGCAAGGATAAGCTTCTCGAGGAAAAAGAACGATTAATTAATGTACTAATGAATAAATAACATGGAAGACTTACTGATATTGATAGCAGTCATTTCAATAATATTCGGAATATTGCAAATAATTCTCTTTTGTAAGATTTGGGGTATGACCAATGATATTAGAGATTTGAGGAGTGAATTTATAGGAGGGACAGACCAGTGGACGCTAAGAAAAGCAATCCTTAAAGGAGATAAAAATAGAATTGCAGAATTATTATTTAATGACATGTTTTATAGAATCAAGAAGTATTATAACGATTCTATTCCAGATCCTGATGGTTGTAAAAAGAAAGCTCTTGAAGAGCAAATCTCATCTCTAAAAAAAGAATATAAGAAAAAGTATATAAAATATGGTATTGAATTTCCTGAAGCTATTGACAAGATAGAGAAGCAGGAAGATATTGAGAATTTGTAAGAACAATCCGATTAATATACTAAGAATAAGCGACTAACAAACAAAAAATCAATAAATCATGGAAGACATAATTACATTTACAGGTGTAGTAATGATTGTATTCGGAATACTACAAATCATTCTTTTCTTTAAGATTTGGGGGATGACCAATAACGTTAGCAAAATTAAGGGTAAATTAGAAGAAAATCTAAACGATGATGCCATATTACTAAAAGCTCAATTATTTGCTTTGGACGATGACAAACAGCAGTCTTTCAATCTTTATAAAGAGTCATTTCATAAAAGTATAATTGAATTATTCAATAAAACAATATCCGAGTTCGGGGATAAAGATAATTTAGATTATAAAGAAAGGAATGAATATTATAAATCTGAATACAAGAAAGTAGTAAAATACTATATAAAAAGAGTAGAGAAATTAAGCATGAAGCTTGATACTGAAAAATTGGATTCATACGAAAAAGTATATTCACTTATATGTGAATCATAATCGAAACAAAATTAAGCTGAATATTAGAAGTCTAGCAGATTGATTGTGTAACTAAAAATACAGAATATAATGACATCTATAAAAATGACTGATATTGACCCAGCCTTAGCACTCAAGATCCTAAATGTCAAATTAGGAAGTATATTGAAAATAGCAGAGGAAAAATATGGTATACGAGATACATCTTATTCAATATGTGGAGTATCCTATACTGAAGAAGGCTTTCCGCACACATGGTTTCCATTTCTTAGCTCTAAAGTAGTTGGAATTAGAGTGATGGATATATGTAAGAATGATATAAATAGAGGATTGTATCAGTTAGCACATGAGATAATACATTGCTTGTGTCCCCACCGAGAAATTAATGCTAATGTATTTGAAGAGGGGCTCGCAACTCACTTCGCAGCTGAATATATGGACGAGTATGAGAAGCAACCGGATTGGCATCCTGCCGAAACTGATTATAAATATGTATTAGCACTTAAGTGTATAAAGAAAGCATTGGAAATTGACCCGAACATTATAACAAAGTTAGTCGCTAAAGAACGTAATTTCGTGAATATCACTGAAGATATGATACTTGAGGTTTCACCGGAATTTCCAAGAGATTTAGCCAAAATTCTTACTACAGACTTCGACGATAACTCATGGATGGGACTAGCTAATAAAATTGAATAAATTGATTGTGTAACTAAAATTTAATGTTATGAAAGAAAGATATACAGAAAAATTAAGATGTGCGACATGTGGCGATACCGAATCTTTTGAATTTAATGATGACAAATCATATATCAAATGTGTGAAATGTGATAGAGAATATTTGGGCGGATATGATGAACTACTTTCATACAACCAAGAGATGATTGAAGGTGTAAAAGGACAAATAGAAGTAGACGCAGAGGCTTATATCAGAAAATCTCTGGAAAATGCATTTAAGGGTAACAAATTTTTCAAGATTAAGTAAAAAGAGAAACTATTTTTTTTATCAGGCCTTTAACTTTGTTTGTAAATGATGGTTTTTCTTTTTCATTATCCGTTTTACAAACATTCAGCAAATGGAGTTCGAAAGCTATATTTTGAAGTTCTCTATAGTATTGAGGATTGATAATAACTTGTTCACCATCTAGAGCTGCTTCTAAAAAATCAATTGGACTAAAAGGAGTGTTTCTATTTTTAGATAACTTAAATGTCATATCATATACGATTTCTCTATCTTTGGTAATTATATGCCGGATTTTACCAGTCTTTTTATCAAATGATTTGGTAATGTTATACTCTGTAATAACCATAGTAAAAAGTTTATTTTAAAATATAAATTGTAATGAAGAATATCATAGAAAATATAGATTGGCTAATAACTGCTTTTACTTTTTTAGGGGGGACTTATATGTATATAAACCATACTCGAAGATTAAATCAGCAACAAGTCAAGCTTAATGATCAACAAAAGCTATTAAACAAACAACAAGAATTACTAAACGAATATCAACTTCAAAAAAGTAAAGAGGAGATATTAGAGAAAAAACAAGCTTTAATCGAAGCTAATGTATACAAGACCTCCGATAGAAAAGGAAATCCTATCTGGAGAATGAAAGTATATAATAAAGGTAAAGCAAAAGGTTCTAATATCAACTTTAAATCGGAAACATTAAGTAATGATCAAGGCATAATCATTACAGATGGACTTGAGATGTTCCCTCTCCCTAGTTTATTACCGCAAGGTTCAGTAGAACTTTCCATTATTTTATTTACCAGTCATCAGCCAATGCACAAGATAAGATTCACATGGGAAGATGAATCTGGGAAAGAACGTTTTCAAGAACAAGATGTAATATTTCAATAAACAAACCACATGGAAGAAAAAGACAAAATAATCGTATCACTTAGAGAGCAACTTCGGAAAGTACTGCGAGAAAACAGTGCTCAAAAGCAAGAAATTGCTCTTTTGAATTATGAGTTAAAAAGGGGCAAAATAAAGCCCTCAAAATAGCGTTCTTTGAACTATCTTTGAAATGGTTAGCTCGCATCATTACAATTAATTGATATGTAACTAAATAGCTTTCTCTATCATTCTGCTTTGGGAGCAGGGGGTCGTGGGTTCGAATCCCGCTACCCCGACGAAAGAGACAAATCGAAGATTATAAAATGAGGCTAATACAATAAATATTAGCCTCATTTGTTTTACATCTTCAAATAATACTCCCGAGTCAACATTATATATTCCTCGCTATATTTGTGACGTGCTATTTCTGTCAACAGCTCTTCGACCACACACTCCCGATTATCAAAAGAAAAAGCGATCAACACTCTTTTTGGAACACCTCCGGGCTTAGTTATCACATTCAGTTGGCGGGCTGCATACAGATTCCACATAGAAGCTATACCCTTTACCCTATCTGCCACATCTGCCGGAATCACAACCGTAAAAGTCCCATCCTCAGCCAATAATCCGGCAACTCCTTTCAATAGTTCCTCATAAGTCAAAGAAGTGGCATGACGCGCGGCATTCCTTTGTACATCCGGACATTTAAGTGAGCCTACAAAATAAGGAGGATTTGAGACAATCACATCAAATTTACCGGAAGAATGATACTGATTAAAATCTGCCTGAACCACTTCTATCTGTTCTTTCCAAAAAGAACGAGCTACATTTTCTTTAGCCTGCTCCACAGCTGCCGTATCTACTTCCAATGCTACAATTTTTACATCTGCCGGACTGCGTTGAGCCAACATCAGAGCAACCAATCCTGTTCCTGTACCTACATCCAATACCCGACGCGCTCCTTGAACCGAAGTCCAGGCACCTAAAAGTACTCCATCCGTGCCAACTTTCATAGCACATTTGTCATGCCACACTGTAAACTGCTTAAATTGAAAATAAGGATTCGACATTTTATTATTCGCTGATCTTAAAACCCGTTTTATTCCACTAATTTATTATGTACCGCCAAAAATAAATAATTATTATGGAAGTTACCCTTTATTACCCTACATTTTGGCATTGTTTTTGTGTTTTTATTCAAACCTGTGCTTCATTATTAAAGAGAATCAATTAACTTTGCAAACAATTTATGCATATTTGCATGGCATAAACTAAATTAAAACGAAAAGATGAAAGAAAGATACTTATTGGAAGATGTCAGTGACAACGGTTTCTCGTTAATTACCGACTATGATGGTAACGATGAACATGCATTTGATGTAAACATAAAATCTGGTGAAATTCTTCCGGTTCTCCCCCTCCGTAATATGGTATTATTTCCCGGAGTATTCCTGCCTATCACGGCTGGCCGAAAGTCTTCATTAAAGCTCATACGTGATGCTGAGAAAAAGCATAAAGACATAGCAGTAGTGTGTCAAAGAGCTGCGCATACGGAAGACCCCAAATTGGAAGATTTGCACAACATAGGTACTGTAGGACGAATTGTCCGGGTATTGGAAATGCCGGATCAAACGACAACCGTCATACTTCAAGGTATGAAGCGTCTAAGTTTGAAAAGTATTACCGATACACATCCATATCTCAAAGGCGAGGTTGAGATTTTGGAAGAAGAAATTCCTGGTAAGGACGATAAGGAGTTCCAAGCTTTGGTTGAAACATGCAAAGACCTGACAATGCGTTACATCAAGTCGTCAGATGCAATGCATCAGGATTCTGCGTTTGCCATTAAAAATATCAATAGTCCGATGTTCCTGATCAACTTTATCTGCTCGAATCTCCCGTTTAAAAAAGACGAAAAGATAGATTTATTAAGTATCAAGTCTTTGCGCGAACGTACTTATCACTTATTGGAGCTTCTGAATCGTGAAGTGCAGTTAGCCGAAATAAAAGCCTCCATCCAAATGCGTGCTCGCGAAGATATTGACCAGCAGCAGCGTGAATATTTCTTGCAACAGCAGATCAAAACCATTCAAGACGAATTAGGTGGCGGCGGTCAAGAGCAGGAAATTGAAGAAATGCGCAATAAAGCGGAGAAAATGCATTGGAATATGGAAGTTAAAGAGACTTTCCTGAAAGAGCTGGCTAAATTGGAACGCACCCATCCGCAGTCACCGGACTACAGCGTACAACTTAACTATCTGCAGACAATGCTTAACCTCCCATGGGGCATTTATACAACCGACAATCTGAATCTTAAGAATGCAGAGAAGACGTTGAATAAAGACCATTACGGATTGGAGAAGGTAAAAGAACGCATTCTGGAACATCTGGCTGTGCTGAAGCTAAAAGACGACATGAAGTCACCGATTATCTGCTTATATGGCCCTCCGGGAGTTGGTAAGACATCACTCGGAAAGTCCATCGCATCCGCCCTTAAACGAAAATACGTGCGTATGTCTTTAGGAGGAGTGCATGACGAAGCGGAAATACGTGGACATCGTAAGACATATATCGGCGCTATGCCGGGACGGATTATCAAGAGCCTTATTAAAGCAGGAGCCTCTAATCCGGTATTCATCTTGGATGAAATAGATAAAGTCAGTGCAGACCGCCAAGGAGATCCTTCATCTGCATTATTGGAAGTTCTCGACCCGGAACAAAACACTTCGTTCCATGACAACTTCCTGGATGTGGACTATGATCTCTCAAAGGTATTGTTCATTGCAACAGCTAATAACCTGAATACAATTCCCGGTCCATTGCTCGACCGTATGGAACTGATTGAAGTCAGCGGATATATCACAGAAGAGAAAATTGAAATTGCCCGTAAACATCTAGTCCCGAAAGAACTGGAAGCCACCGGGCTTAAAAAGACAGATATAAAACTTCCCAAAGATACGCTGGAAGCCATTATCGAATCGTACACTCGTGAAAGCGGTGTTCGTGAATTAGAGAAGAAAATAGGTAAGATTCTCCGTAAATCAGCCCGTCAATATGCAACTGACGGATATTTTGCTAAAACGGAAATTAAACCGGCTGACCTATACGATTTCTTGGGAGCACCGGAATATACACGAGACAAGTATCAAGGCAATGAGTATGCCGGTGTAGTTACCGGACTGGCATGGACAGCCGTAGGAGGTGAAATTCTATTTGTTGAGACGAGCTTGAGTCGTGGTAAAGGCGGACGTCTTACATTGACCGGTAATCTGGGAGATGTGATGAAAGAATCTGCCATGCTGGCACTTGAATACATCAAGGCACACGCTTCTATCCTTGACTTGGACGAAGACATCTTTGAAAACTGGAACATCCATATTCATGTTCCGGAAGGGGCGATTCCGAAAGACGGTCCGTCGGCAGGTATCACTATGGCCACTTCTTTAGCTTCCGCTCTGACACAACGAAAGGTAAAAGCCAACCTGGCTATGACAGGAGAAATCACCCTTCGCGGCAAGGTTCTTCCGGTTGGCGGAATCAAGGAAAAGATTCTTGCTGCCAAACGTGCCGGAATAAAAGAAATCATTATGAGCGCCGAGAATAAAAAGAACATAGATGAAATTCAGGATCTGTATTTGAAGGGATTGACTTTCCACTATGTGAATGATATAAAAGAAGTATTCGCCATTGCATTAACCAATGAAAAAGTAGCGGATGCCATTGATTTATCTGTAAAGAAACCCAGCCAGGAATGACATTTGAGTTACAATATACAGACACTAAAAGTAATGCCCGTGCCGGTCTGATAACCACTGACCACGGGCAGATACAAACCCCTATCTTCATGCCGGTGGGAACATTGGGCACTGTCAAAGGGGTGCATCTGACAGAATTGAAAGAAGACATCCAGGCACAGATCATTCTAGGGAATACTTATCATCTCTATTTACGTCCGGGATTGGATGTTATCGAGAAAGCCGGCGGCTTGCATCGCTTCAACGGTTTTGATCGCCCCATGCTGACAGACAGTGGTGGTTTTCAAGTATTTTCGCTAGCCGGAATCCGGAAACTCCGTGAAGAAGGAGCCGAGTTCCGTTCACATATTGATGGCAGCAAGCATATCTTCACTCCGGAAAAAGTGATGGATATAGAACGTACCATCGGAGCGGACATCATGATGGCTTTCGATGAATGCCCTCCCGGAGATTCAGACTATGCGTATGCTAAAAAGTCGTTAGGGCTGACCCACAGATGGCTCGACCGCTGCATGCAACGTTTTAATGAAACCGAACCTAAGTATGGCTACAATCAGTCGCTATTCCCTATTGTGCAAGGATGTGTTTACCCCGATCTGCGCAAACAATCTGCGGAGTTTGTGGCTTCCAAAGGAGCGGACGGAAATGCTATCGGCGGATTGGCAGTAGGCGAACCCGTCGATAAGATGTATGAGATGATCGAAATTGTCAACGAGATTCTGCCTAAAGACAAGCCCCGTTATTTGATGGGCGTCGGTACTCCTGTCAATATCCTTGAAGGGATAGAACGCGGCGTAGATATGTTCGACTGCGTAATGCCTACACGCAACGGACGAAATGGAATGCTGTTTACCAAAGACGGTATCATCAATATGCGAAACAAAAAATGGGAAACGGATTTCTCTCCCATTGAGGCGGACGGTGCTTCCTATGTAGACACACTGTACAGCAAAGCGTATTTGCGCCATCTTTTCCATGCACAAGAACTGTTGGCCATGCAAATTGCTTCTATACATAATCTGGCATTTTATTTATGGCTGGCAGGCGAAGCACGAAAACATATTATCGCCGGAGATTTCTCAACCTGGAAACCGATGATGGTCAGAAAAGTATCAACTAGATTATAAGGAATGAAAAGCAATCGATTCATAAAGCGGCTGGACTGGTATATCATCAAGAAATTCTTGGGAACATACGTATTTGCTATTGCATTGATCATTTCTATTGCAGTAGTATTCGACTTTAACGAGAAGATGGATAAACTGATGGAACATGAAGCGCCATGGAGTAAAATCATTTTCGAATACTACATGAACTTTATCCCCTACTTCTCCAATCTGTTCAGTCCGTTGTTCGTGTTCATTGCCGTCATTTTCTTTACTTCAAAACTAGCGGAGAACTCAGAGATTATCGCCATGTTCTCCACCGGAATGAGTTTCAAGAGAATGATGCGTCCTTATATGATTTCTGCGGCCATTATCGCATTAACGACCTTTATGCTAAGTTCGTACGTAATCCCTAAAGGAAGCGTCACCCGCCTGAACTTTGAAGACCGGTATATCAAACCCAAGAAACAGAATACGGCACGCAACGTACAGCTGGAAGTGGATAGCGGTGTCATTGCATACATTGACAATTATAATAATGCCATGAAAACAGGCAACCGTTTCTCGTTGGATAAATTCGTCGACAAGAAACTGGTTTCTCACTTGACAGCACGTCGTGTAACGTATGATACAACCACCGTTCATAAATGGACAATTCATGACTACATGATACGCGAGTTGGACGGCTTGAAAGAAAAAATCACCAAAGGAGACCGGATAGACTCGATTATCAATATGGAACCGTCCGACTTCCTTATCATGAAGAATCAACAGGAAATGCTCACCAGCCCTCAATTGAGTGACTATATTGAGAAACAAAAACGAAGAGGATTTGCCAATATCAAAGAGTTTGAAATTGAATATCATAAACGAATCGCCATGTCGTTCGCCTCTTTCATCCTGACAATTATCGGTGTTTCTCTTTCGTCACGAAAGACCAAAGGAGGTATGGGTCTCCACTTGGGTATCGGACTGGGACTGAGCTTCTCATATATCTTATTCCAGACAATTACTTCTACATTTGCCATCAACGGTAATGTACCTCCTGTGATTGCAGTCTGGATTCCCAATATTCTTTATGCAGGTATCGCCTTCTTCCTGTATCAAAAGGCACCGAAGTAGATGATAAGATTCTCTTAAATAGAAGTTCCGCCTATTCTTACCAAACAGCAAGTATAGGCGGAACTTTTTTGTTGTATCCATTTCCTCTTTTGTCTATTCTACATTGTCAACCAATCTCCTTTACATAAGCAGAAAGATCTGCAGCAGAGATGTTTTTGGCTATAATTACACCATTTCCATCCAATAAATAGTTAGTGAACCCCCGGTTCAAACGGTATTTCTTAAATAATCCGGAGTCCTCGCCTTCTGTTTCCACGAAACAAGTGGGCGTAACTATTTGGTCCTGACGAACGGTTTCCTTAAAAATCGACTGATATTCGTCAAACGAAATAGAAACCATTTCCACATTATGAGAAGAACGAAGCGCATTGCTTAAACTTACGTTTTGCATCCGGGATTGCGCGTCATAACTTGCCCAAAAACTTAGCAACACATACTTTCCTTTCAAATTTCCCAACTTAAAGGCAGGTTGCTCTTCCGATGTAGATTCGATTTTAAAATCTGGGGCTACATCACCCTCACTCAAACCTCCGGTAGGTTTGTCTTTCTCAACGAAAGCGGTCAAGGAACAAATTAGTAATACAACAAAAATCCACTTTACATACTTCATGTAACTCGGTTTTAGTTAATACTATCCGGGACTGTCCTTAAACAGTGGTTTCTTCCCGAAACGTTGTCTTTTCAGGCATCAGGCGAAGAGGAATCCGCTGATTATCAGAGCCTTTATTTTTGAAACCGGGTGCAAAGGTAAGTAATTATCAAATTAACTTCCAAAAGAATAAGCAAAAATCTCACTTTTCATGTATAACTTTTTATGTTATTTAGCATAAAAACGAACTTTTTTCTCTACTTTTGCAGGATAAAAGTCTATTTCTTATGCAACCATCAAGTACTGAATTGATTCTGATTCGAGTTACCGGCGAAGATCGTCCGGGGCTTACCTCATCCGTGACCGAAATATTAGCTAAATACGATGCTACTATCCTCGATATCGGGCAGGCGGATATTCATAATACACTATCACTAGGTATTCTTTTCAAGAGTGAAGAAAGACATTCCGGATTTATCATGAAGGAATTATTATTCAAAGCTTCCTCTTTGGGAGTAACCATCCGGTTCGAACCAATTACAACCGAGCAATACGACAATTGGGTAGGTATGCAAGGCAAGAACCGTTATATCTTGACGGTGCTTGGCCGTAAACTGTCTGCGCGTCAAATATCGGCAGCCACCAGCGTATTGGCAGAGCAAGGAATGAATATCGATGCAATCAAGCGCCTGACGGGTAGAATCCCTTTGGATGAATGCGATACGGATGCACGCACACGCGCTTGCATAGAATTCTCAGTGAGAGGTACTCCCAAAGACCGCATCGCCATGCAAGAAAGCCTGATGAAGTTAGCCAGCGAACTGGAGATGGACTTTTCTTTTCAGTTGGATAATATGTATCGACGTATGCGCCGTCTGATCTGCTTTGATATGGATTCCACACTTATTGAAACCGAAGTTATTGATGAGCTCGCCATCCGCGCCGGCGTAGGCGATGAGGTAAAGGCCATTACGGAAAGCGCCATGCGTGGCGAAATAGACTTTACCGAAAGCTTTACCCGCCGCGTAGCCCTATTGAAAGGACTCGATGAATCCGTCATGCAGGAGATTGCAGAAAACTTGCCTATCACAGAAGGAGTAGACAGACTAATGTATGTATTGAAAAAGTATGGCTACAAAATAGCAATTCTGTCGGGAGGTTTCACCTATTTCGGCCAACACCTGCAAAAGAAGTATGGTATAGACTATGTATATGCGAATGAGCTGGAAATTATTGATGGAAAGCTCACCGGACGTTATTTGGGAGATGTGGTAGACGGAAAGCGCAAAGCCGAACTACTCCGTTTAATTGCCCAAGTAGAAAAAGTAGATATTGCGCAAACCATTGCTGTAGGTGACGGAGCCAATGACCTCCCCATGCTGGGAATTGCCGGATTGGGAATAGCATTCCATGCCAAACCCAAAGTAGTAGCAAATGCCAAACAGTCTATCAATACCATCGGACTTGATGGGGTGCTCTATTTTCTTGGATTCAAAGATTCTTATTTGAATATGTAATTAGACCGAAAAATAAATTATCTTTGCGGACAAATAAAATAACAGAATGAAGTTTTCCGAACTACAATTAAACGCGAATGTGCTTGAGGCGCTTGACGCCATGCGATTTGACGAATGCACACCTATTCAGGAACAAGCAATTCCAATTATACTTGAAGGTAAAGATCTGATAGCAGTAGCGCAGACAGGTACGGGTAAAACCGCAGCTTTTCTGCTCCCTGTATTAAATAAACTATCCGAAGGAAACCATCCGGAAGATGCGATCAACTGCATTATCATGTCCCCTACCCGGGAACTGGCTCAGCAGATCGACCAACAGATGGAAGGATTCTCCTATTTTATGCCGGTATCAAGCGTCGCTGTATATGGCGGTAATGACGGCATTCTGTTCGAACAACAGAAAAAAGGACTTACATTAGGAGCTGATGTTGTTATTGCGACTCCGGGACGTCTGATCGCCCATCTGAGTCTCGGATATGTAGACCTCTCCAAAGTTTCTTATTTCATTTTGGACGAAGCAGACCGAATGCTCGACATGGGATTCTATGACGACATCATGCAAATAGTGAAATACCTGCCTAAAGAACGGCAGACTGTCATGTTCTCTGCAACTATGCCTGCCAAAATACAGCAATTGGCAAATACAATCCTGAATAATCCGTCAGAAATAAAACTGGCTGTCTCAAAACCGGCCGAAAAGATTATCCAGGCTGCTTACGTTTGCTACGAAAACCAAAAATTGGGAATTATACGTAGCCTTTTCGCCGACGAGGTTCCCGAACGTGTCATCATCTTCGCATCTTCAAAAATCAAAGTTAAAGAAGTCGCTAAGGCTTTGATGGCGATGAAATTGAATGTAGGAGAAATGCACTCGGATCTTGAGCAGGCCCAACGGGAAACAGTAATGCACGAATTTAAAGCCGGGCGAGTTAATATACTGGTAGCGACAGATATTGTGGCACGCGGCATTGACATTGATGATATTCGTCTGGTTATCAACTTCGACGTCCCTCACGACAGTGAAGATTATGTGCACCGCATCGGGCGTACGGCACGTGCCAATAACGATGGAGTAGCGCTTACATTTGTCAGCGAAAAAGAGCAGAGTAATTTCAAGAGCATTGAGAATTTCCTGGAAAAAGATATTTATAAAATTCCCATCCCGGCAGAATTAGGGGAAGCTCCGGAATACAAGCCACGCTCTTTCAGCAAAAGCAAGTACGGCAGCAACCCTAAAGGAAGAAATTTTCGGGGGAAAAACGGCAATAACAACAAAAGTAAGAACCGCCCCTCTCCCAGACAACAAAATTAGAACAGCATTTTTTATTTAGTGGAAGTGATAGTCAGTTTACCATCGAAACCCACTTCTATCTCCGCAATGCTATATACAGAACTTTCCGGAATGGCTAAAACTGCTTGATAATGAAAACCATTCCGGTCTACTTTTACAAACTTCGTATCAGATAGAATAGCCTGCGACAGGAAATCAGCAGGAACAACCTGAGCAAACATCTGCTTGGTCACATCACTGGCAAACAAACTTTTCTTGCCTTCGTACACACAAATGTGCATCACATTGTCGTAATACACATTGTCCATGCTAATCCCGTCTTCGGAATAAGTCGTCTTGACAACTCTAATTTTGGTAGGATTAATATATACATAAGCGCGATAGCGAGTGCCATTGTATGTCACCACACTATCCCGTTTTGTCACTTCCGTATAAGTCGGTATAACCACTTCACGACGAACAAATGACAACGAATCATTCGGATCCTCAGATTTATGCAGTTTGATTATGTTGTCCGTAATGGAATGAAACCAGAATATATGTTCCGCCTGCTTATCTATCTTGTAGTAAGCCGTATCATTTCCATACGTGTAAAGCGTATCCCGCATAACCTTAAATGTAATCGGAGCACTTTGGCTATCTGCATAATAGATCGTATCCCCCTCTACCCGCATCAACGGACTCTCCGTTTCATCGTCCAGCCAAATTCCCTGCAACAGTTCCTTAGCAGCTATATCCTCTTCCTCCAGTTCAAGAAAATTTGGATTTTTATTGCCGCCACATGACGCAGAAAAAATCACCATCAACGATAGCACTACATATTTCATCATTTGTTCCAGTTTTGCATAAAGATACTCTTATTTTTTCATTTACCAATGCAATAGTAAACGAATCCGAGTTCTTCCATCTCTTTCTTATCGTAAATGTTACGTCCGTCCAATACAACCTGCTGTGCCATCGTTTTCTTTATGACAGCCCATGAGGGCAGACGGAATTCCTTCCATTCGGTAACCAACATCAGCGCATCCGCATCAAGCACCGCATCATACATATCGCAAGCATAATAGATTGTATCTCCGATCCTACGCTTGCACTCCTGCATGGCAGCAGAATCGTACGCACGTACCTGACAGCCAGCCTTCAACAGCTTATCAATCAGGATCAAAGCCGGAGCTTCACGCATATCATCAGTCTCCGGTTTGAAAGCCAGCCCCCACAAAGCAACCGTTTTTCCTTTCAGGTCACCATTAAAATGCTTCACCAACTTTTCAAACAGAACACTTTTCTGTTGCTCGTTTACCTCTTCCACAGCACTGAGCACCCGCATTTTATATCCATTCTGTTCTGCCGTTTTGATAAGGGCTTTCACATCTTTCGGGAAACAAGAACCACCATAGCCGATTCCCGGATACAAGAATTTACGTCCGATGCGCGTATCCGAACCGATTCCGCTACGTACCATATTCACGTCGGCACCCACAATCTCGCACAAGTTTGCTATGTCATTCATAAAACTGATGCGGGTTGCCAACATTGAATTTGCCGCATATTTAGTCATCTCCGCTGACGGGATATCCATAAAGATAACGCGGAAGTTATTTAGCAAGAACGGTTTATACAGCTTCGACATCAGTTTCTGCGCACGTTCCGACTCCACTCCCACTACTACACGGTCCGGACTCATAAAGTCGCTGATCGCATTTCCTTCCTTTAGAAATTCCGGATTTGAAGCCACATCAAAATGGATATTCACCCCTCTCTTATCCAACTCCTCTTGAATAACCGCACGAACCTTGCCGGCAGTACCCACCGGAACCGTACTCTTGGTAACAACCAATTTATATTGTTTCATATTGCGACCGATAGTCCGGGCTACCTCCAACACATATTTCAGATCGGCGCTGCCGTCCTCATCCGGAGGCGTACCGACAGCACTGAATACTACTTCCACATCATCGAGGCAACTCTCCAGTGAGGTAGTAAACTTCAATCGTTTCGCTTTCATATTGCGAAGTACCATCTCTTCCAATCCATTTTCATAAATAGGAATGATACCCTTTTTCAAAGATTCGATTTTCTCACTGTTAGTATCTACGCAAGTCACATCCACGCCAATTTCAGCAAAGCATGTACCTGTCACCAGACCTACATATCCGGTTCCTACAATTGCTATTTTCATATCTTTATTTATTGTCTATTCAGAAGTTATTCAAAATACACCGCATCTTTGAAAGCCGTTCCCTCCTTGTCTTTAGGAGATAGCAACATCTGCGACTCGGCAAGCGGCCAGTCTATACCCAATGTAGCATCATTATATATAATGGAAGCCTCACTTTGCGGAGCATACTTATTATCTACCTTGTATGTGAAAATGGCTTCGTCGCTCAATACGGCAAATCCATGCGCAAAACCACGTGGAATGAAAAACTGTCTCTTATTCTCTTCGCTCAACAAAACACACACATGCTTTCCGAACGTAGGCGATGATTTGCGCAAATCCACAGCAACATCCAACACTTCTCCTTTGATAACACGAACCAGTTTAGCCTGGCTATGTTCGCCTTTCTGATAATGCAATCCGCGTAATACCCCAAAGGAAGATTTGGATTCATTATCCTGTACAAAATCAACAGGACCGATATTAGCCTCAAACTCCTCTTTCTTAAAAGCTTCCATAAAGTAGCCACGTTCGTCGGAGAAAACTTTAGGCTCTATCAGCCATACTCCGTCTATTTCTGTCTGTATATAGTTCATTGTCGATGGTTATAAATAAAACGATGCAAAAGTAGTGATTTTTTCGTAGTTTTCTGGGATATATTCAATTTATCTCTTAATTTTGCACACATGATTGAATTAGCACAACATATAGAGGTTTTATTGCTGGAAAACGACTGCGTCATCGTTCCGGGATTTGGTGGATTCGTTGCACATTACGCACCTGCAACTCATGTAAAAGAAGAAAGTCTTTTCTTACCTCCTACCCGTACGATAGGATTCAATCCGCAACTGAAACTGAATGACGGAGTGTTGGTGCAATCATATATGGCCGTTTACGACACTAGTTTCGCTGACGCCAGCCGCATAGTAGAAAAAGAGGTAAACGAATTCATCTCCCTTCTTCATGAAGAAGGCAAAGCCCATCTGGAGAATATCGGTGAAATCCATTATAATATTTATGGCAATTACGAGTTCATTCCGTACGATTATAAGCTAACCACTCCTTCTTTATACGGATTGGATTCTTTTGAGATGCACGAGCTTGCCGCCTTGCCACAAAAGGAAAGAGTGTTAATACCACTCAATCCGGAGAAAGAAAAGAAAACTTATGAAATCAGTATCAACCGTACATTCCTCCGCAATGCAGCAGCTATGATTGCCGCCATTGTGTTGTTCTTCGCTTTTTCCACTCCGGTAGAGAATACCTACGTTCAGAAGAACAATTACGCACAGTTGTTACCTAACGAGCTTTTTGAACAAATAGAAGAACAGTCGGTTGCAATGACTCCTGTTCCGGTAAAGAACGATGTGAAACCACAGAGAGCCAAGAAAGCTAAAACATCAAAGCCCATTGCTGTGAAAGAAGTTAAAGTGGCGAAACCGCAAACAGTTCCTGCGCCATCGGTAAAGCCACAAGCTAATACGAATCACCCTTACCATATTATAGTAGCGGGAGGTATCAGCCTTAAAGATGCGGAAGCTATGGCAAACCGGTTAAATGCCAAAGGATTTGCGGAAGCAAAAGCGCTGAATACCGATGGTAAAGTACGTGTCAGTATCCGCTCATTCAGCAACCGTGAAGAAGCGACGAAACAGTTGTTGGAGCTTAGAAAAAACGAAACTTACAAGAATGCCTGGTTACTGGCAAAATAAAAATCCCTTTTAAAAAGCATGAAACGAGTTCTTTGTCCCAAATGTGAGAATTACCTTTATTTTGATGAAACCAAGTATAGTGAAGGTCAGTCACTTGTATTTGTATGCGAGCATTGCGGCAAGCAATTCAGTATCCGGCTTGGAAAAAGTAAAGTCAAAGCTCTCCGGAAAGAAGAGAATCTGGAAGAAGAGGCAGAATCCCATAAAGAAGAATTCGGATATATCACAGTAATTGAGAATATATTCGGATTCAAACAAGTACTTCCACTACAAGAGGGTGACAACGTGATAGGACGGCGTTGTGTAGGAACAGTCATCAATACTCCCATTGAAAGCGGAGACATGAGCATGGACCGCCGCCACTGCATTATCAATATCAAGCGCAATAAGCAAGGAAAACTAATCTATACACTTCGAGATGCCCCCAGTCTTACGGGCACATTCCTTATGAATGAAATCTTGGGAGATAAAGACCGTATCCGTATCGAAGATGGTGCTATCGTGACTATTGGAGCTACTACCTTTATCTTGCACACTGCCGAATAAATTTATATTCATTTTGGTACATATTTTTGCATCGTCCGGTAAAAACAATTGCCGTGCCGCTTTGATAAATAAAGGGTCAGTAGATTTTTAGTGGGGATATACATAAATTTTGACGATTCTATTATAGCTCTTGCTTTTCATCAGCCACTTTTAGTTCAATACCATCCATGAGTTTTCATTTTATATGTTTATGGTCATAAGATAATCAGATATAAGGATACAGGTGCACAGATGTTTTTCCAAAATAGTACCGGGTAGAGCGGAGTTGACGGCAATAAAAAAGTGAAAGGCGTCAAACCCATATTGTTGTAGACAAGAATGGCTTCCTTATTGCAGTGATGGTTACAGTAGCCAATATTCATGACAGCAAGGCTGCTTAAATATTTACACAAATAAACAGGCAAAAAGCAAAGGGTATCCCAATAGCCATAAGATTATCAAGACACCCTCTTGAATGAAAAACCAAACTCAGTTAAATTCAACTATTCGGCCTATCTCCGATATCTAAATCAAAGAATACCCTTCACAGTTTCAAGCATTCCCTTTTCTTGAATAGAATCCAAATCAGCTTTTACAGCTTCCGTCAATCCCGGAATTTTATTCAAATCTTCACCCCAGATAAATTCTGCGCCCAGAACACCTTCGGCTACTTTCTTTGTGCAACCAGTAGCCCACAGTTCTTTCAGCAGATTCATGATTTCAGGAGCGTCGTTCGGCACAATCTCAGCGCCATCCGCACGTACGCCACCCTTATAATAAGTAATGATAGCTGCCAAACCAAGTACAAGTCCTTTCGGAAGCTCACCTTTACGTTCCAGATAAGTTTTCAATCCCGGCAGATCACGAGTCTCATATTTCGGGAAAGAATTCAGCATAATGCTTGTTACCGCATGGTCTACAAACGGATTATTGAAACGCTCCAAAACATCATTTGCAAATTTCTCCAATTCATCTTTCGGCAGGTTCAAAGTTTCCATCAACTCGTCAAACATCACCTTATGGACATATTTTCCAATTACTTCATGCTGGCAAGCGTCACGAACAATATTCACACCGGACAAATAAGCAACCGGAGAAAGAACGGTATGCGGCCCATTCAGCAAAGTAACCTTACGTTCATGGTATGGAGCTTCCGACGGTACAAACAATACGTTCAAGCCTGCCTTGTCGGCCGGGAATTCTTTGGCAATCTCCTGCGGAGCCTCAATAACCCACAAATGGAAGATTTCAGCCTGGACCACCAAGTTATCGTCATATTGCAGTTTTTCTTTGATAGCTGCAATATCCTTGCGGGGGAATCCCGGAACTATACGGTCTACCAACGTAGCATATACACCACAGGCTTCTTCAAACCAAGTCTTAAATTCTTCGCCCAAATTCCACAACTCAATGTATTGATAGATCGTTTCTTTCAGTTTGTGACCATTCAAGAAAATAAGTTCGCAAGGGAAGATAATCAGGCCTTTTGTCTTGTCGCCATTGAATGTCTTAAAACGATGATATAACAACTGAGTCAGTTTACCCGGATAAGAAGAAGCGGGAGCATCCTCTAGTTTGCAAGTCGGATCAAAGGCAATACCGGCTTCTGTAGTATTTGAAATAACGAAACGCATTTCCGGTTGTTCCGCCAGTTTCATGAATTCGTCATTTTGAGTATAAGGGTTCAATGCACGGCTGATTACATCAATCATTGTCAAGCTGTTAACCACTTCTCCTTTATCCAATCCTTGAAGATTGACATGATAAAGATCGTCCTGCGTATTCAGCATATCGACCATACCTTTGTCAATGGGCTGAACCACTACAACACTACTGTCGAAATCTGTTTTCTGGTTCATGTTATAGATAATCCAATCTACAAAAGCACGTAAAAAGTTACCTTCACCAAATTGAATAATACGCTCCGGACGGTGTGCCTTAGGAGCAGTTTCTTTGTTTAATACTTTCATGTTAGTTGTAATTTATAAAGTTGATATTATACTAATTCAAAATAAAAATCGATGTTTTCTTTAATCAGGATATCAATAGGCATATATTTCACAGGATCGATATTTTTCTTGAACACGACATGATCACACAAAGCTTTCACACCGCAATAACCTTGCAATCCCGGCCGCTGTCCGATCAAATAATGTACATTCCCCGATTTCAGCAACTCTACATTTGCTTTCAGGAGGTCATATCCTATCAATCCTTTCATGCTACGCCCTGCATGACGGAGATATTCTCCCAACTGATATACTCTGGAATTGAACACAACTCCGAGTACAGCCTTCGGGTACGTCTCAAAGAACCGGTCCAGCGTCCGACAGTTATTTTCTTGATTGGACTTATTCAATACTACTTCATGAATCACCAGACTATCGTATTCCTCAGTGATATACTGCATAAAACCTTCCAGACGGCGCTGCATCTGTATTTCAGCAGGGTTATCCTTGTTATTACTTAAAAACAGTACCAGTTCCTGTCCTTCTCCCACCGAATAATTACGCATCAATATCTTAGCCGCAATGTATCCGCTCTTATACGAATCTTGTCCGATATAGGTTAATGCATTCATTTCTTCCATATTGAAATCGACGAAAGCATACGCTATCCCATTCTCTCGCAGATAGCCCGTCAATGATAAGGTTTCTTCCCGGAAATTGGGAGCAATCAACACCGCATCCACATTGCTTTCCTTGATAGAACGACAGGCTTCCTGATAGCTGGCTTCATCTCCGTGATGGTAACACAGATAATCCACGCTCACATTGAAAGGACGCAACTCTTGCCGGGCACGCTCAATGCCACCCACTACGGAATGCCAATAATCGTGCTCTATATAATAAGGAATTAAGCAAACGAAAGAATATTTCTTTTTAGCAGCCAGTCCGATAGCAAAAACATTGGGCTGATAATGAATTTCATCCAGCACCTTCTGAACCTTAGCTTTGCTCTTAGGAGATACGTCACCGCGATTGTGCAATACCCTGTCCACCGTTCCGGCAGAAACGCCTGCCATACGGGCTATGTCTTTAATCGTATAGTTCTGGTCCTCCATAGTGCTAAAACTTAAATATTATAAATAATCGCTGCAAATATACGAATTATTTTGTTACTCCAAGTAAAATTTCTATTTTTGTGTTCGATAACGGTTAATAAAACTAAAACAAGATTTACACCTAGTAGCTTTAAAATCAATACTATATAGGTATAAATACAGAAAGTAATAATTTTATATACTTAAAACACAGTAATAATGAAGAATTTCATGGACGAGAACTTCTTACTGCAAACAGAAACTGCACAGAAGTTGTATCACGAGCATGCGGCTAAAATGCCGATTATCGACTATCACTGTCATTTAATTCCACAAATGGTAGCCGATGACTACAAGTTTAAATCACTGACTGAAATTTGGTTGGGAGGCGACCATTACAAATGGCGCGCTATGCGTACAAACGGTGTAGACGAACGTTTCTGCACAGGAAAGGACACCACAGACTGGGAAAAATTTGAGAAATGGGCAGAAACCGTACCCTATACTTTCCGCAATCCGTTATACCATTGGACTCATCTGGAACTGAAAACAGCTTTCGGCATCGATAAGATATTGAATCCGAAAACCGCACGTGAGATATACGATGAATGTAACGAGAAATTAGCTCAACCAGAATATTCCGCTCGCGGAATGATGCGTCGCTACCACGTAGAAACCGTATGTACTACCGACGATCCGATAGACTCGTTGGAATATCACATCAAGACATGCGAAAGCGGATTTGAAATCAAAATGTTGCCGACTTGGCGTCCGGACAAAGCTATGGCAGTAGAAGTTCCGGCAGATTTCCGCGCTTATGTAGAAAAATTGGCAGAAGTAAGCGACACCAACATTTCCAGTTTTGACGATATGATTGCCGCTTTGCGCAAACGTCACGATTTCTTCGCAGCACAAGGATGTCGCCTGTCCGATCACGGTATCGAAGAATTCTACGCAGAAGATTATACCGATGCGGAAATCAAAGCTATATTTAATAAGGTATATGGCGGTACTGAACTGACGAAGGAAGAAATTCTGAAGTTCAAATCGGCGATGCTCGTAATCTTCGGAGAAATGGATTGGGAAAAGGGATGGACTCAACAGTTCCATTACGGCGCAATCCGCAACAACAACACCAAGATGTTTAAATTGTTAGGTCCCGACACAGGTTTCGACTCTATCGGTGAATTTACAACAGCAAAAGCAATGGCTAAATTCCTCGACCGCTTGAACACAAACGGTAAATTGACGAAGACAATCCTCTACAACCTGAATCCATGTGCAAACGAGGTGATTGCAACTATGCTGGGTAACTTCCAGGATGGATCTGTTGCAGGAAAAATCCAGTTTGGTTCTGGATGGTGGTTCTTGGATCAGAAAGATGGTATGGAAAAACAAATGAATGCCTTGTCGGTACTCGGTCTTTTGAGCCGCTTTGTAGGTATGTTGACTGACTCCCGTTCATTCCTATCCTACCCGCGTCACGAATATTTCCGCCGTACATTGTGTAATCTGGTAGGACGTGACGTAGAGAACGGAGAAATCCCAGCATCCGAAATGGAACGTGTAAATCAAATGATTGAAGACATCAGCTATAACAACGCTAAAAACTTCTTCAAGTTCTAAGTAGTATATCAAAGTTATAAATGCCGTTGCCTGAATCCAACAATCAGACAACGGCATTTTTATAACATCTATTCAATTAATCTGCTGTAAACCAACAAAATAAGGAGGCAAAAACCTCCTTTTTCCTTGTACACCCTCAGGGATTCGAACCCTGGACCCACTGATTAAGAGTCAGTTGCTCTACCAACTGAGCTAAGAGTGCAATTTTTTTTCATTGCAACTCGGAATTTGTACACCCTCAGGGATTCGAACCCTGGACCCACTGATTAAGAGTCAGTTGCTCTACCAACTGAGCTAAGAGTGCTTATTTCCTCGTTTGCGGTTGCAAAAGTAGGTCTTTTATTTTATTTGACCAAACAATAATGCAGCTTTTTTACTATCTTTTTTCCGCTTTTATTCGAACACATAGAGCTCGGAAGGTGTATTTCGCTTTAAAGCAAGCAGTTGCACATCTTTGCCGACGATTACTCCTTTGTTCTTTAATTTCCATTCTACTGTTTTGAAAGCCAATTCCGGATGATTATTGTCTTTGCTTAAATGACACAACCAAATATATCGCAAATGTTCAGTGATATTTTCCGCCAAAAACTCCGCCGTATCAGAGTTACTCATGTGTCCGGTCCTACTCGCAATCCGTTCCTTCAGATATTGAGGATAAGGACCCATCTTAAGCATTTCCTCATCGTAGTTGGCTTCAAGTATCAGATAATGGGCTTTACTGATATAACGGGCAGCCGTAGGAGTAATTTCCCCAAGATCCGTCAAGAAAGAAAAGACTTTGCCGTCAATCTCAATGCAATATCCTACATTGTCCGTTCCATCATGTGGCACCTCAAAAGACTCGATACGAAAATCCTCCAACATCATGGGTTCCTGCTTTTCCAAATAACGGACTGACGAACTGAGTTTCTCTGTCATACAATAACTACGATTAATTCCGGCATGAATACGTGCGGTTGTATAAACAGGAATATTCATTTTTTCTCCCAGATTACCCACTGCTTTAATGTGGTCAGCATGATCGTGGGTTATAAATACCGCACGAATACTATCCATCAGGATATTATAATCTTTCAGTACTTTCTTGATTGTACGTATACCAATTCCTGCATCTATCAGTATCCCATAAGTTTCGGTACCCAGATAATAACAGTTCCCACTACTGCCACTCGCCAGGCTTATAAATTTTACTTTCATGTTTTATCTTTATCTTCTTTATTAAAATGCAAAATGCCGTCAACTTTTACAGCAAAGTGACGGCAAATATACGTAAAAAAGAAGAGAATTACCGAGAAGCTTTCTTCTTTTTGTCGATGGATTCGGTGATTTTTGCAAATAACAGTAATGCCACAGCTGCAATCAGCCCTATGGCAGCAAAATAATACCATATATAATGAGCATTTACGCTAGCTCCCTCCCACGCTGCCCGTGTCTCGAACAAAGCAGGATCCGGACAATACTTAGTGAGCAGAATTCCCGCCAGACCAAAACCGAAAATAGAAGAAAGAAACGAATGCAAATGGCTGAACCCTAAATACATTCCTTCTTCTCCTTTAGGAGCCTGCAAAGAGAAATATTCCAAATAACGCGGTGAAATAAAACATTCGGCAAGTGCCTGCACCACTATACCCGCAATCATCATCAGAGTAATATTGCTCATACCGGCAATAAGATCATTGCCCAGCAAATTCCCGCACGCCATCAGCAACGCAGAAACAGGAATCAGAAACATCCCCACATTCATCGAAGTAATCGCACTGCGTTTTGCCATCAGACGTGTGATAAAACTAACGCAACAAACCACCACAAACGGATTCACATTAGCAATCCAACCCGGTCTTGCCGTCTCTCCGGCCATACGAATCACATACTTGGGCATAGTGGCATAAAGTTGCTGCTGTACCATCCAGAAACCGGTAACAATTAGAATAAGAATCAACAAACGCCAGTTTGTAATGATTCGCATAAATCCTTGCCCAATCTCACGGAGTGTTTTTCCTTCGCCTGCCGTGTGTGTTGATTTATAAAGGAAAATAACAGCAAACAAAGCAATAACTGTCATCGTACCGGAAAAATAATTAATATAGATATATGCTTGCTCACCAATGACATTACGCAAAGGGTCGATTATTGTTTTACCGGTGAAAGCACCCACATTTACCATCATATAAAAGATGGAATAACCACGGGCACGGGTTGCTTCTGTTGTTTCTTTAGCCACAGAAGCAGAGATGATAGACTTAATGAAGGAGCCTCCCACCATAAGCACAAATAAAACCGGAACAATGATCCACCGGGTATAACTATCAGGCAAACCATTAAATTGAGTAGCAGTGCCATAACTAACCAGCCCTGCAGCTTCCAGCAAAGTGGGCAACACACCTAGCCCCAAATATCCGGCAGATAATAAGGAGAATGCTATAATCATTGATTTCCGGAAACCGATTTTGTCGGCATAGGCCCCGGAAAAAATAGGAAGCAGATATAAACCTCCGGAAAAAAGCCCGGAAATCATACTTGCTTCGAAATCGTTAAAACCTAAAATGGAAGATAGATAAATAGTGAGAACGATAAAAACGGCATAATATGCCATACGCTCAAACAGTTCGACTGTGTTGCTGACCCAGAAAGCTCTCGTAAAGCCTTTAGCAGCACGCTGAGGGGAATTGTCCATGTATTTATATTTTTGTTAAAATGTTAATTCGGGGCAAAGATACGTTTTTTTAGCTTACTGTCTGTATCTTTGTCAGAAATTAGGTACTAGAAAACTATGATTATAGCTGTTGATTTTGACGGAACGATTGTAGAACATCGTTATCCACGCATTGGTGAAGAAATTCCGTTCGCCATCGATACATTGAAGTTATTGCAACAAGAAAAGCACCGCTTAATATTATGGAGTGTGCGTGAAGGAACACTCTTGGAAGAAGCTGTCGAATGGTGTAAAGCCAGAGGTCTGGAATTCTATGCGGTCAACAAGGATTATCCTGAAGAACAAAAAAGCCATCAAGGCTTTTCCCGCAAATTAAAAGCCGACTTATTCATTGACGATCGCAATCTAGGCGGTTTACCGGATTGGGGGCTTATTTATGAGATGATAAAGAAGAAAAAAACATTCGCGGATATATATAGCCAAAATGATAATGAGCAGCAGCCTTTGAAGAAAAAGAAAAGATGGTTGCCCTTTTAACACTTAAAATGATAAATAAATGACTATATACATAAAAAATGTGATTAAATAATCAATTATTGAGATTATTCGGTGTATATTTGCATATCCTTATTTCTCGTAATCTCCGAAGATACGAGTATAATATGTTAATTTTGTTTGTTTTGTTTGTTGTGCACTCTTGTCAGGCGTGATCAGAGTGCACTTCTATTTATGCGCTTCTCTATTCTCCCACTTTTCTCTAAACTCCCACAATTGCTCTATAGTAGGATGAAAAGTCGGGTTTTCCCAATTTCTGGAAATCATTGCAATTAATGTTTCCAAATAATGTTTCCCATCAATAATTGTTGTACACTTATTGATCTTAAATCTCTCTGTCGGATAATTATTAGTCTCAACCATTTTTTTTGCCCAATCCAGCAATTCCTGAACGGACTCATTATCATAAGTATGCTGTTCCATATCACACATTTTTCTACAAAGATACAAAGTTTATTATAAAATTATGAGAACAAAATCAAGATTTCTTATGTTTATCATAAATAAGAACAAACTTAAAATAGAATATCTTATGATTTATAACTTTTTATTTCCAACAAAACCCAACACAACAAAAACCTCTTTGTTGCTACTAGCAGTCCGGATAATCTTCGGAGTATTATTGATGAATCACGGAATACAAAAATGGAGTAACTTTCAAGAATTATCTGCCGTTTTTCCGGACCCACTGGGATTAGGCAGCCCCATTTCTCTCGGGTTAGCCATTTTCGGCGAATTGGTATGCTCAATGGCATTTATCGTCGGCTTTTTATATCGTTTGGCAATGATTCCGATGGCTTTCACAATGATAGTGGCATTTTTTATCGTTCATGCCAATGATGCATTTACAGTCAAAGAGTTGGCTTTCATTTACTTAATTGTGTTTATAATCATGTATATCGCCGGACCTGGCAAATTCTCCATCGATCATATCATCGGAAATGAAATGGCACGCCGAAAATTAAAATCATAAAAAACAGGGATTATAACCTAAATAAACAAAAAAGTATTATATTTGCAGATACACAAAAGAAAAAATATAAATATTTTTTATTAACTAAAAACTTTCTGACATGAAAAGAAACAAAATGTTTTTGGTTGCGGCAGTACTCAGCGGCAGCCTATTATTTAGTTCCTGTGTAGGTTCATTCGGCTTATTTAACCGCCTGACAACTTGGAATCAGTCTCTTGGTAACAAATTTGTAAATGAACTTGTATTTTTAGCCTTCAACATTGTACCGGTCTATGGTGTAGCTTACCTTGCCGATGCTTTAGTAATCAACTCTATTGAATTCTGGAGTGGTTCCAATCCTATGGCTAATGTAGGTGACGTAAAGAAAGTTAAAGGAGAAAACGGTAACTATATGGTAAAAACGCTGGAGAACGGCTACTCTATCACTAAAGAAGGAGAAACTGCTTCTATGGATCTGATTTACGACAAAGAAGCCAATACATGGAACGTTGTTGCAAACGGTGAAAGTGCTGAACTTGTAAAAATGAATAATGACGGTACTGCTGACTTGTTCTTGCCGAACGGTGAGAAAATGAATGTAACTCTGGATGCTCAAGGTATGATGGCAGCTCGCCAAGCTACTACAAGCAATCTCATGTTTGCAGCCCGTTAACATAACAACCCAAGAATATATAATAAAGGAGATGGAACTGAACTCGACTTTGTTTCATCTCCTTTTTTCATCCTCATTACCACTATAATATTATCTCCAATCATATAAATTTAATGTTATGAATAAACTGCACATACACATCCTATCCATATTCTCATTCATCTGCTTATCTTGTCAGCAACAAACACCCCAAAACCAAATAGAGCAAGCAGCCGTAGACTTTTGCGAAGCCTTTTATAACTTCAATTATCCAGTTGCCGAAGAGTGGAGCACTCCTTCTTCCCTATCCTATCTTAGCTTTTTAGCCTCCAATATACAGCAGAAGCATATAGAACAATTAAAAGCACAGGGAGCAGCCAAAATATCTGTCGTTTCCAGCGAAATAGATGCTAATTCCGAAAGGGCAACGGTCGTTTGCGAAATAAAAAATGCGCATATCATAAGTCCCATCAGTGGGGAAATGCAACAAATAAGTGTTCTGCGAGACACACTTGAACTAATGAGGGAACGCAATAAATGGCTAATCAGAATGGATATCCCACGGCAAAATGGAAAGCGAAATCACGACTAAACTTAGGATGAATAATAGGGAAACGCTCTTTCTTTGTTTCAAAAGCAGGATTAACCGCTTTCATACCTCCGTCAAAACGAAGAATAAAGAAATCCAGGTCAAGCCGTAAACCTAAACCATAAGCAACCGCTATTTGCTTATAGAATTTGTCGAACTTAAAAACACCCCCGGGCTGATTTGCATAGTTACGGATCGTCCAGATATTACCTGCATCCACAAATACGGCTCCTTGAAATTTCCAAAACAGTTTACTCCGATATTCAATACTCGCATCCAGTTTAATATCTCCCGATTGGTCCAACAGGTTTCCATTTCCGGAGAAAGAACCCGGTCCTAAATCACGCACGGCCCATCCACGTACGCTATTAGCCCCTCCGGAAAAATATTGTTTCTCAAACGGAATCGTTTTTGCATTCCCATAGGGTACTGCAATTCCCAAACCGGCGTGAAACGCGAATGAGTTACGGTGGTCAATCCGTATATTCTTTGCGAAATCAAATTCACCTTTCAGATATTGGGCATAGGGAATTCCTAGAATGGCATACTCACCATTATCATTCTTCCGGATATTGGCAACTTTGGACAAGGCATACAATATATTTCCCGCAGACTCAAAATTAAAGCGGATAGAATATGAATTAGAAGCAATAGTATTATTGACGATAGACCCACCTACACTATTATAATTGTAACTATATCCCATATTTACAATCAAGCGGTCTTGATAATTATATTGGAATATATGATTTTGCCCTTTATTGATATAATCTTCTCTGAATCTGTCTGAAATACGCGGCAAATAGAGAAAACCAATATTAATCAAATCGATACGATGTTGAATTTTCTGGCGTTGTGTCCATTTGTAACTCCAGTTGGCAGATGCCATCGTCCGCAGAAACTCCGGCCGTAACTGATAATTATACTGCAACCCGAACTCAGTGGTAGCCCTGATTCTACGTTTAAAGTCAGAAGAAAGAAAGGGAAACAAGAAGTTAGGAAAATTAATGCTCGTCTCTACCCCGTATTCGGTATAGTTGTTATTCGAATAGCCTGCCTGAAGTCCGGAGATCACCTCGTATGCCCCACGAAACTTTATCATAAAAGTCTCCGAACCACGAAATAGATTCCTATTCTGAAAAGCGACTGAAGCAGCCGCCCCCAAGTCTCCGGCGGAATTCGTTCCTTCCACCTCAAAAGACACAGACTTATGCTTGCTTTTTGTCAGCATTACATAGCAATCGAGCATTGTCGAATCTCCTAACTGAGTCTCAAAGAAACGGATATTAGTATATTTCAACGCCGACAAACGCCCAAAGCTGGAGTATGTTTGCTGCACATCGCGTTCATTATACAAATCTCCGGGACTAAAACGAAGGTTATCCGTCAACACTTTGGGACGCAAATAAAGTTTATCTTTATAGAAAATAGGATATCCTTTATAATGAATAGAGTCGTTGATTTCCACACTGCTCAATGCCGAAGATTGCAGGACATCATAATCAGTGATAAAATTAATCTTATTGATCCAATATTGTTGATGTGCTCGTGCCGAATCATTCGTATGAGCCTTGTAAGACCGCAAAAACTGAGTCAAATCGACCTTATAGGTATTACGGACAGTATCGGCAGTATAGCCTATATAGTCCTTATTAAATTTATAATAACCGTTTTGCAACAATTTATCCGTGATACGTTGCCTGTCCGCATCCAATACATTTACATCAAAATACATTCCTTGTTTCAACAGACTCCTGGCAGAATCCTGCTTGAGAAGCGCTTCTATTTTAGGATCGGATATATTATATTTAATGGACTGAACAACATACGGCTTTCCCGCAGTCACGTCATAGTATAATTTTATCTTCTTCTTTTTTATCTTTGTCGAACGTTTCACAGTAGCTGCCATATATCCCATATTATGCACAGCCTTCGTGATTTCCTCTTCAGAACGCAATGCTTCATCCTCATTATATATCACGGGAGCATCACCTATTCTCCGTAAAAACTTATTTCCCCACTTAGTAGAATCACGTCCGGAAAGATTGTAAACGTAAAGTTGGGTCTTTATCAGACTAAACCACTTGGCATTAGGATTCTGACGAACATACATTTTCAATGAAGAAGGGCGGATACTTTTCTCATCCGTACGAATTTTGACTTCATCCAACAGATATGAACCATCCGGCACAAACTTGGTGGCAGTGCACGAAGCAAATGACAAGACAGCGACAGAAGCAAACAAACAAAGAAAATCTCTCCTCATACGGTTCTTAATCGATAGCATAAAAAAAGTGATTACAAAGATAAATTATATTTTCCGATAGGGAAAATAATTTAAGAAAAAGAGAGGAAAGTAAAGGCAGATTGGAAATATCTTTATAGCTTTGCAAAAGAATATCAAATCTATGGCACCACTTAGTAAGAATAAAATAAAGTATATACACTCGCTGGAACAAAAGAAAATACGTAAAGAAGAACGAGTATTTCTAGCTGAGGGCCCAAAGCTGGTAGGCGATTTACTCGAATATTTTCCTTGCCGTTTTCTAGCCGCAACCTCATTATGGCTTCAGAGTCATCCGAATATATATGCGGGCGAGATAGCAGAAGTCTCTCAAGAGGAACTCTCACGGGCAAGTCTTTTAAAAACACCCCAACAGGTACTTGCAATCTTGGAGCAACCGCAATATACGCTAACTCCGGATATTGCCCGTCACTCCCTTTGTCTAGCATTAGACGATGTTCAGGATCCCGGAAATCTGGGAACGATTATTCGTTTGGCCGATTGGTTCGGGATTGAAGACATTATTTGCTCACAGAACACAGTAGACGTTTATAACCCCAAGACAGTACAAGCCACTATGGGTGGAATTGCCCGAGTAAGGGTACATTACACTTCTCTTCCGGATTTTATCCGTTCACAAGGCAAAGAGATACCCGTGTTCGGTACTTTTTTGGATGGACAAAATATGTATGAACAACCATTAGCCGCTAATGGATTGATTGTGATGGGAAATGAAGGAAACGGCATAGGGAAAGAAGTGGAAGCGTTAATCAATAGAAAACTGTATATTCCCAATTATCCACAAGGCCAGGAAACATCCGAGTCGCTCAATGTAGCCATTGCTACCGCAGTAATCTGTGCCGAGTTCCGTCGACAGGCCGCATGGAAGTAAAATCAAAGGGATAAAACAAATAAGGAAACAATATTTCTCCATTCTTCCGGGATGTATCAAGAAAGTCGTTCAAAGTACAAGAAGACGCAACTATAAGGACAGGAAGATTCTGTTGAAATACCGGGATGTTTTTAACAACCATCCCGGTATTTTTTATTTCTTCCATCTGATGTACAGACAACAAAACAATTAGTCCCGGCAGCCATTCAACGGACTCCACTTCTTCATTCAGTGGAAATATATTTTGAGCAACTCCTTCGTCGCTTATCTCCACTACCTGTTGCTTTACGAATCCGACACCGGGTATCAGTAAATAATGAGAAGCAAAACGTTTCATCATAACTAACGTGTTTGACGTCTTTGCTGCTGACGCCTACGTTGATTCATCTGGCGTTCCTTGCGCTGTTCCATTCTTTCCTGCTGGATATGTTGTTCCACTTCGATCTGCTCCGGCTTCTTCTCACGATGTGTTCCCGTACGGCGGCGGTTCATTTCTTCCGGTGTCAATCGTTGAACATCTTCTTTACCCTTCTCCTTCTCCACTACTTTCTTCAAAGAATCAGCCTTATGATCGGAGAGTTTCTTCAAAGAATCAGCTTCCAAAGCTTTTATCTTATTCAGTGAATCACGGACAGCAAAAGCAAGTGTATCCGTACAATGATAACGGGTCATGCTAAAGCAATCGGCCAACAATGCCCCTGCTTTTTCCTGTCTTTCCAACGGATAATAAATGAAGCCTTTTATCTCTTTCATCTGTCCCAATGTATCTGCAAAAAGACGGATTTTCTGAACACCGGGTTCGGTCACTATTGTCCAATGACTAACTGTATCTTTCTCGTAAATCACCTGCATTGCCATAGTGACAGTTCTTAAAGAATCGGCCAACATCGGTTCCAGAAAACGATACCGCACTTTCCACACCAACGTATCCCGATCTTTATAGTTAGAGTCAGTCGGCAAGGTAAACACATATTGATTGTTCATCATCTCACCTGTGAGGCGCACCATACGCTGCCACGGCCATACATCAATACTGTCTCCTTGTTTGGTTGTTTTCGGTTTCTTATCACGCTTGGCTATCAGATCGCCAACAAGTTCCTGCTCACTTTTCAAACGTACCTTTACCTTCTCATAAACTTTCGACAACACTTCTGTGTTACGTGTGTACCACACCATAGACGAATCAAACACAGCCTGCGTAGTTCCGTGTTTCCGAAAGACGGCATCAAGATACAACGCTTTCTTATAGTTCTCGCTATAAGGAAGGTTATCCCCCATAGACTTTGCCAGATGGTAATCGTATAACAAATTCTCCATCTCTGATTCAGGGATTACCCCACCGGGTCTTTTCACTTTACACCCGGCTACCGCAAAAACCACTATGCAGACAAGACACAGATGAAACCGAAACTTATTATTCATGATTCACACTTTTCTTTTCTTCCTTATCCAACGAATGATATGACTCATTCAGATATTTACTATAAAAAAGCAATAAAGCAATGATACCACAGCTAATAGCAGCATCAGCAAAATTAAAGATCGGACTAAAGAATATAAAATGCTCGCCACCCACAAACGGCATCCAAGCAGGCCAGTTCGTATCTATAATCGGGAAGTAGAACATATCCACAACTTTACCGTAGAACCAGGTAGAATATCCTCCTCCTTCGGGCATAAAGCTCGCAATCTGCGAATGTGTGCTTTCATTGAAGATCACTCCATAAAAGACACTATCTATAATATTACCCAAAGCACCGGTCAAAATCAAAGCCACACAAACAATATAGCCTGTTTTGAATCCTTTTTTTATTATCTTGTAGAGATACCACCCTATCAACGCTACCGCAACAATACGGAAAGTGGTCAGGAACAACTTCCCAAAAATCTCCATACCGAAAGCCATTCCATTGTTTTCGGTGAAATAGATATAAAACCAATCCGTCACACGTATGCTTTCATGCCAATACATATGAGTTTTAATCCAGATTTTAATGATCTGGTCAATAATCAATACGGAAAAGATAACGAGCAGAGCGATTCTCCCTTTCGTGAATAGTTTCTTCATGTGTTCATTATAAATTAAACATAACGAGCTACAAGTGCCGTGCGTAAACTTTGCGCAGCTACTTGTAGCTCGTCACTCGTAGCTTGTGTAGCTATCTATTATTTTTTACCGCTGTTTTTTGCTTCAATGCTTAATGTAGCATGAGGAACAGCACGCAGACGTTCTGCCGGAATCAACTTTCCTGTTTCACGACAGATACCATACGTCTTATTCTCAATACGTACCAAAGCTGCCTGCAATCCTTGTATGAACTTCAACTGGCGCTGTGCCAGACGGGTTGTTTCTTCTTTGGATAGCGTATTCGCACCTTCTTCCAACACTTTATAGGTAGGAGACGTATCATCGGTATCATTACCGTCCAATCCCATCAAACTCTTCTTCAACTGTTCATAGTCACGTTGGGCCAATTCCAGTTTCTCCATAATAATGGCACGGAATTCTTCGAGTTCCGCATCTGAGTATCTAGTCTTTTCTGCCATAATCTTACAATTTTAAAAGGTTAATCAATATAGTATTAGTAGTCTTTTATCACATTCACGAACAGTGAAAAATCGTCAAAGTTAAGCTCTGTACCGTCTTTCACTTCATCTACAAGTCCTAAAGATGTGCCTAAAACTTGGTTACAAATATAAGTATTATATTCTTTTACCGCATCATCTGTTTGCGTATTTTTCGAGATTGTTATTTTTATTTTGTCTGTAATCTCAAAACCGCTTGATTTTCGTATATTTTGAATACGATTTACCAATTCACGGGCAATGCCCTCCCGGCGCAACTCTTCGGTAACGGTTACTTCAAGCGCAACGGTCAGCTTACCTTCATTGGCAACCAGCCATCCCGGAATATCCTCACTGAAGATTTCCACATCCGCTGCTTCAATAACAGCTTCCGCTCCATCCAGGTTCAGCACATATTTTCCATTCTTTTCCAGCTCGGCGATAGCTTCCTGCGACATTCCGGCAACAGCAGCAGCCACTGCTTTCATTTGTTTTCCAAACTTCGGACCCAATTTCTTAAAGTCGCATTTCACCTTCTTTACCAATACACCAGCAGCACCATCTACAAATTTAACTTCCTTGACATTAACTTCATTCATTATCAAGTTCTTCACCGCTTCGATATGGGCTTTCTGTTCTTCATCTACCACCGGAACCATGATACATTGCAGAGGTTGGCGCACTTTGATATTCACTTTACGACGTAATGCCAATACCATAGACGTTACATCCTGCGCCATTTTCATACGGGCTTCCAGTTCTTTATCTATGCTATTTTCCTGGTATTCCGGGAATTTAGCCAAATGGACAGACACAACATTATCACGTCCTGTCGCTGTAATCAAGTCTGTGTACAACCTGTCGGCATAGAACGGAGCTATCGGCGACATCAATTTAGCCACTGTCTCAAGACATATATACAATGTCTGGTATGCAGACAGTTTATCTTGTGTAAATTCACCACCCCAGAAACGTTTACGATTCAGACGAACGTACCAATTGGACAAATTATCATTCACAAAGTCGGAAATCAAACGTCCAGCCTTTGTCGGCTCATATTCATTATAACAGGTATCTACCTCTTTTATCAACGTGTTCAACACAGACAGAATCCAACGGTCGATTTCCGGACGTTCCGCCATCGGCACATCCGCTTCCTTATATTCAAATCCGTCAACATTGGCATAAAGCGCAAAGAACGAATAGGTATTATATAAAGTACCGAAGAATTTACGGCGGACTTCTTCTATTCCATCTACATCGAATTTCAAGTTATCCCACGGAGACGAGTTGGTAATCATATACCAGCGCAACGGGTCAGAACCATATTTCTCAATTGTACTAAACGGATCGACAGCATTACCCAAACGTTTGGACATCTTGTTACCGTTCTTATCCAACACTAATCCGTTAGAAATTACCGCTTTATAAGATACACTGTCGAATACCATAGTGGCAATCGCATGCAATGTGAAGAACCATCCGCGTGTCTGATCCACTCCTTCTGCAATGAAATCGGCAGGATATACCTGACGGCTATCCAACAGTTCCTTGTTTTCAAACGGATAATGGATCTGTGCGTATGGCATTGAACCAGAATCGAACCAAACATCTATCAAGTCCATTTCACGCTTCATCGGCTTACCGTCTTTAGAAACCAGAATAATGTCATCCACGTACGGGCGGTGAAGGTCAATCTTGTCATAGTTCTGCTCCGTATATTCACCCGGAACAAATCCCTTATCCTTATACGGGTTCGACTGCATGAATCCGGCAGCCACCGATTTCTCTATTTCATTATAAAGTTCCTCTACGGATTCAATACACTTTTCGTCCGTATTATCTTCCGTGCGCCAGATAGGAAGCGGAGTTCCCCAATAACGCGAACGGCTTAAGTTCCAGTCATTCAAGTTCTCCAGCCATTTACCGAAGCGTCCTGTTCCGGTAGACTCCGGTTTCCAGTTGATAGTCTTGTTCAACTCCATCATACGCTCCTTGCAAGCTGTAGAACGGATAAACCAGCTATCCAACGGATAATAAAGTACTGGTTTGTCTGTACGCCAACAGTGCGGATAGTTATGGACGTGCTTTTCTATTTTGAAAGCTTGCTTACCAGCCTTCATCATCATGCAAAGAGCAATATCCAAAGATTCGGCAGCCTGAGCAGCCTTCTCATCATATTTTCCGTCCACCGTAAACTGCGGGTCATAAGCATTCTTCACCCATGCGCCTTGATATTCCTTATATTCATCTACATCCACGCATTCCTTGACGAATCTTTCATCCAGTTCATCCAACAAATAGAACTTACCGGTAAGATCTACCATCGGGCGGGTTTCACCTTTCTTATTTATCATGAACAATGACGGAATACCTGCCGCACGTGCCACATTCGCATCATCCGCACCAAAAGTCGGTGCAATGTGCACGATACCCGTACCGTCTTCTGTCGTCACATAATCCCCTTGAATAACCCGGAAGCCTTTATCGCTGACTTTCCACATTCCATCTTCGGAAACCTCTATCGGTTTCACCCAAGGAATGAGTTGTTCATATTCCATGCCCACCAGTTCCGTACCTTTATATTCGGCCACTACCTTGAACGGAACCAGCTTATCTCCCGGTTTGTAATCTTCCAGATTCAGGTCCGCAGCTTTCGGATTAAAGTGAGTATTTAACAACGCCTTAGCCAAAACAACCGTAATCGGTTCTCCATTATATGTATTGTATGACTGTACAACCACATAATCAAATTTCGGGCCGACACAGAGTGCCGTGTTTGAAGGCAATGTCCATGGAGTGGTGGTCCAAGCAAGGAAATAAGGAGTTCCCCATCCGGTCATTTCCGGTTTCGGGTTCTTTATCTTGAATTGGGCAACCATCGTCGTATCCTTCACATCCCGGTAACATCCCGGCTGGTTCAGCTCATGAGAGCTCAGTCCCGTTCCTGCTGCCGGAGAATACGGCTGGATGGTATACCCTTTATACAACAATCCTTTCTTATATAATTGCTTTAACAGCCACCAAAGGGTTTCAATATAACGGTTGTCATACGTGATATAGGGATGTTTCATATCCACCCAATATCCCATCTTGTGAGTCAAGTCCTCCCATTCTTTAGTAAACTTCATCACATCCTTGCGACAAGCAGCATTATATTCGGCTACGGAGATTTTCTTGCCGATGTCCTCCTTTGTGATACCCAACGCCTTTTCTACACCCAATTCTACAGGCAGTCCATGCGTATCCCATCCGGCTTTACGCTTTACCTGATACCCTTTCATCGTTTTGTAACGGCAGAAAATATCCTTAATCGTACGGGCCATTACATGGTGAATACCCGGCATACCATTAGCCGAGGGAGGTCCTTCAAAAAAAACGAACGAAGGACAGCCATCACGTTCTGTCATACTCTTGGCGAAAACCTGGTTTTCGTCCCATTTCTTCAGCACATCTTTGTTCACCTGTGAAAGGTCAAACTGCGAATACTCAGTAAATCTCTTACCCATAGCTATATCTACGATTTTACTATTTACAATTTACACTTTGAGGGGTATCCCCGTTTTTAAGGGTGCAAATTTACAAAAACATTTGTTTAGTTGAGCAAAAAGCAAAGACTTTTAATCGGAATCCTATAAAGTTAACGATTTAAACTGCCTGTGACCTAAACAAAACAGCCCTATCCTTGTTCTACTGAAAAACCTAAAAGCACTTATCTTATGAATTACGGTATTAGTATTTTATTCAGAGCAATCCCTTTGGTGATGGCACTCTTTTGCTTCGGATACGGAGCATTCATTTACGGTTACGGAGATGCAGGAGGTCGCGTTGTGGCAGGCCCCGTCGTTTTTTCACTAGGCATGATATGTATTGCGCTGTTCTGTACGGCGGCTACCATTATCCGGCAAATCATACATACTTATAACCGAGCCGCAAAATATGGATTGCCGATCCTTGGTTATCTGGCAGCTATTGCGACAATCATCACAGGAATATGCATCTTCAGTGGAGCTGATTCTCCTTCAGCATTCGTTGCCGGTCATGTAATAACCGGTGTCGGATTTATTACAGGCTGCGTAGCCACTGCCGCCACCTCTTCCACCCGCTTTTCTTTTATTCCCGGAAACTCTAAAAGCACAGGGCATGAAATTCCGAAAGGAGCTTTTTCCTTGGGTGAAGAACGTACGATGGAAGCCGTTGTAATCACCATATCTTTGGTTGCATGGATATGGGCATTTGTTTTATTAGCCAACAGCCACGTTCATCCGGCTTACTTTGTGGCAGGCCATGTAATGGTAGGTCTTGCATGTATTTGTACCAGCCTGATTGCGTTAGTAGCTACTATAGCCCGACAGATACGTAATGTATATTCGGAAAAAGAACGTTCACAATGGCCGAAGTTAGTGTTACTGATGGGATCTCTTTCCTTCATTTGGGGGCTTTTTGTAATTTTCGCGGACTCAGGAAGTACAAACGGTACTACAGGCTATATCATGCTTGGGCTTGGTTTAGTATGTTACAGTATCTCCAGTAAAGTAATCCTCCTGGCAAAAATATGGAGACATGAATTCAAATTAGCCAACCGCATTCCTTTGATTCCGGTACTGACTGCATTGGCTTGCTTATTCTTGGCTGCATTTGTATTTGAACTTGCCACAGTACATTCGGATTATTTCATTCCCGCCCGCGTCTTATCAGGACTGGGAGCTATCTGTTTTACCTTATTCTCCATCGTCAGTATCCTCGAAAGCGGTACTTCCGGGAAGGGATAAAACGGGAATAAATCAAAGCTCTTTTACCACAGATTACACGAACCTTCACAGATTAAAGATTAAAGGATTCATTCTTAATAGAAATAATCCAATAGGAATAATCTGTGCCAATCCGTGTAATCTGTGGTGAACTTTGAGCCACTGTCTTATTTTTTTAGTCTTACTTCATAAACATCACTTCTGCGATCTTTCAGATTACGTACGCTACCATAAGTATGCAGTTCATTCAATAAATCCAGATCCACATCCGAAACAAGAATCATCTCGGTATTAGGAGTCGCTTCCGCTCTCTTTCCGTCAGTCGGGAAAGCAAAGTCGCAGGGAGTGAAGACACCGGACTGGGCATATTGAATATCCATATTATGTACACGAGGAAGATTCCCCACACTTCCCGCAATAACTACAAAACATTCATTTTCAATAGCGCGTGCCTGCGCACATACCCGGACACGGGAATAAGCATTCTGCGTATCGGTCAGGAAAGGCACAAATAATATCTGCATCCCTTGATCCGCCATCAAACGGGATAGCTCGGGAAACTCTACATCATAACAAATTAAAACTCCGATTTTAGCGCAATCGGTATCAAATGTCTGCAACAACTTACCGCCACTCAACCCCCAACTCTTGATTTCATCCGGAGTGACATGCATTTTTTCATACATTTCGTATGTACCGTCCCGACGACAAAGGAATCCTACATTGTATAAAAGTCCGTCTTCTTTGACATACGGCATACTTCCGGTAATAATATTGATATTATAACTGATTGCCAGATTGATAAATCTGTCGCGAATTTCCTCTGTGTACTTCGCAAGCCCACGAATGGCCTGAGATTCTCCTTTATCATTATACTTCGACATCAAAGGAGCATTGAAATACTCCGGGAAAAGGACAAAATCACTTTTATAATCCGATACTGCGTCCACGAAAAACTCTACTTGCTCAAACAAATCATCCAATGTCTTATAACTACGCATCTGCCACTGCACCAAGCCTACACGGACTGTTGTTTTCGGATTAATATATTCCTGCGTAGGTGGCTGATAATAAATATTATCCCATTGCAACAAACAAGCATAATGTTTCGATTCTTCGTCATTAGGAAGATAATTGGTCATAACTTTACGGACATGAAAATCATTTGACAACTGAAAAGTTAGAACCGGATCATAGATTTCGCGCTGACGCACACGTTCGATGTATTCTTTCGGACGCATCTTATCAGCATATTTATGATAATTGGGGATACGTCCACCAAACATAATAGCTTTCAGATTCAATGTTTCGCAAAGTTCCTTACGGTATTCATACATACGACGTGCCAGACGCAAACCACGATAACCCGGATGAATAAACACTTCAATGCCGTAGAGGATATTTCCTTTAGGATTATGCGTGTTGAATGTTTCCTTGCCTGTCACTTGCGCATACGTATGGTCATTCTTCACTTTATCATAATCGACAATAATAGACAGGGCACAACCCACAATTTTATCATCGACAACCGTAACAATCTGTCCTTCCGGGAAAATATTGATTAACTTCTGAATTTGGGCGTGAGTCCAAAATACATCGCTACCATCTGAATAAACGCGGGTAAACGATTGAGATAACTGTGCGTAATCTTCTATCTGAAGATTGCGTATCTGCACTTTATTAATTTTTATCGGATGTTGTTCCATAACAATACGTGTTTTTATAAAAGATAGTGCAAAGGTATAGCTATTTATAGAAAAGATACTGTTCAAAGCTAGAAAAAAGAAAAAGCACCGCTTTAAGAGAGGGAAAGCACCGCTTTAACTAAGCTAAAGCAGTGCTTTAGCTATGGAAAATGAATGCTTTTATTTAAGTCTACATAACACATTGCAGATCTGTTTATTGCATATACAAACAATTATGACACCATACCATTGATTGGTACGATGTCATAATCTCAATAGAGTCATGTCAAGAGAGCAAAGTCATAATGACACGATGAAATTACACTAACCTATTTATTTTTCTTCCAAAGTTTGCTCATATCTTCCAGTGTCTTCCCTTTTGTTTCGGGTACCCAACGCCAAACGAAGATAGCAGCAGCCACACAAATAATGCCGTATAAACTATATGCAAACATTGGGCTGAAATCGTACAATGCCGGGAAAGTAGAAGATACAATATAGTTAAATATCCATTGGAAAGCCACAGCGATTGCCACCGCTTTACCTCGGATGGTGTTCGGGAAGATCTCCGCGATCAATACCCAGCAAATCGGTCCCCAGGACATCATGAAGAATGCTGCATACACAATCACTGAAAGCACCGGAAGGATCCCCTTTATTGCCATACTGTCACACATCGCCACTGCAAATGCACCAACAGCCATACCGATAGAACCGATTATCAACAATGGTTTACGTCCGAAGCGGTCTACAGTGAAGATAGCAACCAGTGTAAAGACAATGTTTACAATACCCATAATAACCGTTTGCATCATACCGCCGCCTTCCGCACCTGCATTTTCAAAAATACGAGGAGCATAATATAGCACGGCATTAATACCGATAGCTTGCTGGAATACAGATAGCAGAATACCGATCACAATTACCGCCACTCCATAAGTAAATATCTTCTCTGTCTTTTCGTGAGCGGTAGCTTTAATATCATTAAGGATTTCCTGTGCTTTTGTCTTACCATTGATCTTTTCCAGAATTGAGTAGGCCTTTCCATCCTGCTGTATCAAAACAAGATAGCGAGGTGTTTTCGGAACAAAGAACAATAACAGTCCAAAGAAAGCGGCAGGGAAAGCCTCCGAACCGAACATGTAACGCCATCCTTCATACACAGTCCACATATCAGATTCAGAACTGACAGACAGCACACCGGCTGCATCTTTCAAAATAACAGGATTCTGATGGTCACCCATAATCAGGTAATTCACAAAGTACACTACCAGCATACCGAAGATGATGGCAAACTGGTTACACGATACAAGCGTTCCACGAATATTGGAAGGGGCTATTTCAGCAATATACATCGGGCAGACTGCAGAAGCCAGTCCTACTCCGATACCACCTAAAACACGATACAAATTAAAAGCAATCAGCAAATCCATGTTCGGCTTTCCATATTCGAAGAATAAGAATTCCGGATAATAGGAACCTAATGCTGAAAGGAAAAAGAGTATGGCAGCAAGCCTTAAGGAGTTACGACGTCCCAAACGGGAAGCAAATATACCGGAAATCGCGCCCCCAAGTACACAGCCAATTAATGCACTGGAAGAAGTGATTCCATGCATTACTTTATTGTATTGAAAATCAGAGGCTGAAAGAAAAAAAGCTTCCAAGCCTTTCTCTGCACCGGAAATAACTGCCGTGTCATAGCCGAAAAGCAGTCCGCCCAAGATAGCGACAGAGGTTATCGAATACAGGTAGAGTTTACTACCCTCGTTCGTTGTATTAATCATGGTGATAAGTAGTGTTGTAGTAGTTAGATATATCACCACAGATTACGCAGATGAACACAGATAAATTCAAAAGAGAGAAGAAAAGAATCTGTGAAATACACGTAATCTGTGGTGGGTTAATTAGCAATACATATTCAAGATTGCTTCATAAAGTTCTTGTTTGCCACTAGTCTGTTTCGGTTCGCCATTTGCTTTAGCATAAGCAACCACGTCTTCCAACGTTAATTTGCCATCTTCAAATTCCTTACCTTTACCAGCATCGAATGAAGCGTAACGGTCAGCCAACATTTTCTTATACGGAGATTCGTTCAACAGAGCTGCTGCGCTTTCCAATGCACGAGCCATAGCATCCATACCTGCGATGTGAGCAATGAAGATATCTTCCAGGTCAGTAGAGTTACGACGAGTTTTAGCGTCGAAGTTTGTTCCACCGTTACCCAAGCCACCATTACGGATAATTTGCATCATGGCCTGTGTCAGTTCGTAGTTGTCAATCGGGAATTGGTCTGTATCCCAACCATTCTGATAATCACCACGATTAGCGTCGATAGAACCCAACATACCGTTGTCTACTGCCACTGCCAATTCGTGTTCAAAAGTATGACCGGCCAAAGTTGCATGGTTTACTTCAATATTCACTTTGAAATCTTTGTCGAGACCATGAGCTTTCAAGAAGCCGATTACAGTTTCCGTATCTACATCATATTGGTGTTTAGTGGGCTCCATCGGTTTCGGTTCGATCAGGAAAGTACCTTTGAAACCACGGGCACGAGCATAGTCACGAGCGATAGTCAACATCTGTGCCAAGTGTTCTTTTTCACGTTTCTGATCTGTGTTCAGAAGAGACATATAGCCTTCACGACCACCCCAGAATACATAGTTCTGACCACCCAATTCGATAGTTGCGTCGATTGCATTCTTGATCTGAACAGCAGCACGAGCTACTACGTCAAAATCAGGATTAGTAGCAGCACCGTTCATATAACGTGCATGACCAAATACATTGGCAGTACCCCACAACAGTTTGATGCCTGTTTCAGTTTGTTTTTGTTTTGCATAAGCTACAATTTCTTTCAGATTGGCCTCATATTCTTCAATGCTTGCACCTTCAGAAACCAAATCCACATCGTGGAAACAGTAGTATTCGATACCGATTTTCTGCATGAATTCGAAACCTGCATCCATTTTATTTTTTGCAGCTTGAACAGCGTCTGCGTTACCGTTCCAAGGGAATTGTTTTGTTCCGCCACCGAACTGGTCACCGCCTTCAGCACACAATGTATGCCACCATGCCATAGAGAATTTCAACCAGTCTTTCATCTTCTTTCCATTGATTACTTTCTCTGCATCATAATAGTGGAATGCCATCGGATTTTTGCTATCCTTGCCTTCAAACTTAATCTTTTCAATTCCAGGGAAAAACTCTTTTGTTGCCATAATTAATAATGTTTTTAGTGTGAGAATGCACCAATATGAACAGCACATTACTCACGATGTTATACTTAGATTATTTACTCATTGATTTTTCTAAACGATACTTCCATTTAGCATACGCGTCCGCATATTCCTGGCGTTTAGCCATATTAGGCTCAATCACATCCAATTTGTCAAGCGTAGCAAATGCCTCATTATTATCTTTATAGATACCTGCACCAATACCTGCACCTTTCGCAGCACCTACCGAACCATCCGTATCGTAAAGCTCAATGGTGGCTCCGGTCACTCCAGCCAACGTATCACGGAAGATAGAACTCAAGAACATATTGGCGTGTCCGGCATGAATCATCTTCACAGGAATCCCCATCTGCTCCATTATATCAATGCCATACTTGAAGGAGAACACAATCCCCTCTTGAGCTGCACGAATAATGTGATGTTTGCCATGTGCGTTGAAATCCAGTCCGCGAATACTACATCCGATTTCTTTATTGTTCAGCATACGCTCGGCGCCGTTGCCAAAAGGCAGAATACTGATTCCCGCGCTGCCGATAGGAGCTTTAGAAGCCAACACATTCATTTCATTATAAGATATTCCTTCGGGAGCTATATTTCGTTTTACCCATGAATTAAGAATACCTGTTCCGTTGATGCATAGCAATACTCCCAAACGTGTTTGGTCTATTGCATGATTGACATGAGCAAAGGTATTGACGCGCGATTGCGGATCATAATTTACTTCACCGTTCACTCCGTAAACCACTCCCGACGTTCCCGCCGTAGAAGCTATCTCTCCCGGATTGAATACATTTAAAGAAAGAGCGTTATTAGGTTGGTCACCGGCGCGGTAAGTAATCGGTGTTCCTTCTTTCAAACCCAACTCCTTAGCTGCTATCACATTGACACGTCCCTGCTCTGCAAAGGTCAGTTTAATATCTGCAATCAAAGAAGAGTCGAATCCGTAATAATCCATTAGGAAGTCAGCCACCCGGTTGTTCTTGAAATCCCACAACATACCTTCCGAAAGTCCGGAAACGGTTGTGCAAATCTCTCCACTCAACTTCATGGCAATATAATCACCCGGCAGCATTATCTTGTAAATCTGCTCATAGATGGCAGGCTCGTTTTCTTTAATCCATGCCAACTTGGAAGCTGTAAAGTTTCCCGGCGAGTTCAACAAATGAGAAAGACATCTCTCCTCTCCGATCGTTTCAAACGCTTTCTGTCCGTATGGCACAGCACGGGAATCACACCAAATAATAGCGGGACGCAACACATGCTGATCCTTATCAACGCATACCAATCCATGCATCTGATACGAGATGCCGATAGCTTTAATTTCAGCAGCACTCACTCCGGATTCGGTCATAATAGCTTGTGTAGCCAACTTTAAATTTCCCCACCAACTCTCCGGGTCTTGTTCCGCCCATCCGGGATTTACTGCGATAATGTCCGCCTCTGTTTTCGGAAAGAATGCCGATGATACACATTTGCCTGTTTCAGCATTTACCAAACTCGCTTTTACGGACGAGCTACCTATGTCATAACCTAATAGAAACATAATTTTATTTACGATTAAACGATTTACTATTTACGATTTAACGCTCAATGCCCGACAATTAATACTATAACATTCAACGCCTAATACTTAATATTATACCTAATACTTGAATAAAATCTTACCGTCTTACTTTATTATATATCTTCTTGTCAAATTTATAATAACGTGCAGCCCGGTGAGCCACGCCTTGTTGCTTTTCTTCCAAAGGAACTACATATTCCATCATGGCTATTTTTTTATGGAAGTTACGTACATCCACAGTTTTGTCATATACCAACTCAAAAAGAATTCTCAATTGTGCAGCTGTAAATTTACGCGGAAGCAGTTCGAACAACATGGAAGGATTAAATTCTACGAACTGACGAATATAAGTCATTGCTTCCTTAATAATCAGATTATGATCAAAAGCTAATGTTTTCACATCTTTCAAAGCAATCCAACAAGCCTGGTGATCATCCAGGTTCTTGTCCAATGTACGGTCTATCTTGACCATAGACAGATAAGCTATAGTCACAATACGCTCTACCCTCGATTGCATAGCCCGTTCCAACCAGCGCACATCTTTGGGGTTACTGGTTCTGTTTTTAGAGCCGAATGCCTTAAACTGCATCAGATTTACATTTTTAAGTCCTGTCAATTCGTACAAGACACGTTGTGCAGCTTCGTCCAGATCTTCATCCATATATATAAGACTTCCGGGAAGTTTCATATCGTGATATACTTCACCATTATCTTCACCCGCACGTTTCACAAGCAACACTTTCAGTTGTTCTCCGTCAAAACCAATCACAACACAATCCACTGATATATGATTGTTGGCCAAAGGGGTATTTTTCTGTATATTATGCATATATATTTCTTTAAGACGATGCAAATATAGAAGAGAAATGCAGTCCCAACAAAAATAATAGATATGCTATAAAACATTGTTTTTCATATATATACATATCATATACCATACAATATGTACAGTTGGCGTTATCTTACAATTTACAATATGTATTTTAGCTATTCGTAGGAGGAGTAATTGTATAAAGTACGAAAACTATATTCGCACTTTATTATCAGCACTTTTCGCATTTGTACCGATAGATTAAAATACCGGTACTTATTGTATTTTAAACGATATGTCCTTTTGTACCTTATCGTTTTTTATCCTATCTTTGCAACCTAAATATCAAAAAAACTAAAATGAAACATCATCCTGTCATTTTATCCATTGCCGGTTCCGATTGTTCGGGAGGTGCAGGTATTCAAGCGGATATAAAAGCAATCTCAGCATTAGGAGGATATGCGGCTTCGGCCATTACCGCAATTACCGTACAGAATACATTAGGAGTGCACACTGTACAGGCTATGTCCCCCGAAATCGTTCGCGGACAAATAGAAGCTGTTATGGAGGATCTCCAACCTGTTGCGCTAAAAATAGGTATGATAAATGACATTCAGATCGTCCGTGTCATTTCTGACTGTATCCGAAAATATACTCCGCAATATATCGTTTACGATCCTGTGATGGTATCCACCAGTCGACAAAAACTAATGACGGACGAGGCCATAGAAGAAATAAAGAAAGAACTGTTACCGCTCGTCACTTTAGCTACTCCAAATCTTGACGAAACAGCCGTACTTATCGGTAACCCCATCCATAACATTCAGGAAATGCAGGAAGCCGCCAAACTACTGACGGAACATTATCATATCAGTATATTAGTAAAAGGCGGACATCTGGAAGGTGATCTAATGTCCGACTTCCTATATACCTCCGAATCTGCTTCCTATATATATAAGGAGAAAAAAATAGAAAGTAATAATCTGCACGGAACAGGGTGTACCCTCTCTTCCGCAATTGCCACTTATCTGGCAAAAGGATATCCCTTACACGAATCTATCCGCCACGCCAAAGCCTATATTACCCAAGCCATTCTTGCCGGAAAAGAGTTACACATCGGTCATGGCAACGGTCCGTTATGGCATTTTCCGGACTCCGTTGCACAAATGTGTACAATTTGTGCGGTTGTATCATAAAATTCCGTAACTTTGCACCCGCAATTAAAAACCAATTAAATAATAAAAATATGAAAGCATTTGTATTTCCCGGTCAAGGCGCTCAATTCGTAGGAATGGGTAAGGACCTGTATGAAAACTCAGCTTTAGCAAAAGAATTGTTTGAAAAAGCAAATGATATCCTCGGATATCGCATTACAGATATCATGTTCAACGGCACAGACGAAGACCTCCGCCAGACAAAAGTTACTCAACCTGCCGTATTCCTCCACTCTGTCATATCCGCTCTTTGCATGGGCGATGACTTCAAACCGGAAATGACAGCTGGTCACTCACTTGGTGAATTCTCAGCTTTGGTAGCTGCCGGTGCTCTGACTTTTGAAGATGGACTTAAATTGGTTTATGCACGTGCAATGGCTATGCAAAAAGCCTGTGAGGCTACTCCGTCCACTATGGCCGCTATCATCGCACTGTCGGATGAAAAAGTAGAAGAAATCTGCGCATCTGTAAATGCAGAAGGCGAAGTTTGTGTACCTGCCAACTATAATTGTCCGGGACAAATCGTTATCTCCGGGTCTATTCCGGGCATCGAAAAGGCTTGTGAACTGATGAAAACTGCCGGAGCCAAACGCGCTCTTCCATTGAAAGTAGGTGGTGCTTTTCATTCTCCGTTAATGGATCCTGCTAAAATAGAATTGGAAGCTGCCATTAAAGCTACGGAAGTTCACACTCCTAAATGTCCGGTATACCAAAATGTAGATGCACTTCCCCACACTGATCCTGCAGAAATCAAAAAGAATCTGGTTGCACAGCTGACTGCTTCTGTACGCTGGACTCAATCAGTTAAAAATATGATAGCTGACGGTGCTACGGATTTCACTGAATGTGGACCGGGTGCAGTACTTCAAGGATTGATTAAGAAAATCGATAGTTCAGTGAGTGCTCACGGTATCGCATAAACAGAAACAACATAATAAGAAAGGCGTGTCGGTTATCACCAACACGCCTTTCTTTATTTTTCGGCTGTATATCCAGTCTTAGTTTCTTGGTAAAGCTTCTTTCACTACCATTGAACGACCTACATATTCTGCACCGTTCAATTGCTTGATAGCGTTGTTAGCTTCTGTATCATCCGGCATTTCGATAAACGCAAAGCCTTTTGATCTTCTAGTTTCACGGTCTGTGATTAACTTTACTGAAGCAACTGTTCCATACTCTTCCATTACATTTCTCAGGTCTGATTCCTTAACATTATAGCTAAGATTTCCAATGTACAAATTCATAAAAATACAAATATAAAAAATTAATAATTCAATAAGAAAGTTTTGGGAAGAGCTAAATTAGAGATGGATATGCTCAAATAAATGAGAAGATTCATGTAAAATAATCAAATCGCAATAAACCTCTTTATTGTTGTTGATGCAAAGAAAAGCATTATTTAGGGATATCGCACTATGTTAGCCCCTTTTTCTTCTCATAAAACATCTTTTTTATGAAAATAGGCCAATACTTAACGTTCAATATCCCTAAAAAAAGCCTTATACCTTTATAATCTCACTATCCGCAATGAAAATACTTATGTACCAAATCTAACATTTCCTGTGGTTTTCCTTCCAAATCCGCACGTAATGTCTTGTCGCCATAACTGCGAAGCTTACGGATGATACCATCAATCATTGCCGGACTGAATACATTATATTGTTCAAAAATGGCTCTTTGTTGTTGCAGGCAATCGGCAGAAGCCTCACAGCTATCCGGCAGTTGCGCTAATGATTTCAGCTTATCTTCATTCTCTTTCTGATGGATATTCACATTTACATACGTTTTTTGGGCAATCTCCAATGCGTTTCCGATTTCAAACCCATGACGGCAGGCAACGGCCAAGCCTGCCAACAGTTGATATAGATCCGCCGATCCGTCCGGAGAACGCATTTCTACCGTCTGCTTCTGGCTAGTGTCGAAATGACTTTCAGCTTCTAACGGGTTTGCCAATGTACACATATCTGTTTTTGCAGCCCACCCTAGAGGTACACGCACTAATACAGAACGGTTGCGATCTCCCCAACAAACATTGGTAGGTGCTTCCTGATGAGGAACAAGACGGAAATACGAAGTTGGATTGGTGTTTCCGAAAGCAGTGATTGAAGGAGCAAGCACCATCATTCCTGCAATTGCCTTGCGTGCCGTTTCCGACAAAACGCCATCTACCAGCATTTGGTTCTTTCCGTCCTTCATTATACGCATATGGATATGTAACCCCGAACCGGCTTTTCCTGCCGTAATTTTAGGAGCGAATGTTACATTATATCCATACTTATATCCTAAATTGCGGATCACCCATTTAGCTATCATCAATTGGTCTGCCGCCTGTGATACGGGAACAGGCAAGAATTCTATTTCATTTTGTTCATAAATATAGCCATCCAAAGTAAAGTTACCCACTTCGGAATGTCCGTACTTTATTTGCCCGCCTGTCTGTGCGATATAAGACATACATTGGGTACGGAACTCATTAAATTTCGCATAAGGGCCTGATTCATGATAACCGCGCTGATCGGTCGCTTGAAACATACCCGTATCCGGTGCTATTACATAATATTCAAGTTCGCCCATAGCTTGAAATTCCATTCCGGTGACTTCCGTAAAGGTCTTACTTGCTTTGTACAGGGTATGTTCCGGCGCACTTTCAAGCGGTTCTCCATCTTTATTAAAGAAAGAACAAAGCATGGACAAAGTCGGTATTTCTGCAAACGGATCAACAAATGCTGTGCAAAAACGAGGAATCACGTAAAGGTCACTACTGCCCGCCTCTATAAAAGAGAAAAGACTGGAACCGTCTACCCGTTCTCCACAAGTGAGAATAGCTTCCAGATAAGCTTGATTATTAATAACAAAGTTCAGTGTTTTCAAACGACCGTCTCCCGCCGGATACATAAAATTGACCATGCGGATATCTTTTTCTCGAATAAATGAAACAATATCGGCTTTAGTAAATTCAGAAGTCGGCTTCTGGAAGAATGCCACCAATTGGTTTGCATTCATTGATAATTCTTGATTCATAATCGGTTGTTTTTCGTTGTTATATGATTAAAACGGTTTGCTGAATGCCAAAGATAAGGAAAAATTCACTAAATTCGTGCCGAACTAACGAAAAAGTAACTCATGGAGGTATTTACAAACAGCTGGAATAGTCGGAAATATCAGATTGGCTATGCTCTAAGCGGAGGATTTATTAAAGGATTTGCCCATTTGGGAGTAATGCAGGCTCTTTTGGAGCATGATGTCAAACCGGATATTATCTCCGGAGTAAGTGCCGGAGCACTCGCAGGAGTATTCTACGCGGATGGTAATGAACCTCATAAAGTTCTCGATTATTTCTCCGGACATAAATTTCAGGACTTAACAAAATTGGTTATTCCCAAGAAAGGGCTATTCGACCTTTGTGAGTTTATTGATTTTCTCCGAACAAACTTAAAGGCTAAGAATCTGGAGGATTTACAAATCCCTTTGATTATCACCGCAACCGATCTCGACCACGGACGTATGGTTCATTTCCATCGTGGCACCATAGCGGAGCGGGTAGCCGCTTCCTGCTGCATGCCTGTCATGTTCGCTCCTGTCAACATAGAAGGTACTAATTATGTAGATGGCGGGCTGATGATGAATCTTCCGGTTTCTACTCTTCGCAGGATTTGTGATAAAGTAGTGGCTGTCAATGTAAGTCCTATCATGGCACAAGATTATAAAATGAATATTGTAAGTATCGCTATGCGTTCATTCCATTTTATGTTCCGTGCAAATACTTTTCCCGAAAGAGAAAAATGCGATTTATTGATCGAGCCTTATAATTTATACGGATACAGCAATACGGAACTAGAAAAAGCAGAAGAAATCTTTGAACAAGGATATAGTACTGCCAACGAGGTACTCAACCAATTATTGGAAGAAAAAGGGAATATATGGAGATAATCCATATTTTTCCTCCAAATAACAATAAATATAAAAATCTACTCGATATGAATGACGAAAAGAAAATAATTATCTATCAAGTGTTCACACGCCTGTTTGGAAATAATAACAATCACTGTGTTTACAATGGGGATATCAGTACCAACGGTTGTGGAAAAATGGCGGATTTCACACTGAAAGCACTAGGAGAAATAAAAAAACTAGGTAGCACACATATATGGTATACAGGCATTATCGAACATGCCACACAAACAGATTATCGCCGTTACAACATCGCGCCTGACCACCCTGCCGTTGTGAAAGGCAAGGCCGGATCACCCTATGCTATCAAAGATTATTATGATGTTGACCCCGACTTGGCAAATGATGTGCCGGGACGCATGAAAGAATTTGAGAATCTGGTGAACCGTACTCATCGTGCAGGGCTAAAAGTGATTATAGACTTTGTGCCCAACCACGTAGCCCGTCAATACCATTCGGATGCACAGCCCGACGGAACGACAGAGCTGGGAGCCAACGATGATTCAAGTTTGGCTTTCAGTCCGTACAACAATTTTTATTATATTCCTCAGGCTGAACTTCGCGCTCAGTTTGACATGAAAAACGGCGCTGCAGAGCCTTACCATGAATTTCCGGCCAAAGCAACCGGAAATAATCGTTTTGACGCTACTCCTAATATCAATGACTGGTATGAGACAATTAAACTGAATTACGGAGTGGATTATCAAAACGGTGGTACCTGTCATTTCTCCCCGACTCCGGATACATGGATAAAGATGCTGGATATACTTCTTTTTTGGGCATCAAAAAACATTGATGGCTTCCGTTGCGATATGGCGGAAATGGTCCCCGTAGAGTTTTGGGAATGGGCTATTCCACAAGTGAAAGAAGCTTATCCCGAAATTATTTTTATCGCAGAAGTCTACAATCCGAATGAATACCGCAACTATCTGTTTCGTGGAAAATTTGATTATTTGTATGATAAAGTAGGATTATATGATACTTTAAGAAATGTAGCCTGCGGATATGAATCTGCTACCGCCATTACACATTGCTGGCAAAGTCTGAACGGGATTGAGAAAAGAATGCTTAATTTCCTTGAGAATCATGACGAACAACGCATCGCTTCTGATTTCTTTGCCGGTAATCCGCGTAAAGGCATCCCGGCACTCATTGTTTCCGCCTGTATGAATACAAATCCCATGATGATTTACTTTGGGCAGGAGTTTGGAGAAATGGGTATGGATAATGAAGGATTCAGCGGAAGAGACGGGCGAACCACCATCTTTGACTACTGGAGTGTAGAGACTATCCGTCGTTGGTGCAACGGAGGTAAGTTTGATGGAAAAATGCTCACCGAAGATCATAAATACCTATATGATATCTATCAGAAGGTACTTACACTTTGTAATGAAGAACCGGCAATCACGCAAGGAGTATTCTTTGATTTGATGTATGCTAACATTAACGGATGGCGTTTCAATGAGCATAAGCAATATACTTTCATGAGAAAATATAAAAATGAACTGTTGTTTTTCGTTATCAATTTCGATAGCCAATTAGTAGACGTCGCAATCAATATTCCTTCACATGCTTTCGATTTCTTGCAAATTCCTCAAATGGAAAGTTATCAAGCGGTTGACCTGATGACGGGAGCTAAAGAAGAGATCTGTTTGTTACCATATAAACCAACAGAGATTGCAGTGGGAGCTTACAACGGAAAAATTCTAAAAATCACGTATTAGACTATACACTCTCATTTTATGCACATCATTCAAACAAATATTCAAAAAGGCTGTTTTAAGTAGACAATTAATAATCCTCTAAACTCAAAGCTTATGAAAAAATTTAATATTTGGACAGTCGCGTTACTTTTGATAATATCCGTATCCACTTTTGCCAATACTCCTTCCGGTAATATTCAGTCAACTTTCAAAAAGATGTATCCAAAGGCTAATGATATAGCTTGGTCACAAGATGATGGATATTATTGTGCCAATTTTGTAATGAACGGATTCACTAAAAACGTATGGTTTAATGCTCAAGGGCAATGGGCTATGACGCAGACCGACCTCGTCAGCCTCGACCGTTTATCGCCTGCCGTTTATAATGCTTTCGTATCCGGATCTTACGCAAGCTGGGTGGTAGATAATGTAACGATGGCCGAATTCCCAAAATGGCAAGCCATTATAGTGATTAAAGTAGGCCAGGATAATGTCGACATTAAATATCAGTTATTCTATACTCCACAGGGCGTTTTGTTGAAAACACGCAACGTGAGTTATTTACATGATATTCTCGGTCCAAGTACATTTTTTCTTAACTAAAAAAGAGTGCATATAGAAAAAAGCCCCTGCAGATGTAATGATTTGCAGGGGCTTCTATTTTGTGTGAAAAGAGTTATTTCTTCTTTCTAAGCACTACAGCAGTACGTGCAGGTATATAGAGTTTTAACCACTCTTTCTTTTCTTTTTTGTACAACGGATCAGCATTCGTAAAATGAACGATAGAATCATCGGTCAAGCCATTTCCTCCAAACGAGACATTATCCGTATTCAGTATAACCTCGTATGCGCCCGGAGTCACCAGAAAACCATAATCGGTGAACGACTGTTTCGGATTAAAATTGAAGACGAATATCAAATCCTTACGACCATATGCCAATACCTGATCACCATCATTATGCCAGATTTCCTGAACAGGTGTTGCCTGGAAGTTTTTTACACTCTTGATTACTTTCAGCATTTCCGCATCAAAGTCTCCCATATAATGATAAGTAAGATCCTTATTATCTACCAAATTCCATTGGCGACGGGCATATTTGCAAGACCATCCATTACCTTCGCGCGGGAAGTCAATCCATTCCGGATGACCGAACTCATTACCCATAAAGTTTAAATATCCTCCATTGATTGTAGAGGCTGTCAGTAGACGGATCATTTTGTGTAAGGCAATACCCCTATTAACTACATAATTTTCATCCCCTTTCTGCATATGCCAATACATATCAGCATCAATCAAACGGAAAATAATTGTCTTATCTCCCACCAATGCCTGGTCATGACTCTCCGCATACGATATAGTTTTCTCATCCTGGCGACGATTGGTGACTTCCCAGAACATACTGGAAGGTTTCCAGTCCTCATCAATCTTTTCTTTAATCGTCTTAATCCAGTAATCCGGAATATTCATAGCCATGCGATAATCAAATCCGTAACCACCGTCCTCTACTTTCGCAGCCAATCCCGGCATACCAGAAACTTCTTCTGCAATTGTGATAGCTTTCGGATTAACCTGATGAATCACCTCGTTAGCCAACGTCAGATAACAAATCGCATTATCATCTTGATGTCCGTTGAAATAATCTCCATAATTACAGAACGCCTCTCCCAAACCATGACTATAATATAACATAGACGTTACTCCATCAAAACGGAATCCGTCAAATTTATACTCCTCCAGCCAGAACTTACAGTTAGACAATAGGAAATGAATCACTTCATTCTTACCATAATCAAAACAAAGAGAATCCCAAGCCGGATGTTCGCGACGTCCACCCGGATAGAAATACTGGTTCGGATCACCAGCAAAATTACCTAAACCTTCCACCTCATTCTTTACAGCATGAGAATGAACGATATCCATAATTACAGCAATTCCCATCTCATGTGCCGCATCAATCAAGGCTTTCAATTCGTCAGGAGTACCAAAACGGGAAGAAGCAGCAAAGAAGCTAGATACATGATAACCGAAACTCCCATAGTATGGATGTTCTTGAATAGCCATAATCTGAATGCAATTGTATCCTTCCTTTGCGACACGCGGAAGTATCTTTTCACGAAATTCATTATAGCTTCCAACTTTCTCTTCCTGTTGTGCCATGCCGATATGGCATTCGTAAATCAACAAAGGATTAGTGGTAGGCTTAAATGCCTTCTTCCTAAATTTATAGGGGTTCTCCGGAGCCCACACTTGCGCACTGAATATCTTTGTCTGTTCATCCTGAACCACCCGTGTAGCCCAAGCTGGAATACGTTCACCTTGACCACCATCCCAATATATATTCAGTTTGTACAAGTCTCCATGATGAATAGCATCTTCCGGAAGATTGATTTCCCAAATTCCATTCTTCAGCTTCTTCAACTTGTAAGCAGCTTTTTCTTCCCAATTATTGAATGTACCTACCATATAAATATGTGTAGCATTCGGCGCCCATTCACGAAAAGTCCATCCTTTGGCAGTACGGTGCAATCCGAAGTAAAGATATCCCGATGCAAAGTCCGAAAGAGTTTGCTTTCCTTTATTGGTTAATTCGGCCTCCTTGTTCAGCACATATTGATGACGACCTGTGATTGCATCAGCAAAAGGCTCCAGCCATGGGTCATTTTTGATAAGATTAAGTGTCTTTTCCATATCAGAATTGAATTTAGATTATGCTTTTACTTTTACTATTACTTTCTTCACACCCTCCGGAGTAATGCCGGGGGCATGTCCGTCTTGAGGAAAGAAAATAGCAAACATTCCCGGCTTCACAGTGATATAAGTTTCAGCTAATCCTTCAAAAAAAGTAATATCTTTTTCTGCATTATAAGGCGCATCTGCCGGAATACAGTCTTTTGCAGCAGTATATCCCATGATTTCCGTTCCTGACAATGGAATCTGAATATCAATAAAATCACGATGTGTCTCCAGCTTGGCTTCTTCCTTCGTTTTAGGCTTGGTTTGTGCTATATTTACCAACAAATCTTTTCCTTTCAACTCCGTCTTACCTATTTCCATAGTCTGAAGATCATGAGATTTTAAAAACTCAATAGCTTGTGCAAACAACGGATTCAAAGACGCATATTTCTCCAGATTTTCTAAAGTATCTACTACCATATCAAGTTCAATTTTAAAGTTTATATTTTAGGGATTATTCAAAATCATCAATAGTGTAATTAATAAAATCGGCAAACCGTTTAAATTGCCGGAACGCCTTGTCTATTTGCTCCAACACATCAGATTGAGTAAAAAAACTATCAGAGACATTATAAGAACAGATGTATTCTTTGCACTTCAAATAGTCAATATGCTTGAAATCTTTCGGAAAGCCTTTAGGAGCGGTTTTCAAGAAATCCTCACCTATCACCGGAAAATATTTCTTAAATTCCGGATCTTCTGCAATAGCAACAAATTCTTCAATATTATCATAAATAGATTGCCGGACAGCTTTTAAGACATTTGAAGGTAGACAGAGACTTCCTCCGGCAAGCATAGAACCATTCGGTTGCAAATGCACATAATATCCGCAATGATTTGATTTCTTGCCTTTCGCATTAATATATCCTCCAAAATGTATTTTATAGGGTGTTTTATCTGCAGAAAAGCGGGTATCCCGGTAAATACGATAAGTACAGTCTTTGGGCTGAATTCCCCGAATCGTTTCGTCAAACAGAGATATACGGGCAATCACTGTTGCCAGAAAGTTATCAAACTCAGCACGAGCCAATTCATATTCCGCCTTATGCTCATTAAACCACTCGCGATTATTATTCGCGGAAAGATCTTTTAAAAACTGAAAGATAACAGGTATGTTCATCTTTATCATTTTCTATTATTATCCTACAAACGTACAAATTTTATTTCATATAAACTACAAAAGGACACAAAAGGAGATAAAAAAAGCATCGGCTTAATAAACCGATGCTCTAACACATTTATCAAAAAAACAGACTCTTCTGTCTCTGATGTACTTTAGCTTTCACAAGTGGAGTACAATCTCTTTAATTAATCTTATATCTAATACTATGAAAAACACATAAATATAACAGTAGAAATGAGATTTTTGTTCAGTACCGTCCTGCATATTTCAGTTAATTATAGTTATAAAACCGGTAGAGAAAGATAACTATAAAAAAGGGCTACCCAGACAATGTCTATCGGTAACCCTTCCTAGTTCTTTATATGATAGTCTAATTTACTTCATAGCAGCTTTCACTTGAGGAAGCATTTTCTTAACGTTTGCATTCTCCGGAGATATTTTAGCAGCTTCTTCCAGATAATCTACCGCTTCTTTGAATCTGGCATCAGCTTTCTCTTTTTCCGCAGCATATTTATCCGCATCAGAGTTTGCCAAAGGAGCAGCTTTCTTTAAAATATTAGCTCCATCATTGTAACACAAAACACCCAAACTATACAACGCATTCGTTTTGTATGTCTTATGATTCAAAGGAATTACTTTTTTAAAGTTTTCTTCTGCTTCTTCTGTCTTACCTGCTTTTTGAGCGGCAAGCCCTGCTTTCAAAAAGTGAAGACCATAATTTTTCACCATTACCTTATTGTTAGGAGCCACCTTCAAGCCTTCTTCTAATGTAGCCACATATTCGTCAGTTTTCTTCAACGCATCCAAAGCCGCAGCCTTACGAGCATATGCATTCCCTATATTGAACTTCTTTTGAATTGCTATATCAAAATAAGTAACAGCTTCGGCATATTTCTTTATCTCATCGGCAGCCATACCACAATAATAAGCTGTTGCAGAATCTTGATTATTAGTTTGCTTCAAGTATTCACTAAACTTAGCATACGCTACGGGATAATTTTTAGCATTGAATGCGTCATTTCCTTCTTTTTTAATTTGGTTAGGGTCGGTCTGTGCAAAAATGTTAGTAACAGTAATACAAAATGCAAATAAAAAAATAAATTTCTTCATAACTTTATGTGTTTTTTAGTTGTTTATCGTTCAAAAGTAAACCTTATAATAGAAAAACACAACCCTATTTAAGTTTTTTGAGTTTTTTGAAACCTATATAACGTTCGTTATTCTTCGTAAAAAGGGCATTCCTCTATTTAATTATCCTACCATATATAGAAGACACCCAATATTTGTATTCTATAAATAGCTGATTCATAATCAAAAAGAAAAATACAAATAAAAAAACAGCCAAAAATTTTTGATATTCCACAAAAAGCACTACCTTTGCATCCGCAAATAAGGATGGTTCCGTAGCTCAGCTGGATAGAGCAACGCCCTTCTAAGGCGTGGGTCCTGCGTTCGAATCGCAGCGGAATCACTATTAACATCCGGTAACAGTTAAACGTTATCGGATTTTCTTTTTAAATAGCTGATATTAAACATCTTACAGTCCGACCGGTATCTCCAACAAATACCAGACAACAAACAATAATGTCCAGGCAAACAAGATAGCCAGTGAATATCTCCAAGTATATTTAAGCAAAGCTCCATACGTAATTCGCTTGTCATATTGCCGCATATAAGTCAATACCAAAGGCATATAAAACAAGAAAGGAGTGATTGCATTGGTCGAGCTATCCCCTATGCGAAAAGCACATTGTACAATGTCCGGAGTAATCCCCATTTGCGCAAACATCGGAATAAATATGAAAGACATAAAAGCCCATTTAGAGGTAGCAGATACCATAATAAGATTGACAGTTGCTGTAAACAGGATAAACAATACCAAAGCAGCCAATGGAGCAGGTTCAAAAGAAGAAAGCAGTTCCGCTCCCATGATGGCAAGGCACTTATCCAGATGTGAATACTCGAAACATGCAAACATCTGTGCTGCAAAAAAAGCAATTACAAAATAGACACCAAGAAGTTTCATGGGTTGCGTTAACCCTTCTATGACGTCATTATCCGTACGATAACGACCGGAGCTGAAGCCGTACGCCATTCCTGTGATACCGGCTCCCAATGAGAGAAGAAACAAAATACCTGCAATAAAAGGTGAGTGCATTAAACCACCGTTTACCCCACGTAGAATCCCGTAAGAAGAAAAAGTAAGCCACAAAATAAGAGCCACATAAATAGCTGCCACGACAATGGAGATCATAATAGCACGCCGTTCTTTGCGGGACAGAGGCCGGTAAGCTTCTACCTTTATCCCTCCTTCATAATTCCCTAACTTAGGAATAAGCCATTTCTCAGTCACCCAATAAACAATAGCAGTAATAACCACCGTAGAAGCACTCATAAAGAAATAATTGCAAAGAGGTTCGGTGTTCCCTTGATATCCAGTCTGCGCCAAAGCAGCCTCTTGTGTGGTATGAGCTAATAACGGGTCCATCGTACTTAATACAATATTGGCACTATATCCACACGCAACGGAAACATAAGCCGTTACAATTCCGGCAATCGGATGGAGACCTACCCATTGGAACAACATAGCCGCAATAGGCAACAAAATTATATACCCACCGTCACCAATGGCATTCGATAATAACCCCAGAACAATTACCCAAAGAATAATTCTCTTTTTCTCTTTCCTGTTCCCCACCCCCAAACGGATACACGCATTAATAAACCCGGAATGTTGGGCAACCCCAAGTCCGAACATCGCGATGATTACCATCCCCAAAGGAGCAAATCCTGTAAAATTCTTAATTGCGTTGCGCAACCACCAGCGAATACCTTCCGGACTCAACAAACTTTGCACACGAATGTCTTCACCGGTTTGCGGTAATGTCACCTTTAACCCATAGATATCGCATATCCATGAAAGAAAAACCACTGCCATCGTCAACAGCATAAACATCGTAGCAGGATGGGGCATACGCCATTTTGTCTTCATCGCTTTTCAGGATTTATTCTTCGTCAGCTTTCCTTAGTTATTCATCATCAGGCTCCAGATTATCCAGATCAATAATGCGCAATTCCAATGCACGCACAGCCAACCGGGTAGCATTCACCCCCACCCGCTCTCCATTCGGGAAAAGACGTCCGATAAGGTCATTCTGCCGTTTTTCCAATGATTTCACACCGAAGGGCATACCTTTCAGATTTGCAATCATCTCCTTCGTATATCCTAATGCCAAATGACGGAGAAAACGCTCGTCATATTCATCAATATCATAACTGATAACCGCCTCCTGACGTTTTGCATCATTAGCGACAGACTTCTTAAAACGGTCTACAATCTTTTCTAGAATCGGATAATTGAACACTAGCTTCTTTCCATCCATTACAGCCTGTACATCCGTTTTAGTAAGCAGCTCTCCAGTCTTGAGAATAATTCCATCGGCACCGGCATTCAACACATCCACCCATAATTTCTCATTCAAGATCTCACCGGTGAAGATCAGCACACGAACCCCCTTATAACGTTTGAATATATTCCGACAAATATCTACTCCGATAGTGGTAGAGCCCCCCAGCCCCAGATCCAGCAAAACCAAATCAGGAAGTTGGGCTTCCATCAAGGGCCAGAATTCATTCTCTGTCATGGCGGTACCGATCACTTCCGCATTCGGTATTTCGTGACGGAATATCTCCTCCGTGCCTTTCAACTCCAATTTTACATCCTCTACAATAATTACTCTAAATTTCTGTTCTTCCATTTCCTTATATCTAAAAACTTTTATGTGTTTTCCTTATTTTATCTACGCGGTACAGTAAAATAAACCGTAAATCCTCCATCTGCAGCAGGTTCGGCATTAATACGACATCCCCTGCGTCCTGCAAATTCATCATGATCGCGGATAATCTGTTTACATACCAAATATTCCGTACCACGCAACTCCCCTTTTTCACCGGCAGTCATACGTGCCAGATTCGGATAAAACAACAGGTTCAGTTCCTCCATACTCTTCTCGCGTCTTGTATCCGTAAAAAGAAAGCGAATATATTCATCATCCTGCCGTGCCTGCAAACGCAACAGACCGTCTTCGTGAACCGCCAACGCTTCGTCAATCAGGTTTTCCAATAGGAAGCGCAACTGATTCAGATCTCCTATCACTTTTGCGTCCACCGTTCCTATCTCCAGTTCTATCCTCTCCGTCCGGTTCTTCATTGACTTTCTGAAGTATTTTCCGGCAGTATCCAAAAGTTCCTGTACAGGAATCACCACCCGCCGGAAAGTAACCTCTTCCAACTGACGGGAAGCGCACGAACTTAGAATCGTAAAGATTCCTTTATAATATTCAATCAATTCGGTTATTGTCTCCACAGCCTCACGTTCTTCCTTCTCTGAAATATTCTGCATATTGAGCCTACCGACAATTTGTTTGATCTTATTCGGATAATAAATTGTTTCATGTTTAATCGTAGACAGGCAATTATCCAATACCATATTTTGCACATGCAACATACTGTCTTCCCAAAGAGCACGTCGTGCCTCTTCATGCGCCGACTCAATATCCCGATATTTCGTAGCCAATTTCACCACCGCATTAAATATCACAATCGCCACATAGCGTGCCACCAATTCAAACAACAAACGATCTGTTTCCTGCTCCGACCCTTCCCTGCGTTCCAGATAAAGCACACCCACACACTGGTGTTCTCCTCCCGCTTCCACCTTCAATGGAATAGCCAGATAATGCCGTCGTTCAAGATATTCACCGGAATCAAAACATTGCTGTACCATCTCCGGCATCTCCTGACCGGGACATGAAGCGTATTCCAGCCTATGCGTCGTTTCATTATACGCTGCAATACCCATCCGGTCAATCGTAAGCAATTCATTTACAGACCCGAATGCTTCATCCACTATGCGTTGCGGGATTTCCTTTAGCGTACTCTCTTCTCGTTGGAGTGCTTCTGCATCCTCTTGCTCCTGTGGTCTGACCAAAGAGGCTGCAAACACTTTTTGATTTATCTCGAGCACCTGTTCAAGATTCAGTCGGTTCTGCAGCCGCTTGCGCATATACAGAAAATAGTACCCGACCAACAAAACCACCAACAGGACAAAACATAAAATGATCCCCACCGTCTTGTTCGTATTCGAACGTTCCAACTGCTTGCAATATGCCTCCAACGTCTGATCTTCTCCTTGCAACTTATACAAATCCGTAAATGCCGAATTATTATAACTGTACGCATCCAGTTGTTTCAAAGCCAGAAAAGCGACTGCCGCTTCGTTCCTTATGTCCAGAATCACATGATAATCCGAGTCAAACAACTCATTCCACCAACTAATCTCGGCAGGTATCCCCTCACCAACCAATTTCATATAACGATGCGGATGTTCCGCCCGTGCATATTTCTCATAATGCTCGTTCAATAACATCATAGCCGAATCGATATACTGCAAAGCTAGTTCATATTCTTCATCCACATTAGCAAAATATGCAGCATTTGCATAGTCCGACGCAGCATCCAGCAAATCCTCATATACCGAATCCGTAACCACAACTATCGAATCTCCTTCCTGCAACATGGGGGAAATAGAATCATGCACACACGACACCATCCCTACCGGAAGCAACAGGCAAAGCAATACACCGACTATCTTACGTATCCCTAAAGGCAAACGAAAATAGAAACGACTCCCCTTACCCAATTCACTTTCCACATTGAAAGCACACACACGGAACAAATCATTCGTCTTCTTATATTTCTCAATGATTCCCTTACAGTTCATTAATCCGAAGCCACTCCCCTTGTTTTCTTTCAGTTCCTCCGGATCCTCCGCATTCTTCATCCCGATTACGCGCGAATCATACACCTTCTCACCAATGATACGCTCCACATCCTCCGTTGAAATACCTCGTCCGTTATCTTCTACGGAAATCTCCACATAAGTATCCGTCATACGTGCGTATACCTTGATGTTCCCACCTTCCGGAGTATATTTACGCGCATTCTCCGCCAGCGTATTAATCATAAACAGAGTCAATGCACGGTCGGCCTTCACCGTGACAACGGTCGGTTCAATCTCCAAAGTCTGTTTTTTCATCTCAAAGGCACGCCGTCCTTTCCCTACCAGTTCAAATAACTCATTGAGGCTGAATATCTCAATATTCAAGCTGAGCGTTCCTTGCTTCATTTTAATCCAGAGAGCCAGAATATCATTATATTCATTGATCGTAGTAACCAATTCGTCGATATACTGGTACTTCTCTTTCTTGATCTTTTCATCATCGATATATCCCCGTTCCGTCAACTTATGTACTTCATTCAGAATACGGTCAATATACGGATTGATACCATTTACGATAGCCATACAGGCTTTTTTTATCAAGTTCTGGCGTTTATTTCCGGCAATATGCTGCTCATAGATATACCGCTGTTTTTCCAATTGCATCCGCTCGTCACTCAATGCTTCCACCATCTGCTCATTGTCAGCCGCCCAAATAATATAAGGTTCCAATACGTGGACCAAAGCCTTCTCGTCGCGGCTCAGCCGATATCCAGAGCACAGCGTCGCCTTACCTTCCTCCGATATTTCCAATTTCATACGTCCCTTTCCAAACAACTGATCTATCCCCTGCTGAATCAAAGGGACATTCATTGGGATGGATGAAGTAATATCCCGGCAGAGTCCTAAAATCTGCTGCAAACGTTCCACATCCAACCGGTTTCTTATTTTAGAACGCTTATTAAAGAACCACCAGAAAATCACCACCAATACCAATCCGGCAATCACCAGAGAAAGGACAAGCGTCATCTGGCGCGAACCGGCTTCCAATGACACATAACGACTTTCCAGTTCCTTGTCCTGGCGGGTAAAATTCAAAATATCCAGATAAATATTCCGATTATAATCAGAAGCATATTTCATTCCGAGCCCTGCATACGATACACTCAATTGTTCCCGAATCCTTGAAATCCATTCAGGAACGGTCTTCACATTTTCCTGCGCAATCCAAGGCACTCCCGTATAGGTAGTATCGCCTTCTGCAAACGTATGCAGCTTATCCAGTGTATCCGCTTCATGATGATAATAAAGTATATGATGGCGATTCACACAATCCAATGCTTTCGTAAGTGTATCCAGCGCTTCCGAATATCGTCCGTGCGCATTCAGATATTTCCCGATAGAAACATACGCTCCGGCAATCTGATACAAGTCGTTATATTGGCGGAATCTCTCAAGCGCGAGTTGTGCCATGCGCAAAGGTAAAAGAGAATCTACCGGCAAAGCAAACTGCTCTAGCATATGTCCTCTCCTTGTCTGGAAAAACTCGAAACTATCGGAAGAAGCCATCAAGTTGGCAAGACCTTGCAAACCATTTCCTTCGAAATAAGGATGATTGCTCTGAACAGCCGCCCGCCAAGTATAATACAAATGATCAAACTCACGTAGTTTTCTCTCTTCCGGTGTCTTTGCTTCAACCAAAGAAGCGGCCCCCTTAAGATAATGATAGTAAAGCAATTGATTAGTATCCGCCAATGCTTCCTCTTCCGGAATATGACTGAGCGACGCAATCGCTTCCTGTCGTTGCTGAAGGTAATAGTAATAAATGGCGGAAACAATAAAGAACTCCGTAAAAGCATAATCCAGCCGAAGCTTTTCGTGCCTGTCGGCAAACAAATCACTTTCCTCACGAATACGTTTCATACGTCTCAACGCACTGTTCCTGTAATCATAAAATTCTTTATTCATTGCCGTCCTCTGACAGATTTTCATCAGTCCGATATCGGCAATCAAAAGCTCAAGTTCGTTTTTAGTCAGTTTATAGACCTCTTTATGAGACGCTTCGGCACGGTCAAAATCCATATTCATAAAAGCCCAGAATCCCAGATTATTTAAAGCTTCCGCTTTCCCCGACTTATAAAAGTTCACCTTACTATAAGCCTGTTCGGCATATTTATAAGAAGAATCCAGATTTCGGTAACGATAAGCATACGCTGTTCCATTAAGCGAATCAATCAAACGCACCTCTTTAGTCGGCACCATATCAGTGCACGAGAAGAACAAAGAAAGAATTATCAGAATAGATAACGGATAATAAATAATCGATAATGAGCTATGCTGTGCCTCATTACCTGTTCTTCGGACATTATTATTTAAAGAAATCCTTTTCATTATCCATCGTCAACTATCCATTAATTACGCAAATCTACAAATATTTCCGATAAGTTGGAGAGAAAATGATTTTTTATACAATAAGTCCTTCTAAATAATAAGAGAAATTCCTACCTTTGCAGGCAAATTAACAAATAGGTAAAACATCTATTACAAAATGAGCGAAAAAGCACCCTTTATGGTATTCTCGGGAACAAACTCGAGATATCTTGCAGAAAAAATCTGCGCAAGCCTGAATTGTCCTCTGGGAAATATGAACATTACCCATTTTGCCGATGGCGAATTTGCTGTTTCATATGAGGAATCAATTCGTGGCGCCCATGTATTCTTGGTTCAATCCACATTCCCAAACTCAGACAACTTAATGGAACTTCTCCTGATGGTTGACGCGGCAAAACGTGCATCAGCAAAGAGCATTGTAGCCGTAATTCCCTATTTCGGATGGGCTCGTCAGGATAGAAAAGACAAACCTCGTGTATCTATCGGAGCTAAACTAGTAGCCGACCTGCTTTCCGTTGCAGGTATCGACCGACTGATTACTATGGACCTGCACGCAGACCAGATTCAGGGATTCTTCGATATTCCGGTAGACCACTTGTATGCGTCAGCCGTATTCCTCCCCTACATCCAGTCATTGAAATTGGAGGATCTGGTGATTGCTACACCGGACGTAGGAGGTTCAAAACGTGCCAGCACTTTCTCCAAATATCTCGGTGTACCGTTGGTACTCTGCAACAAGTCGCGTGAGAAAGCCAATGAAGTTGCTTCCATGCAGATTATCGGTGATGTGAAAGATAAAAATGTAGTATTGATCGATGATATCGTAGACACAGCCGGAACAATCACCAAAGCTGCCAACATTATGCTGGAAGCCGGTGCAAAGTCTGTACGTGCTATTGCCAGCCACTGCGTAATGTCCGATCCCGCTTCATTCCGTGTACAGGAATCCGGTCTGACAGAAATGGTATTTACCGACAGCATTCCTTACGCTAAGAAGTGTGCGAAAGTAAAACAGTTAAGTATCGCCGATATGTTTGCTGAGACAATCAAACGAGTTATGAACAACGAGTCAATCAGCTCACAGTATATCATCTAGTCGAAACTTCATTTTCAACTAAATAAAAAATAATCGCAGGTAAAGTAAAGAACTAAACCTGCGATTATTTTTATTTGATAACGCTGCCTTCATTGCGCAGCCAACTTTCAACTTCCAACTCTCAATTTTCCACTTTATTGAAGTCTTCCGAATTTGTATGTTCCTTTTCTGATTATCTTCCCGTCTTTATCCGTTTCCACAAAAGGACCATTCTTCTTTCCTTGTTTGAAGAAACCATCGAAACGGTTACCGTCTTTATCAATCTGAACCCCTTGGCCTTCTTCCAATCCATCAACGAAGCCACCTTTATATTGCATACCCGCAACAGTCTTTAAAGTCCCCTCACCATTCGGACGGTTATCTTTCCAATCCCCCTCGTACACATCACCATTACTCCATTTATGGATACCCTTACCCTCACGTCTGTTATTTTTCCAGTCACCTTCGTACACAGCACCATTCGACCAGGTAAAAGTTCCTTTCCCATCTTGCATACCATCCTTGAAGTTACCTACATACTTATCACCGTTAGCATGATAGTAAATTCCCTCACCCGTACGTTCACCCAAGAGATAAGAACCCTCGTAACGATCTCCCGTATGGAAAAAATAAGTACCCTTTCCATGCTGGATATCATCTGCCCAGTCACCCTCATATTTATCTCCGTTAGTATATTCAAATACTCCTTTTCCATGACGGACATCATCTTTCCAGTCTCCTTCATATTTACATCCGTCATCCCAGTTCATAGTACCCTTACCGTTTTTCTTGTCATTCTTCCAATGACCGGTATATTTAGCGCCATTCGCCCAAGTATACGTACCTTCACCCTCACGCTTATCATTCACCCAACCACCTACATACAAGTCACCGTTGTGATAATACATTGTCCCTTTGCCATGCTGGTAGTCCTGATACCACATACCGTCATAACGGTTGTTATTCATAAAATAATAAATACCTTTTCCGTGCTGTTGGTCCTGATACCATTGTCCTTCGTACTTTTCTCCGTCAGGAAACATATAGATGCCATACCCTTCACGTTTCCCCTTCACATATTCACCCTCGTAGACATCCCCATTTTTAAAGACCGTCTTTCCTTTCCCGTTTGGTTTGCGTCCTTTCATTTCTCCTGTATAGACACTGCCATCCTTAAAAGTATAGTTGCCAATCTTTATTTCTGTAGAGAATGTATCCTTTATCTTTCCGAAGAATCCGCCCTTTTTCCCTTCATTTTCTTGTGCCATTACCCCCTCTTGTGCCAGGAGAGCCAATAAAAGTGTAGTATATAGATATTTCTTCATTTATTTTAGTTGTTACTCATTTTTAGAATTACGATTTGGACAAAGATACGATTTCTCTCCCAAAAAGCCCCTTACCGGAAAGCAAATTATGACAACTTTTTACCTGCAATGACCTCTTTTAATGTCTCTTTGCATAAATAACGCTGCGCTAAATCCTGTATTTCCGCAGGAGTAATCTCGTTTACGGCTTGCAAAGAACGTGCGAAGTAATCATCCTTCAAACCGGAAGTAGCTATAAATATCCACGCATCCGAGAGAGAGAAAGGCGATTCATAACTGCGGCACATTTCTCCCAACATATAGTTGCGCACTATCCTCAACTCTTCTGCAGATACAGGATCCAGGTGCAACCGGTCTATTTCGTGATATACTTCCTGTATTAACAGCTCCACATATTCATTATCCGTCTCCGTCGAAACAATCAGCAAGCCGCTATCCGGATAAAATACTACTCCTGCCGATATGCCATAAGTATACCCTTTATCTTCGCGAATGTTGGACATCAGACGGCTACCGAAATAACCTCCGAACAATGTCATCAGCACACGCAGCTTCGGATAGTCGGGATGTTCGCGAGTAATGGTGGTACATCCCATTTTCACTGCGCTCTGCATAGCGTCTTCACGTTCCGTAAAAATCCTCTTCTCAGGTATAGCCGCAAACGGGAAACTCGACTTCGGCATCTGTAATTGATATTGCCCGAACGGAATCCCGAAAATATCCGTTACACGGCTAATGATATCATCCGTCACCTTGCCGGATAAGAAAATGGAGCAATTGCCGGAATGGTAATACCGCTCATAAAACTCACGAAGCACTTCTGGAGTTATGGTATGATAATCCTCCTCCATCACTATTTTCCCGCACGGATGTTGTTCACCGTAAAGAGACTTCAGCAAACTACGATGTGCAAGAAAATCAACCTTAGAGGTATTGACCAAATATTGCTGGATATTGGTATCCAGAATAGTTTGAAGCTCCTTTTGTGGAAACAGTGGTTCCTTAATCATCGACTCTACCACTTCCAACGTTTTCGCTAAATACTTATTCAATGAATAAACAGTGATATAAGCATACTCCGAAGAACTGGAGAGTTCTAGCCACGAACCATAATAATCCAATTTCTCCGCAATGGTGGCAGCCGTATATTTCGTCGTACCTTCGCGCAACATACGGTTCGTAAACAAAGCTTGCAACTTCTGCGACTGCTGCCAGCGACCTCCGGAGAAAAGCACATCCATACGCACCACTTCCTGTTCACCGGCATTAATAACAGTCAGCGGAATACCATTCGGCAACGTTGTCCTGACAGGAGTCTGTATATGGAAATTTTTCAGAGGTTGTATCTCAGGCTGTATCGTGCGATCCATAAACGTTATAATCTATTTTTCAAAAATTCTTCTGCACGCGCCAAGTCCTGTGGAGTATCAATTCCAATCGTTTCCACTTCACTGATCCCCACTTTTATTTTATACCCGTTTTCCAGCCAGCGCAGTTGCTCCAACGATTCCGCTATCTCAAGTGATGATTGCGGTAGTGCGGTTATCTCCCTCAGCACTTCCGTACGGTAAGCATACAAACCGATATGTTTATAGTAGGTATGTCCTTTCAGCCAATCCTTCTTCTCGGCATTACGCTGATAAGGGATGATAGAACGACTGAAATACAGGGCATTCCAATTTGCATTGACTACCACTTTGGGAGAGTTCACATTCTCAAGTACGGCAAACGGCTCATCAGCAGTAAAAGGCTTTACCAATGTAGCAATCTGTGTAGTAGGATCTTCAAAACAAGCTTTCACGGCATTCAACTGCGAAGGCTGTATAAAAGGCTCGTCCCCTTGTATATTGACTACCACATCAAAGTCCCCTCCAATCTTGACGCAAGCCTCATAACAACGGTCCGTACCGCTTTTATGATGAACAGAAGTCATCACCACCTTACCGCCGAAAGCTTTCACCGCCTTCTCAATTCGTTCGTCATCAGTAGCCACATACGCATCATCCAAAATGCCGGCTACTTGTTCATACACACGCTGTATCACTGTTTTTCCGCCCAAGATAGCCAACGGTTTCGCAGGGAAACGGGTAGAGGCATAACGGGCAGGTATAATTCCCAGAAATTTCATTTATTTAATAGATAATGAAGAATAAAGAGCGGATAATGACTGCTGCACATATTCCCTCTCCCAATCTTCCGGTTTTATTATTTTATCATCATACAAAAGTATATCAATATCCAAACAGACTTTCTCTTCCTTCTTATCCTCCGGCAGACGACCGGAAGCCAGTTCTATGTCTTTCAGTATCCTCTTCACGAGTTCCTCATCCTTATCCGAAAAGAACATGATCACTTGATTGGAAAACAAAGCCGGATTTTTGAAGAACAAAGGTTCCGTCTCCAACTCAGGTGCCCGGTAGATAGGAGAAAACTGTTCCGCCAGTTTCTGCCTGGCAAAAGTCAGATTCTCCGTTCTATTGTAGTTGCTCCCTATGCAAACAATGTATTTGTGCATCTTTTTAGTTGAAAAGATCATCCAGTCCCATTTCCTCCACCTCGCCATCCGGAGTCTCCGAACCGGCACAAGGATCGAATCCTTCCGGAAGTTTAAAAGTTTCCTGCTGATCGTATCCCAAAGTCGGGTCATCAAATACCTTCTTCATATATTTTGCCCAAATAGGTAAAGCAGCGGCAGCTCCCTGTCCGTATGTCATCGATCCGAAGTGGATATCACGTTCGTCACCTCCAACCCAACAGCCGGACACCAACGAAGGGGTAAAGCCCATAAACCAACTATCCGAGTTCTCATTTGTCGTCCCCGTCTTTCCACCCATATCCGCAGTAATTCCATAACGTCGGACACGTCCGCCCGTTCCTTCATTTATAACGGCACGCAACATGACCAACATTTTATATACACTTGAAGTACTGATCACCTCATCCATTTGTGGCGCAAACGTAGAAATCACATTACCTTCACTGTCCTCGATCCGAGTCACAAACAAAGGAGCCACCCGAATCCCCCTATTAGCAAAAGCAGTATATGCACTCACCATCTCTCCGACAGAAATCTCACAAGGTCCCAGACAAAGTGAAACAACCGGGTCGATGGCCTTGTTGCGCACTCCGAAACTATGGATCAGCCGCACCAATTCATACGGATTCAGTTTGCCCATCAGATAAGCCGAAATCCAGTTATCCGAATTAGCCAGTCCCCATTTTAGAGTAACCATCTCACCATAACGCTTCTTATTGGAATTACGTGGCGACCATGGTTCCCCAGTTTCTGTAATCAACGTTTGCTCTACGTGGCGCACCTGGTCGCAAGGAGAAAAATTATTCTCCATAGCCAGCGTATACAAGTACGGTTTGATAGTAGACCCTACCTGACGGCGTCCTACCATCGCCATGTCATATTGGAAATATGTATAATTAGGTCCGCCAACATAAGCTTTCACATGCCCGTTCATAGGATCCATCGACATAAAGCCGGTACGAAGGAATGACTTATAATAGCGGATTGAATCCATCGGAGTCATAATCGTGTCCTTGCTTCCCATCCACGAAAAGACTGTCATTTCCTGCGGTGTATCGAATGCTTTCCGAATCTCCTGTTCAGAATTCCCCGCCTCTTTCATCAGCCGGTAACGCTCTGTCTGTTTCATGGCCTTCGTCAACAGTTCTTCCACCCGTTTCGCAGGCAGCACTCTTGCGTATGGCGCATTCTTACTTCCTACTTTTTCTTTGAAAAACAAAGGTTGCAAATAACTCAAATGTTCTTCTACCGCCTCCTCCGCATATTGTTGCATCCGCGAGTTGAGAGTCGTATAAATCTTCAGTCCGTCCGTGTAGACATTATAATTCGAACCATCCTTCTTTTTATTCTTCGCACACCAGCCATACAGAGGATTCGTTTCCCAAGAAAGGGAGTCTTCATAGAATTTCTGCATTTGCCAACCACGATAATTACTCTTCACCGGCTTGGTTGCTGTCATCACACCACGCAGGTATTCACGGAAATAAGTAGCCAAACCTTCCTTGTGGTCAACACGGTTATACGACAATTTCAAAGGAAGCGCTTGCAGAGAATCACATTCGGATTCAGTAATATATCCCGCTTTACGCATCTGTCCAAGCACCACATTACGACGGCCGCGAGAACGCTCATTAAAACGAACAGGATTATAGAGTGACGGATTTTTACACATACCAACCAAGGTAGCCGCTTCCTCTATTTTCAAGTCCTTCGGTTCACGGTTAAAATAAGTATGCGCAGCCGTCTTAATACCGACAGCATTATTCAGGAAATCAAACTTATTGAGGTACATACTCAGAATTTCCTCTTTGGTGTAATAACGCTCGAGTTTTACGGCAATCACCCACTCAATCGGTTTCTGGAAAAGACGCTGGAGAGTATTTCTCGCCACATTCTCCGTAAACAACTGCTTGGCAAGCTGCTGTGATAAAGTACTTCCCCCACCCGCATTTTTCTGGAATAACAAACCACGTTTCACAAATGCACGGAACAACGCCTTAGCGTCAATCCCCGAGTGTTCGGCAAAACGAACATCTTCTGTCGCAATCAACGCATTAATAATGTTGGGTGACAAGTCCTTGTAGGCTGTATACACACGATTTTCCTTACTATAAGACCAAGTACCGAGCACTTTCTCATCCTCAGAAAAGATCTCCGTCGCAAATTTATAACTTGGATTCTCCAGTTCCTCCACTGGAGGCATATAGCCGATCCAACCTTTCGAAATAGAAACAAAAATAATGACGACAGCCACTACTGCGATTGCCAATAAAATCCAAAGAGCTTTTATTATTTTTCGAATCATGTTTTTTCTTGCTTATAAAAAATGCACTTAATTAAGTTACAAAGGTAGATAAAATCCGGTAGCCGACCAAACAAAAACAGGCGGGATTTTTATTCCCGCCTGTCATTCACCCTAACTCTATCTATTCAGAGTTACCAATTATGAACGAGTCGTATAGTAACTCACCATTTATCAATAGTCTGTAATTTCCATTCTCCTATCGTACAGCGTTCACTATCAAAGTTGATCGCCACTTTCACTACCGGAAGCCCACACAAAGCGAAGCGTTCAGGATAATTCTTCAGATTGATCTGTTCCAGAGCTTCACCGGCAGTCTTGTCAAGCTTCAACTCCATCACATAGAGCGTTGTTTTCGTACGAAGCACCACATCCACTCGACCACGGGGGGTACGGACTTCAACATCCACAAAAGAACCCAATAAGCTGAAAATAATGTAGAACATCTGCTGATAGTGACCTTCATACCTTGTATTGTCACAATAAGGAATGGTAGACAAGAAAGTCTGCAGCCGACGCAACGCAGAATCCATATCATCATTACGGATATCACGGGAAAGATAAGCTACCATGGTATTCGTTTTTTCAGTAGGTGTAGACACATAATAAGGCAACAGACTCCTCATCAAGCCGACCCTAACTTCTTTATTAGGAATATCCAATGTGTACAGTCCCAACTCGCTATCGTAACCCTTGATGGTGATATAACCGCTCTGATATAACAGCGGAGTAATACTGGACATTGTCTCCGTCGGTGCATCAAAATCCTCCACAGCTGCTGTTTTTCCTCCGACTTCAGAAGGTTCAACACCGAACTTCTCCAACATCTTTATCAAGTATGTAGGAGTGCCGCTACCGAACCAGTAAGAACCGAACTTGCCATCCGCAAAAGCATTCAACAGACTGAACGGATTATAGAGGTCGGGAGACGGATAAGTGAAATGATAACCGTCATAATTCCCCTTCAACTTCAGCAAGACCTCTTCAGGGGAAATATTCAATTTCGCAGCCAACATCCCCATATCCTCTTTCATCTGCGTTAGCATCTCATCCTCCGTTATTCCGCAAATTGCAGCGTATGGCTCATCCATGCTGATATTCTTGATATTATTCAATTCACTAAAGATACTCAACTGAGAGAACTTGGTGATACCAGTCAGAAACACATACTTCAGATAAGGATCACAAGCTTTCAAGGGACTATAGAAGTTACGCATGATATTACGTAATACGCCTAGATTTTCCTTTTCGTGTACCACATCAAGCAAAGGAGCATCATATTCATCTATAAGAACTACAACCTTTTTCCCTGTCTTTTCATAAGCACACTTGATAAGACGGGTTAATCGCAGATTAGCATCACCGGCAGTTGTATCGAGACCGAAGGTCCGCTCATAGTCTGAAAGCATAAAGTCAAGCAAACGCTCCAAACGCTCCTTATCCACATGCTTCGCCATACTCATATCAAAATGAAGAACCGGATATTCTATCCACTCTTTCTCCAACCTCTCCATAGCCAACCCTTGAAACAGGTCCTTACGACCAGAGAAATAACTATGCAAAGTAGAAGTAAGCAAAGATTTACCAAAACGGCGAGGACGACTCAGAAACACATATTTCGCAAAATGAGTCATGCGATAAACGTATTCCGTCTTATCAATATAAAGGTAATTCTTCTCACGAATTTCAGAAAAAGTCTGTATCCCTATGGGGTATAATCTTTGCAAAGCTTCCATATCAATCATATTTTTCACAAAGCTACAAAAAATATCCGTTCAAAAAGAAAGCAGGCAGAAAACTTTTTCCCGCCTGCTCCTTTTACTCTATATGAACAGCTCCACAGGTACAAAAGGTACAGTAAATACACCCCGCATTTTTCCACGCACACGTACGCACGTACCTAGTTAATTCGCGCACGTGTGCGTGTGTATAGAGAGCCCCCCAAAAAGTGTACCTACTGTACCCGCCATAACCACCGCACCTGATAAACTCATCATACCCGCCACACCCATCGTCAAACAAACACAGTGCTATATAAGTCCTAAAGCAGTGCTTTACGACCTCTAAAGCTATGCTTTAGCCTTCGTAAAGCACTGTTCTAACAAATATATCAACTATCTTCACAGACAGTTGATATATCTCACATACAAATCATATTAGCTTCATGCTAATATGAGGGTATAAGTCAGGAACATACCACTGTACTCTTCCCGACCTTTTGTCAACGTCAAACCTTGACGTATAGTTCTGTTATCCGTACTCTTTCCCCATACCTGATATTAAATTCGATTTATATAGGGAGCTTTGCGACTTATTCATATTGCCAAATGTCATCCATAGTAATTGGCACATAGGCCCCCTCTTTCATTTCTATAATGACAGAGGGCTCATGCACAATAAGAGTATGCCACATTCCGGCAGGTACTTGTACGCCATAAATACCACTTGCAGGATTCAATTCATGCCGAGCACATTCAACACCTTTTTCATCATAAAAAAGTTCCGTTATATGACCTCTAAGCAGAATGACAGTCTCAATTGTTTTAGTATGACGATGAATAGGAACATGCGTTCCCGGTAGCAAGGCATTGAGCATACGCTGCGAAGTGTCACCTTCACCATTACGCAAATCAAGATTAATGCGCCGCCGCTCATTTGTTCCCGCCTGAGCTAACAGTTCATCAAGCAGTTTATCATTTATTTCCATATTTTTCATTAACTTTTGCACGTAGATATTCTTCGTGTAGGTGATAATATTTTCTCTTGAACAAGACATAGACGATACAAAGTAATACCAGCACTACAACTAAATACAAATACTTATTCATGGGCAAATAAATAGCCCCCAAAGAGATTATTAATTGCATAACCATATAGACGGTCGACACTACCACATGCTTAATATGCAATTCATTGGCCATCAATTGATAAACATGTTTACGATGAGGTTTGCCTATATTTTCATGCAATAATATCCGATGGAGAATAGTGAGTACACTATCAACGCCATATACCATTAGCAGCAGAATAGCCCAATAGTTTCCGCTTTTTAATATATAAGAACCTAAAAAGTAAAGCAAAATAAACGCAATGGATACACTTCCCACATCACCTGCAAAACATTTAGCCTTAGTGCGGAAGTTAAAGAAGCAGAATATCAGCACGCTAAGCAAAGCCACAATAATGAAATTCCGGTCGACAAACCCCTCCCGCGAATTGAGAATAAGCAACGGAACAAGCACAGCCAACGAGTAACCGCCGGTAATACCATTTATTCCATCCATAAAGTTATACGCATTGATAATGCCGGTGCATACTATGAGCGCAATGATAACCACCCACCAATACTCGGGCAGCAAAATCCCCCACTGGTAGAACATGAGTGTCATGGCGACAAAGTGCACAATCAAGCGAAATTTATTGGATACCGAATGAATATCATCCGCAAAACTGATACCACCCAACATAGTGAGTCCTAACAGGAACCAAGGACATGTAAAACCATAGAAGGCAGCATAAAGCCAGGCTCCAAACAAGAAAATAATACCTCCGCCACGCAACACAATAGTACTGTGCGATGAACGCAAGTTGGGTTTGTCTATAATGTTAAACTTGTCGGCAATCTTAAAATAGACCCATTCAAGAACAAGCAATAATACTGCTATTAACAGATATACAACCATACTTATTTTGTATTTGTAAATGATTTAATGGTTTGTGTAAGTCCTTCTTCGGCACGTATGGGCATTTTATCTATACCCAGTGCCTTTTTTATTTTAGCATTGCTAACCACATAGTCTTCAGTTAGCTTTGTCAAACGCTCCGAGTTTAGTGGCAGGTGCAACCCATCTCCCACCTTCGCCATACCATTCATCAGCCCTTTGGGCAGATACCAAATACGTGCTTTCTTACCCAAAACCTTGCAGATAACTGTAATAAGTCCGTTGGTCGATAACGCCTCATCGTCACACATATTATAAATGCCCGATTCCACTTCCTTAACAAGCAGCCCTTTTATGACAAAACAAAGGTTGTCAATAGAGGTAAAGCAGCGGTGATTTTCAAAAGCCCCCAAAGGCCAAGGTACTCCTTTTTTCACCACTCCATAGAGCAAATTGAGATTCCCCTTGTTTCCGGGACCATGTATCATACAGGGACGCAGGATATACACTTGCTTATCTGCGGCCGGATGAGATAGGATATATTCTTCAGCTTTGATCTTCGATTCACCATAAGGTCCTACTGGATTGGGAACAATATCTTCAGTCAGAATATCACCGGGGACAAAGTCAGCAGCCGCTTTCACTGATGAAAAGAAAATGAACTTCCCGGCCGATGATTTAAGAAACCAGTCATACATCTTTTGAGTGAGCCCCGTATTTACCTTAAAATACACTTCCGGCCCAGAAGTTTTCTTCAAATCATGTGCCTTGCCGGCAAGATGGATAACGGCATCTACTTGTGGAATCTTATTTTCGTCAAGATCATCCCAGGAAAAGGTCTTGACCACACCCTCCTTTTCAGGCGCTACGATATCAAGGCCGTAAATTTCATTACTTTGCCCCAAAGCTTTTACCAAATTCCCCCCTACAAAGCCGTGAATTCCGGTTATAAGTATCTTCATAATATTTTATTTACCAAATCAACGTATTGTTTTGTTACCTTTTCTTTTGTGTAATAGCGCTGTATCACATCATATCCGTTACGCCCCATTTTCTGAAGCTCTTCACGCGACACCGATGCTAGCCATTGTGCCATTTCATCTACCTTCTTATCAAAGTCCTTCTCAGTAATAAGCTTTGCACAATTATAATCCTTAGTGAAGTTTACGATAGGTGTTTTGTCTCCGGAACATATAAGCAACGGTCTTTCACAAGCCATAATGGTATACACCTTAGACGGAAATCCCATCATTTCCATTTCGGGTGCCATAAAGATGAACTGCACGTCACTGTATGCCAATATACTCGGCATCAGATGGCGAGGTTGATAATCGAGTACATGCAACTTGTCCAGTCCCTTCTCTGCTTTCTGTTGTTCCAAGTATGATCGTTGTACCCCCATACCTATCACAAAGTACTCAACATTCAAATCCTTTGTTTTTTCGACCAATGCCACCAGCGGACGCCAGTCTTGCGCATGTCCTATATTCCCGGCATAAAGCAATTTCAAAGAATCGGTTTTAGGAAAGATATTCTCGTCAAGAGGTTCTACATTAGTTGGGTTATAGAGGTCAGTATCTACGAAGTTGGGAATGATGTGTAGCTTATTCGGATCTTCAAAACGACTCACAATCGTATTATAGAAAACATCGTCAATGGTAGTGATTGCAGCAGACTTGTTGTAAATGCAACGTTCGACTTTCTTTAAACAAGCGATTATCGGTCCTGTTTTCTTCTTTAGGATATCGGGATAAATTTCCTGTACATTATATATAACTTTGCAACCTTTTAATTTACCGAGGATGAGATTAAGCATTCCTATGCTGAGAGGTGGCGAGGGCGACACTATTACACTAACATTGCGTATGCACAAACCAAGGAGAAACGAAATGATGTGCCAATAAACAAAACCAAGAATACGCAATGCAGTGCTCTTGAACTTCTTTTGTGGCACATGCATTACCTTTATACCATGAAAATCACTTTCCTTATAAATTCCGGGGATTTTCCACTTTAGCGGTTGCTTTGCCAGTTGTTCCTCTACTACATTAAAGTGCGGTGTTGTAGAAAGCACTACTACCTCATAACCTTCTTTTTGAAATCTAAGTGCGATATCGTTATAAAGATATGCAGTGGAAACACCATCTGGGCTGAAGATAAGACTGTGAATTAAGACTTTCTTGCTCATTTATCAACGTTTATATTAAATCGTTCCTTAAAATATGTCCGCATCTCTTGCGGTGTAGGATTTTTCCCTATATAATATTCCATCTCTTCAATCTTGGCATCTATAAGATACCTGTACCAATATGCCTGTAATGTAGCCCAGATAAAGCCGGGTTTGCCATCGAGAAAGCCACCAAAACAGATGTAGCGAACGAAGAAATACATGAATGCACGCAAGAATTTGGGCAGTTTATAATACTTCCCTTTCTCCCTGTTACGGCTCTCCAATCCATTCCCTCCCGATACAGTGTCGTTCCAATAACCTTCATAAGCAGCCACAATCTCACGGTTGGCATAGTTGTTGTGCTTTTGAGTCCATTCAGTGAGTCCATTTAAATTTTCATCAATAAATCGATGCTTCATATCTACTGTATCACCTTCGGTAACATAAATTTGTTCATCCATCCAACGCTGTTCCATCATTGCCTTTCCTGTACGCCATAAACGCATCAAACGGATTGTATGTAGTTTCCCATGCTTTAATTCACGCCCAAATAGCACTACATTGCGCGGTAACATGCAACCTGCAACATTAGCAGGCAGCAAAGGTAACTTCTTCTCTACCTCTTCTATAAGTTCATCAGTAAGGTATTCGTCAGCGTCCAAACGCATGGTCCATTCCGTTTTAACAGGACAATTTTCCATCGCCCATATAAATTGCTGTGCTTGATTCACATACTTATTTTGCAACACTATCGCACCATGTTCACGCGCAATGTCACAGGTTTTATCGGTTGAGTAGCTGTCTACTACATATATCTGTTTGGCTATACGTTTTGCATTGTCAATGCTTCGTGCAATGTGTCTTTCCTCATTATATGTGAGGATTATTACAGAAAGATCTAACATTTCTATTTGACGTTATTTTAACTTAATGTCTACTTTATCAAATCAAAAAAAACACCCCAGTCACTTTCTCGTTCTTGTGGCAAAGGTTTATATCGTTTATGATTTATACTAAACGCTACTATATTCTTTGCCCAAGCTTCATAATCATACACATCAGTATAAACTACTCCATCATAACCATTCAACACTTCATAAGCATAATCTACATCAGCCGCCAAAACCGGAAGTCCAAAGGCTGCCGCTTCAAGTAATGGCAAACCGACTGTCTCAATCGAACTCGGAAAAACTAAAGCTGCAGCAGATTTATAGTAACTCAATAAATTATCATGCTTTATAATACCTTCAAATACGAAGTTTTTGTCTACACCATTCTTAACTACCTCATTGTACATTATAGGAGCTTTTTCTGCAGAACTTGTTACATGAATTTTTATATCCGCCGCCAATGCCGGATTTTGTTTACTTAATATTCCCATGGCTTTTGCCAAAGTGCAACCATTACGATATTTAGAATCATCACCAACAAATATGAAATGTTTCTTATTATCTTCCCAATTATAGGTTTTACACTGTGTAACATCCACCTTCTCAACATCCGGAAAACATACACGAACATTTTCCGTAGGAACATTAAAGTATGATACAAAGCGTTTCTTCACAATAGGTGTTTGTACAACAAACTGTGTATTTTTAACCCATGTACGCTTTACTATGCGAGGAAAAATATGCTTATAATTAAACAGCATTCTTTCTGTACATTTGAAAGGATTGTAAGCTCCCGGATATAACGGCAACGACTGATGAAAATAAACAATCTGCTTACTTCCCCCGATCTTCTTATATCCATTATTCTGAAGTGAAACCACAACATCGGGTTTTACTCCCAATTTTACAATTTCATTTTGTAGCAATTTACCTTCAAACAAAATCCGTTTTAACTTGGATTGTAGAGGAAAAGATATATATGTTACTCCCTCTATCGCCACTTTCGGCAGCACAGGATTAATAAATATCCAATACTTATTTTGTCCTATATACTTTGGCAGATGCGATAAGAACTGCTTATATATTGTTATACCTCCCCCGGCTTGTAAGGTTGTGGCAATTACGAAAATATTCATAAATATTATCCTCTCCAATGCATTTTAACATATCTATTATGTATCATATCATTACCACCATGCAGTATAAGTTTTGCTTCATTGGCATCAGCAAACTGCAACAGGTTACGAGTCCGCAAACCATCCGCATACAGTTGGTCAAAATAATTACCTGGTATACTAGAATACATAGTGTTGTAACCATAACGTTTACACTCATCAAGTACTAATTGTGAAAAATAACCTATTGGGAAACATATCTCATCCACTGTTTTACCCAGCAATTCCGTGAGCTCCTTTTTCGATTCACAAAGTTCGCGTACCAACTCCTCTTTAGTGAATTTAGTTAAATCACTGTGGCTCCAAGCATGACACTGAAATATAAAACCTGCTTTTTGAAGTTCAAGAATTTCGTCTTTATTAAGATACCCCGGCTTTCCTATTAAGCTTATTGCAAGAAATACTGTTGGACACAAACCATTATCTATAAAAAACTGTCTGGTATCATAAATACCACGAAAGCCATCATCAAAGCATATCATTACTTCTTTATCAGGATTCTGAATTTTCGCTTTTATGGTAAATCCCTCATCATATATCACTTTAATATGTTGTGCAAACGTACTAAGCGAAGTACCCATATCTGTATATTTTTTATCACCGTACACATCGTGATAATACACTATTTTACTCTTCTTATTATGGTGCAATATGCTCGAAAAGCATAACAGAGTTTTTTTTATTATTTTTCTCATCGTGTAGTTTTGTTTATAAAATCTTCCAAACATTTACGGTAGAGCGAATAATTCCAGTGATTGTGCATAAAGTTATACGCATTATCAGAATACTTCTTGTATGTATCTATATTTGATATTTGCCTCATGGCATCCACAAGTGACTGCTCACTATATGCATCAAAAACAAAGCCTGTATCGTTACCATCTACAAGGTCGTAATGTGCTCCCACCTCGTTACTCACTAACACTGGCATACCCGCTGCCATAGCCTCGTTAACAACCAATCCCCAAGGTTCGTAAGTAGAAGGTAATATCAACACATGATTTTGACGATAAACATTCAATAGATCGTCACCATACTTTGGCCCATCGAAAAAAACAGATCCATATGACTCATATTTCTTTTTAAGTACCTCACCAAAAGCCCCTTTTCCCACAATATGCAGTTCACTATTTGCATATTTTTGGTGATAAGCCAGAAATGAACGAATCATAAAGTCTATATTCTTACACTCTATCAATCGCCCCACATATACAAAACACATTATATCTGTTGGCTTCTGTTTGTACTTCTTATTATCAAAATGTACATTATCCACCACCATCGGCATTAACAGAATTCTCTCCTGGGCCATACCAAACTTACGAAACAGGTCTTTATGTGTATAATTACCACCAGCAAGACCATAGATATGTTTGTTTCCAAACACTATGCTTAAATATATGCGCTTTCCCCATCGTTTAAACAGTCCTACCGGTTCCCGATACTGAGTATCAGAGTCTATTCCAATGGATTTACTATACCACAAATTCAAAACAAACAACATCAAAAACGACAAGCCAGTGTATCCGTTAAATATAATAGTATCATACTTCTTAAGTATACGCCTCATATAACACCATTGTTGCCATTTCGATAGGTCTGCAAACACATCCTTTTTACCCTCACCCCCTGTGTTTTTTGCCTCGCTATCGCCCAATAGATAACAGTAATCTATTCCCATTGGCACATAGACTTTAAGATTTCGGTCTACTGTATAACTGGCTGGTTCAGCAAGAAAAGCAAAAACCTTCATCAGCCTTTATATTTTTTTAAAGTTTTACGCATATGTGAAGCAGCAATCTTAAACAGCACATACCAATTCCCCCACTTGGTTTTAGATGCCATAAAGCGATAGAGATTTTCTACTTGGGGACGGAAATTTTGCATCTTATAATCATAGCCACCGCGACCAAAATCAACAACAGAGCTACCTATTTGAGATTTTTCAACAATATACCTCACATTATTCCACAAATTGAATTGTCCTGATTTATACAATATCACCCATCTCATACTATAAGTTCTCTGCTCATTCACAAATACAAAACCTAAAGATATCGGCTCACCATTGTCATATAGGACAGGTAATTCTACCAACCCATTCTCATAAAGTTTACGCATAAATAACCTCATTGTATCGTTTAAATACGATGACGAACGTAAACCAGAATCAATCATCAATTGTATAATTCGATTTATCACATGTTCCGGATAAGGTTCATTGGCAATATTAAAGATTTTCATATTACATTGAACCGATTTCTTGTCAAGCGTAACCAAACGTTTTCGTTCTTTGGCATTTAAGTGTCGAAACTCACTAAAAATGCTCTCAGACTTAGGACAGTTTAACCATGAGTGTTCTGTTTGCGAAAAAACGAAAGCATTACCTTGAAACACTTTCCAATACGCCAAAATAGGAGAATTGGAAACTACATTATCAAGTAACAGAAACCTTATCAACTTATCTTCCTCTACAAATTTCCAGACATCGTTCATTAAATTATATATAGCTACAACCTCTTTTGATATAATAATATTACAAAAGTCGGTATGTCTATCATTAATAAACTTTAGGAATCCCTTTCCATTTATGTAAAAAGGGAATATAGCCTGTAATTCTTTATCATTAGTACGGTATGTTATAATATAAAGTTTATCATTTGGGGTTGCAAACGTCTCCCAAGCAATCCAATTATACTTAAATGTTTGGAAAAATGTTACATCATTAGCATTATGAAATAATGAATTCCATTCAATCTCTAAAGTCTTGAACTTATCAATAGTATCTATTATTTCTATCATATTTACTCTTGTGTTATTTTATATTTATTATCCACGATTACATTAGCCAAAGCTATTAATATCCACACATGCAAAAAAGAAAAGTCACCTGCAGCCATAATATATCCCTCCGCAAAAAGATGGATACTTCGCCATACCAATAAAGTTATCACTAACAGCAATTGTAATGGATACCTTTTTGCATTGAACATATACTTTATTATTGGTTTTAGTGCTAATATGGCAAAGAATAATGTTCCTAATAGTCCAACAGATGACAACATAAACAACCAACTGGTACCAGGTTCAATACCACCATTAGCACGCACACTATCAGACGACTTCTTAAGGTCGACACTAGAAAATCCTATTCCCAAAACTGGGCTCGATTCAAACTCTGCTTTTCTAGCATTCCACATATCATCCCTACTCGAAAACTGCCCTCCCATTGCATTACGCGCCTCTGTTTTTTCACGCACTTTTTCAGTATAAGGATACCACACGGGAGATGAGATAACCACAAGAAATAAAGCCACAATTAAATATTTCATGAATTTACCCACATTGCCCAAATAAAACCATAAATAAAAGAATAGTGCTACAAACGTAGCTCCCAATGCAGCACGAGATGCACCTAAAAAACAAACAAGAACAGATGCAACAGATGCACCCAAGAAGCCCCATTTTTTCCGGAAAGTTGTATCAGGGTTATTTGTCTCATCAAGAAATAACTTAAAGCAAAGTAAAGATGATATACCACCAATACTACTCATTGTCATACTATGATTAGTAAATCCATTAAATCCGGACCATCCATGAAATAATGGAATATGCGCCAAGTATCCACCAAACGAAATTAATGTACCGACTATAATGACCTTGTTTATTAAACCATACAAATTCCATTTAAATTTATTCAATGAATTTCCTTCATTTAATGGTCCAATTGCCAAAATCATCAAACAAAAAGAAATCAACCTATATTCAGCCTGAAATATGGATGGGATATCATTGGCAAGAATAGACAAAACACATGCTATTATAAATAATACCATCGTAACATTAATCCTTACACCATTGATAATGCCTATTAAACCAATAAAAGCAAACCATCCGTAATAAGCAGCCTGAGGTATAGGAAGCCCAATACATAGTGAATTTGAGAATGCAATGATTACAGATAAAATTAAAATAATATTGCTATTCATTTTTGTGTTAAGTAATTCATAAATGGCTGTATAAGCTTATTTATATCTATAGGATATTTAAGTATTTGCCTTTCTCTGGTTTTAATGTAGCGACCGATATTTCGAGCAAGTGCCTTATAGTCGTGTGGTTCAATTACCCAATTATCAAAATCTTCTTCTCGTATATATTCAGTGATACCAGAACCTTTGGCCGTCATAAAAGGTACTCCACAAGCATAAGCTTCAGTATATACACATCCAAATGCGTCCCAATAAGATGGAAGAACAAACAAATCTAAAGTATTATAGAAAGCATTTAGCTGGCGATGATCAACTTCATTTTTAAATTCAAAATAATTATTCAATTCTTGTCTTTGCACATACTCCTCACACTCTGTTCTAGTTACCCCCGTACCAATAAATGTAACTTTTATGTCTTCAAATCCTTCCTTAAGCAATATTTCTACAGCCTTTATTAATGTTATCTGGTCTTTAATTGGCCAGAAATTTGCCACACATCCAATATGAAAACCGGAATGTGATCCATTTGTTGAATAAAATTTAGTTTTATCTACCCCATTGTATAAGACATAAGTATCTTTAAGTTTTATACCATCATACTCAGCAAGATAGCGTAATATCTCCTTACTTACTCCCACATGTAAATCAATTCTGTTACACAACTTCACGCCATAACTTATACAACGCCTCTTATGCCATTGCCTATCAGCAAAACGTCCATCGGTAATGCTAAGTACGTCATATCCATGATGTTGCAGAATCGTTTTTGTCCGGGGATTCTTAGATTTTACATAATCAGCATACTTTGCTAAACTTGTTACATGAGAATGCACTACAGCTATGTCTTCATATTTAACATTGATACGTTTCAAAGCTTTGCTAAAAGAATGTAGACTGAAATAATCCCCCGCCCCCGGCCACGCATTTGTCGGCAAGTCATACTGCACAAAACGATGTACATTAATACCATCGTATTCATACTCCCCCACTTTGTGCATCCAGGAGTCAGGCATCATCACAATTACCCGATAACGACCGTCACACATTATTGCCTTTACTTGATCATACACGTAAGGACCACGAAATGACTGCGCTGAAGGGAAAAACGGCGTAATAACTAAATATATAGGTTTATAATCAATTCGCATTATCATTTCTTTTATACGCCACTAATAAATTCGTACAATAGTTGCACATTTTATTAAAGCTATAAGCCAATAAAGTACTTACAATTATCAATGCCAAACCTTGAAAGACACTATCCTTTACAATATATTTTACCAACCAAATATGAATCAGATAGAGTTCCAAACTTATAGTCCCAAACATCACTATAACCTGTGAATTTACCATATTCCTCATTAAATAGAGTAATGTCATGAAAGATATTCCTAAAGGCAATTTTATTCCCAATTCACATAACAGAAACCAATGAGTATTCGATAAATCCCTCATAAAAGAGAGTTGTTTAAGCGCAAGACAACCTATACCTAGTAAGAGCAAAAAACTATTATAAAAGCACACTTTTCTAAAAGGCACGCAATCTATCACTCTCTTCCTCTCCGATACTATAACTCCCACCAAGAAACTAAAAGCTTGTTCAGCACATAGTGATGAAAGACACAAAAATGAATAGATCGCAAAAAGTAAAAGCAATAATAACTTGTACTTACCGTTAAGTAACTTATTACTAATATAAAAAGCTATATAACACCTTACCAAATAATCAATATACCAAAAAGAAGAATGTGAACAATTGACGATAGAAAAATATGCACTTCCATCTAATATAGAACCATCTATCATCAACCATATCATCCTAAATAGCACATATGGAAAAATAACACGCAGCACTTTTTTCTTCCAAAACGATTTTAGCCCATTTTTCTTCCATGATTCATTAAGTCCATAACCGGATAAAAAAAGAAACATTGCTACTCCTATGCCACCGAAGGGAGTGAACCCTACAAAATTCCAACACCCTGCAATGTGGCAAAGCATTATTATCAGTATAGCGTAACCCCTATATACTGAAGTATTAGACAATGACAATACGTCTTTACATAATATCAAGTTATCACAAATAAAATATGACGGTAATGAAGTTTTCTTATTATCAACATAAGAACATAGTCTCAACACTACAAACAATACAAAAAACAGTAAAAATGAATTCAGCACTTTTATATACTTTTTACAAAAGTAATTTTATTAACAATGTGTATTATCTAACCAAATTTTCTATTACCTTCTCCCAATCTTTAATAAGCACCCGCCAATCAAATGATTCAGCCAATTTTATAGCTTCGTCCGCAAGAGTATTGAGTTTCCAAGGACTTTGCTGAAGATCTTTGAGTATCACCTCTATATCATCTATTTTATCAACCACATAACCATTTTTCCCTGTGGTAATCCATTCCGAGGCCCCATAATCTGAATAAACAATGGACGGTACCCCCATAGCTGCCGTTTCAAGTGTTACTTTTGGAAAGCCTTCAGAACGAGAAGGAAAAATGTGCAAATCAATACCTTTGAGAAACTCCGATATTTGAGTATGGTCCATTAAACCATGATAGACACAGTTCCTCAGTCCTTTGGATCCAATTTCCTCAACTACATCATAACCAATACCACCACCAACTATATGAAAAGTGAGCGCCGGAAACTTCTCTGCTATTGCATAGAAATCATCAATACCCTTATAGCGAATATTATTACCTATAAACGCTATATTATGTAACTTATCTCTAGGTCTACTTTGAGGTTGAAATAGCTCTGTGTCAATACCTAAAAACAGCACTCCGTCAGAATTAATCCCCAGCAATTCCTTATTCTTCTCAGACATGTATTTAGTAATAGCATAGGTCTTCGTTGTAAAGCTATAGACGTTTACAATAGCTTCCTTAGAGCCATAAGATACAATAGATTTATCTAGATTTGTACCTGATATGACCCCCTCAACAGTGGTGAACGACTTCTTACCAAACCACTTCAGACACCTACTACAGAACTCCCATATTTCACCTTTTGGCAAATATGCCACGTCACACCACATAATACCTCTCAAATATGTAAGATAACGAAAATAACGTTGAGGACGCAAACACTTAAACAACTTTATGCCAACCAAATCACTATCCACACTCAAATTACCATTTGGGAAAAGCATTGCCGCACACTCAATCTTCCCCTTATTAAGATATTTCGCCAAAGCACGACAATTCAAATTTTGCGCATTAGTGTAATTAACGTATCCTCCAAGGAACACTTTTATCTTTTTAGTCTTCATTTCCTGTGAGTATTTTTAATACCTGCTGTCTGTTAAACGAAGCGTATGCACTATCATACCACTCCTTTACAACCTTACAATCTTCTTCATAGACCTGCTTGTCCGCTATCCGTGTTCCCACCTCTAATAAACTCATACTTTCATAAAGAGGATAGCGATATTGTTCATAAAAGATTGTTGTACCATGAGACAACATCTCATCAACCAAGAAAAAAGTAGGAACACCAAAATTTGCATATTCGAAACTAGTAGTAGAACTCCATGTAATGTGGAATAAAGCTAAAGGAACCAACTCTATTAATGTTTTTGTGGTAAACTCTACAAACGGATATTTTGTAGTGACATCACTCAAATCTACCTCATTATTAAAACGAGGATGGTGCTTCAACAACACCTTATAACCCCATTTATCCAATTGCTCCAAGCACTCATACAACATCTTAGGCGAATGCTTATACCACATTTCACCATCTGATGTTATTTGTAAAGATATTATAACACACTCTCGTTTTTGATATACAATATCAATCACAGAATTTCGTATTGGATAACCAACCACTTTTATCCTCTTATATAATTCATCTTTGAACAAAGCCCCATCAAAAGCACATCGATAAAGCGTTCCCCATAACATGACACGTCTATTGGACTTTATATATGAAGGTACCAAATAGTCTTTTTCTACGAAATATCCCGGATGTCCATTAAATATGATTCCATGTTGGTAATCGTACACTATTCCGTTTGGATTTAACTCAGCTAAAACATCAATCATAGAGTTTGAGATTGTAATATACCTCTTTGCTCTAAACTTATGAAAGGTAATTGCATCCCAAAAATGAGCTATATTCGCATCTATCTCTACAGGTGCTTTTCCTTTATGACCAACACGCATCAGCTTACGCATTATCGTCACAATCCAAAAGAAAGCATCTGCTTTCATACACTGAGGATCGCGAGGATTAGAAGTACCACTATCAGGTTCTTCCATTATAAGATATTTTACTCCATTCTCTTTGCAAATCTCAACTATCGAATCAAAATAAGGATTCGTACCTTTAGTTGAACGATTAAAATGTTGCGGATAATATAGAATTACATCTATATTTTTGCCAAACAAAATGTGCTTAATCAATTGAACAAAAGAATATAAGATATCGAAAAACATCATACATTATTTATTTTTCCAATAATCTCTAACGTGAATCATTAAAAATCTAAAATTTTTGTCGAAACACATAAAGAATATGGTAAGGAGAAATAAAATTAAACATCCAATAATAAAACTATACATAAAAGCACCAATCATTGAAGTTGAATTAACCAAAGAACTAATTCCTCCTTCCACATACAAAACACCACATATTGTTATACAAAGGATAACAACATATTTTAAAAACACAGGTAGATATTCTTTAATTATGGACATTTGGAAACCATTTTTAAATAAATAATATGGTTGCCAACAAATTTTTATAAGCAAATCTGCTATTGTAAAAGCAAATAAGATACCAGGCAATCCAAAATACTTACCTAATATTAATGATAGAGACATGCTAATAAACACCTCTGCTATTGGAGCCCACACATCTTGAAACAATCCATAAGCATCTTTAAAATTTGTCACAGTAAGACGCGCTTGAAGTATGAAAATATGAATAGACATCAGTATGAGAACTAATTGAGGCATAATATATTCTTCACCTAACCATACAAGAATTAACTTTGGGACAGCAAAATAAAGCGTTATACTGCACAGTCCTGCAACAAAATATCTTAAACTCATAAGTTCAAAAAATACTTTAAGTAATTTTTCTTTATTACCCTCTGCTATTAAATTTCCTATACTAGCTCCCATACCAATAAATAGACCATCAAAAAAGGCTGTTATTTTAGACATCAACATATTATAATTGCCATATATTGCAACCATAGACAATGAAGAAAAAATACTTATAAAAATGTTTATTGACCCGTTGAATATTAAATGAGATAACTTAAATGCAAAAACTTGCTTTGTCCTTACCCACAAGTCTTTGTAGTCTTTAAATTTTGCTCTTCCCGATTTAATTGAAGTATTTAGCCATGGATAACGTTTCTTCACTGAAAAATGAAGAATGATCGAGTTTACTGTTCCCGCAACAATCTCCAAACATATCCACCAAATATAACAAAATGGCAGTAATGATGACATCATCTGTAACACCGTCTTAACAACAGTAATAATGTTATAGCGATACATTATTACATAGTTGTTCTGCGATGCAGAAAGAATAATCTGCTTATAATTAACAAAATAACTAAGCAGAGCACCATATACCATTGAGAAGAACATGAAATACACCAACCATAATGGAATATTTATATCCTTAAACATTAACGGGAAAAAGCATGAAAATATAAAACTGACACTACCTATTAATATACCTATACGGGAATAAAGGAATCCATACACCGATATAATATCACTTATTTTCTCTCTCTCATCATTAAACAAAGGCTTATAAAGAGTAACACCAACAGCAGTGCCAATCCCTAGTTCTGTGATATTCATCAAATTGAGTATATCGCCTAACGTTGATGACAATCCCAAGAACTCTGTGCCGAGATTATCTAAAAAAACTTTACGAGAGAAGAAAGCCAAAACTGCCGTGATAACATAAAATATCACGTTCACTTTGGCATTTTTTATAGATTTCTGTATTCTGCCTGTCATTTATATTATTTTATCATTGTTTGCCTATAGTCTATACTTTTTATCTCTATACCAACAAATATCACTCTTAATCAACTTTGCAGGGACTCCTGCATATATTGCATTTTCCTCTTCAAGACTTCTAGTAACCAATGACGAATTACCTATAACAGAGCCACTAGGTATCAACACACCTTTCATTATCTTCGCATTCGCACCAATCCAGACATGATGACCGATAGAAATAGACCCGCCATGATTCACCCGCTTACCATGTTGAAATATGGCATGATTGTCTCCTGTTCTCAATTCGATATTCTTTGCAAACATACAATCCTGCCCTATTGTAATATCCATCCCTTCCGTAACCCATAATTCAGCCCCATTAATCGTCGTCTTATTTCCTATAGTCACATCACTACCATCATCCATAACTCTAATAATCAAGTTATTAGCATACCCTCCCTGCAAATAAATCACAGAATTACAACAATTTAAACTAATTTCAGAATTTTCCAATACTTGCGACGAGTGTAATGTATACCCTATTTTCACTTCCCCTAATTTTTATTTTCACTTTTTTTAGCCGGGCTCCATTAAGAATTACCTCATTATTAGCATATCTCTGTAAATACAGAGGTAGAGCATATAAACGATTCTTTAAGGGTCTGAAAGTCTTTTTTAACTGATTTATAATACTCATTTTTATTATCGTCGATTAGAAAATCATATAGTAATAGATTAGTATAATTAAAACAATCGATCTTTTCGGTTACTCTTTATTGAGGTAATGATAACTTCCTGTATCACTCACTTTTTGGGCCGGATTGCCAGCAACAGTTATACCAGCCTCCATTATCGAATGAATAACAACAGAGTTTGCTCCTATCACAACATCATCTGCTATAGTTATGTTGCCAATAATCTTTGCACCACTTCCAATAAAAACCCTATCTCCTATTTGCGGAGCTCCACATCTGTCATAACGTCCTTGTCCACCAATAGTTACATCTGACAGTATTTTACAGTTCTTACCCAGTTTAGCAATGGAACCGACCACAATTTTCCCATGTGAAATATGAATACCAGGACCAGCGCAGTTAGGATTAAGTTCTATACCTGTAATTGCACGTAATCTTGACAACTTCTTAATAAAGTATATACGTTTTACCCCCATAAAAATATCATTACAATTAGTAAAGTATTCCAAATATCTAAGACATTTTGTAAATTCATAATTGTAATCGGGGAATAACCACTCAACTATTCGTTGTTTCAATGAAGGAAACAATACTTTATGTTGAGCCTTACGATCTTCAAGAAGATAATGCTTTAAATCCTGTTTAGACTGTATCATTGTTCTATTAAAAATGTTTTATTGATTATTTCACAAAGTCGCTCCTCACCTATAATTACCTCCACAAATTCACGAAACACACCTTCCCCACCCTTTTTGGAAAGAGGCACATTGGCTAGTTGCTTCACATACTCGGGAGCTGATACTGGAACACCGGCAAATCCCACTTTAGAAAGAACATCCATATCATTAAGATCATCACCTATATAGGCAACCTGCGATAAAGTAATTGATAATTCCTTACACAGATTCTGTACAATAGAAAGCTTATCTTTTACTCCAAGATAACAGTAATCTACTTTTAATTTATCAGCACGACGTTGTACTATTTGAGTATTCTCACCAGTAATAATTCCCACAGGAATATGAAGATTGTGAGCAAATAGTACACCTGCACTATCATACGTGTTGAACTTCTTTAATTCTACATTTGTAGCATCATAATACATTCCTCCATCAGTCCAAACCCCGTCAATATCAGTAAGAATAAGTTTTGGCAGCATATTATAAAATGTACCTTGAATAAATTATTTCATTGGCAGGAATATCTTCCTTAACAGTATGTCCAATTACTAAATCCTTCTGGCTCCATTTAAAACCATCGCCGGGACTCAACATATGTATATCTTTTTCTGTAATAATCTCTCCGGCTTTCAGTACACGCCTGCTTGCAATAGAACGTTCAAGCTTTTCTTTAGCAACAGCAACACTTTTATCAATATACAAATCCTCGGTTCCAAGCCATTTTTCCGCAATACGAATGTCTCTAATCATGCGATTTACACCATCAGGTCCCAATGATCCTGCCTGGTCAGTACCTTTCATGTGACGGTCTATAGTGATATGCTTTTCTATAATCTCAGCTCCCATACCTACTGCTACCACAGGTGCCGAAATACCGATAGTGTGATCTGAGAAACCTATTGGATACTGGCTATAATGTTTTTTCAGATAACTAATGGTCTTAAGATTAAGATTATCAGGATGTGTGGGATATTGTGAAACACAATGCAATATTGAAATATTGGAATGATAACGTGTTATTGTGTTAAGAGCATTGTCAAGTTCTTGTTTTCCTGCCATACCAGTAGAAAGAATAATGGGTATTTTAGTTTCTGCCATTGCCTCAAGCAAAGGAAGATTAGTGAGATCCCGGCTTGCTACTTTTAAATAATCAGGAATAAAAAGCTTAAGTAATGACATACAACCTTTGGCGCATAATGTTTCAACAAAATCAAGACCTTTTTCTTTTGCATACTTATATACTTCATAGTGAGCCTCGTCATTAAGCTCAAGAAAAGCACGATGTTCACCATAAGTACGACCAAATGAGTTCGGAGTATCGTAGATACGATTCATCTGTGAGTTAGTCAATTCTTCGTTAAGATCACGCTTTGTCATCTTAACCGCATTCATTGGCTTTAAAGCTATACCGAATGTTTCCTCTTTAACAGGACGGGAAATCAATTCAACTATTAACTTTGCCACATCAACAGAACCATTATGGTTTTGACCAATCTCACCTATAATATAAGTTTCACCTTTAGTTATCATTTTGAGTTTTTATTTATTTGTTGAACCATTGCATTATAAATATCCGGATGTTCATCAAGATAAGACACAACTTCATCAATCGTAGGATATGGATTTACTTTGCACAACTCAGCATAAACACTCCGTGCATTAGTAAAGTCTTCGATTGTATCTATTGTTAGGCGTATATTCGAACGGCCTTTCAAACAAATAGGGCCTTCAATCCATTCTAGCTTGAAAATTTCAGGATTTGTATAGATATAATTCGTTACATGTTCATGATAAATTCTTTCATCTGTTAAACATTGCACTTTCTTTAATGCATCTAAAGAAACATATTCAGCCCAAAATCCAAAATGAGTTTTAATAGAAGGACAACCGTTAATATCAAAGCTAATATACTCTGCATCAGAGTTACTTGAGACTTCAATCAATTTCTTTATTGAGTTTAATTCGAGAAAAGGATTATCAGAGCAAATGCGGATTATTTTATCCACTCCATTTGTTTCTGCTGCATCTATAAAACGCTTCAAAACATCATTTTCTTCTCCTCTAAAACATACTATGCCATGTTCCTTACAGAACTTTTCTATTACGTCATTTTCTGAACTTACAGAAGTAGCTATAATAATTTTTGCATCAATAATCAGATTCAATTTATTAATAAGTAAATCCAATATGCAATTATTATTATAAAATGGGCGTAATATTTTATGAGGCAACCTAGTTGACCCCATACGAGCTTGAACCAAAAATGCAGTTTTCATATATTATTTCTCACTTATACAAACTTTACTTTTTTCTCCACACCATTTTGTTTACCACCCCCGTATAACTCTGAATAATCTTCACCACTTTATTGGCAACATCTTCAACATATACAGGCACAGGAATCCCGTTATCTCCCTCTGCATTCATGGCAATAGCAGTGTCAACAGCTTGAAGAAGCGACTTCTCATCGATGCCCGCAAGGATAAAACCAGCCTTGTCCAACGATTCGGGACGCTCGGTGCTGGTACGGATACAGACTGCCGGGAAAGGATGTCCCACACTGGTAAAGAAGCTGCTTTCCTCAGGCAGAGTGCCTGAATCACTGATTACAGCGGCTGCATTCATTTGCAGACAATTGTAATCATGGAAACCGAGAGGTTCGTGACGAATTACACGCTTATCCAATTGGAAACCACTCTTCTCTATTCGGTTACGTGAGCGAGGATGACAACTGTAAAGAATAGGCATATCGTACCTCTCAGCTATGGCATTGATAGCATTAAACAGGGAAAGGAAATTCTCTTCTGTGTCAATATTCTCCTCGCGATGAGCACTAAGTAGGATATACTTTCCCTTCTCCAAACCAAGACGACGGTGAATGTCGCTAGCCTCTATATCGGCAAGATTGGCATGCAATACCTCAGCCATGGGACTACCGGTCACATAAGTACGTTCTTTAGGGAGACCGCATTCGTGAAGGTATCTCCTTGCGTGCTCGCTATATGCCAGATTTACGTCACTGATAATATCAACAATGCGCCGGTTGGTCTCCTCAGGCAGGCACTCATCTTTACAACGGTTTCCTGCCTCCATATGGAAAATAGGGATGTGCAAACGCTTTGCCGCAATGGCACTCAGGCAAGAGTTGGTATCACCTAATATGAGCAATGCATCAGGCTTGATTGCATTCATTAATTTGTAGGAGCAGTTGATGATATTGCCGACCGTTGAGCCGAGGTCATCACCCACAGCATCCATATAAACCTCCGGATCGGCTAATTTCAAATCCTTGAAAAATACCCCGTTGAGATTGTAATCATAGTTCTGACCGGTATGCGCCAATACTGTATCAAAATACTTTCGACACTTGGTAATAACTGCTGCAAGACGAATAATCTCAGGCCTTGTACCTACTATGATAAGAAGTTTCAGTTTGCCATTATCTGCAAACTTTACGTCGCTATAATCTGTCTTAATATCTGCCATAATTGTATTTATTCTACGGGTAAGAAATAAGTGTCCGGACAATTGGGATCAAATGCCTCATTCGCCCACATGAGGGTTACCAAATCGCAAGTATCAGAGAGGTTTATGATATTGTGAGTATAGCCGGGCAACATGTGTACAGCCTCTATCTTATCACCGCTAACCTCAAAATTCAGTACTTCATCCGTATCTATCCTACGTTGCTGAATGAGAGCCTTACCCGACACAACAATAAAGAACTCCCATTTCGTATGATGCCAATGCTGCCCCTTGGTAACACCTGGCTTACTTATATTCACACTAAACTGACCACAATTTACCGTCTTCAGCAGTTCTGTGAAACTGCCGCGCTCATCTACGTTCATCTTCAACGGAAAGACAGCCTTCTCTTTGGGCAAATAGCTAAGAAAAGTACTGTAAAGCTTCTTGGCGAATGAATTTTCCGGTATCTCGGGCATTAGCAATGTCTGGGGCTGTGCTTTAAAAGATTCAAGTAACGAAACTATTTCACCCAAAGTTGCTTTATGGGTAACAGGTACGGCGCAATAATGGCCATTGGCGGTAAGAACAGTCTTCACACCGTCAAATTCACAGTGATGCTCATTACCCTGCAAGGCACTTATCATTTCTTTTACAAGATCATCGATATAAAGAAGTTCAAGTTCCACACAGGAATCATTCACCTGTATGTCAAGGTCGTTGGCAATGTTGTTACAGAATGTGGCAACCGCGCTGTTATAATTTGGACGACACCATTTGCCGAAAAGATTCGGAAAACGATATACCAATACTTTAGCACCTGTTTCTCTACCGTACTCAAAGAACAGCTCCTCACCCGCTAACTTGCTCTTGCCGTAATCGCTCGTACCATAACGGCCGATCAGGGTTGCCTGGATGCTACTTGACAACATCACGGGGCAAGTGTTCTTATGAGCCTTCAAACAGTCGAGCAATATTGATGCAAAACCGAAGTTGCCGTTCATAAACTCACTATTCTCCTTTGGACGGTTTACACCTGCTAAGTTGAAGACGAAGTCACAGTCAGAACAGTAAACATCCAATTCCTCCGGATTACTGTCTATATCATATTCATAAACAGCATCAATAACAAGACCGCCATAACAGCGGGCCTTTCCTTCCTTTATATTGTAGAGCTCGGCACAAAGATTTTTTCCTACGAAACCTTTGGCGCCTGTTACAAGTATCTTCATTATTCGGAACGGATTTCTTTTGATTTGGCACGCTCTATCAAACCGAGATCCTCCTGAATAAAGCGCAAACGCATAAGCTGTTCCTTCATCCCCTCAACATCCAGACGTGCGGTGTTGTGAGAGTGATAATCCTCAATTGCTGAAACCTTCTCATTACCTTCCACAAAAAACTTGTCATAGTTGAGGTCACGACTGTCGCAAGGAATACGGTAGTAGTTGCCGCAATCAATGGCTTTTGCCATTTCCTCACGAGTGACAAGAGTCTCATAAAGTTTTTCACCGTGACGGGTACCGATAACCTTGACTTCGGTTTCACCGTATTTAGGATCAATCTTAGAATAAATCTGCTTCAAGGCTTCAGCAAGCACATCCAAGGTCGCGGCAGGAGCTTTCTGTACGAAGAGATCACCATTGTGACCATGGGTAAAGGCATAGATAACAAGATCCACCGCATCATCCAATGTCATCATGAAACGGGTCATATTAGGATCTGTAATAGTAATGGATTTGCCTAACATGATCTGCTCCACCCACAAAGGAATAACCGAACCACGTGATGCCATTACATTACCATAACGGGTACAACAGATAGTTGTCTGCGCACCTTCACCAAGTTCACGCCCTTTCGCAATAGCCACCTTTTCCATCAGAGCCTTAGAAATACCCATGGCATTGATGGGATAGGCAGCCTTGTCAGTAGAAAGAACAACCACATTCTTCACACGATGATCAATAGCTGAAAGCAATACATTGCTTGTGCCCATCACATTAGTCATGGCCGCTTCCATAGGGAAAAACTCACAGGAAGGTACCTGCTTCAAAGCAGCAGCCGCAAACACATAATCCACTCCACGCATCGCAACATCCACAGATTCACGGTTACGAACATTACCGATATAAAACTTCACCTTTGATGCCTGTTCAGGATGCTGTGCCTGAAGATGGTGACGCATATCATCCTGTTTCTTTTCATCCCGTGAAAAAATACGGATCTCCTTTATATCACTTGTGAGAAAACGACGGAGTACGGCATTACCGAATGAACCTGTACCGCCTGTGATCAACAGGACTTTGTCTTTAAACACTGACATATCTTTGATATTATTATTGATTAATTAGCCTTGTCTTTTATCTTATACTCCCCATAACCATAATGTTTACCATAGCCATAATACTTGCCATATTTGCCATAACCATAGTAATAACCATATTTCTTCTTCTGAAGATCCAAGCCATTAATGGCAATACAGAGATTAGGCAGTTTATTATTCTCGGCAAGTTCATTGATCAGGGTAAACTCCGTTTTACGGGTGTAATCAGCACGGCATACATAAACAGATAAGTCCGCTACACGTCCTATAAGCAAAGTATCAGTTACCATACCCACAGGTGCCGTATCCAATATCACGTAATCAAAATTCTTCCTCAAGATTTCAACAGCTTTCTCCAAACCGTCACGAGCCAACAACTCTGTTGGATTAGGGGGAACTGTTCCACCTGGAAGAATATATAAATTCTTGTTTATATCAGAATGATGCACCAAATCCATCAGATTTACAGTGGAATTGGTAAGGAATTGAGTTATACCATACTCTTTCTTAGGTAGGTTGAAAACTTTGTTCAATCCGGGCTTACGAATGTCAAGGCCTACTATCACGACTTTTTTCCCTAACAAAGAAAGGCTGATAGCCAGATTGGCGGATATAAAAGATTTTCCTTCACCACTAACTGTAGAAGTTACCAAAATTACATTCTTACCATTTTCAAGCATAAACTGAAGATTGGTACGGACATTACGGAAGGTTTCGCTCATCAAATTGTTCTGATTCTCAAATACGGCAATAGCTCCCGTCTTTTCATCTGCCAATGGAATATCACCAACAACAGGGAGCGAAGTCAATTTTTCAACATCAGCACGACCTTCTATCTTAAATTTGGTCAGACCGATCAAATAAATAACACCTACCGGAATACCTATTCCAAATACCAAAGCCGCCAAATAAATCGTCATCCGTTTCGGGGAAATCGGAGTACTGTCCGCCTGTGCCTCGTCAATAATCTTGGCATTATTGGCTATGGCAGCCAAGACAATGGCATTCTCCTCACGCTTCTGAAGCAGCATCAGATACAAACCGGACTTGATTTCTTGCTGACGGGCAATACTCACAAACTGACGTTCCTGAGTCGGAGCATCACTGATACGACGGGAATAACGACTCGCTTCACGAATCAAATCAGCTTTCGTTATTTCAAGTCCTTTCAACGTGGCATCCAGAGTGGTCTGTATATTACTGCGCATCGCACGGATACTGGTAGTAAGATTCACAATTGCCGGATTGCTTTCCGTTGATGTACGTAACAGGCGTTTACGTTCGGCTACCATCTCATTATACCGGTCAATCGCCCCCGCTACCCCGGCATCCTGCAAACCGACATTCGCAGGCAGCACTTCGTATTCACTACCCTGCAAATATTTTTTCAAATCCATCACAAGATTAATCTGTGTCTGATTTTCCACCCGCTTCTTCTCGTATTCGGCATTACCAGTTAAGGCAATCTGAGCTTCACTTGTCAAATCAGTGATACCCGCACTACGCTTGAAATTCTCCAGATCGCGTTCCGTGCTACCCAATTCTTTTGAGATGATATCAATGCGCTCATCAATGAACTCGGCCGTTCTCTGGGCTACCTCATTTTTGTCATTGTTGGCATTGATATTATACATCTCAAGCAGTTTGTCTATATAGTCCTTGCCACGCTGGGTATTAGAGTTCTTAAGTGAAACGGTCACGACGGAAGTCGCCTTCGAGGTAGGGGTTATCGACAGGGAACCGGCATAACCTTTCGCTACAGCAAAAGGCCTGTTAATATAAGCCGTAATATGACGTTCTGTTGTTACACTTTCCGGACGAAGTGATGACAAAGTATCATTGTTCGCAAAAAAAGCAACCGTACCTTCATCGGTAGGAAATACGGCAGGCAATTTCTCAAGATGTTTCCGGTACTCCTTTTTTCCCACCTTGACCTGCACATCCATCGCACCGGCAGGTTGCAGAAGCATATCTATCTCCATTGTCTGCGGAAGCCTGTCCGCTTCCTGAGGGGTCAGACTGACCAAAACCGGAGAAGTACGATACAATTCCTTGTTTGGAAACTTATCTTCGTCCATATAGGTCACAAACAAGCCTAAAGAACTGACTACCTCCCTTGCCAATGTTCTGGATTTTAGCACTTCAATTTCATTCTCTATATTACTTGATGAAGAGACAAAACCGTTTAGCCCCATCTTTTCCAGTTCGGAAGACATATTCGCACCGCCACCTTTCTTTTCATCCTTAATCAGAACAGTGGCAGAAATATTGTATACAGGTGTTGTCAGACGCAGATATCCCCATGCTAAAGCAACACAAACTATTACCGAAACTACGAACCATGGCCAATGAATCAGATAGCGGAAAAGGATTTCCTGAATATTGATCTGTTCTTCGGATTGTGCCCTCATTTTTTCTTTTCCTTCCTCAACCATACGATGTTATTATCTGAAGATTGTTACTAATAAACTTGCCAATGAAATTAAAATAGAAGTAGCCGAAAACCATATACTTGTACTGTTGCTGATATCCGAATTGCGAGCCTTTGCCTTGTTCGGAGTCACATAAACAATATCATTCTGCTGCAACCAATAGTAAGGAGAAAGAAGAGTTTCAGCCTTATTAAGATCCAGTGTTATGATTTGTTGTTTGCCATTGGCATCTTCACGAATCAACTTTACATTATCACGGATTCCATAAATGGTCATATCACCTGCCATGGCCAAAGCTTCCAATAAATTCACTTTCTCATTGCTGATAGTAAATGTACCGGGACTAGCGACTTCTCCTAACACAGAGATTTTGTAATTGACCATACGTGCAGTAACAATCGGAGTTTCTTTTATGTAGGGTTTCAACTTTTCCACTATCATTTGCTCTACCTCCTTTTTGGTCAGTCCCCCGACTTTCAATGTCCCCAATACAGGAAAATTGATATTCCCCTCGTTATCCACCAGATAAGTCTGTTGGGAGGATTGGGAAGCGCCCTGTGAATTTCCGGCAGTCAAACCAGCAGAACCAGTCATTCCCAGGTTGAAAGGAGCCGCCAGTTCAGGGTTCGTACATGATACCATGATAGTAAGTTGATCCTTAGGCATTATTCTGGCATCATACAGGGTTTCCTGTTGGGTAACCTGTCCCACAATTTCAGAGTCCTGCAGATAGGGGACTTTCTTGTATGACTGGCAGGAAGCAAGCAAAAAGAGTGCAAACAGGCAGGGAAGTATCCCACCGACTTTTTTCTGCATACTTGTAGCAATGCAAAATGAATTGTTCATAATATATTCTAGTTTATTATTCTTTATCCAACACCTCAAACCTCGGAGAATTCTTCGATTTGAACTCGGGCACCACCTTCTTCATCAACCGGACGGTATCCATAATCTTGACGGCACGGGACAACCTCTCGAACTCTGAATAAGTGTCAAGGATATCGGAATATTCATACCGGCGAACCTTAGCGATCATGATCTTTTTATTTTCAGTCGGAATCGTATTCTCCTTATCGCTCAGGACCTCTTCGTAAAGCTTCTCACCGGGACGTAAACCCGTGAACTCGATCTTTATGTCTTCACCGGGACGATAGCCAGCCAATTCAATCATACGGGTGGCCAGATCGACGATCTTGACTGCCTTGCCCATCTCAAAGACAAATATCTCATTGCCCTCCCCCATAGTGGCGGCCTCCATCACCAGACGGCAGGCCTCGGGAATCGTCATAAAGAAACGGATGATATCAGGATGGGTGACGGTGACCGGACCGCCATTCTCGATCTGTTCCTTGAAGCGGGGAATGACGGAACCGTTACTGCCCAATACATTTCCGAAACGCGTTGTGATGAATTTGGTACGCCCTTGCACTTTCCCCTCACGGATGGCACAACCCAGGCTCTGCACGTAGATCTCGGCAAGGCGCTTGGAGCAGCCCATCACATTCGTTGGGTTAACAGCCTTGTCAGTAGAAACCATTATCATCTTCTCCGCACCGTATTCAACGGCCATGTCCGCAACCTGGCGGGAGCCGGTGACATTCACCAAAACCGCCTCACAGGGGTTTTCCTCCATCAAAGGAACATGCTTGTAGGCGGCGGCGTGGAAGACCACCTGGGGATGGTAATTTTCGAATACCATACGCACGCGCTCTTTAACACGGACGTCACCGATGACAGGAATGAAATCTATATCGGGATAATTCTTCTCGAATTCAAGACGCACATTATGCAAAGGGGTCTCAGCGGAATCAAACATGACAAGTTTACGGATGCCCAGACCGACAAGCTGGCGGCAAAGTTCGCTGCCTATGCTGCCTGCTGCACCGGTCACCAGAACGACTTTACCACGGAATTCTGCAGCCACCTGGCGAAGGTTGATATTGATTTCCGCACGGCCCAAAAGGTCCTCGATCTTGATGGGACGGACCCACTGGTGGAAGTTACCGTCAGAATCGACCTCACTGATCGTCGGGGCTATCAGGGTCTTGAGATCATTGCTCTTGCAGTATTCCAAAAGACGGTTTTCCTCAAGACGGGTATCCTCATAACGGGAAAACAAAATACCTTTAATGCCACGCTTACGGATGATGTAATCCACATCGGAATCGTTTTCAAAATAATAAATGGGAAGATCGGCCAAACGGCGGCGACTGTTGTTCCTGCCATAAACATAAAAGCCCGCCACCTTGTAATGGGAACTGTCCCTGAGACGAAGCTTCAGCGCCACACTCTCCTCGTCGGTGCCATAGATAAGGATACGGGTGTTCTTCTTGTTCACCCAGTCCAGCAATAGATCGTACGTGATGATGAGTGAAACACGAAAGACTGTCAGCGCAACCAGGGTCAGAAGACCGTCGAGAAGAAGGCAGGAAAAACGGTATTTATCGAACGCAGACGTTTCGGGAATAATCCAGAAAGAAACGGCAAGCAGGCAGACAGACTTGAACAATACGGCACACATGACACGCCAGAGCTCACGGGCCTGGGAAAAACGGATCGTGTTGCGATACGTGTGGAACAACAAAGAGCCGACAACACTACCCAGCAAAGAAACGAGAACAAACTGACAAAGAACCCAGTCACTCACAGGTATATGTGCCATATAATGAATGACAGCATAAGCGATCAATGAACATACTACTGATATTGTTGTGTCAATACCCAAAATAATCCAATAGCTCAAATAGTTCTTACGAGCGTATTGAGCTATCCCCCTTAATGTCTTTTCCATTATAGTATAAACGATAAATTGTGTATCAGAGATACAATGAGATATAATCAGATACTAAAATCAAGATTTCACCGATTCTACATAACCGATAGGCATATCCACACATGCACAGCCTAACAGATTCAGTCGCACGGCAATCTTAGTCTTACCATCTACATTGACCAGTTCACCCACCAGTCCGGTCAGAGGTCCCTTGATGACACGTACTTTTTCACCACGCGCCAAAGGGGAGCTGTTCATGCAAACAGCTTCTTCGGAATAATCAAGCATAAAACGGAAACGAGCCATCTGCTCGTCGGGAATCACTGCCGGTGTGCTCTCACCCCGCATCACCATATAGCGACTAACTGTAGAAAAACTAAGGACTTCCATGCGCTCTTTCTGATCAACATGGACAAATACCATCATTGGAAGAAGAACAGCTTCTACTTTTTTACGCCGGTCGCTCCATTGATGAATCTCCTGTTGGACAGGAACAAAATTTTCAATCCCCATTTTGTCCAAACGCTCGGCAACTTTCTTCTCATGATGCATACGCACCATAGCTACATACCAGCGTTTAGAGTGTGCTACGCCTTCCCCTGTCCCATTACTAGGCCCAGCATTTACTGATTTTCGGCTTGTTAAAATCATGTTTTTTTACCCCATATACATCCGTTACTTTTTAGGTAACGGATAAAATGCATCAGAACATACTTTATGACGAAAACGGAAAGAATACAAGTATAAGGAGGGGCCAACCGGAAATTTGCTTGATGTTCAGCAAAATGAATTTAAAATCGGACAATAAAAAGTATAGGGCATGAAAATGAGTTCTTTTCATGCTCCGGGATTTTCTTATACTAAAATTTAAATAAAACAAAAAAAAATGTAGAATTGCTTGTTTGCTATTTATGTTTTTGGCTATCTTTGCAACAAATTTTAAATCCGTTACCTAAAAAGTAATGGATATAGTTTATCACTGATTAACAGTTGATTATCTTTAATTATCCTTTCACTTTACAATTTCTGATGTAAGATAAATTTCCTTTATTCACTTCTGTTCTTTCTTCCAGTCCGAAGCCTTTCAAATAAGTCTGTGTGGTTTTTATGGATTTATGTCCCAACGCCTCGCTAATCATTTCAATGGACACTCCCCGATACTTGGCAATAGTAGCCCACGAATGGCGTAGCGTGTAAGAAGTGACCGGAGATTTCAAATGTAACGCCTTCGCCAGCTCTTTCAGATTTTTGTTAAATTGACGAAGGGCAGACTGATATTCCCGGTAAGCCTTTTCATCCTTCCGTGACTTATCACCACAAAGAATATCAAGCAAATAATCCGGACAACCGGGTTGGGACTTCCGAACGCTCCGAAGTCGGTCGATCTTCACCATAGCACTATCCAACACTTCTACACTCATCGGCGTTTTCGTCTTGATGCGATTATAGCGAAGCATATTATTTTCAAGAGCCGATTTTTCCAAATGTGCCAGATCGGCAAACGACATTCCACAAAGTTGGAACAGCAGGGAAGCAATGTCCTGAATGCGGCGCAAACGTTCCGATCGGGGATCGTCAAACAAAAGCCTATGCAGTTCGGCAGCAGTCAAAGCCCTCTTCTGACAAACATCGATTCCCGTATAAGCCTCATGAAACAACCGCGGCACAAAAGGGGCATTACCCGCTTCCACCCCACGATTGTAAATGCTACGAAGCATACGCATATACGTAGAAATCGTATTAAGCTTCAATCCATTCTCGTAAAGATACTGCCCGTAAAGCCGCAGGCTCTCACGGGTGATTTGCCTGAACGACACATTACACGTACCACAAAACACACTGAAAGAAAAAAGAGCATTCTTATAGACATGCGCTGTAGAATATCTGCCTTCTTCACGTAAACGATCGATGTAGAGCTCGCCACACCGACTAAAACCTTTTTTGTTCGTCATTTGCACCATTAGTTATTTGATTATTATACCATTATTGGCAAGCAACAAAAGAACGAATCTTTTCGAAGATAGATCGCACTCTACAGAGAAAAAAGATATAATGTATTTTAATACATTCTTTATTTATTATATATATTAGTTGCCGGATGGGGTGCCGGAACGCATTTCGGGTATCTTCCGTATCCCCCATCAATAGGGCATTTCAGGAGGTATGAAGGGGTGCCGCGTGGGGTGCCGCTCAAAAGTGCGGTCGATTCAATATAAACGACCGTATATTTTGTACCAAACGACCGCCCGTTTACACTCGTCAGACCGTTCGATCGGTTCAAAACGAGCGGTCGTATTAATCAAAAGATACGGTCGTTTCATCCAACAGGAACGGCTGAAACAAAAATCATCCGGCTGAACCTAAAAAAAACGAAATAATTCTGTGCTTCTCACAAATTCTTCGTACCTTTACACTCCGGTAAAACAAGTTCTATCCACATAAAAGATAACAAAATGGAAAACAGAAGTTTAGTAACCATTGCCGAACATTCTAAAGAAAAAATCCTCTATATGCTCGAAATGGCGAAGCAGTTTGAAATGAATCCCAACCGCCGGTTATTGCAAGGAAAGGTAGTAGCAACCTTGTTCTTCGAACCTTCCACACGTACCCGCCTGAGTTTTGAAACAGCCGCCAACCGTCTCGGTGCACGTGTTATCGGATTTTCCGACCCGAAAGCGACCAGTTCTTCCAAAGGGGAGACACTAAAAGACACGATTATGATGGTGAGCAATTATGCGGACATTATCGTCATGCGCCACTATCTCGAAGGAGCCGCACGGTATGCCAGCGAGGTAGCTCCGGTGCCTATCGTCAATGCAGGAGACGGAGCCAACCAACATCCGTCACAAACCATGCTCGACCTCTATTCCATCTACAAAACACAGGGAACACTGGAAAACTTGAATATTTATCTGGTAGGAGATTTGAAGTACGGACGTACCGTGCACTCGCTGCTGATGGCCATGCGCCACTTCAACCCTACTTTCCATTTTATCGCTCCCGAAGAGTTGAAAATGCCGGAAGAGTACAAGCTCTATTGCAAGACCCACCAGATAAAGTATGTTGAGCACACGGATTTCACCGAAGAGATTATCGCTGATGCGGACATTCTGTACATGACCCGCGTGCAACGGGAGCGTTTCACCGATCTGATGGAATACGAACGTGTAAAGAACGTATATATCCTGCGCAACAAAATGCTGGAGAACACCCGTCCCAATCTGCGTATCCTGCATCCGCTGCCTCGTGTCAACGAGATTGCGTATGATGTGGATGACAACCCGAAAGCATACTATTTCCAACAGGCGCAAAATGGTCTGTATGCCCGCGAAGCAATTCTTTGCGATGTGTTAGGTATCACATTAGATGATGTTAAAAACGATATTTTATTATGAGCGAAAATAAACAAGCATTGCAAGTAGCTGCCCTGAAAAACGGGACAGTGATTGACCATATCCCTTCCGAAAAGCTCTTTACCGTAGTACAACTGCTCGGAGTGGAGCAAATGACCAGCAATATCACGATCGGATTCAACCTCGACAGTAAGAAGCTGGGTAAAAAAGGTATCATTAAGATTGCAGACAAGTTTTTCTGCGACGAGGAAATAAACCGTATATCGGTGGTGGCTCCGCACGTCAAGCTGAATATTATCCGCGATTATGAGGTGGTGGAAAAGAGGGAAGTGAAAATGCCGGATGAGCTTCATGGAATCGTAAAATGCGCCAATCCGAAATGTATCACGAACAATGAACCGATGGCTACGTTATTCCATGTGATAGACAAAGATAACTGTATCGTAAAATGTCATTATTGCGAAAAAGAACAAAAGCGTGAAGAGATCAGTATCCTATGAAACAAGATTGGAAACCTGGAACGATGATTTATCCGCTACCGGCTGTATTGGTCAGTTGCGGAAAAGAAGAAAGTGAATATAATATTATCACAGTGGCATGGACGGGCACGATTTGCACCAACCCGCCCATGTGCTATATATCCGTACGTCCGGAACGATACTCCCATGAGATTATTAAAAAGAACATGGAGTTCGTTATCAATCTGACAACAAAAGACATGGCTTTCGCCACAGACTGGTGCGGAGTACGTTCGGGGCGCAATTATCACAAATTCGAAGAAATGAAGCTGACTCCGGGACATTGCACTGTGGTCAGCGCTCCCTTGATTGAAGAGTCACCTCTCTGCATTGAATGCCGTGTGAAAGAAATCGTCTCTCTAGGCTCGCATGATATGTTTATTGCAGACGTGGTGAACGTTCGGGCAGACGAGCGGAATCTGAATCCGGAAACCGGAAAACTTGAGTTGGCGGAAACCAACCCATTGGTATATGTACACGGCGGATATTATGAGCTTGGTGAGAAAATCGGAAAGTTTGGTTGGAGTGTAGAGAAAAAGAAAAACTGACCCCAGATAATACGACCATGAATATGCTGCGTACAATTTTCCTTTTAGGTTTGCTGACCGTAGGCTGTATGGCTTTCGGTCAGAACTACAACGCAGAGAAGGTGGACCGTCCCAATACCAAGAAAATAAACTTTGGTATTAAGGCTGGATTCAACTCTTCCATGTTCCTGGTGTCCAAACTAAAAATCAAGGATGTGACTATCGATGAGGTGCAGAATAATTATAAAATCGGTTATTTCGGCGCCCTCTTCATGCGCATCAACATGAAGAAACATTTCATCCAGCCGGAAGTATCCTATAATGTGGCCAAATGTGAGATCAGCTTCGATAAGCTGGGCTCACAGCACCCTGCTATCGAACCGGATTATGCATCCGTACAATCTGTATTGCACAGTATCGATTTCCCTATTCTATACGGTTATAATGTTGTGAAAAAAGGACCTTACGGGATGTCTATTTTCGTAGGACCCAAACTCCGTTATTTATGGGGGAAACATAATGAAATCACTTTCCGCAACTTCGACCAGAAAGGGATTCACGAAGAACTTTATCCGTTCAATGCCAGTGTGGTGATCGGTGTAGGGGTCAATATTTCGCGCATCTTCTTTGATTTCCGTTATGAGCAAGGAGTGGGAAACATATCCAAGTCGATTGTTTATGACAATATCAATTCCGACGGCAGCACGGGCGTGAGCAACATTACTTTCCGTCGTCGCGACAGCGCGTTAAGTTTTTCGCTTGGCTTCATCCTTTAAGAATAAAATATCATTAAATCCCACTTTTTACTAACATTTTTCTTGTACTTCCTTCATTCTTTATTTATTTTCATTAACTTTGTGCGCTTAAAAATAGGTATCTCGAATTAAAAATTTAATCTTACTTTATAAAAGAATGAAAAGAGACGACTTAATTTTCGATATTATCGAAAAAGAGCATCAACGTCAGCTAAAAGGTATTGAGCTGATTGCATCAGAAAACTTCGTGAGCGACCAGGTAATGCAGGCAATGGGTTCTTGCCTGACCAACAAGTACGCAGAAGGTTATCCGGGCAAACGCTATTACGGAGGCTGTGAAGTAGTAGACCAGAGCGAGCAAATCGCTATCGACCGCTTGAAAGAGATTTTCGGTGCTGAATGGGCAAACGTACAGCCGCACTCCGGAGCACAGGCCAATGCAGCAGTTTTCTTGGCTGTACTGAATCCGGGCGACAAATTCATGGGACTGAACTTAGCTCACGGCGGACATCTCTCTCATGGTTCATTGGTGAATACTTCCGGTATCATCTATACTCCTTGCGAATACAATCTGAATAAAGAAACAGGACGGGTGGACTACGACCAGATGGAAGAAGTCGCTTTACGTGAGAAACCGAAAATGATTATCGGTGGCGGTTCCGCTTACTCTCGCGAATGGGACTACAAGCGTATGCGCGAAATCGCTGACAAAGTAGGCGCTATCCTGATGATCGATATGGCACACCCTGCCGGTCTGATTGCTGCCGGAATACTTGAAAATCCGGTTAAATATGCACACATTGTCACTTCGACTACACATAAGACACTTCGCGGACCTCGCGGTGGTGTTATCATGATGGGTAAAGATTTCCCTAACCCATGGGGTAAGAAAACTCCGAAGGGAGAAATCAAGATGATGTCTCAATTGCTGGATTCTGCCGTTTTCCCGGGTATTCAGGGCGGACCATTGGAACACGTCATTGCTGCCAAAGCGGTAGCTTTCGGTGAAATCCTGCAACCTGAGTTCAAGGAATATGCAAAACAGGTACAGAAGAACGCTGCCGTACTTGCACAGGCTTTGATCGATCGTGGCTTTACAATTGTTTCCGGCGGTACGGACAATCACTCCATGCTGGTAGACCTGCGCAGCAAATATCCTGATTTGACAGGTAAAGTAGCGGAAAAGGCATTGGTTTCTGCCGACATTACCGTTAACAAGAACATGGTTCCGTTCGACAGCCGTTCCGCATTCCAGACTTCCGGTATCCGTTTGGGTACTCCTGCTATCACGACTCGTGGTGCTAAAGAAGACTTAATGCTTGAAATTGCTGAAATGATCGAGACTGTTTTGTCTAACGTAGAAAATGAAGAGGTGATCGCACAAGTCCGCGCACGTGTGAACGAAACGATGAAGAAATATCCTCTTTTCGCATACTAAATCAGAACTTTTCATAATATAATATTCAGAGTTTGTCCTTTATGAAAGGGCAAACTCTTTTTTTATTTATTGACGTTCTTCTCCGAACCATCCACACCCAAATTTGTTTTTCTTTTCTCCCCCTCTATATACAATCATCCCCGTCTTTCCGTACTTTCACACTAACTAAGTCCTTCTATTTCTCCATCGACAATATCAATATGCAATGCCTGCGGTTCTTTGGGCAGTCCCGGCATACGAAGGATTTCTCCGGCAATGGCTACAATCATTTCAGCTCCGTTATTGATAACTATATCTTTGATGTGGAACTCGAAATTATTTACCGCACCGTATATTTTCGGATCGGCGGAGAACGAATACTGAGTCTTTGCAATACAAACCGGATAATGAGTGATTCCCATCTTCTCAATCAGTTTGATACGGTTGCGTGCGATACTGCTGTACGTGATCACACTGGCCCCATAAATATGGGTAGCCACTTTTTCGATCTTCTGCTGTATACTGTCTTCCTCCTTATACGTAAAAGTCAATGGCTCGGAAGGATTGTTTTCAATCATATCCACCACCAGACGCGCCATATCCACTGCTCCCTCTCCTCCTTCACTGAACGCATTGTTGATGGCAAAGCCCACTCCTAACTGTTCACAGTGCTCACGCAGCAGTTCCATCTCTTCTTCCGTGTCGGATGCGAACTTATTGAAAGCTACGACAACCGTCTGACCGAACGAGCGAAGATTACGTACATGTTTATCCAAATTGCGCAAGCCTTCTTTCAGCCCATCCATATTCGGTTCCTTGATACGGTCAAGACTGACACCGCCGTGCATCTTCAATCCCTGCGCCGTAGCGACAATAACAGTGAGACGCGGCTGGAGTCCGCTCTTGCGACACTTGATATTGTAGAACTTCTCCGCACCAAGATCGGCACCGAATCCTGCTTCCGTAATCACATAGTCACCGAAAGTCATCGCTAATTTGGTGGCCAGAATGGAGTTGCAACCATGAGCGATATTCGCAAACGGACCGCCATGCACAAAAGCGGCAGTTCCTTCGGTTGTCTGCACCAGGTTAGGATGGATGGCATCTTTCAGTAATACGGTAATAGCACCCGCCACTCCCAAATCTTTGACTGTAAAAGGCTGGTCATCATAAGTGAACCCGAGCAGGATATTTTCGATACGGCGACGCAAATCATTCACATCTTGAGCAAGACACAGAATAGCCATAATCTCCGAAGCCGGTGTAATATCAAACCCGGACTCTTGGGTGATACCGTTTGACTTCGGACCGAGCCCCACGACAATGCTGCGCAACGAACGGTCGTTCACGTCCAACACCCGACGCCAGAGTATTTCTTTGAGCCCGAAACCTTTTGCCTGATTCTGATAGAGGTAGTTATCCAACAAAGCAGAAATCATGTTATGAGCCGAAGTGATGGCATGAAAGTCTCCGGTAAAATGAAGATTGATCTTATCCATCGGGAGCACTTGGGCATATCCTCCTCCGGCAGCTCCCCCTTTCATTCCGAAGCACGGACCGAGAGACGGCTCACGCAGGGCGACAATCGCCTTCTTCCCTATTTTATTAAGTCCCAATGCAAGACCGATAGACACGGTAGTTTTGCCGATACCCGCTTTTGTAGCTGTAATGGCAGTGACCAGTATAAGATTGCTTTTCTTTACCTTCTCTTCATCAATCAACTGTTCGGGTATCTTTGCAATGTAGCGACCGTAATTTTCCACTTCATCACGAGGGATTCCGATACTTTCGGCAACCTGCTTCACTTTCTTCAGCTCAATGCTGCGAGCTATTTCTATGTCTGATTTCATACAGAATATGATTAGTTTTAGTTGAAAATGCAAAAGTAACAAATCTATGTAAAGCTACAAAACTCTTTCCGCATAATAACTGTTGTATGTAACATAACCTAAACAACAACTTAATTATGGAATGGATTATTAATCAACTAAGGGTACACCCTGAGCTTGCTATCTTTCTCACGCTTTTCGCGGGATTCTGGTTGGGCAGGCTCAAAATAGGGAAGTTCTCTCTAGGTACAGTGACCAGTGTTCTGCTAGTCGGAGTATTGGTAGGACAACTGAACATCACTGTAGACGGTCCGATGAAGGCCGTATTTTTTCTGTTATTTTTATTCGCCGTTGGCTATAAGGTAGGGCCGCAGTTCTTTCGGGGATTGGAAAAAGACGGTTTGCCACAGGTAGGATTCGCCGTATTGATGTGTATCGTCAGCCTGGTAGCCCCGTGGATACTTGCCAAAATCATGGGATATCACGTAGGAGAAGCCGCCGGATTACTGGCAGGATCACAAACTATCTCAGCCGTTATCGGTGTGGCAAGTGATACCATTAATCAGTTGGGTATCAGCGAGGCACAGAAAGCTACGTATATCAATGCCATTCCGGTAGCATACGCCGTGACTTATATCTTCGGTACGGCGGGATCGACCTGGCTTCTGGCTTCTCTCGGTCCGAAAATATTAGGAGGGCTGGATAAGGTGAAAGCAGACTGCAAGGCATTGGAAGTGCAAATGGGAACATCGGAAGTAGACGAACCGGGATTCTCACCCGCACTCCGCCCGGTTGTGTTCCGCGCTTATAAAATTACCAACGAATGGTTTGGAAAAGGAAAAAAGGTAAGCGAGCTGGAAACGTATCTGGCGGAAAAAGATAAACGGCTGTTTGTAGAGCGGGTCCGCCAACGGGGAATTGTAAAAGAGGTCAGTCCGGATCTGATGCTCCGGCCGGAGGATGAAGTCGTTCTAAGCGGGCGACGTGAATTTGTGATTGGTGAAGAAGATTGGATCGGTCCGGAAGTGATTGACGCCCAATTGCTCGATTTCCCGGCGGAGACTCTCCCGGTAATGGTTACTCACCGCACTTTCGCAGGAGAGAAAGTCGCAACGATCAGATCACAGAAGTTCATGCACGGTGTCAGCATCCGTAGTATCAAGCGTGCAGGTATCAACGTGCCGGTGCTCGCTCAGACCGTAGTCGATTCGGGAGATATCCTCGAACTTACGGGCATGAAGCACGAAGTGGAAGCCGCCGCCAAACAAATGGGTTATGTAGACCGGCCGACCAATCAGACCGACATGATTTTCGTAGGACTGGGAATCTTGGTCGGTGGCCTTATCGGGGCTCTTTCCATTCATCTGGGAGGTATCCCCATCAGTCTATCTACCAGTGGAGGCGCATTAATCGCAGGGCTTGTATTCGGCTGGCTGCGCAGTAAACACCCTACTTTCGGCGGTATCCCCGAACCTTCGCTATGGGTATTGAATAACGTAGGACTGAATATGTTTATCGCAGTGGTGGGCATTGCCGCCGGTCCCAGCTTTGTAGCCGGATTCAAGGATGTAGGTTTCAGCCTGTTTATTGTCGGTGCACTGGCTACGGCTATTCCATTGGTCAGCGGATTACTGATGGCAAAATATCTGTTCAAGTTCCACCCTGCCCTATCCTTGGGGTGCACGGCGGGAGCACGAACGACAACCGCTGCACTGGGAGCCATTCAGGATGCAGTGGAAAGCGATACTCCGGCTTTGGGATATACCGTGACGTATGCCGTAGGCAATACGCTGCTGATTATCTGGGGAGTGGTCATCGTACTGCTGATGTAAACCGGCAGTACTTACTGTTTCAGACAAATTATTTACTATTCTAACAAATATAAATTTCATTATGGAGAAAAAAGACAATAGCCCGGCTATCACTAAAAGCTATGCTAAAAAGATGGAAACCATCAGCCCTTTCGAACTTAAAAACAAGCTTATCGAAATGGCGGATGAAAGTATCAAGAAAATAGCGCACACCATGCTAAACGCCGGTAGAGGAAATCCGAACTGGATTGCTACCGAACCCCGTGAGGCGTTTTTCCTGTTAGGACAATTCGGCCTTTGCGAATGCCGCCGTGTATTCTCGTCGGAAGAAGGGATAGCGGGTATCCCGCAGAAAACAGGAATAGCCGCACGTTTCGAGGCTTTCTTGAAAGATAACGAAAAGACACCGGGAGCCGACTTGCTGAAAAAGGGATATAACTATATGTTGATGGAGCACGCAGCCGACCCGGACACGCTCGTTCATGAATGGGCGGAAGCTGTAATCGGTGACCAATATCCCGTGCCCGACCGTATTCTGCATTTTACGGAACTAATCGTACAGGATTATCTGGCGCAGGAGATGTGCGACCGCCGTCCGCCGAAAGGAACTTTCGACCTGTTCGCCACTGAAGGGGGAACGGCAGCCATGTGTTATCTGTTCGATTCACTGCAAGAGAATTTCCTATTGAACCAGGGGGACGCCATTGCATTGATGATTCCGGTGTTTACTCCTTATATTGAGATTCCGCAATTACGACGTTACCAATTTGAGGTCACTGAAATTTCCGCTGACCAGATGACGGCTGACGGGCTGCACACCTGGCAATACAAGGATGAGGATATCGACAAGTTAAGGAACCCGAAAATCAAGGCTTTATTCATCACCAATCCGAGTAACCCGCCCAGCTACGCACTGAGCGCTGAGACTGCGGCACGCATTGTCAACATTGTAAAGAATGACAATCCGAATCTGATGATTATTACGGATGACGTGTACGGGACATTTATCCCTCACTTCCGTTCATTGATGGCTGAATTGCCACATAATACGCTTTGCGTCTATTCTTTCTCCAAATATTTCGGAGCTACGGGATGGAGAAATGCAGTGATCGCCTTACACGAAGACAATATCTACGACAAAATGATTGCCCGCCTGTCGGAGGAGCAGAAAAAAATATTGAACAAACGTTATTCGAGCCTTGACCTGCATCCGGAGAAGATGAAGTTTATCGACCGTATGGTAGCTGACAGCCGCCAGATCGCTTTGAATCATACGGCAGGGCTCTCTCTCCCTCAGCAAATGCAGATGAGCTTGTTTTCTCTTTTCGCTCTTCTGGATAAAGAGGACCGCTATAAGATCAAGATGCAGGATATCATCCATCGCCGTTTGCACGCATTATGGGACAATACCGGATTTACACTGGTGGAGGATCCGCTGCGCGCCGGTTATTATTCGGAAATCGATATGCTGGTGTGGGCGAAGAAATTTTATGGGGATGATTTCGTCGCTTATCTGCAAAAGACATATAATCCGCTGGATGTGGTGTTCCGTCTCGCCAATGAGACTTCACTCGTACTGCTGAACGGCGGTGGCTTTGCCGGCCCCAAATGGAGTGTCCGTGTATCGCTTGCCAATCTGAATGAGGCCGATTATGTGAAAATCGGGAAAAGTATCAAACGGGTGCTGGACGAGTATGCCAAAGTATGGCAGTCGTAAACAGATAATTCCTAAAGCGCAGATGAACACAGATGAACGCAAATTATCGCAGATAATATTTAATCTTTGCGTAAATCTGCGTTAATCTGCGCTTGTTTCATAGATAGTCAGACTGAAATTTTCTATCTTTGTGATAAATTAACCTGTACAAAGATGAAAAAACTGATTCTATTTCTTTCGCTGATATTATCTGCCGGAATCGTATCCGCACAATCGGAAATACCTTCCGACAGTATCCGCCGTGCCCCGTCAGCTAATGTAAAAGAGTTCGGCGGTTTCTTGCTGGATATGGGGATAATGAATATCACTGCCCCCCAACTTCCCAAAACAGATCTGAGTATACCGAATGTAACCAAGGACTATAATCAGCTATTCCGCATGAATACGGATGCTATCTATTCTCAAGGATTCACAGACACCTTCTCTCCTTCATATTCCGGCTTCGGATACGGATACAATTGGGGATTTTACTCTTCACCGCAGTTTATGCAGATGGGATCTTTCAAACTGAAAAACGGAATGCAAATCAATACATACGGAGATTATGATAAAGACGGATGGAGGGTTCCCAATCGAAGCGCTATGCCTTGGGAAAAGAATAATTTTCGGGGAGCATTCGAACTAAAATCAGCCAATGGTAATTTCGGAATACGAATTGAAGTGCAACAGGGGCGCAATGTCCCCTACTAATTACCGGATATTTGCCCGGTGATATTAGAATTTCTAACTAAAAAAGTGTTTAATAAAAGGGACATTGGAATATCAAAATCTTAATCTATGTTATGAAACATACTTTTCCCCTTGGATTATTTGCAGATATCACAAAAGTCCGTACCTTTGCAATGTGTTTTTCATAGTATTAGATTTAAGGTTAACAAAGGTTGGAGCAAGGCGTTGCTCCTTTTTTTATGTCTGTACGTTACGTTTTACATATTTATTTGGAAAATATACAATAAAGCTGTATCTTTGCAGCAAAATAGAAAAACCAACGATGAACCCAATATTACAATTACATAACATTTCTCCAACTCCTGCAGGGATATCCTCTTTCTGCAATTCAAGTTGCGTACATGTACATTGGTTCAGCGGATTCATCTAAATTCACCCATTCTTTTTTACAGAAACTGCTTATCAATTTCTTTTTATTTATAAGTAGTATTTCTAATTGATTTTCAATAAGATATATTATCTTTTTGAAAACAGGTATTCAGTGTGTAATTGAATTATTCGTATAACCGAATCACCCCAATATATCATAATATGTTCTCTATTATATCCACTATGTTCTTAGGAATCGGCATTGGTTATGCATTGCGTAACTGGAGCATTCTGCAAAAGACAGAAAAGACAATTTCTCTTACAATATTCTTGTTACTCTTTATCTTGGGAGTATCTATTGGTTCTAACAGTCTGATTGTAAACAATCTCGGAAAATTCGGATGGCAAGCTATCATCCTTTCCACATCCGGTGTATTGGGAAGTCTGATTGCCGCCCGCTTAGTATTACAACTGTTTTTCAAGAAAGGAGGTAAACAATGAAAGGAAGTCTGATTGTTATATTATTCTTTTGCATAGGTTGTATCATGGGATTTTTTAATAAGTTCGAGTTCGACACACATGCTGTCTCCATGTATATACTTTACGGATTAATGTTGCAAGTAGGAATCAGTATCGGCTCTAATAAGAATTTGAAAACTATTGTTTCACATCTGCATCCCAAAATGCTATTGATTCCGTTAGGAACAATTATCGGCACGCTATTGTTCTCGGCTCTGGCAAGCCTGTTGCTACACCAATGGAGTGTATTCGACTGTATGGCAGTAGGAAGCGGCTTTGCATATTACTCACTGTCCTCCATTCTTATCACTCAGTTTAAAGAACCATCTATCGGACTTCAACTAGCAACGGAACTAGGCACTATTGCCCTGCTAACCAATATCTTCCGTGAAATGACAGCATTGATTGGTACTCCGATCATCAAGAAATATTTCGGGGAGTTAGCGCCTATTTCTGTAGCCGGAGTCAATTCGATGGATGTGCTGTTACCGTCTATCAGTAGATATTCAGGAAAAGAAATGATTCCTATCGCCATTCTACACGGTATCCTGATTGACATCAGTGTTCCGGTCTTCGTTTCTTTTTTCTGTAATCTCTGAATCCTTAACTCTTAGCATTTTTCAGATATTCGCGAATAATCCCCAAAATTTCAAGCCCGTATTTCTGTACTCCCTTCGCACCGAAATAGGGTATGGCCTCCAAAGCTTCCGGAGTATCGGGCAACAAGTTTACAATCCCCATCAGGGCTTTCTGTTGCATTATGATATAAGCCGGGAGACTTACTTCGCGTGCTTTTGCCGCTCTCCATTCGGACAAGGTACGATAAAGCTCCGGGTACAGAATATCTGTAGGAACCTCAACCTTTGCTTTCGAAGAACTACGTGTACGTTCTTTACGTCCTTTCCGTTCTCTCTTCTCTTTCGGAGCTTTGGGTGAAGAACCGGAAGAAGAATCGTCTTCAAGGCTTAACGTCACTTTAGCTTTTAACTTCAAATATCCCGTAACAGTAAAGGGTTGCCCCATCATCGCTTCCAATAAAGATTCCTTAATCCACAACGCATCATCCAACGCTTGCAGGCGTTCATTCAACTGCTTCCTAAGTTCTTTATTATCAAGGGGCATATTCGTCTTTTCAAACAACGCGCGTACAGGTTCGAGTTCCTTACGAAAGTATCCTGCACCGGAACGAACCCGCTCCTGCAATCCCTGGTCCGCCGCATAATCATCGCTCCCATTTATCAATCGGGTATATTGATTGCGGAAACGTTGAGACACTTCCACTATCTTTTCTTTGATATGAGGAGCCAATTCTTTATACTCGGCAAGTTGTTTCGGATAAAGCTTATAGAGGTCTTCATCTATCAGGCGAAGCAGCCGCTTATAAGCTTGGTCGAGCGAATAAAAGTTGAATAAATCACTCAGTAAATCAAAGAAATAGGCCTTCTGCATATCGTGTAACTGCCGGTTGCCCGGTTTGTTTCTTTCTACTTCTTTGGTGAAGTCATCTACAGTACTATCACTGATGATAGCTTCTCTGCGCAGAGGGGATTCCAGCACCATGCCTTCCAAAGTTTTGCAACGGCTTAAGGCTACGTAGGTCTGCCCATGCGCAAAAGAATTGCGCGCATCAATAATGGCACGCTCAAACGTCAGTCCCTGACTCTTATGTATCGTAATAGCCCAAGCTAACCGGATAGGATACTGACGGAAGGTTCCTTCTATCTCTTCGGTGATTTCCTTCGTTTCTTCATTCAGCACATATTTATAATTGCCCCACTCTTCCGGCAATAACTGAAATTCATCTCCATTATCTTTTCCCCGCACAATCATCCCCGCATCATTAACGGCTGCCACTTCTCCAATCATGCCATTATAATACCGCTTTTCCGACGAGGGGTCATTTTTAAGGAACATAATCTGTGCCCCCGCTTTTATGGTGAGAACTTCGTCTGCCGGATATAAATATTCCGGAAAAGTTCCGTCTATCTCTGCACGAAAACTATAAGTCTGCCCGGGCAGAGAGGCCAATTCATTATCGTTCACCTTCTGCGCCTGATAATTATGCGTTGTCAGACGGATGTAGCCTTCTTCCTTGCGAGGACGAAAACCCGGCTGATACCGACGGTTCAACTCATTCAATACTTCATCGTCCGCCTGATTCTCACGTATCTTATTCAACAAGGAAAGAAAAAAGGTATCACTCTGACGATAGACTGTTTTCAGTTCAATTGTCATATATACCGTCTCACGCAAAGCACGGCTGGCAAAGAAGTAAGGAGTTTCATAATAGTTCTTCAACATTTCCCATTCATTCTCTTTCACCACAGGGGCTAACTGCTGCAAATCTCCAATCATCAGCAATTGGACTCCACCGAAAGGCTTTTCCCTATCCCGGTATCTCCGCAGAGCCGAATCTATCGCATCCAACAAATCGGCACGCACCATACTGATCTCATCTATGACCAGCAAGTCCATGCTACGAATGATATTCCGCTTTTCTTTACTGAAACGATAGTGTGTCTGGGAAGAGTTGAACGTGGTCTCCGGAACAAAAGGTGCAAAAGATAACTGGAAAAAAGAATGAATGGTAACTCCTCCCGCATTGATAGCGGCAATACCTGTCGGCGCCAAGATAACCATACGTTTAGGGCTCTGTTCCTTCAATCTTCTCAGAAATGTAGTTTTTCCGGTTCCGGCCTTTCCGGTAAGAAATAAATGTGTGCCTGTATTTTCAATGAACTGCCACGCTAGTTGCAGTTCGGGATTATTTTCCATGGGATTCAAATTTTCAACAAAGGTAACTATTATTCTTTTTCTTTCGTCTTGATACGAAAGAAAAAGAACCAAAAAGAAAGAATAAGAATATTATTTCATAGAGCCCCCCACAATATCCAACAGCTCATTTGTAATAGCCTGCTGACGACTCTTGTTATATTGCTTCGTCAAATCCTGAATCAGCTCGTTCGCATTATCCGTAGCTACCTGCATAGCTAACGTACGGGCAGCGTGTTCCGATGTGTTCGAGTCAACGGCTGCTGTAAATAGTTTCTGGCTTAATACAGTTGGGATTAGGTTGGCAATCAGTTCTTCAGCGTTGGGTTCGATGATGTAGTCGTTGGCGACTTCACGTCTTTCCGCCTCCCCTTTGTCCTTTTGCTCCTCATTCATCTGCCCCTTGTTTTGTTCTTCTTCATCTATGATATGTGTCAGATCGATGGGAAGATACGTTTCACGAAGGAGGATTTGCGTACCCATAGACTTAAAATGATGATAGATAATTTCCACACGGTCTATTTCACCGGATACAAACATCCCCATCAGACGATGAGCCAAGTCGGCAGCTTCCTGATAAGTCGGTTTGTCAGATAAGGTGGGCGAAGTTTCCTGCGGTTGGAATCCCATGCGTTTTACAGCTTCATCTACTTTCTTGCCTATTGGAAATATCAAGATATTGTCTTGCCCGAGAGTGCGATATTCACCTACCGTTTGCAATAACATTTTTATCACATTGGCATTGAAAGCACCACAAAGAGACGTATTCGAAGAGAAGGCGACAATTGCCACACGCTTCACCTCGCGCTCCTTCACGTAGGGAGATTCGATAGGAAGGTCCGCACTCAGAAAGTTAGTCAGAATCTTGTTCAACTTCTTCTGATAAGGCAACATATTCTCAATGGCTCCTTGTGCCTTATGTAATTTGGCAGAAGCCACCATCTTCATTGCTGAAGTGATTTTTCGGGTACTCTTTACCGAATTTATTCTGGTTTTTACTTCTTTCAGTGAAGCCATAATTTTTTAAATTAAGAATGAAAAATTAAGAATGAAGAATTTACTATGCAGTATAGTCAAATAGTTAATAATAAGAATTCTTCATTCTTTATTCCTATATTTCTATAAGTATTGTTTGGCAACCATAGCGGCGGTTTCCTCGATGGCATTGGTTACATTATCATCGATAACGCCTGTCTTTAAGACATCCAACACATCCTGCTGGTGATTCAGTTGCAGAGATTCGATGAAGCTACGTTCAAAGTCCTGTACCTTATCCAATGGGACATCATGAAGAAGTCCGTGCGTACCGCAATAGAGAATAGCAATCTGCTGTTCTACGGGCATTGGGCTGTATTGAGGTTGAATCAAAAGTTGGGCGTTCTTACGTCCCTTATCAATCGTCAAGGCGGTAATCGGATCCATATCACTGCTGAACTTAGAGAAAGCTTCCAGCTCACGATATTGGGCTTGGTCAATCTTCAATGTTCCGGCTACCTTCTTCATGGCCTTAATCTGCGCGTTACCACCCACACGGGATACGGAGATGCCCACATTGATAGCCGGACGGACACCCTGATTAAAGAGATCGGTTTCGAGGAAGATCTGTCCGTCAGTAATGGAAATCACATTCGTCGGGATATAGGCCGAAACGTCTCCTGCCTGTGTCTCGATGATAGGCAATGCGGTAAGGGAACCTCCTCCTTTGACTATATCCTTCAAGCTGTCCGGCAGGTCATTCATTTCGCGCGCCACTTCTTCCTGGCTGATAATCTTCGCCGCGCGTTCCAACAAACGGGAATGCAGATAGAAGATGTCACCCGGATACGCTTCACGTCCCGACGGACGGCGGAGAATCAGAGATACCTCACGATAAGCTACCGCCTGCTTGGAAAGGTCATCATACACAACCAGCGCATGACGGCCTGTATCACGGAAATACTCACCGATGGCTGCACCCGCAAATGGCGCATAGTATTGTAGCGCGGCCGGGTCACCGGCTGTAGCGGCTACTACAATCGTATAGTCCAACGCTCCATTCTCACGAAGTGTATTTACGATAGAAGCGACTGTAGAACCTTTCTGTCCGATTGCCACATAGATGCAGTATACAGGGTCGCCTGCCAGAAAATTGCTACGCTGATTGATGATCGCATCAATCGCAATAGCCGTCTTTCCCGTCTGACGGTCACCGATAATCAACTCACGTTGACCACGCCCGATAGGAATCATGGCATCAACTGCCTTCAATCCGGTCTGTAATGGCTGATTGACAGGCTGACGGTAAATTACTCCCGGAGCTTTCCGTTCCAACGGCATATCATAAAGTTCACCGCCAACCAGCCCTTTGCCGTCGAGCGGTTCACCCAACGGGTCGATGACACGTCCCAACATCCCCTCGCCTACACGAATGGAGGCGATGCGTTTTGTACGTTTCACAATAAACCCTTCTTTGATTCTGTCCGTCGGACCCAGTAGTACAGCACCCACGTTGTCCTCTTCGAGGTTCATCACGATTGCTTTGATACCATTGTCGAACTCCAGCAATTCATTCGCTTCGGCGTTCCGCAGTCCATAGATACGGACTACACCGTCGCTCACCTGAAGCACCGTACCGATTTCGTCAAGCTGCACATTGGCATTAATCCCTTCGAGCTGCTTGCGCAATATATCGGATACTTCGCTTACTCTTATATTTTCAGACATTATACAATTCTCCTATTCTTATCAATAAATTGTTGTTTCACTCGCTTTAACTGCGTAGCAACGCTCGCATCCAAACGGTAATCGTTGATATCGAAAATAAATCCACCCTCAATGGACGGGTCTACTACCGTTTCCAACTCCATCTGCGCATGCAGGATATGCGCTGCCGCAGAACGAATCCGATCCGATGTCGCTTTATCAACGTCAACAGCCGTAATCAGTTTACCGACTCCGATATGTTTCAACTTCCGATACAGGTCCAGGTACATCAGGCCGATAAATTGCAGATAACCTTCACGCCTGTTTTTTAATACCAAAGTGATAAAACGGATAAACTCTCTGGTTGATGTACCTTCACCATCGGCAGCCGTACAAACCAACGCTAATTTCTCCTTAATCGCAATGACCGGATTATCAAGTGCCTCACGCAGTCCGGGTTGTGCACAAAAGCTGTGAGACAGAGTGAGGAATTCCTGATATACCCTGTCTTCCACTCCTTTTTCCTGCGCGTATTCGATCATCGCTTTTGCATAACGCATTGAGAGTATTCCGACTTCCATTTTCCTTAGTTCTTATTCGGGGTTAATACTTCATCCAGCATACGGTCAATCATCCCCATCTGTGCTTCCTTATCTGCAAGATTCTTGCGGAGCACTTTCTCGGCAATGTCCACCGAAAGGACAGCCACCTGACGACGGATGTCGCGGATAGCCTCGTCTTTCTCTATCTGGATTTGTTGCTTCACCGCATCAAGTTCTTTTTGTGCGGCTATCTCGGCTTGCTTACGGGCCTCGTGAACAATTTTGTCACGTTCTTCCATTGCTTCCCTCAAGATGCGTCCTTGTTCCTTGTTGGCAGCAGCCACCAACGCGTCACCCTCTTCTTTCAGTCTGGACAACTGTGCATTGGCTTCCCTCGCCACCTCCAAAGACTGGTCGATATAGGTTTTACGGCCTTCCACCATTTTTATAATGACGGGGAAGCCGTATTTCGCCAATATCACGAACACAATCCCGAATGAGAGGAACATCCAGAACAACAGGCCACTATCAGGTAATAGTAATGACATAAGCTTAGAGGAAGAATACCAATAGACAAACAACTACCGCCAACAGTGCCACACCTTCAATCAAAGCGGCGGCGATAATCATATTCATACGAATGTCACCTGAGGCTTCCGGCTGGCGTGCGATAGCTTCCATTGCCGAACCACCAATTTTACCAATACCCAAACCAGCTCCGATTACTGCAAGACCTGCACCGATAGCTGCACCTAATTTACTTACTCCTACTGCTGCCGCAGTGGCTTGTAACAATACTGATAGTAACATAATTTTCAGTTTTAAAATGGTTTATATTTTCTCTCGTTTAATTATTTATTTCTCTTCCGCTTTTACTTTGGCTCCTTCCTGCGCCAACCCGATAAACACAGCCGACAACATGGTGAATACGTATGCCTGGATGAAAGCGACCAACAATTCAAGCGCATTCATAAAGATGTTGAACAATACGGAGGCTACTGTCAGTGTGCCGTTCAAGGCAGGTCCCATACTTGCCGAGATAAATATCAAGCAAGTAAGCACCAACATTGCCATGTGTCCCGCCAGCATATTGGCAAAAAGACGGATCATCAAAGCAAACGGTTTTGTAAAGATCCCGAAGAACTCGATAAACGGCATCATCGGCACAGGCACTTTCAGCCACCAAGGAACATCAGGCCAGAAAATATCTTTCCAGTAATGCTTCGTTCCGAAAATGTTGACCGCCAGAAACGTGCATACGGCAAGTACCATTGTGATAGCAATATTTCCCGTCACATTCGCACCTCCGGGAAAGAACGGGATCAGCCCCATCATATTATTGATAAAGATAAAAAAGAATGCCGTCAGCAGATAGGGGGCAAATTTCCGGTAATTAGGACCGACACAGCTTTTAATAATGTCGTCATTCACCATCATAATGAACATTTCCATGAATCCGATAAATCCTCCCGGAGCTTTGGCTCCCTGCGGACGTTTTCTGTACCAGTGCGCCACACTCAGGACGATTACCAGCAACAATACACTATTAAACAGTAAGGCGAATGTAACTTTCGTAATGGATATATCCCAAGGACGGACTTGTTCGCCCGCCGCATTGTATTCCACCAGTTTGCCCTCGTACTTACTTCCTTCCGGAGCTATCGAAAGCCCCTCATACGTGCCTCCGTTCTCTTCGAGACGAGAAGAAAGGAACACATGCCAGCCTGTACTATTACTATAAACAATAATAGGTAATGGTATAGTAATGTGCGTTTTACCCCACGTGGTAATATGCCATTCGTAAGAGTCGCCGATATGTCCGAATACGATTTCCTTCACGTCCACCGTATTCTCCTGTTCCTCTTTCGGAGTAATCACATCCTGCACCTGTGAAGTCGCTTCTCCCTGCTCTTGCGCAAAGCCGGACAGACCGGACACCATCATCAGACAGAACAATATCAACGGAGTCATTATGTTATGCAACTGTTTCATTTTTCTTCTTATTTTGCTTTTTCCGTTTCTGATTCACCTCAAAAGAGAAAAAGAACCAGGTTTCGAATATCAGATATATCAAATAGAATGAGATAAACGTCAGCAAAAAAGCCTTAGCCTCTTCGCGCACGGCTATACAATAAATCAGGACTAGAATGATAGAAAGAATCATCTTTACCATCTTTATTGCCAGATACAACAGTAACATTTTCTGGGGAGCGTGCAGCCGACACGCATCGAACATATAGATACTAAACAAACCGAATAGATAAAAATAGACCGGAATAAACGGGTATCCTCCGAAGTAGTGTCCCGGCAGAGCGATATGCAAAATAACCGCTCCCAATCCTACACTTATGATTGCAAACAGCGTATGCAACCCGATAAAATTTCGTTTCGTTTTCGTAATGTTCACCATGTCACTGTGTTTTTCTTAATATATTGTCTTCCGTCAGCCGACTGTCACCCGTCTGTCAGGAGATGCAAGCGGAAACCGTACCGTCACTCAGTTCGACAAAACCACCCTGAATATCTATCGTACGCTCCTCGCCTTCCATCGTCGTGTAACTCAACGTACCCGCTTGCAATGACGAGACGATAGGCGCATGTCCGGGAAGAATAGAAAACGAACCAACCGTCCCCGGCAATGTGACAATCTTCACATCTCCGTCGAATATGCTCTTTTCGGGCGATACTATACTCAAATGCAGTTCTTTCATCCTTCTTATGTTTTTATTTCTTTGCCTGTTCCAGCAGTTTCTTACCTTTCTCTATCGCTTCCTCGATTGTTCCGACATTCAAGAATGCCTGTTCGGGGAGATAATCAACCTCGCCATCCAAAATCATCTTAAAGCCTTTAATCGTATCTTCGATCGTCACCATTACGCCCGGTACACCCGTAAACTGCTCGGCTACGGCAAACGGCTGCGACAGGAAGCGCTGCACACGGCGGGCACGGTTCACGACCGTCTTGTCCTCTTCCGACAGTTCTTCCATACCAAGTATGGAGATAATATCCTGTAGTTCCTTATTACGCTGGAGAATCTGCTTTACCCGTTGCGCTACATCGTAATGTTCCTGACCGACAATATGCGGATCGAGGATACGGGATGTAGAAGCCAATGGGTCTACAGCCGGATAAATTCCAAGCTCTGTAATCTTACGGTCGAGCACGGTCGTCGCGTCCAAATGGCTGAAAGTAGTTGCAGGAGCCGGGTCTGTCAAGTCATCGGCAGGCACATATACAGCCTGTACAGAAGTAATAGAACCTTTACGGGTAGAAGTGATACGTTCTTGCATAGCGCCCATTTCCGTAGCCAATGTCGGTTGGTAACCAACGGCGGAAGGCATACGTCCCAAAAGAGCGGATACTTCCGAACCGGCCTGCGTAAAACGGAAAATATTATCTATAAAGAACAGGATATCACGCTTCTCGCCTTCTTTTCCGGCATCACGGAATGATTCCGCTACCGTCAGTCCGGACAATGCAACGGAAGCACGTGCGCCCGGCGGTTCATTCATCTGACCGAATACCAAAGATACCTGCGATTTCTCCAACTCGTTATAATCGACTTTTGAAAGATCCCAGTGACCTTTTTCCATACCTTCCTTGAACGCTTCACCATAGCGGATAACGCCCGATTCGATCATCTCGCGCAGCAAGTCATTACCTTCACGGGTACGTTCACCTACTCCGGCAAATACAGAAAAGCCGTTGTGCTTTTTGGCTATGTTATTGATAAGTTCCTGAATCAATACAGTTTTTCCTACACCGGCACCGCCAAACAAACCGATCTTACCACCTTTGGCATACGGTTCGAGCAGGTCGATTACCTTGATACCTGTGAAGAGTACTTCCTGCACAGTTGTCAAATCTTCAAACTTAGGGGGGTCGCGGTGAATGGAATATGCACCTTCACGGTCGAGTCCTTTCATACCATCAATAGAATCACCGACTACATTCATCAATCGTCCTTTAATCTGTTCGCCAATCGGCATTGTGATAGGACCTCCGGTGGGATATACCTTTAAGCCGCGTTGAAGCCCATCGGTACTGTCCATTGCTACGGTACGTACCGTATTTTCACCGATATGTTGCTGAACCTCTACAATCAGTATTTTGCCGTTTGGCCTCTTTATCTCCAATGCATCATGAATGCTTGGTAACACCATTTCTGCATCCGTACCTTCAAAGTACACATCGACCACAGGGCCGATCACCTGCGAGATATGTCCGATAATCTGTGACATAAGCAATCTTTTATTTATATTATTCTTCTCTATTCCTATTGAAAAAATAGTATGACAAGGAACGTTTCGCGTTTTACCTGTTTCACTATTATAATAACAGCTAAGTTCAGCTTTTGTTCAACTATTTTCTATATCAGATAAACTTCTGCCCTTAGAAATAGTTAAATAAACAACTGCGCAAATGTAGAAACAATTCTGTGTCATTGTTCTTCCTTTTTCATTATTTGTTGTTCGATAACACTTATTAGACCTACAATAACTACAAATTGACCAATTTAGACAAAATTCAACTACAAATCAATACCAAAACAAGCTTGAAGATAATAATTCATCAATAAACTAAAAACACTCATTCAGTTTCCTATCTCTTTGTTAAAAATCAACGGATTAGCAATTTTACAAAATAGTGGCAAGAACAACTAGTTTTGTGCTCAAGCACTATAAATTCCATTTTCCGGATATTCCTTAATAAAGTTTAAAGGTGGGGCTCTATTTTTCAATTATCCATTTCTCCATATTCTGCATTTCCGCACTAAAGTTCACATCATATTCATAAAACAAAAATTTAAATACACCGATAATATGTATATTATCCATTTTTTACTGTAATTTTGCACTACTAATATAAAACACTCAAAATGATGAAGAAAATACTGTTACTCGGTTCCGGCGAACTAGGAAAAGAATTTGTAATTTCAGCTCAACGTAAAGGCCAGCACATCATTGCTTGCGACTCCTATGCAGGAGCACCGGCTATGCAAGTGGCCGATGAATTTGAAATATTCGATATGCTGAACGGTGAAGAATTAGAACGCGTAGTGAAGAAGCATCGTCCGGACATTATCGTTCCGGAGATTGAGGCAATTCGCACAGAACGTTTATACGACTTCGAAAAAGAAGGCATTCAGGTAGTTCCCAGTGCTCGTGCCGTGAACTTCACCATGAACCGTAAAGCCATTCGCGACCTTGCCGCCCAAGAACTCGGACTGAAAACAGCCAAATACTTCTATGCCAAAACCCTGGAAGAACTGAAAGAAGCTGCCGATAAAATCGGCTTCCCTTGTGTCGTTAAACCGTTGATGTCTTCTTCCGGCAAAGGACAATCGCTTGTGAAGAGTGCCGATGAACTCGAACACGCCTGGGAATACGGATGCAGTGGCAGTCGTGGCGATATCCGTGAGCTTATCATTGAAGAATTTATCAAGTTCGACAGCGAAATCACCCTGCTCACCGTTACCCAAAAGAACGGTCCTACCCTCTTCTGCCCTCCCATCGGACACGTGCAGAAAGGTGGCGATTATCGTGAAAGTTTCCAGCCCGCACATATTGATCCCGCCCATTTGAAAGAAGCGGAAGAGATGGCCGAAAAAGTAACCCGTGCATTGACAGGCGCAGGACTTTGGGGAGTTGAGTTCTTCCTAAGCCACGAGAACGGAGTTTATTTCTCCGAACTTTCTCCTCGTCCGCATGATACTGGCATGGTGACATTGGCGGGTACACAAAACCTGAATGAGTTCGAGCTACATTTACGTGCCGTACTCGGTCTGCCTATTCCCGGCATCAAACAAGAACGGATAGGCGCAAGCGCTGTGATCCTTTCCCCGATTGCCAGCCAGGAACGCCCGCAATATCGTGGCATGGAAGAAGTGACGAAAGAAGAAGATACCTACCTCCGCATATTCGGCAAACCGTTTACCCGCGTCAACCGCCGCATGGGAGTAGTGCTTTGCTATGCTCCGCTGAATGCCGATTTGGATGCCCTGTGTGATAAGGCCAAGAGAATTGCCGAGAAAGTAGAGGTTTATTAAAACCGGAAGGAAAATAAGGAATCATGGAGAATTAGAAGAATAATAGAGAAAATAAAAAGAGGGTGTCCACGGATACCCTCTTTTTATTTTCTTTATAAAAAACTACCGCCTATCGTTTCTTGCTCAAAAAACGCTTTGCCAAATACTTACGTAAAGGTTCGTCATAGAATTTCAAGCTTAGATAAGCCAGTACAATGCACAATGCATAAACACATAAAGCTACCTGCCAAGTCTCACCCAGCGTATAGAGTTGATTTTTAATCAGCCATGCATAGAACAGATACATCAACGGATAGTGTATCACGTAGATCGGATAAGATATATCTCCCAAGAACTTACATATCTGTGTTGACTGCTTATCCGTCGTACTTCCCGACGCACCCAGCCACACAAGGATAGGAAAAGCAATGACAATGCAAAACGCTTCATACACACCGTTCGTACAAACCGGCTCTGCACCCTCCAAATAAGGAACGGAAAACAGGGCAATCAATGCAAGGGTACATATCCAGAAAGCGCCTTTCACTTTCACAGGTTTGAAGTTGCGGGATAAAAGCATACCTAAAGAGAAAGGGAAAAGCATTCTCAATGATCCGCCCAGAAAGTTCACGCCATCCAACGTCCATCCTACCCCAATGTTTCCATAAGTGGAGACATCAAAGATGGCGAACAACGTCAACGCCATCCCCAGCAATACCACCATCACAGCCAACGCCTTATTAGACAGACGGCGAATGAATAACGCATAAAGGATATTGCCTATATACTCGAAAAACAACGACCAGCACGGCCCGTTCAACGGAAACATCTCGCCATTGCCACGAACCTCATAGCCCGCACCCGGCATGGCAGGAATGAAAAATATCGTGCAAAGAAGAGACAACATCACCATGGATATGGCAACGTGCGTTCCATCCCATTGCACAGAACCCTGAATGCAGAACGTGATAGCTCCCAGAACAGCCCCCAGAACAACCATAGGATGAAGACGTATCAACCGGCGTTTAAAGAAATCTTTCATGGTGAGACTCTTACCCCAACGGTCGTCGTAAGCGTAACCGATCACAAAACCCGAAAGGATAAAAAAGAAATCCACGGCTAAATATCCGTGATTCAGAGTTTCAATAGCACTATTACCGGCAAAAGCGAAGCCCTCGAATACGTGATACCATATCACCATAAAAGCTGCCACACCGCGAAGTCCGTCAAGAAGTTCATAATGAGCCTTAGTATCTGAAAAGGCTGAAGCAGAAATGTTCGACATTTGTTTTTCTATTAGTAAGTTAGTATTTTCAGAGGGCAAAGATACGGTTTGCGCTACGAAGTTTCTTTGCTCTAAAGCAAAAAAGCCCGGCTAATCGCTATTTTTTAGCACGTACCCGGCTAAGGGTATAGATGGAAATGCCCAGAAAGGCAGCCACATATTTCAGTTTCACCCGGTTTATCAGTCCGGGATAGCGACGGTTGAACTGTTCGTAACGTTCTTTGGGCGAAAGTTGAAGGCGCTCCACAAACATATGGCTAAGCTCCTTATTCACATTCTGATGCAGGATTCTTCCCCAGTTGGCTATGTCGATATATGTTTCGTAAAGGGCATTCAGCTTGTCGATGTGGATGACGTAGATTTTGCAATCGGAAAGCGTTTCAACGCTTTCTACCGATGGTTGCTGATAGTAGAGCGAATCCATGCCGAACGTAACGTCGCCCTCCTGACTGAACCACGTAGTGGTGTCCTCTCCGTTGTGGTGGAATACGGAACGGGTGATACCCTCTTCAATAAAATAAACCAGACGGTCTGTGACACCTGACTGAACGATACGGGTATCTTTGGGATAATACCTTAATTCCATATTCGCCTGAAGCGCTTGAAGTGCTTCGTCGGAAACCGGATAGATTTGCTTGATTTTACGAATGATATTTTCCATTTGGGGGAATGGTGTATTGGGAGTTAATGACGTACTTTAGGATATTTATTATTAAAACGGAAACCAAGACCGAGCATCAGATAATTAGGGGTCTGGAAATTCTGGAGATTGTAGCCAATGTGAAGGAATGAATTCCGGGTGACGTTGATCTTCAACGCAAAGACCTGATACAGTCCGCGTAAATCGCCACGCCCCAGCACATTCGTTCCCAAGCCGACACCGATGGTAAAAAACGGCATCACGTATTCGGCCCGTCCGGAAAGTCCCAACGCAAGCTGATGCTGGATGCCCGGCACAAGAAATTTACGACGGGAGGAACCGCTGCCTGCATCGTACTCCACCAGCGCATCTTCGGTGTATACATTGGCACTACCGTCATAGACACCATCCAGCGAAATCCCGAAACGCAGCTTATAGTTGAGGTTATACATCGGAGCAAAGTTGAATCCCGCTACAGGATAGCTGCCCGGTGATGCAATCTGTTTCTCGCCTACATAGACACCTTTGCGGCGCCACGAGCCGAACAACACAAGGTCATAACTGATGTGTCGCGGAAAACGGGGAACGTAGGGATGAACCAATGATTTAGTGAGGTCGGCTTCTTCCCGGTTGAAGTTGTACACCAGTCCGATTTTCGCTCCGGTGGTGTTGACACCTGCATTAGGAAACTTGGTGTTGCCGTTGGAGAAATGCGTGAAGTCTCCGCCGATGATAAAGTCGAAATAACGGGAAAGCGACCAGTTAAGGTAGATACCTGCGTTGAGGTAGGCATTCACCCGTGAGCCTACGGCTCCGTTGTAGGAGTTGTAATCGTTGTCATAAGGCTGCCATCCGGCAGAGATACCGAAGTTCCATTCGTAATTGAGTGAAAGGCGGGGATGGAAACGGGCAATGCGTGCACCTTGAAAGACGTAGAACGTCATCGGGTCACCCAACTGCTTTTTATCGCCAAAGGTGGTGAAGGCCAAGCCGAAACCTTGATAGGCTCCGCCATAGATGCGGTCAGCACAGGTGTTGGGACGATACTTGAAAGAATATTTCAGATGAGCGGCAAATGAATTCCGGATGGGTTTCCACCGTTCGTTCTCACCTTGCAGGAAAGGATTGGTGGGGAATACGTATTGTGGCCGCGCCTCTATCCCCAACCGGTGAATGAAAGGTTGGTCTGCCTCCTGCGCACAAAGCGAAGTGAAGGGGAAAAGCAAGGCGGAACAGATTACAACGATTTTCCATACGGGTATCTTTACTCTCATAAATAGTCTGGTTAGTCTTTTCTGAACGGAAGTTACAAATGGAGCTTCTCAATAAACTGTGCCACATGATAGCCGTCCATCAATCCATGATGGCAAGTTACGGAAACGGGCATCATCAGTCTTTCTCCGTTGCGGAAATACTTTCCGGTGGAGATTTTGGGGACACTGTCGCCCGAGCGCATATTGGTGGGGTGCTTCATGTCGGTAAATGAGAGCCACGGCACTGCCGAATAATGTATGGCATTGGGATGGAAAGTACCTCCCTTGTTGAGTCCCGTAGTGGCTTGCAAACGTTCCATCTCTGCTTTTGCCCGGCGGATAAAGACGAGTTCGTCCGGATCGTAGTCAAAGGCGGCAAAAGAAAAAGTATGGTCGGCACGACCTACAGTGGCTTCGGGCAGAAGGCTGTCATAGCACACCACTTTATCGCCTTCGATGCGGTAACGGAATTCTTCTACCGCAGCAGCGGCAGTCGTTATCCGGTGGAGGACTAACAGGGAAAAGGATATACCTTTGGCTTTGGCTTCCTGATACGTGCGCGTACAGTCTACCTGAACGGTCACTCCGAAAAACGGATCGTCAAAAGCACTGAAATGTTCGTAATGTTCTCTTCTGTTCCAAGTAGCAATATCGATGATCTTCTCTATTTGATTCATTCTAAACACTCTTTTTTAAGTTTCACCACAGAGGGCACAGAGGACACAGAGATTTTATAGAGTTTTTATAGAACTTTTTCACCGGATTAATGCAATTGATTCCATTGCTTCCGGTCTTACCTTACCGAAAAAACTCTGTGTCCTTTGTATCCTCTATGTGAATAAATTACTGATGTTGCTCACGCAACAGGTCGTTCACTGTTTTTACCGGGTTGAAAGTGGAAAGCGGTACTTCTACAAAAACAGTGTTCCAATCACTCATCGCACCATTCCACAAACCGGGAAGTTCGAGGGCTTTCAGCTCCTTGCCGTTTTTCGACTTATAAGAAATAAAGCCGGTCGCCTTGTCTACGTATTTCACCAAATCGAACTTATGACCTTTATAATCACGCACGGCACATACTAAGTCCACCGGATTGAAGTGCGTACCCTTCTCGAACATTTCCTTTTTCTGCGGATCGTTCATGTCGATCTGCGAGCTCTCAAGAATTTGAAGAGAGATCGTTCCGTCACTGTTGTATGCCAGGAACGGACCGCCACCCGGTTCACCCACATTCTTCACCATTCCGCAAACGCGCATTGGACGGTTCAATTTGTTCTTCAAGTAAATAGCAAGCACTGAATCTTCGAGATCTTTCGTTTCCGGATTCTTGCAGAAAAGTTTCTTTTGCAGGAATTGCAGCATTTCCATCATCTGTTCGTGCGTATATTTTCCGCTGTCGAGCAGTTCGAGATATTCGAATGCCTGTTTTTGTAAGGTAACGAGTACACCGGCAATCAGTTTTTTATAAGTAACGGTGTCCGCTTTCAGTTTATCGGGAACTACATTGTCGATGTTCTTGATGAAGATAACATCCGCATCGAGATCGTTCAGATTCTCGATCAATGCTCCATGACCACCCGGACGGAACAAGAGTTTGCCGTTATCACGGAACGGCTGGTTGTCCATATCAGCGGCAATCGTATCGGTACTCGGCTTCTGTTCGGAGAAGGTGATATTATAATCCACTCCATAACGTTTGGCAAACTCACCGGCTTTCTCTTCCACCAATTTCTTGAAAAGTTCGCGGTGTTCGGCAGACACGGTAAAATGTACGTTCACTTTGCCACTCTTTCCGGCTGCATACATGGCGCCTTCAGCCAAATGTTCCTCTAATGGAGTGCGTGCGCCTTCGGGATATTTATGGAATTTGAGCAGACCTTTCGGCAGTGCACCATAATTCAAGCCGGCAGTTTCGAGCAATGCGGATACCACAGCTTTATAATTGCCTTCTTCCATCAACCCGGCGATATTCTTCCCGGTAATGCATCGGCAAGCAGCATCGAGATCGTCATAAAAAGCAAAATCCTTGATACCGGCAAAGAATGCTTGTTCAAACTTGGTTGTCGGTTTGTCATAATCAGCAGAAAGGAACTCGAATAGGTTCTTGAACATACGACTTGCAGCACCCGAAGCCGGTACGAACTTCACAATTGTCTTATCCGTGTTTGTATATGCGTCCCACGCTGCCAGATAAGCTTTCTGTTCTTCTGCATTGGGAGCCAATATACCTCTTTCAATGGAAGCAGCCGCATCCAGTTTCAGATAAGGGAAACCTGTCTGGAAGCAAGCCAGTTGCTCTGCTATTTGCGCTTCCGTAATGCCTTTCTTGGCAAGCAACTCTTTGTCCTGTGTCGTTATCATAATATCTAATTTTATTAATTGATGCCCAAAAATACAAAATGTTATTTACTTCTTGCCGAATAACCAATAAAAAAAGTAATTTTACATCGAATTAACAAGATTGAATATGAACGACTTTTTTACATCAGAGGAAAAAAAGGAGCTTTTTTCACTCTATCGGCACTTGATGCAATCTGCCGGAGACAGTATTTCCTGGAAGGATTGCCAAAAATTAAAGAATCATCTTATCAAAGCTGCCCAATATAACGGGCTGCAACGCAATAACTTCGGGATGAATCCCGTTATCAAAGATCTGCAAACGGCAGTCATCGTAGCCGAAGAAATCGGAATGAAAGGTTCGTGCCTTATCGGTATCATGCTGCACGAGATTGTAAAAACGCATATTCTGTCTATCGACGAGGTAAGCGTAGAATACGGAGAGGATGTGGCAAGTATCATCAAGGGATTGGTGAAAACGAATGAATTGTATGCGAAGAGCCCGGCAATAGAGTCGGAGAATTTCCGTAACCTTCTGCTCTCCTTTGCCGAAGATATGCGTGTGATCCTGATTATGATAGCCGACCGTGTGAATGTAATGCGCCAAATCAAGGATACGGGAAACGAGGAAGACCGGATAAAGGTGGCCAACGAGGCTGCTTATCTGTATGCTCCGTTGGCACATAAGCTGGGGCTCTATAAGCTGAAATCGGAATTGGAAGACTTATCGCTGAAATACACACAACGGGATACTTATTATTTTATAAAGGATAAGTTGAACGAGACGAAGGCGTCACGCGACAAGTATATCGCTGCCTTTATCGAACCAATCAAGAAGAAAGTGACGGAAGCGGGCTTGAAGTTCGACATCAAGGGACGTACCAAATCCATTCATTCGATATGGAACAAGATACAGAAGCAGAAAACCCCGTTTGAGGGTATTTATGATCTGTTCGCTATCCGCATTATCCTGGATTCGGAACCTGACCCGGCAAAAGAAAAGCAGGAATGCTGGCAGGTATATTCTATCGTGACGGATATGTATCAGCCTAACCCGAAGCGTCTGCGCGACTGGCTGTCGATTCCGAAAAGCAACGGTTACGAGTCATTGCATATCACCGTAATGGGACCGGAAGGGAAATGGGTGGAAGTGCAGATACGTACCCGCCGCATGGATGAGATTGCCGAACGGGGACTGGCCGCGCACTGGAGATATAAAGGTATCAAAGGAGAAACGGGCCTGGACGAATGGCTGACTTCGGTACGGGAGGCGTTGGAGAATGCAGACAACGACTCAATGAAGATGATGGATCAGTTCAAGATGGATCTTTACGAGGACGAGGTTTTCGTGTTCACTCCTAAAGGGGATTTGTTCAAGTTGGCAAAAGGGGCTACGGTACTCGACTTTGCCTTTCATATCCATAGCAAACTGGGATGCAAATGTATCGGCGCTAAAGTAAACGGCAAGAATGTCCAACTGAAGCAGAAGTTGAACAGTGGCGACCAGGTGGAAATCATGACTTCAAATACCCAAACTCCGAAACAGGACTGGCTGAACATCGTAACTACCTCCAAAGCCCGCACGAAGATACGGCAGGCGCTCAAAGAAATGGTGGCACGCCAACATGACTTTGCAAAGGAAACACTTGAACGAAAATTCAAAAACCGCAAACTGGAATATGATGAAGCGACCATGATGCGCCTCATCAAGCGTTTGGGCTTTAAAAACGTGACGGAGTTCTATCAAAAGATCGCTGATGGTGTGCTGGATGTAAACGAGATTCTGGACAAATATGTGGAGCAGCAGAAACGGGACAACGACACGCGCGACGAAATAGTCTACCGCAGTGCTGAAGGGTACAACCTGCAAGCGGCACAGGAAGAGACTACCTCCAAAGAGGATGTGCTCGTAATCGACCAGAATCTAAAAGGATTAGAATTCAAATTGGCGAAATGTTGTAATCCTATCTATGGTGATGATGTATTCGGTTTCGTAACGGTAAGCGGCGGGATAAAGATTCACCGGGCAGACTGCCCGAACGCCAATCAGATGCGTGAACGTTTTGGTTATCGAATTGTGAAAGCCCGTTGGGCAGGCAAATCGGAAGGGACACAGTATCCCATTACGCTGCGCGTCGTAGGGCACGATGATATCGGCATTGTGACGAATATTACTTCTATCATATCTAAGGAAAATGGAATCACACTACGCTCCATAGGAATCGATTCAAACGACGGACTGTTCTCCGGTACACTAACGGTCATGGTTGGAGATACAGGTCGCCTGGAAGCGCTAATCAAAAAGCTAAGAACTGTAAAAGGAGTGAAACAAGTGAGCCGGAACTAATTTTTTCACCACAGATTAACACAGATTCTCACAGATTAAAAAGACAAGATACAGTATATCCGCTCCGAAGGGACTGAGTGCAAAATAAATTGCATTAATTTCACAATCCTGCATTTTGCCTTTTCTTTCTTTAATCTGTGAAAATCTGTGTTAATCTGTGGTGAAGAATTCTATCGCACTTTCTTCCTTTTATAATAAGGATAAGTCACCAAAACAAAGAATATCAAAGCTATCGAAGCTGCTATCTGACCGATATGAAGCATTTTGTCTGTATCCAACTCCATACAGCAGGCAGCTGCGATACCTAAAGAAATCCCCATTTCACTAGCCAATAAATGAGTGGTATTTGCAGTTCCCCGTTGACAATGACGGGATAGCTTCACGAACATAATCAGGAACTCCGGCATGACAAAACCTAATCCAAGTCCCAGGAGCATGGAAGAAACGCCTATCGGAGTACTATTCAACAATGATATGGCAAGAATCTCTAGTCCAAGCCCCATAATTACCTGTCTCAATGTTTTTTCTTTCAGGAAAAAGAGACGAGCAAACAAGAGAGATACCAAGTAACCGCCCCCCACTCCTACAAAGAAAGGCACTGAAACACCTGTATTTCCCAATATGGAATCATTCAGGAAAGGATGTACAAGAGGCATCAGCAATCCCGGAACAAACGTAACCAGAATCATATTGATAGCCGGAATCCAACTACGCAACAGTAGAAAACGGTCAAAAGAATAAAGTCTAGTGACAATCGGTGCACGGAAAGGTACATATATTCCCGATACGACAAGAATCCCTAACACTCCGGCAATAACGGATACATACAGCAAATTCCGGATTGGATAACTCTGATAAAGCCAAACTCCGAGAACGATACCTAGAATCATTCCCAAACGGGCTACCCACGAAAAACTGACATTCCCTGCGCTACGGAGCGTAGAGTTGGTGATGTCGATAGCCAACGTGATACCCGCAGTAGTGGCTACACCGAACGCCAATCCTTGTACAGTGCTTAGCAGGATAAGTTCCGTAAGGTTCGTCACAAACGCATAGCCTACCGCCGCCACCACCATAAGAGCGAAAGCATATATATATACGTGCTTCCGTTTGTAAGCGTCCACCAAATAGGCATGGAAAGGACCAATCAGGAACATTCCCAATGTAAAAAAAAGAAAGATTACTCCTGTCTGTGCCACCGGCACTCCGAGACGGTCTGCCATCTCAACGGAGAGTACCGGAAATAACACATACAAGGACACAAACAACAGCAAATTAGCTATACATATCCGTATAAAATGCGCTGTCCACAATGTAACTGCCATATATTGCTTTAATATTGTTCCTTCTCGTTGGGGAAGTAGCAGTTCTTAACGTCGGACACATAACGACTGATAGCATCGGTCATCACTGTGTACAAATCGGCATAACGACGCAAGAAACGGGGACGGAAACCATTATTCATGCCCAACATATCCTGAATCACCAACACCTGGCCATCTACATGTCCACCGGCACCGATACCAATAATAGGTATAGTCAACTCACCGGCTACACGTTCTGCAAGGGTTGCGGGAATCTTTTCAAGAACAATAGCGAAACAACCTGCTTCTTCCAGCAAATGAGCGTCACGAATCAATTTCTCCGCTTCGGCATCATCTTTGGCGCGCACGGTATAGGTTCCGTATTTGTTGATAGACTGCGGCATTAATCCCAAATGTCCCATCACCGGAATACCTGCACCGACAATGCGTCTCACCGTATCGATGATTTCTTCTCCGCCTTCCATCTTCAAAGCGTCAGCATGACTTTCTTTCATGATGCGGATAGCGGAAGCAAGACCTTCCATCTCATTGCCTTGATAGGAACCGAAAGGCATATCCACCACCACCATAGCACGTTTTACACCACGCACCACAGATTTTGCATGATAGATCATCTGGTCAAGCGTGATAGGCAATGTAGTCACGTTACCTGCCATTACATTGGAAGCGGAATCGCCTACAAGGATTACGTCTATCCCCGCACCGTCCACAATCTGCGCCATCGTGTAATCGTAGGAAGTAAGCATTGAAATCTTTTCGCCTCTCTGTTTCATTTCAACCAAGCGATGTGTCGTCACCTTTCTTGTGTCATCTGATATATAACCAGCCATTTCTTTCTAATTAAAAATTAAAAATTAAAAATTAAAATCGAGGCAGCATTGGCGCTACCCGAAAATCGAGGGCAAAGTTATAACATTTAATTCATAACAGAGAAGGAAATGCAAAAAATCCTCTCAATCCCTTGTCAGAGACAGCAATTTCTCATAACTCATTCCGGTAAAGTCATCCATTATATAATGTGCTTTTCCGGTAATGGCTTCGCGGGAATTGGTTGTAGCGAGACCGATCACGGTTGCACCGGAAGTCATTCCCGCCTGCAGACCATGAAAAGAATCTTCAAAGACGTATGTTTTTTCTGGAGTAGCTCCAAATACTTCCATCCCTAGAAGGAAACAATCGGGAGCAGGTTTGGAACGGGCAAACATCTCTCCGGTAAGAATACGGTCTACCATTGCCGGAAACTCGGGATGAGCATTGTAGACGTTCTGCATCTTCTCTTCATTAGAGCTGGTTACTACGGCTATCTTCACACCATGACGGCGGAGTTCGGCGATAAAAGCTTCTACTCCGGGAATATATTCATAGGACATCTGTTTCTCAAAAACATTGAGGTCTGCCGTGATTTTCTGCCGAGCTTCCGGAAGAGCTGAAAAGTATTTCTCGTAGATTTGCGTCAGCGTCTGCCCTTTGATACGGCGTCCGAAATCTTTCTCATTCAGATATTTACGTCCCTGCTCGTCCCAAAAGACGGTGTACTGTGTTTCCGTATCCATAATAACACCGTCAAAGTCGAACAGCGCCGCAATTGTTTTCGTTGTATTCATATGAAACTTTCTTTTTACCTAAAACGTTAAACCTTGTGTATCTATGCCTGCAAAGTTCCGAATAATCATCGAATCAGACAAATAATTTGTACCTTTGCAATGCTAAAAAAAACGTAACGGACGTTTTTATCCAACAAATCGACTTTTATTTATCCAACGAATCGACCAACGTATGAGCAAGAACGACCCACACATCTTAGGAAAGGAAAGCATCGGCAAGTTACTGCTACAATATTCCATTCCTGCCATTATCGGAATGACGATTACTTCTATCTACAACATTATTGACAGTATCTTCATCGGACATGGTGTGGGGGCAATGGCCATTGCAGGACTGGCTATCAGTTTCCCTCTGATGAATCTCGTAGTCGCTTTCTGTACATTGGTATCGGCAGGCGGATCAACCCTTGCCTCTATTCGATTGGGACAAAAGGATCTGAAAGGTGCTACGGAAATTCTGTCACACACGCTTATGCTTTGTATCACCAATTCTGTCTTCTTCGGAATATTGTCCTTTATCTTTCTCGATGATATCCTGCTGTTTTTCGGTGCCAGTCACGACACACTTCCATACGCACGCAGTTTCATGCAGGTAATCTTGTTGGGAACTCCTATTACTTATACAATGATAGGATTGAACAATGTGATGCGCGCTACCGGGTATCCGAAGAAAGCAATGCTTACATCGATGGTGACGGTAGTTGCCAATATCATCCTCGCTCCTATCTTTATCTTCCACTTTGAATGGGGAATGCGGGGAGCTGCTACGGCAACGGTTATTTCACAGCTCATCGGCATGGTATGGGTGGTAAGTCACTTCATGCAGAAAGAGAGTACAGTGCACTTCGAAGGAACAATCTGGAAGATGAAAGGGAGAATCGTAGAGAGCATTTTCGCTATCGGCATGTCACCTTTCTTAATGAATGTTTGCGCTTGCATTATTGTCATTATTATCAATAATAGTCTACAGGAACACGGAGGAGATATGGCTATCGGTGCGTATGGTATCATCAACCGGCTGCTGACTCTTTACGTAATGATTGTATTAGGATTGACGATGGGAATGCAGCCGATTGTCGGCTATAACTTCGGAGCACAGAAACTTAATCGCGTCAAACAGACTTTACGACTGGGAATTCTTTCAGGAGTGGTTATCACTAGTAGCGGATTTCTGATTTGCGAACTATTCCCTCATGCCGTATCAGCTCTCTTCACAGACAGTGACGAATTGATTGATCTGGCAGTAGAAGGGCTTCGCTTGGCAGTACTTATGTTCCCATTCGTAGGAGCACAGATTGTTATCGGTAACTTCTTCCAAAGTATCGGAAAAGCGAAAATAAGCATTTTCTTGTCCCTGACGCGACAGTTGCTTTATCTTCTGCCCTGCCTGTTGCTTTTCCCGAACTGGTGGGGATTGAAAGGTATTTGGATCAGTATGCCGGTGTCGGATGCATTAGCCTTTATCACAGCAGTAATCAGCTTGATGATATATATTAAAAAAGTATCGAAACAACAGCCGATAGCTGAATAAAGAATAGTTACTGTTCATTTTCTCATTTTTATTGTTCAATCAGTCCTAATTAGGGATTTATCAATTGCCCATCCGATTGAAAACTCTATATTTGCATAAAGTTTTCAAAACTGCAAACGATTAAACTATGTTGAGAAAGAATTTATATTGGCTTTTATCGTGCCTGTTTCTCGCAGGATGCGGTATGATAGATTACCATCCGTACGATGTCCACATCAGTGGTGAGACAAATGTCAATGCACATAATATGGAAAAGATAGAAGCAAATTGCAAAGGCAAAACTGAAATCCATTTTGCTGTAATGGGAGATTCACAACGCTGGTATGACGCAACGGAGGACTTCGTAAAAGAGATCAATAAACGGGATGATATTGACTTTGTAATTCATGGAGGAGATATGAGTGATTTTGGAGTGACCAAAGAGTTTCTCTGGCAACGGGATATCATGAACGGGTTAAAAGTACCTTATGTAGCCCTTATCGGAAATCATGACTGTCTGGGAACAGGAGAAGAAACTTATAAAACAGTGTTCGGTCCTACCAACTTCTCTTTTATAGCAGGCAACGTGAAGTTCGTCTGTCTCAATACAAACGCTTTAGAGTATGACTACTCCGAGCCCATTCCAAACTTCACCTTTATGGAAGAAGAGATAACAAACAGAAGTGATGAATTTGAAAAAAGCGTAGTATGTATGCACGCACGCCCATTTACAGGCGTATTCAATGATAATGTGGCAAAGGTTTTTCAGCACTATGTCACTCAGTATAAGGGCCTACAGTTTTGCACGGCTGCACATACCCATCATTTTCGGGATGACATACTCTTTGATGATGGAATACATTATATAACCAGTGATTGTATGGATTACCGTACTTATCTGGTATTCACTATAGCTCCGGAAAGCACCTCTGAAAATCCTGATTATGAATTGGTTGAATACTAAATATATTTTATGGACGGGAGTATTATCAATACTTCTCTCTATCTCCGGTCCGGTCTCGGCTACTTACAGAACAGATACAATTATCAACACGTATAAAGCCGATTCACTGCGCTTCATCATCAAGGCTGACTCAATTATCGCCTTCCAAGCCGGAGATTCTTTATTTACGATTATTAAAGCAGACTCCGTATTGCCCGCTGCATCGAAAAAAGTTAAACATACCCGTTACGATAAACGGGTTCACCGTTTCCGCAAAAATTGGGAACGAATCATTCCTACCCACTCTAAGATACAGTTTGCCGGCAACATGGGATTACTTTCTTTTGGTACGGGATGGGATTACGGAAAACATAATCAATGGGAGACTGATTTATTGCTTGGATTTATCCCGAAGTATTCTTCAAAAAAGGCTAAAATAACCATGACTCTTAAACAAAACTATATGCCGTGGAGTATTAATATAGGAAAAGGATTCTCTACAGAACCTCTTACTTGTGGCCTATACATGAATACCGTATTTGGGGATCAGTTCTGGGTAAATGAACCGGACCGCTATCCAAAAGGTTATTATGGTTTTTCAAGCAAAGTACGTTTTCACATTTTCATGGGACAACGCCTGACTTACGATATTGACCCGCAACGCAGGTTTCTAGCCAAGTCTGTAACATTTTTCTATGAGATCAGTACTTGTGATCTTTATGTGGTCAGTGCTGCTACTAACAGCTATCTGCGTCCTCGCGATTATCTCAGCTTGTCTTTCGGACTAAAGTTCCAATGGTTATAAACCAAATTACAATGACTTATAATGATGATACATACCCTCACCAACAATCCGCTATTTCGGGGAATTACTCCGGAAAAGCTCTCTGCCAACCTGGAAGAAGTTAGTTTTCACGCCCGTTCATATAAGAAAGGGGAAATCTTCGCTTTTATGCAACACGCATTAGCCGAATTAACCCGCAACGACATCACAGTAGAAGAATTAGTTCAATTGACTTTGGAAACAGGCAAACATGGAATATCCGCTATGGCACAACTGGATAAAGCCAATACTAGCAGCTACGGTAACCCCGAAAACTGCCGAACGACACGGTTATATTGACCGCTGGCTGTGCAAAATACCGATACAATATGAAGTTCTTGTCATAAGTATTTTATCCTAAATATTCATCAATCAGGCTCGAATCATGCAGATCGCATCATTCGAGCCTGTTTTCATATTCTCACAATTAGCTATTTCCGAGTATCAGATTGACTTTTTTAGACAATTTAACTACCATTTTTGACAAAAATACATCAAAACAGGTATTTCATTTGTTGCTAAATATATGTAACTTCGCACAGTGAAAAATAATGCGGCATTCTTATAACTTTATAATATATAGCATATGATATTTACAGCAGAAAACACCTTACTTATTGGTTCTATCTTACTTTTCGTCAGCATTGTTGTTGGAAAAACCGGATACCGTTTCGGCGTACCTACTTTGTTACTGTTCCTCGTTGTAGGAATGGCATTCGGAAGTGACGGACTCGGTCTCCAATTCCATAATGCCAAAGAAGCCCAATTTATCGGTATGGTTGCCTTGAGTATCATCCTTTTCTCAGGGGGTATGGACACGAAATTCAAAGAAATCAAACCTATTTTAGGACCGGGTATCGTCTTATCCACTGTCGGAGTATTGCTCACAGCTCTTTTTACGGGGCTCTTCATTTGGTGGCTATCCGGTATGAGTTGGACGAACATTTATTTGCCTATCACCACTTCCCTATTGTTGGCCTCTACCATGTCTTCCACAGATTCGGCTTCGGTCTTCGCTATTCTCCGTTCGCAAAAGATGAATCTGAAGCACAACCTACGTCCCATGCTGGAGTTGGAAAGTGGAAGTAATGACCCGATGGCTTATATGCTTACCATTGTTCTGATACAGTTTATCCAATCAGCGGGTATGGGAGTCGGCACTATTGCCGCTTCTTTTATCATTCAATTTATCGTAGGTGCTGCTGCAGGATATATACTCGGGAAACTGGCTATCCGAATGCTGAACAAGCTTAATATCGATAACCAGGCATTATATCCTATCCTGCTATTGGCATTCGTTTTCTTCACTTTCTCCATCACCGATTTAATGAAAGGTAATGGATATCTGGCTGTATACATCGCCGGTATGATGGTAGGTAATAATAAAATTATGCACCGTAAGGAGATTTATACGTTCATGGACGGGCTTACCTGGCTGTTCCAGATCATTATGTTCCTCTGCCTGGGATTGCTAGTCAATCCTCACGAAATGCTAGAAGTAGCCGCTGTCGCTCTGCTGATCGGTATATTCATGATTCTTATCGGTCGCCCGTTAAGCGTATTCCTCTGCCTGCTCCCATTCCGGAAAATCACAATGAAGTCACGCGTTTTTGTATCTTGGGTAGGATTACGCGGCGCAGTTCCTATCATCTTTGCTACTTATCCGGTAGTGGCAGGAGTAGAGGGTTCGAATATTATATTCAATATCGTATTCTTCATTACCATCGTTTCATTGGTCGTACAAGGAACCACAATTTCCTTTGTAGCCCGCATATTACACCTCTCCGAACCTTTGGCAAAGACAGGAAACGATTTCGGAGTGGAACTGCCTGAGGAGATTGACTCTGATCTCAGTGATATGACTGTCACCCGCGAAATGCTGGAAGAGGCAGATACATTGAAAGATATGAACCTGCCAAAAGGTACACTAGTCATGATTGTGAAACGCAAAGATGAATTCCTGATCCCTAACGGAACATTGAAATTGCACGAAGGAGATAAGTTGCTGCTTATTTCCGAGAAATCCAAAGAAGAGTCTGATTCTGAATAACATTTGAAAAGAAATGTAAAATTATATCAGAATTCCTTCGTTAATTAACCGTAAAACTTGATTTTAAAATTCGGTTTACGTTAATGATATATTAATTTTGCGCAGTTTTAAACTAAATGTGCAAAAACAAAATGGAACAAGAACATCAGTTCATTGATTATATTGAGCAAAGTATCATCAAAAACTGGGACAGAGATGCCCTGACCGACTATAAAGGAATTACCCTCCAATATAAGGATGTAGCACGTAAAATTGCTAAATTTCACATTGTTTTGGAAAGTGCCGGAATCCAGCCGGGAGATAAAATAGCGGTTTGCGGACGTAACAGTGCTCATTGGGCAGTTACTTTCTTGGCCACCATCACTTATGGAGCTGTGATTGTTCCTATTTTGCATGAATTCAAAGCAGACAATATTCATAATATCGTCAACCATTCTGAAGCCAAACTACTTTTTGTAGGCGATCAAGCTTGGGAGAACCTGAATGAGGATGCAATGCCTTTATTAGAAGGTATTGCATCATTGGCAGATTTCTCCTCTTTAGTGTCGCGCAACGAAAAGCTCACATACGCTTTCGAACACCGGAATGCCATTTACGGACAACGTTATCCAAAGAACTTCCGTCCTGAACATATCTGTTACCGAAAAGACAGACCGGAAGAACTGGCAATCATCAATTATACATCCGGCACTACAGGGTATTCTAAAGGAGTAATGCTCCCCTATCGCAGTATCTGGTCAAATGTTGCCTACTGTTTTGAAATGCTTCCCGTCAAACCGGGAGATCATATCGTTTCCATGCTTCCTATGGGACATGTATTTGGAATGGTATACGACTTCCTATACGGATTCTCGGCAGGCGCACACATCTATTTCCTGACACGTATGCCATCTCCTAAGATTATCTCCCAATCGTTTTCGGAGATAAAACCCAGAGTCATCTCCTGCGTACCATTGATTGTAGAAAAGATTATAAAAAAGGATATTCTTCCCAAAGTAGACAGCAAAATCGGTAAACTACTGCTTAAAGTACCCATCGTAAACGATAAGATCAAATCGTTGGCACGACAAGCTGCTATGGAGATATTCGGTGGTAATTTTGATGAAATCATTATCGGCGGCGCTCCTTTCAATGCTGAAGTAGAAGCCTTCCTCAAGAAAATAGGTTTCCCCTACACCATCGCTTACGGTATGACAGAATGTGGTCCGATCATTTGCTCCAGCCGCTGGGAAAACCTGAAACTTGCTTCGTGCGGGAAAGCGACGACGCGAATGGAAGTAAAAATCGATTCCCCGGACCCTAAGACTCATGCAGGAGAAATCATCTGTAAAGGAGCCAATCTTATGTTGGGCTATTATAAAAATCAAGAAGCTACTGCGCAAATCATTGACGTAAATGGCTGGTTGCATACAGGTGATCTCGGCACTATAGACGAAGAAGGGAATGTAACCGTTCGCGGACGTAGCAAAAACCTGCTCCTCACCTCCAGCGGACAGAATATCTATCCCGAAGAAATTGAAAGCAAGCTGAACAACATGCCGTATGTTGCCGAATCACTGATCGTCCTGCAACATGATAAGTTGGTAGCCTTGATCTACCCGGATTTCGACGATGCTTTCGCTCATGGATTGCAGCAGACGGATATTCAGAAAGTAATGGAGCAAAACCGTATTGAATTGAATCAACAGCTTCCTAACTATTCCCAAATAAGCAAGATTAAAATCCATTTTGAAGAATTTGAAAAGACTGCGAAAAAGTCAATCAAACGCTTTATGTATCAGGAAGCAAAAGGGTAATCAAGAACCTTTGACTAATTAAGAGTACATACTTATAACAAATAATAAGATAAGTATTCTCGCAAATAAAAACGGTGGACAGCCTCAACACTGTCCACCGTTTTTTTCTAACCTCTAACAAACTTTATTAAAGTGCGATAAATGAAATAGCCTGTCCGCCTCCGGCAGCCATTCGTATGTTCAACGTATTTTCAGAAGTAACCGTTTGTTCCGTTATCCGGTAATCCGTAGGATTTGATTTCCAATCCGCATTCTCTCCATCCGCATAGATGACAGCTTTATACTGTTTGCCCGGTTCCAGGAAATCCAGTTTTATTTCCAGTGTACGGGGTTTCTCGTTCGTTGCCGCTCCCAAGAAATAGTTACCTTTTGCTTTACGCACGATGGCTACAAATTCACCCGGTTCTCCTGCCAATGCTTTCGATTCGTCGCAATCCGGATCGAAATCGCGGAAGAACTGGAAAGCCGGATGTCCCTCATAATGTTCAATCATATCGGAAGCCATTTGCAAAGGGGAATACAAAATCACCCAGTTAGCAAGCTGTTTCGCCAATGTCGTGTTCACACGGCTGTTTCCTTTATCCTGATCGTTCCATTTCCGGCGACGGGGAGAATCCTTTGTCTGTAAAAACAAAATATCAAAAGTTCCAGGAGTGTAATCCATCGGACCGGATAACAGGCGGGTAAACGGCAACATCACATGATGGGAAGGAGGATTACCTTCGCTCCATGCATTCCATTCCATACCTCTTGCACCTTCACGAGTCATCATGTTAGGCCATGTACGGCGAATACCGGTATCTTTAATCGGCTCGTGTGCATCCACTGTCACTTTGTGACGGGCAGCTGCCTCCACCACTTTCTGATAATGATTAACCCCATACTGTCCATGGTGCGAAAGTCCATTCGGGAAAGCACCCGCATAACCGGTTTTCAGGATATGAATACCATGTTCTGTGTACCATTGCATGGCATGATCCATCTGACGTTCATAGTTGGGGATATTGCCTCCAGTCTCATGATGTCCGATGATTTCAACACCTTTCTCTTTGGCATAATGCACAATCTCGTCAATGTCAAAATCAGCATACGGTTTCGTAAAGTCAAAATTCTGCATACCACCCCAGCTTTCCCATCCTTCGTTCCATCCCTCAAACAAAACACCCTCTATATCATTGGCGGCAGCGAAATCAATATACTTCTTGGCATTGGCGGTAGTGGCTCCATGACGTTCGTCCATCTTCCAAGTCTCCACACCTAAATGCATTCCCCACCACACTCCGACATATTTCAAGGGACGAATCCAATCGGTAGTTTCCAGTACACAAGGTTCGTTCAGATTCAAAATCAAGGAAGAATTAATCAGCCCGACAGCTTCCGGAGCAATCTGGATGGTACGCCAGGAAGTAGTAAAATGATTGCCTTTACGCACTTTGATACCATCCGGCCAAGGAGTTAGCTCAGCTTTCAATGTATATCTTCCGGTCTGCTTCAAAGTCATTTCGGAGAAATCATACAAAGCCGCTTCATGAATACTGCCATAAATACCGTCCGCCGTTTTGAATGTGAAAGGAGTATTGGCAGTTTCCACTTCGGAAATAGGCTGTTGCTTATATAGTAATTCATAAGTCTCCGCACTGGCGGGAATTGACCATGAAGTTCCGTCCTGACGAAAACGAAAAGTTGTCAGTTCATCGGTTATCATCAACGAATCCACTGCGGGAACACTGTACTCATAACGGAACCCTACTCCATCATCAAACACACGGAAACGAAGTGTCAACTCCACCTGATCTTTATTGGTCAGGCTCACCGCCATCTCATTATAATGATCCCTGTTCTTTTTATTCTCTCCCCAAGCCTGTGTCCAAATCTCGTCCTTATGATCGAAAGTCGTACTCTTTATCTGAAAGCCTTCTCCTAAAGCAACTCCATTCCCTTCTGTAAACCCCATTGCAGAGTTCTCAATCAATAGTGAATCGCCTACCGAGACATTATAAAACGGAATACCGTTCTCATCCAGCGTGAAAGACATCTTAATATGGCCGTCCGGTGATTTGACTTCTGTTTTCGGACTGCTACACGCATAACATCCCAGCATACACAGAAAAGCTCCGATTGCATAATTTATTTTCATAGCACTATATCTGTTATTTATATATAGTACAATTCAGAAGAGAAAAACACTTATATAATCAAGGTGAATTTCTTTCTAATAAGGAGAATCTCTTTCTCCGGTATGATTTCTATTCTTATTTATGCAACAGAATATCAGTTCCCGGAACAATCTTTCCCATCGACCACACACATCGCACATTCAGTTCTTTATCAAGAATCACAATATCAGCATCCTTACCCTTTGCCAACGCCCCTTTCCGGTCATCCACTCCGATCAAACGGGCAGGAGTCTCGGAAGCCATGCGCACGGCATCTTCCAAAGGTATGTTCGCTTTCTTCACCATAGTACGCACCAAGATATCCATCGTAGCCAAGCTACCGGCCAGTGCTGAATGGTCTGCCATCTTACACACTCCATCCTCTATTATGTAGCGTGGATCAATAGGCACAGTACCGTCACAAGCAGCATAAGCCAGGGCATCCGTGACAAGGCAAGTATTTTCTACCCCTTTCAATTTATAAACTAACTTCAAGATAGTAGCCGGCAAGTGTATGCCGTCCGCAATGACTTCCACCGTCATTCCTTCTGTCAGATATACACTTTCTACCGTACCTTCGTACTTATACTCACGACGTTTATGAAAACCCGGCATAGCGTTATAGAAATGAGCGGCATGAGAGAATCCCACTGCATATGCAGCTTTTATCTCATCATATTCGGCTTCGGTATGAGTCACCGCTGTCATAATCTCCTTTGAACGGGTGTATCTGGCAAAATCATGCGCACCGGGCAATTCCGGGCTGATATCCCAACGTCTGATGCAAGACGTATGTTCCAGCAAAGGAATATATTCATTTTCATCCGGTGTTTTCAGAAATCCGTCATATTGCGTTCCCGCCATCTTCGGGTTCAGATAAGGCCCCTCGATATGCAGACCGAGAATCGGAGAGTCTTTCTCCTTCATCAGATTCTCGCATACATCGACCGCCTGATAAAGCCTTTCGAAGGAAGTAGACGACAAAGTAGGAAACATACCGGTAGCTCCATGTTTCAAGTGTGCCATAGTAGCAGCACGGAAAGCCTCCTCCGTCGTTTCCGTAAAATCATGACCACCACCTCCGTGCGCATGCATACTCACGAATCCCGGTACGATTGTCATCCCACGAGCATCAATCACCGTTGCACCGATAACCGCCAAATCACTGTTGGTCACCTCTAATATTTTTCCATCACAAATCAATACGGAACCGTCTTTCAACCATCCCTGCGGAGTCAATATCCGTCCGTTAATTATCTGAGTCAACATAGTCTTCTTATTTATAGGATTTAAAACAGTTTATTGGTTCCCTCTACCAATTGTCCCATTGCCCACACGGCTCTTACATTCAAGTCCTTATCCAAAGCAATGATATCGGCATCCTTACCACGTTCGAGCGTGCCCTTACGATCCAGCACTCCCATGATACGGGCGGGTGTTTCAGAAATCATTCTAATCACATCTGCCAATGGGATTTCCGCTTTCTGCACCATCGTACGTATCAGACGATCCATCGTCGCCACACTTCCCGCCAAAGCGGAACGGTCGGCTAGTTTACAAACCCCGTCTTCGATAATGACACGGGGGTCAAAAGCCGTTTGACTGTCGCTCGCCGCACAAGCTAACGCATCCGTTATCAGACAAGTACGCTCCACTCCTTTGATCTTGTAAACAAGGCGCAGAATCGTCGGCGGCACGTGGATACCATCGGCCACTACTTCCACTGTCATATCGTCAATCAGATAAATACTCTCCACCGTACCTTCATATTTGTACTCTTTCCGTTTATGGAATCCCGGCATGGCATTATAGAAATGAGTAGCATGGGTATATCCGGCTTCGTATGCCGTCTGTATATCTTCAAACTCAGCCTGCGTATGACCTACTGAAGCCAGCACCCCTTTCGCCGTGATATATTTGCCGAACTGCATGGCTCCGGGAAGTTCCGGCGCAGCGTCCCAACGCTTGATGCAGTGTGTTTCCTCCAACAAGGGAATATATTCTTCCGGGTCCGGATCTTTGATATTCTCCGGAATCTGTCCGCCCGCCATTGCCATATTGAAATAATGGCCTTCAAGATGAAGTCCGAGTACAGGACTGTCCGGTTCCGCCATCATTTTCTCAGTGGTCTCCGCAGCAGCACGGATCATCGGAATGGTAGAAGAAGAAAGAGTAGGAAAAATACTGGTAGTACCATGCTGCATGTGGGCTTTGATTGCCGTACGGAAAGCGTCTTCCGTACCTTCCATAAAGTCTCTTCCACCGCCACCGTGAACGTGGATTTCCACGCCGCCCGGAACGATATACATTCCTTTGGCATCAATCAGTTTGGCTCCGATAATGGCAAGGTCACAATTGGTTACTTCCAGAATTTTATTGTCGCGAATAAGAACTGACCCATCCTTTAGCCAGCCTTGTGGTGTCAGGATGCGTGCATTAATGATTTGTGTTAACATATCATTTTTATTAAATTAATTATAGGTCTACATAAACCGATGACTCTCTTTCGGGGGGAAGTACATCGATTTTTCACTTGCAAAATTACGCTTTTCTATCCAAATTATTGATAAAATCGTCCGCTAAACGTCCAATAAGGTACAAAAAAAGAGGTTATCAGTCTTATTGACCGACAACCTCTATAATTTATCTGGAGCGGAAAACGAGACTCGAACTCGCGACCCTAACCTTGGCAAGGTTATGCTCTACCAACTGAGCTATTTCCGCAAACTAAATTTCGTCATTCAGAAATCTGAAAGATTGGTGCCCAGAACAGGACTCGAACCTGCATGCCTCTCGACACACGCACCTGAAACGTGCGCGTCTACCAATTCCGCCACCTGGGCAAAACTTAGTTCCATCATTTCAAAGAAACAAGAGCGGAAAACGAGACTCGAACTCGCGACCCTAACCTTGGCAAGGTTATGCTCTACCAACTGAGCTATTTCCGCATTTCACTTTAACGAACCGTGAAGAGAAGGAGACTCGAACTCCCACGACATAACTGTCACTACCCCCTCAAAGTAGCGCGTCTACCAATTCCGCCACCTCTCCATAATTTTAAAGTTTAACCTTTGTGCCCAGAACAGGACTCGAACCTGCATGCCTCTCGACACACGCACCTGAAACGTGCGCGTCTACCAATTCCGCCACCTGGGCAAAGATTATTGTTCCAACATTTCAAAGAAACATGAGCGGAAAACGAGACTCGAACTCGCGACCCTAACCTTGGCAAGGTTATGCTCTACCAACTGAGCTATTTCCGCATTTTTTCGTTTGCGGTTGCAAAGGTAGGCATTTTCCGTAAACCTGCAAACATTCTGCACACTTTTTTCAAAGAAATCTGCTCACCTTGCACCCGATGCAAAACAATCAATTTGATTATCAACTCATTCGGTCACGATAATCTTCATAAGAAAATTGCTTGTATATTTCCGCCTTCCCCTCTTTTGTCCAGATAGCAATGGCAGGATGGTGAATTCCGTTAAACATATTCGTTTTCACCATCGTATAGTGAATCATATCTTCAAACACGATACGCTCTCCGATTTGCAACTCGTGATCGAAACTCCACAATCCCATATAGTCACCACTCAAACAGGAATTTCCTCCGAGACGATAGATGTATTTCCCCTCATTTCCCATCTCTGCACCACGCACGGCAGGCTGATATGGCATTTCCAGACAGTCCGGCATATGGCAGGTGAAACTGACGTTCAGAATAGCTGTCTTGATTCCACGACTTTCCACAATATCCACCACCTCGGAAGCCAGTACCCCTGTCTGCCAAGTAAAAGCCGATCCAGGTTCCAGAATTATCTGCAAGTGTGGATAACGCGTTCTCAATTCCTTCAACAGTTTTATCAAATGCTCAGTGTCATAATCTTTGCGTGTCATCAGATGTCCGCCCCCCAGATTCAACCATTTAATCTGCGGAAACCAACGGGAAAACTTGCTTTCCAGATGTTCCAATGTACGTTCCAGCTCATACGAGGAGGACTCGCAATGACAATGGCAATGAAAACCTTCAATTCCCTGCGGCAATGTTTCCGGCAGCAAGTCTGCCGTTATTCCAAAACGGGTACCTGGCGCACATGGATTATAAAGTTCTGTTTCCACTTCCGAGTATTCGGGATTTACACGAATACCACATGAGATACCGCTTCCTTCGGCAACCGTCATCGAATAGAAACGTTCGAATTGGGCCATCGAGTTGAATGTGATATGACTACTACAACGCATGATTTCAGGAAAATCCTGCTCCGTATAGGCAGGAGAATACGTATGTGCCTTGCTCCCGAACTCTTCCAGCGCCAAACGAGCTTCATACACCGAACTGGCTGTTGAATGACGTATGTATTCACGGAATATAGGAAAAGAACGCCACATGGCAAACGACTTGAAAGCAAGGATAATCTCCACTCCCGCCCTGTCGGCTACACTTTTGATCAATGTAAGGTTCTTTCTTAGGAGTTCTTCTTCCATAATATAACAAGGAGAAGGGAACTGTGCAAAATCTATCATCATACTATTTAAATTTTATCTAAAATTCCAAAGTAACGCCTCAATGACGCGGATGCAAAAATACAAATTCAAAAGCAAAGAGAGATTGTTTTATTTTTAATTAAGATATTGCTTTTCGAGAACTTTTTCCTATTTTTAAGCCTTTATTATTTATAAGTAGTTGTATCATCCTAAATAACTGATTGAATATGAATAAAGATTTAAGAAAAGTAGTGATTCTGCTGGCACATCCCAACATTAAAGCCTCACAAGCGAACAAGGCATTAATTGACGCTGTCAGTGACATCGAGGGAGTAGCGGTCTTCAACCTTTACGAATTGTCGGAAGATATCGCTTTCAATGTCGACGAATGGAGTAAAATCATCTCCGACACTTCGGCCGTTATCTACCAGTTTCCTTTCTATTGGATGAGTGCACCGTCATTATTAAAAAAATGGCAGGACGAGGTTTTCACATTCTTATCCAAAACTCCGGCCGTTGCCGGAAAGCCATTGATGGTAGTGACAACTACCGGTTCGGAATACGAGGCCTATCGCAGTGGTGGACGAAACCGATTCACTACGGACGAACTTTTGCGCCCTTATCAGGGAAGTGCAATCCACTCGGGCATGGTATGGCAGACCCCCATTGTGATATATGGAATGGGAACCGCGGATGCGGGAAAGAACATTGCCGAAGGAGCGAACTTGTACAAACAAAGAGTAGAAATGCTTATTAACAGCAGCAATGCGGGAAATAATTGGTAAAAACAAACACTCCGACCACTGACATTATCAACCCGCCAATAGTGCCTGCCGCCAACGGAAACCAGAATCCCTCCTTTTCCGCTCCTACCATAAAAGGAATAAATCCCAAAACGGTAGAAGCAACTGTGAGGAAGATAGGTATTATCTTTGTATTCCATGCCTTCACATAGGCCCGTAACGGTGCAAGACACGGAAAACGCTTGGGAATCGGCAAAGGTCCGAACTCACGGATAGTCCATCCAATTTGTTTGTCATACGGAAATGTACCGACCACAATACCATACTACTCCGGATGATCCAAGTTCGCAAGACCGTGTTGAGCGCTGTAATTTCCCAGTTGTTCGTCACATCCACGTATTTTATAAAATCCGCCCCGAATCTCTAACGTATCTCCTGGCAAAGCAATACATCGCTTTACGTAATATTGCATTACATCGAACCTTACACTATCCCAACGATTCATTTGATAAGGGAAATTAAAAACCAGTATATCATTTTTCAATACAGCAAACACATCAAACAGGCGAGCCCCCTTTATCACCTTATTAACCAATATCCGGTCGCCATCCTTCAATGTCGGTTCCATGACACAGTCTTCTAGTTTCACCTGTTTGCTAGCAATGGGATACAAGCCTATATCGTAAGGTGGATACCCCTTTGCCCAATGAATATCTATGGGGGATTGTAAAAGGTGAAGACGATAATCCGCATTTATCAATTTATGTCTCGTTTTTAGATCAAGCAGATGTATGTCAATAAAATAGGTTATGCAAATTACATCCAACAAAAAACGCTCCCAATATAAATGGAAGCGTTGTCTTTATCTTTTTTTAAAATTCACGATATTTTGTGGCAATCCTATTATAAGCTTTTTATTTCTTCAATGGATAGTCCTGTAACTTGAGAAATAGTATCAAGTGGAATATTCAAAGATTTCATATTATGTACCATTTCTCTTTTTTCTTCCATACGTCCCTCTGCACGTCCCTCTGCACGTTCGGTATATATATTATCTCGTAGAATCACTATGTTATCCAAATGACGATAATAAGCATTTAATTCTTCTTTAGTCATCCTATCCAGTTTCAAGCGTTGACGAGCCTCATCCAATCCCGGTGCTGTTGCACTATCAGGTATATCACCTGTATTCATATAATAAATCCATTCCTCCAATGGACTCCGGGCTACTTGATTGAAATCATTGACCTTCAAAATATAATATTCGGGATAAAGCTGACTGACACTGTCTACTTTGAATGTCTGTTTTTGGAAAGGAGTCAATTCCAAAACATCTCCCTCATGGATTCCGCGGAATTCTGTTTTTCCATGATATACAACATCCTTTCCATTCCCTAAAGAGAAATATACAATATTGACACTATATACTTTCCTTACATTATCATACCCTTCCCCGCGATTTATATATTCAGTGACCAATTTCGAAGTACCGAATAGCATACGTTGGAAATACGCATACTCATTATTATTTTGAACTTCAATCAAAATAAGTTCGCCTTTTGAGTTCTCCGCAAGCATATCTACCCGATTATACTTGTCAAACTCGTCCTCTTGATTGCTTTCACTTTCCAACAACTTCTGAATGACTATCTTTTCATTTAGAAGAGTGGTAAGAAAGCCCTCAAGAACTGCAAAATTGGCTTTATTACGCAATAAGCGTTTCATAGCCCAATCGAAACGAATATAATTACTTCCCATAAGTTCGTCTTCTTTCCCGTTTTCTTTTTTCATACCAACAAAGGTAAGCAGAAAATGTTTGATTTCAAATATATATCCTTCTATTTCTTTCTGTTTAAGAATATTCTATCACCCACTCTCCCAAAGTCTGTGTTGTACTATCAAAATTCACTCCAACCTTAACAACCTTGCGATGATCTATCTCGTAAGGAATAGCATATTGTTTACTATTAATTTGAGCCAATGCTTCTTCGGGAGTTCCATCTATCTTAAACTCAAATACATAAATTGCATCGGGCATCTTTATTACTACGTCAGCCCTGCCAATGGCATTTTTTACTTCTACATCTACGTATTGACCCATTAAACGGAATAATAAAATCTTCGTCTTTCACTTCCATCTTTTCCAATAGATTAAGACTGAAATCCATTCGCTGTAACATTTCAATCAAGAAAGTGGATGTACCGGTAGAGAACCAAAAGCTCTTATAATCTTTTTGCGAAAAGGCATTGAAAAGGCTGAACGGATTGTAAATATCTTCACAATTCTTGCTGAAATGATAACCGTCATACTGCCGTTTCAAATGCCGACAAGCTTCTTCATAGGTTTCATCATTTGCTTGAGCTATCCTCTCAATATCCGGTTGCATCTGACTTAGCAACTCTTGCTCTGTAATACCACAAATAGCACTATAATCATCGCTCATACTGATATTCTGTAAGTTATTCAGCTCACTAAAAAATCAATATGCAACACAGGATAAACAGTCCATTCTTTCTCTAACTGTTCCATAGCCAATCCTTCGAACAACTCTTTCTTTCCGGAAAAATAAGCTTCAAGAGTAGAGATTAGAAGACTTTTTCCAAAACGGCGGGGACGGCTAAGAAAATAAACTTTATCAGTATGAGTCAATTGATAAATTAACGCTGTTTTATCAATATACACACAATTATTATTGCGCAAATCCTCGAAATTCTGTATCCCGATAGGGTATCTTCTAAATATCTCTTTCATATAAACCTAATGCATTAGTTGAAAGAAGTGTTATCATTTTTCACTCATTCACAACGAGCAATTTCAGCATTATATATTCGTTTATAATGAGAAGTTTTATATCTTTACAATCAAATACTATTAAGATAGTGACGCTATTCCAGGCATATACTGTCACTATGTTTAAACCGGATTATTCAGGCTATTATTTCTAATTTCAACGCTGTGTAGGCAGAGTAAACTCCTGCGAGTCGCAGATCACCCCATTTTCATCTGCCACTGCTACACGGAACGTTACTTCGCCGTCTTTCAATCTATCACCGGCATGTATGGAAGCCGTATAACGAATGCCTTCGCCCGGCAAAATTTCTTCGACCATTACCGAAGGAGAAATGCCGATATGCTTCACCTTGCCTACGGTTTCCACCACCGGAACTACGTTATAAACAGGCTTCCGGCCTTCATTCATAATCTCAAAGATAATCTTACTGTTCTCTCCCGCATCAATCACATGACTGCGATTATCATCTATAAAACGGATTCTACGTAGTTTCAATTGAGAAACAGGCTGCTGAACCGACTGTTTTTTATATTTCTGCACACGAACCTCCCGAACTTCGGGAACGTATGCGTCATCCTCTATCGGCTCTTGTCGCGGTGCGGTCAACGCACTGCCTATCGCCGCACCGGCAATAGTCCCTACAATATTGCCAATAGCAGAGCCACGATAACCACCTCGCCAACCTCGATTATTATCTCCAATCAATCCACCTATCGAACCTCCCAAACTACCTCCGATAGAAGCACCGGCCACGATAGCTCCCGGATTACCCATACGCCCTGATGCACATCCGCTCAAAAGTAAAACGGAAAGCAAAAATACTGTTAGTTGTTTCTTCATGCGCCTTTCTATTTTAATATTTTTATTCTATTACCTTAAAACGAGCGAAACGCAATAATAGTTGTTTCTCTCCCGCATTTTTAAAATGAATAGTTGCTTTTGCATTGTCTCCCGTGCCTTCTACCTTCATCACTTCTCCCAAACCAAAACGTTCATGTTCAATTCTCTGTCCGGCTTGTAATCCTGCAACCGATACCGGACCGGAAGACATCGCTTGAGAACCGCCACTTACCGTGCTTACCTTTTTCAAATTTCTCGGCACACTGGGAGCTATTATCTGAGCTTTCGGCCGCTCCTTTCGTTCCGAAGAAGCACTTCCAAAAGGTGTAGTACGCGACGGAGAAGCAGAACGAATGAATCCTCCTTCAATCTCCCTGCGGAAACGTCCTGCGCCTTCATCCACCGAACGACTGATTCCCGCTTCGTGCGGCATCTTCAAATAATGGATATCAATATCACGCAAGAAACGACTGGGACTCCCAAACTCCATCTTTCCATAACGGAAGCGGGTTTTGGCAAAAGACAAGTAGCAATGTTCCTCTGCACGGGTAATGGCGACATAGAACAAACGGCGTTCTTCCTCCAATGCACGGGGAGAATCGCCAACCATCCCACTTGGGAATAGGTTTTCTTCCAGACCGACTACAAAAACATTCTTAAATTCCAACCCTTTGGCGGAATGAACTGTCATCAATGTTATCTTTTCTCCGTCATCCGCTTTGTCGGAATCCTGATCGGTGAGCAACGCAATCTCTGAAAGAAAATCGGTAAGAGATATATTCGGATTGCCTTCCTCCTGCCGCAAAGCACAGAAATCATTCATTCCATTCACCAATTCTTCTATGTTTTCCTTACGGCTCAGGTTCTCCGGAGAAGTATCCTGACACACATCGTTCATAATACCCGATTGACGGATAATATCCACACCTATCTCGTACGCATTCTTATCCGCCTGACCGGTTATAAAACCCTCGATCAATGCACGGAAACCTTGCAGCTTTGCATGAGTACCTTTGTTGATGTTCAGTCCATAGGTCAACGGTTCACAAAGCGTTGACCACAGACTGACTCCATGATCAGTTGCCGCCGATATGATTTTACCGACCGTAGTATCTCCGATACCACGAGCAGGATAATTAATAATTCGTTTGAATGCTTCTTCATCGTTCGGATTCACCACCAAACGGAAATAAGCAATCACATCTTTTATCTCTTTACGTTGGTAGAATGAAAGTCCGCCATAAATTTTATAAGGCATACTCCGTTTCCGAAGAGCTTCCTCAAAAATACGACTTTGTGCATTCGTACGATATAGGATAGCAAAATCAGCATACCCGTAATGATATTCCCGACGAAGTTCAGCTACCTTATTAGCAACGATATCCCCTTCTTCCACATCACTATATGCCTGAAATACACCGATAGCTTCCCCTTTCTCCTTTTCGGAAAATACGGCTTTACGTATCTGGCGCTCATTCTTTTCTATCAAGCTGTTGGCAGCACAAACAATGGTCTGTGTGGAACGATAGTTCTGCTCCAACTTGAAAACTTTCGTATTCGGATATGTCTTCGTAAAGTAAAGGATATTATCAATATCCGCTCCACGAAAAGAGTAAATGCTTTGTGCATCATCGCCAACAACACAAACATGCTGATTTTCTTTCGTCAATTGCAGAACAATGCTATGTTGCGCATAATTAGTATCTTGATACTCATCAACGAGTATATATCGGAATTGGTCTTGATAACGTGCCAATATTTCCGGATAATCACGAAATAAGATATAAGTATATACCAGCAGATCATCAAAATCCATAGCTCCCGCCTGACGACACCTTTCCCAATAACGGGTATAGATATCACGAATAGCAGGCATTTTTACAGCCATATCGCCTTCATATGCTTCTTTATTGGCAGCGTATCCCGTAGGAGTGACCAAATGATTCTTTGCATTGGAGATGCGGGCTTGTACCGTTCCCGGTTTATAAGTTTTTTCGTCCAGTCCCATTTCTTTAATAATAGAACGAAGCAGACTTTTACTATCAGCCGTGTCGTAGATTGTAAACTGGGAGGTAAAGCCGATATATTGCGCCTCAGCACGAAGAATACGGGAGAAGATGGAATGAAATGTACCCATCCACAAGTAACGTGCCCGTTCCGCCCCCACTTGTCGGGCAATACGTTCTTTCATCTCACGTGCCGCCTTATTGGTAAAGGTAAGTGCAAGAATATTCCACGGATTGTAACCGTTCTCCAACAGATAGGCTATTTTATAAGTCAGCACACGTGTCTTACCCGAACCCGCACCGGCTATCACTAGCGAAGGCCCGTCATTGTAAGTCACCGCCGCGCACTGACTCTCATTCAATTCCTTTATATAATTGATATCCATAACAGCATTATAAAAACAATGTAGTTTTTTAACAAACTCTCGGCATTCAAATTTGTTCTGAATACAAAAGTATAATATTCATTTGAGAATGACGGTATTTTTATAATTTTTCGTCACTAACTATTTTAACCTAACCCCCAAAGCAATGAAAAAAAGTATATTGTTATCAATTATTTTGAGTTTAAGCCTAGTCGCCTGCATTCCACAGGCTATGGCGCAAAAACAAAGCCGTATGGAAAAACTGCTAAGGTATCTGAACGATAATGATACGGAAAAATGGCAGAAGAACCGAGAAAAGGTAGACAACGACACGAAGGCATATTATGCCGAAGAACTGGCCCTGCTGGATGTCCTCAACGGATTGTGGAACGAACAAAGTGAACAAGCCGCAACCGATTATTTCGGATGTTACGGGAAAGCGGCCAACGCCTACTTCTCCAACATCTGTGAGGAAGAGAAAATACCGCTTCCGAACGTACAGGACAGAGCGGAACAGGCTATTATCCACATATTGGAGGCTTCAAAAGAACAGATACCTTTCAGCCGTACACTGCTGGACAGTATTCGTTCAAGCGGCTATACGGCAGACTCCGTTATTGCACAGAAGATACGGAATATCCGCGAATTGGCTTTATTGGAAGGTATGCTGACAGCGCCTGCACTCAGCACATATCAGACATATATAGCGGAATATCCGAACGGGAAATTTATCCCACAAATCAATGCTGCCGAAAACAAACGGTTATACGGGATTGTAAAGCATAACCCGTCACAGGAAAATTTCAAAGCTTTTTTTGACGATCCGGCAATGCTAAAGTTTTTCACGGACAAAGAAACGCGCCCGTTTTTGCCAGAAGTCCAAGCTTTATATGATGATTTTCTATTCCATTGTATCGACAGTCTGCGAGAGGGAAACAATGCAACCGCCCTCCGGCATGTTATTGACGATTATAAACGCAACCCTTATCTGAGTTCCTCAGCACGTACCCATTTGGACGACCTCGAATATCTTAGCGAGAAAGCTGATTTTGAACTTTTGAAACCGGCAATAACCAATTCCGAATCTTTGGGTTTGTTGCAGGAATTCCTCAGTACACATAAGTACAAAGAGTTCCGTGATCAAGCCAATGCGCTACGAGCTCCATTCATTCTACAGACAATCATCTCCACTCCCACTTCCGTAAAATATTACAATGCGGGACGACTGATCAAGTCTGCCGCCAACGACAGCACTGGGAATGTGTCAATCACTTATTCGTACAATGACAAGGGGCAGCTTGTCTCTATATTATCCCTGACTATGAAAAACGGTCAGGTGAGTGAGGAGGTGCAAACAAACAGACTATATGACCCTCAAGGCCACTGCATTTTTGAAGTGCAGACAAATCCCAAGACCAAAACGGACATTTACCGAAGGACACGCCGTATCGGTGCCGACGGGAGCATCGAGAGCGATTCACTTAAATATATGGACGGAAGGTCGATTATCAGCACATACAATAAACAAGGCTTATTGACTGAAGCCAAAGAATATAATAAGAACGGAGAACTCCAAGCATACACAGCGAACAAGTATGATGAAAAAGGCAGATTGACCGCATCGCAACATCAGAACCTGCTTATGGCTAACCCCGCCGATCAGGTTATCTCCCAAAAAGATACTTATGAATATGACAAATACGGTTATTTGACTCAGATAGCTTATCAGCGTATTTTAGGCAATAACCAGAAAACATCCGGTTACCTGACTTGTATGTATGATAAATATGGCAATCCGATTGACGGAAATTCTTATTATGAATATGATAATACAGGGCAATGGGTCTGCCGTATAAATCGCGGAAATCCCCAAGAGGTGGAACGGGTACAGTATATTTATAAATAAAAGTGAAGATACTGCGAACCTTTTACCAAATGCTTCTGTTATTATAGTATAACAAGCCATTTAAAACTTGTAACATTATGAATACTATATTAATGTCTTTAATTATGATGACCATGACTTACGAAATGCCTAAACTTCCTTACGCAAACAATGCGTTGGAACCTGTAATCAGTCAGCAAACGATAGATTTCCATTACGGGAAACATCTACAAACGTATGTAAATAATCTGAACAGCCTCGTGCCCGGAACCGAATATGAAGGTAAAAAGGTGGAAGAAATCGTTGCCACCGCACCGGACGGAGCTATATTCAATAACGCCGGACAAGTATTGAACCACAATCTATATTTCCTGCAATTTGCCCCCAAACCTGCCAAGAAAGAACCGACAGGCAAACTGGGAGAAGCCATCAAGCGTGACTTCGGCAGCTTTGAAAACTTCAAGAAAGAATTCAATGCGGCAGCGGTAGGATTATTCGGTTCAGGATGGGCCTGGTTGTCCGTTGATAAAAACGGAAAACTGCACATCACCAAAGAAGGAAACGGCAGTAACCCTGTACGTGCCGGATTGAAACCGCTTCTCGGTTTTGACGTGTGGGAACACTCTTACTACCTGGATTACCAGAACCGTCGCGCCGACCATGTCAATGCTCTGTGGAGTATCATCGACTGGGATGTGGTGGAAAACAGAATGTAACGGATTTACTGACTAAACTATACTTGAACAAGGTCGTTGTGATTTTCACAGCGACCTTGTTTAGGCTATATAGATGCCACCAACACAAATATCCGACAGAAAAATGAAAAAAAATCAACCGATGTAGTGTTTTTATGTTTCTTTTTCACTTACTTTGCTCCCGTAAAGACAAAGGGGTGCCCCATGAGGGGCTGAGATTATACCCTAAGAACCTGATGCAGTTAGCACTGACGTAGGGATTGTGTTTCTTCTTATCGCCTTTCCGTAAAAGCACGCTCTTTGTATTTACTTTCAACTTATTTATTCTGATAGGACAATGAAAGTACAAGTGAACAACAAAGAGGTGGAACTTATTCCCAACTCTACCCTTACACAGCTGACGACGCAACTCGAACTTCCCGTTCAAGGCATTGCTATCGCGGTAAACAACAAAATGATTCCCCGTACCGAATGGGAACGTTTCGTATTGCATGAGAATGACAATCTGGTAATTATCAAGGCGGCTTGCGGAGGATAAGAAAATGATTAGTCTGCAATTTATCACACATCAGACCGAACGGTATTCATATTTCGAATCGGCACGTATGGCACTCGAAGGAGGGTGCAAATGGATCCAACTACGCATGAAAGAAGCTCCTCTTGAGGAGGTGGAACAAGTGGCGCTGCAACTGAAGCCACTCTGTAAGGAACACGAAGCCATCTTAGTTCTCGATGATCATGTCGAATTAGTCAAGAAACTGGAAGTGGACGGTGTACATCTGGGAAAGAAGGATATGCCCATCGACCAGGCACGACAGATACTCGGAGAAGCCTTTATCATCGGTGGCACGGCCAATACCTTCGAGGATGTCGTACAACATTACCGCGCCGGAGCCGATTACTTGGGGATCGGTCCCTTCCGCTTCACCACCACTAAAAAGAATTTAAGTCCCGTACTCGGTCTGGAAGGTTACGCTTCCATCCTTTCACAAATGAAAGAAGCGAATATCAACCTTCCGGTAGTAGCTATCGGAGGAATCACCAACGAAGATATCCCCGATATCCTCCGCACAGGAGTCAATGGCATCGCCTTGTCCGGAACGATTCTCCGGGCGGAAAATCCGGTAGAGGAAACACGGAAGATTCTAAGTAATTCATAAATCAACATCTATAATTCTAAATTCCAAAAGACATGGAAAAGTTAGTAATTGCAGGACGTGAATTCAGCTCACGCCTTTTCTTGGGAACAGGAAAATTCAACTCCAATGAAATAATGGAGCAATCTATTCTGGCTTCGGGCACAGAAATGGTAACGGTTGCCATGAAACGTATTGACATGGACAACAAAGAGGACGATATGCTGAAACATATTATCCATCCGAATATCCAGTTATTACCCAACACTTCCGGTGTACGCGATGCGGAAGAGGCTGTGTTTGCCGCACAAATGGCGCGTGAAGCGTTCGGAACGAATTGGCTGAAACTAGAGATTCACCCCGATCCCCGCTACCTGCTCCCCGACTCTATCGAGACACTGAAAGCTACGGAAGAGTTGGTGAAATTAGGTTTCGTCGTATTGCCTTATTGTCAGGCAGACCCCGTGCTTTGTAAACGATTGGAAGAAGCCGGAGCAGCTACCGTTATGCCTCTCGGCGCTCCGATCGGCACAAATAAAGGATTGCAGACTAAAGAATTCCTACAGATTATTATCGAGCAGGCAGGTATCCCTGTTGTCGTTGATGCAGGTATCGGTGCGCCAAGCCATGCCGCTGAAGCAATGGAACTGGGAGCTTCCGCGGTACTGGTAAATACAGCAATTGCCGTTGCCGGAAACCCGGTAGAAATGGCGAAGGCTTTCAAAACTGCCACCGAAGCCGGAAGACAGGCATACGAAGCGGGATTAGGACTGCAAGCGGACAACTTTATAGCCGAAGCCAGCTCACCGCTGACTGCTTTTTTAGATAAATAATATGAATAAGTAGCCGACTGCTAAAAGAACAATTATGGAACAAAAAATAAAATTTCCCCGCTCTCAGAAAGTATATTTGCCCGGAAAACTTTATCCGAATATCCGCGTTGCCATGCGGAAAGTGGAACAAGTGCCCAGTGTCAGTTTTGAAGGCGAAGAAAAGATTGTAACTCCCAATCCGGAAGTATATATGTATGACACCAGCGGACCGTTCAGTGATACGGAAATGAGTATTGATCTCAAAAAAGGCTTGCCCCGAATGCGTGAAGAATGGATTGTCGGTCGTGGTGATGTGGAGCAACTACCCGAAATCACTTCCGAATACGGACAAATGAGACGGAACGACAAAAGCCTCGACCACCTGCGTTTTGAGCATATCGCTCTGCCTTATCGGGCAAAAAAAGGAGAGGCTATTACTCAAATGGCATACGCCAAAAAGGGAATTATCACCCCAGAGATGGAGTATGTGGCCATCCGTGAAAATATGAATTGCGAAGAGTTAGGAATCAAGACTTATATCACTCCCGAATTTGTCCGCCAGGAGATTGCGGAAGGACGTGCCGTACTGCCCGCCAACATTAATCATCCGGAAGCCGAACCGATGATTATCGGACGTAACTTTCTGGTAAAAATCAATACGAATATCGGAAACTCGGCTACTACTTCGAGCATTGACGAAGAGGTAGAAAAAGCATTATGGAGTTGCAAATGGGGAGGCGATACGTTGATGGATCTCTCTACCGGAGAAAACATTCATGAGACACGTGAATGGATTATCCGCAACTGCCCCGTACCCGTCGGCACAGTCCCTATCTATCAAGCTCTTGAGAAAGTAAACGGTGTGGTGGAAGACCTGACTTGGGAAATTTACCGGGATACTTTGATTGAACAATGCGAACAAGGAGTGGATTACTTTACCATCCATGCAGGTATCCGTCGGCACAATGTCCATCTTGCCGACAAGCGGTTGTGCGGTATTGTCAGTCGCGGAGGAAGTATCATGAGCAAATGGTGTCTGGTGCACGACCGGGAAAGTTTCTTATATGAACACTTTGACGACATCTGCGATATTCTGGCACAGTATGATGTGGCAGTATCTTTGGGCGACGGACTTCGTCCGGGTTCTATCTACGATGCCAATGACGAAGCGCAGTTTGCAGAATTGGATACAATGGGAGAATTAGTGTTACGCGCATGGGATAAGAATGTGCAAGCATTCATCGAAGGCCCCGGACACGTTCCGATGCACAAGATTAAAGAAAATATGGAACGCCAGATTGAGAAATGCCACGATGCGCCGTTCTATACACTCGGCCCGCTGGTAACGGATATTGCTCCGGGATATGATCATATCACTTCCGCCATCGGTGCGGCACAAATCGGATGGTTGGGAACGGCAATGCTTTGCTATGTCACTCCTAAGGAACATCTTGCCCTGCCGGACAAAGAAGACGTACGTGTGGGAGTCATCACTTATAAGATTGCCGCCCATGCCGCCGACCTCGCCAAAGGACATCCGGGAGCACAGGTACGTGATAATGCATTGAGCAAAGCCCGGTATGAGTTCCGTTGGAAAGACCAGTTTGATTTATCACTTGACCCGGAACGTGCACAAAGCTACTTCCGTGCAGGACATCATATCGACGGAGAATACTGTACGATGTGCGGACCTAATTTCTGCGCGATGCGATTGTCACGTGATTTAAAGAAGAACAAAAAATAATCACTAAAAATTATGTTTTCAGACGAATTAGAAAAAATATCTTGGGAAGAGACGACAAAAGCCATCTATTCCAAAACGGATGCAGACGTACGACGTGCATTGGGTAAGAAAGAGCATCTGGACGTCAATGATTTTATGGCATTGATTTCTCCGGCCGCCGCTCCTTACCTGGAAGTGATGGCACGCCTCAGCCAGAAATATACATTGGAACGGTTCGGCAAGACCATCTCTATGTTTGTTCCGCTCTATCTGACTAATTCTTGCACCAACTCTTGTGTGTATTGCGGTTTCCATATCAGTAATCCGATGAAAAGAACCATTCTGACAGAGGAAGAGATTATCAACGAGTACAAGGCTATCAAACGTCTGGCTCCTTTCGAGAATCTCTTGCTAGTGACCGGCGAGAATCCCGCAGCAGCGGGTGTTCCTTATATCGCCCGCGCTTTGGACTTAGCCAAACCTTATTTCAGCAATCTCCAGATTGAGGTAATGCCGCTTAAAGCAGAAGAATACAAGGAGCTGACCAATCATGGCCTGAACGGAGTAATCTGCTTTCAGGAGACTTACAACAAAGCAAATTACAAGACGTACCATCCGAGAGGCATGAAGTCCAAATTTGAATGGCGTGTCAATGGCTTCGACCGTATGGGACAGGCAGGTGTGCACAAAATCGGTATGGGGGTATTGATCGGTTTGGAAGAGTGGCGGACAGATGTTACGATGATGGCTTATCATCTGCGCTATCTGCAGAAGCACTATTGGAAAACGAAATATAGCGTGAACTTCCCGCGTATGCGCCCGTCGGAGAATGGAGGTTTCCAGCCCAATGTCATCATGAACGACCGCGAACTCGCTCAACTCACATTCGCCATGCGTATCTTCGACCATGATGTAGATATCTCTTATTCTACCCGTGAAAGTGCGGAGATACGCAACAACATGGCAACACTGGGTGTAACGACCATGAGTGCGGAAAGTAAGACCGAACCGGGAGGATACTACAGTTATCCCCAAACTTTAGAGCAGTTTCATGTCAACGATGAACGGAAGGCCGTTGAAGTGGAACGTGATTTGAAAAAGCTGGGACGTGAACCTATTTGGAAGGATTGGGACCAGTCGTTCGATTTCAAAAGATAGGCTGATGCGATACGACAGACAAATTATACTTCCTGAGATTGGGGAAGAGGGACAGAATAAGTTGCAAAAGGCAAAAGTGCTGATTGTAGGTGTGGGAGGGTTAGGCTCTCCCATCGCTCTTTATCTGGCGGGTGCAGGCGTAGGCTGTCTTGGTCTGGTAGACGATGATTCGGTAAGTATCAGCAATCTGCAACGACAGGTCCTTTATTCCGAAGAGGAGCTGGGAAAGCCGAAAGCCGTATGTGCCTCCCAACGCTTGACCTCGCTCAACAGTGAGATTGAGACAAGACACTACTCTGCCCGACTGACTGCGGAAAACGCAGACCGTATTATCCAAGAATATGATATAGTGGTGGACGGCTGTGATAATTTCGATACCCGTTATCTGATTAACGATATCTGCATCAAGCAGGGAAAGCCGTATGTATATGGCGCTATCTGCGGATTTGAAGGACAAGTCTCGGTTTTCAATTACGGAAACCGAAAGAAAAGTTATCGTGATCTTTATCCTGACGAAGAAGAAATGAAACGAATGTCACCTCCCTCTAAAGGAGTAATGGGAATTACGCCCGCCGTTGTAGGGAGTATTGAAGCAACAGAAGTTCTAAAGATAATCTGTGGTTTCGGTGACGTTTTAGCCGGTGAACTATGGACAATTGACCTGCGGACATTGCAATCTAACAAATTTTCACTATAAAGGTTGGTTTCTGATATAGTTAATTAGTAACTTTGCTAAAGAATCCAATTTTAACAAAGGGAAATGAAATTAATTGTAGTCACCACACCCACTTTCTTCGTTGAAGAAGACAAGATTATCACTGCTCTTTTTGAAGAGGGATTGGATATTCTACATCTTAGAAAACCGGAAACTCCGGCCATGTACTCTGAACGGTTACTGACTCTTATTCCGGAGAAATATCATCGCCGTATTGTCACGCACGAGCATTTCTATATGAAAGAGGAGTTCAATTTGATGGGGATTCATCTGAATGCCCGCAATCCCAAGGAGCCACATGATTATGACGGACATATCAGTTGTTCATGCCATTCTGTGGAGGAAGTGAAAAACAGAAAACATTTTTATGACTACGTTTTCATGAGTCCTATTTACGACAGTATCTCTAAAGTGAACTATTATTCGACGTATACTGCCGAAGAATTACGTGAAGCACAAAAAGCTAAAATCATCGACTCGAAAGTAATGGCATTAGGCGGTATCAATGAGGAGAATCTGCTTGAGATTAAGGACTTCGGCTTTGGCGGTGCCGTTATATTGGGGGATCTTTGGAATAAATTCGATGCTTGTTCCGATCGTGATTATCTGGCTGTAATCAAGCATTTCAAGAAACTGAAAAAGCTATCGGATTGAGCGAATAAAGAGCCGGGCTTGTATTTTATATTGCAATCACTAGATTTAGATTTTATATAAAGGAAAAGGGAATCCCCGAATATTCGAGAATTCCCCTTTCCTTTATTATTGTACAACGGTTCTTTATCAGAACTCGTAATGGAAACCAAATGAAAGGTCTTCACTACCGAATGAAAATCCGTAACCATCAGTACCATACGCATAATCATCTCTGTATCCCAAGAATCCACATTTGGCAATAAGGCTAAAGTGATTATTCAATTTAATGGCAAGTCCCGGTTTGATCCCCAGCTCAAAGCCACCTTCGGAGTTGTCACCGTATTTAACAGAAGAAATTCCAATACCTCCATCCAAGAACAGACGTACTACTTTATTCTCGTAATATGAATAACGAACATAAGGAGCAAAACTAAAAGCATTTTTAAAACCTACTGTTTCTTTGCTATTGTGAGCAAATCCTAAAGTAGCTCCCACTGCCCATCGTTCACTAAAGTTATATCCAAATTCCGGTTCAATCAGGAAAGATGTATTATCTGCATCGTCATTATGCCACAATGCCACATTTCCACCCACATAAAATTGTGCTTTAGCAGACAAAGCCGCCATCACTACAAAAATCAAAACTACAATCTTTTTCATTTTATCGTTGTTTTAGTTAAACATTCAGGCCTCTTAAAAGCCTAATACCTTAATTTTTCGGGGAACAAAAGTATAACCCTTTTTTGATTAAAACAACTTTTTAGTTAGTTTTTCATAAAGTACACATCTTGAGCGAGTGTAAACTTTGAGTAAACATCGCAACTAGTAATAGCAAATAATCGACTGAAAAAAATAGGCTGCAATCAACTCTATGAGATGATTACAGCCTACATAACAGATAGTTAAGTACCTAACCAGTGTATTTGACTATCCTTCTATAGCTGCCTGCGCCGCTGCCAATCTTGCAATAGGCACTCGGAACGGCGAACAACTTACGTAGTTCAATCCTACTCTGTGGCAGAACTTCACAGAAGAAGGTTCACCACCATGTTCACCACAAATACCGCATTTCAAATCCGGACGGATGGCACGGCCTTTTTCCGTTGCCATACGAACCAACTGTCCTACCCCATTCTGGTCGAGAACCTGGAACGGGTCTACTTTCAAAATCTTCTTTTCCAAATATACAGGGAGGAAAGAAGCAATATCATCACGAGAGTAACCGAAAGTCATCTGCGTCAAGTCATTTGTACCGAATGAGAAGAATTCCGCAGAAGAAGCAATACGGTCGGCAGTCAAGGCTGCACGAGGTATTTCGATCATAGTACCAACTTTGAAATCAATGCTGTCTCCCATTTCCTCAAACAATTTCTTAGCTTCGGCACGGATCACCTTTTCCTGTTCTTTGAATTCATACAGAATACCGGTCAACGGAACCATAATTTCCGGATGAGTCTCCACTCCTTCTTTCTTCAATTCCAAAGCAGCACCCAAGATAGCGCGTGTCTGCATCTGTGTAATCTCCGGATATGTATTTCCCAAACGACAGCCACGGTGTCCCAACATCGGATTGTGCTCACACAATGATTCCACACGCTGTTGGATATATTGCAGGCTCACTCCCATAGTATCTGCCATTTCCCGCTGTCCTTTCAGATCGTGAGGAACGAACTCATGCAAAGGAGGATCGAGCAGACGTACAGTCACAGGACAACCCGCCATTGCCTTAAAGATACCTTTAAAGTCGGCTTGTTGATATGGAAGAATCTTAGCCAATGCCTTACGACGGCCTTCTGCATTTTCAGCCAGAATCATTTCACGCATAGCCTTAATCTTCTCACCCTCAAAGAACATATGTTCCGTACGGCAAAGACCGATACCCACCGCACCGAAATTACGGGCTACCGTCGCATCATGAGGCGTATCCGCATTGGTACGTACCTGAAGACGGGTATATTTATCGGCAAGCGCCATCAGTTCGGCGAAGTCACCGGAGAGTTCGGCAGCCTTCGTTTCCACCTTGCCATTATATACTATACCTGTACTTCCGTTCAATGAGATATAATCTCCTTCTTTCAATACCACACCGTCAATTTCTACAGTACGAGCTTTATAATCGATATTCAAAGCACCTGCACCCGACACACAGCATTTGCCCATACCACGTGCAACCACAGCAGCATGAGAAGTCATACCACCGCGAGCAGTAAGAATACCTTCGGCAACTGCCATACCGGCCAGGTCCTCAGGAGAAGTCTCGATACGAACCATCACTACACGCTTACCGGCAGCACGCCATTCGGCTGCATCATCAGCAAAGAATACAATCTGACCGGCAGCAGCACCCGGAGAAGCAGGAAGACCGCGAGTTAGAATTTTAGCTTTCTTCAAAGCGTCCTTATCGAATACAGGGTGGAGCAACTCATCCAACTTATTCGGTTCCACACGCATCAAGGCAGTCTTTTCGTCAATCATGCCTTGACGGAGCAAATCCATAGCAATCTTCACCATAGCAGCACCCGTACGCTTTCCGTTACGTGTCTGGAGGAACCAAAGTTTACCTTCTTGTACGGTGAACTCCATATCCTGCATATCCTTATAGTGATTTTCCAGTTTGGTTTGAAGCGCATCCAATTCTTTATAGATTTCGGGCATGGCTTCTTCCATAGAAGGATATTTGGCAGCGCGTTCCTCTTCACTGACTCCTGCCAGTTGAGCCCAACGCTGAGAACCTATCTTAGTAATCTGTTGCGGAGTACGGATACCGGCTACCACATCCTCACCCTGCGCGTTAATCAGGTACTCACCATTGAAAAGGTCTTCGCCTGTGGCAGCGTCACGGGAGAAACAAACACCTGTTGCCGAAGTTTCGCCCATATTACCGAATACCATAGCCTGTACACTGACTGCTGTTCCCCATTCGTCAGGAATTCCTTCCATCTTACGATAAAGAATAGCACGTTCATTCATCCATGAGTTGAATACGGCACAGATAGCTCCCCAAAGCTGTTCGTAAGCTGATTTCGGGAAATCCTGTCCGGTCTGTCCTTTTACGGCGGCCTTGAATCGTTTTACCAATTCCTTCAAGTCTTCCACTTCCAGCTCATTATCCAGTTTCACACCTTTCTGATGTTTCACTTCTTCGATGATTTCTTCAAACGGGTCCACATCTTCCTTATTCACCGGCTTCATGCCCAATACCACGTCACCGTACATCTGTACAAAACGACGGTAAGAATCCCATGCAAAACGCGCATTTCCTGTTTTGCGGATCAATCCTTCCACTACTTCGTCATTCAATCCCAGATTCAGAATCGTATCCATCATGCCCGGCATGGAAGCACGCGCACCGGAACGAACAGAAACCAACAACGGATTCTCAACGTCACCGAATTTTGATTTCATCAAAGTTTCTATATTGGCGATTGCTCTTTCTACTTCACTTTTCAAAAGAGATACGACTTTATCTTTTCCTAATTCGTAATATTCTGTACAAACATCTGTGGTGATTGTAAATCCCGGAGGAACAGGGACACCGATAAGATTCATTTCGGCAAGGTTGGCGCCTTTACCACCTAACAAGTTTCTCATGTCAGCCTTCCCTTCTGCCTGACCATTTCCAAAGGTATAAACTCTTTTTTTATCCATAATATTGTGTTTAAAGTTACATTATGACTTTTTTCTGTTCGCAAATCTAAGGATATTTCGCAAACCAGAAAACTTTTTGCGAAAAAACTTTCTAGCAAAATGCAATTTCGACATTACAATCTGGAATATTTCCGTAGACACAGAAGTTTTCCAAAAAAAATACCTACTTTTGCAAAGTAATTATTAGATTGGTGTAAAAGTGGCAAGAAAGAAAAAAGAGCTTCCCCTATTGGAGAAGGTAACAATCATGGATGTGGCTGCCGAAGGGAAAGCCATCGCAAAAGTAAATGACCTGGTAATTTTTGTACCATACGTAGTACCGGGCGATGTAGTAGACCTTCAGATCAAGCGTAAAAAGAACAAATATGCCGAAGCAGAAGCGGTGAAGTTTCATGAACTGTCGCCCAACCGCGCTGTTCCTTTCTGCCAACATTACGGTGTATGCGGCGGTTGCAAATGGCAAGTGCTCTCCTATTCGGAACAAATCAGATATAAACAGAAACAAGTAGAAGATAACCTGAAACGTATCGGAAAGATCGAGCTTCCCGAGATTTCTCCTATTCTTGGTTCGGCAAAGACCGAATTCTATCGGAATAAACTGGAATTTACATTCTCAAACAAACGCTGGCTGACTAGTGAGGAAGTCCGTCAAGACGTGAAGTATGACCAGATGAATGCAGTAGGTTTCCACATTCCGGGAGCATTCGATAAAGTGCTGGCCATTGAGAAATGCTGGTTGCAAGATGATATCTCCAACCGCATCCGTAATGCGATACGCGACTATGCATACGAACATGATTATTCCTTTATCAATCTGCGCACGCAGGAAGGTATGTTGCGTAACATGATTGTCCGCACGTCTTCAACCGGTGAGCTGATGGTAATTGTGATTTGTAAAATCACGGAAGAGCATGAGATGGAGTTGTTCAAGCAGTTATTGCAGTTTGTCGCCGACTCATTCCCGGAGATCACTTCCTTGCTATACATTATTAATAATAAATGCAACGACACTATCAATGATCTGGATGTACACGTATTCAAAGGCAAGGACCACATCTTTGAAGAAATGGAAGGATTGCGCTTCAAAGTAGGTCCGAAATCTTTCTATCAGACAAATTCGGAACAAGCGTACAACCTATATAAGGTGGCCCGTGAATTTGCCGGTCTGACCGGAAATGAGCTGGTATATGACCTTTATACGGGAACAGGAACAATTGCGAATTTCGTATCACGCCAGGCACGTCAAGTAATAGGTATCGAATATGTACCGGAAGCCATCGAGGATGCAAAAGTCAATGCAGAAATCAATGATATCAAGAACGCATTATTCTATGCAGGTGATATGAAAGACATGCTGACTCAGGACTTCATCAATCAGCACGGACGTCCGGATGTGATTATTACAGATCCTCCCCGTGCCGGTATGCATCAGGATGTGATCGACGTTATCCTGTTTGCCGAACCCAAACGGATTGTTTACGTAAGTTGCAATCCTGCTACTCAAGCACGCGATTTGCAACTGCTCGATGAGAAATATAAGGTGAAAGCCGTTCAACCGGTAGATATGTTCCCTCATACTCATCATGTGGAAAATGTAGTGTTATTGGAACTCCGATAAAGAATTCGGTTCACCACAGATTACACGGATTAACACAGATTTTTTATTGTTGGATTTTATAATCCGTGTTAATCCGTGTAATCTGTGGTGAGTATTAAATCAAAAGAAAAAAGATATGGAAAAAAGACCGAGAAGAACTCCCGCTGAAAAGGCACGTGCTCAATATACCAACTATGCAGTCAAGGAACCGATGGAACTTATGGAGTTTCTGGCTGCCAAAATGCCGGATGCAAGTCGTACCAAACTGAAATCATTACTCAGTAAAAGGGTCGTATTCGTTGATAATGTAATCACTACGCAGTTCAACTTCCCGTTACAGCCGGGTATGAAGGTGCAGATCAGCAAAGAAAAAGGAAAGAAAGAGTTTAATAACAGACTGCTGAAAATTGTATATGAGGACGCTTACATTATTGTGGTCGAGAAAATGCAAGGACTTCTATCCGTCAATACAGAACGTCAGAAAGAACGTACCGCATATACAATACTGAATGAGTATGTACAACGTTCCGGACGCCAATTCCGCGTGTATATCGTTCATCGGCTGGATAGGGATACTTCCGGCTTAATGATGTTCGCTAAAGATGAAAAGACGCAACGTACACTACGCGACAATTGGCATGATATAGTGACCGATCGCCGATATGTAGCTGTAGTAGAGGGAAGCATGGAAAAGGATTATGGAACTGTAGAATCGTTTCTTACAGACAGAACTCTCTATGTCAGTTCAAGTCAACAAGATGATGGCGGTGCGTTATCCATCACTCACTATCGCACTATCAAGCGTGCCAATGGGTATTCTTTGATAGAATTGGACTTAGAGACAGGCCGTAAGAATCAAATCCGTGTACATATGCAGGATCTGGGACATCCGATTATCGGAGACGGAAGATATGGTGGTGAAAATACTCCTAACCCTATCGGTCGAATGGCACTTCACGCTTTCAAGCTGTGTTTCTATCATCCGATAACAGGAGATTTGATGGAGTTTGAGACTCCTTATCCGGCAGACTTCAAGAAATTATTTCTGAAAAAGTAAACTCTCATACAAAATAAAGAGAGGATATCCAAACGCAGATTAACGCAAATTATCACAGATCATTTCAATGATAAATATAAATCAACGACTTAAATCATTTCTGCGATAATTTGCGTTAATCCGCATTTTATCACTCATTATGACACTATGCTATTACTTTACTGACGACGCATATAAAAAGGTTGCCCATTTATCCTATCCCTGAAATCTTGCCATGTATTATACCATGTTCCACTAAATGTCCTGCCGGTAGCTTCCGCTCCCCAAATGTAAGCATAAGTGCCATCACCATAAAAATGCAGTTCCATTGAATTATATCCTCCATCAATCCACTCCCACTCAAAAAGCAAATAATTTGGGTCGCCTATTGAACCAATTGTCCCTTGATTCCTCGCATTGAAAGTCATTACTGTACCTCTTCCCCACGTATATGCGCCATAATCTATTTCTTCATTAGTATACCACTCACCTGGCAGATTAAATTCCGTCTCATCTTCACTCTCACACGAAGTAAAGCCGACCAATAAAGTCAGCATAAGTAGAAGCCCCGCATATTTCTTAATCAGTTTCATATCTTTTCTAGTTTATTTCGTTTACAAATACAAAATTAGCATTTTTATTTTACTATATACCACAAGCCATAAGTTTTTCGTACCTTTGCCAAATAATTTAAAATTCTCACATGAAACTTCTTTGGCTTGATTTAAATAGTTCATACGCCCATTCATCTTTGGCATTGCCTGCCTTGCACGCGCAAATAGCAGATGACACCACAGTCGAATGGTGTATGGTCTCCGCAACAATTAATGAAAACACCGGTAACATCGTCAAACAGATCTATCAACACCAACCGGATATTATTGCAGCTACCAATTGGCTATTTAATCATGAGCAACTGTTACACATTGTCTCACGCTCCAAAGCACTGCTTCCACAATGCTGTATCATACTCGGAGGTCCCGAATTTTTAGGAGACAACAAAGACTTTCTATTCAAGAACAAATTTGTCAACGGAGTGTTTCGGGGAGAGGGAGAAGAAGTATTTCCATTATGGTTAAAGGTGTGGAATCGACCAAGAAAAGAATGGAAATCAATCACAGGCCTCTGCTATCTTGACGAATCGGAAGAATATCAAGACAACGGTATTGCCCGCGTCATGAACTTTTCCGCATTGGTTTCCCCGGAGAGAAGCCGTTTCTTTAATTGGAGCAAACCCTTTGTCCAACTGGAAACGACACGAGGTTGCTTCAATACCTGCGCATTCTGTGTCAGTGGCGGCGAAAAGCCTGTCCGTACCATCCCATTGGAAGCCATCCGCGAACGTTTGGATAATATTCATCAGCATGGTATTAAAAATGTGCGTGTACTCGACCGTACGTTCAATTATAACAACAAAAGAGCCAAAGACCTCTTGAATCTTTTCCGTAAATATCCGGATATCCGTTTCCACCTGGAAATTCACCCGGCACTCCTTTCCGAAGAGTTAAAGAATGAACTGGCTGCTTTACCCGATGGTTTATTGCATTTGGAAGCCGGCATTCAAAGTTTGCGGGAACCTGTTTTGGAACAAAGCCACCGTATCGGAAAACTATCCGACGCCCTCGAAGGATTGAAATACCTCTGTTCATTAAAGAACATGGAAACCCATGCCGATCTGATAGCAGGTCTCCCCCTCTATCATCTGACAGAAATATTTGAAGATGTCCGTACACTTGCAGAATATGGTGCAGGGGAAATACAACTGGAATCATTAAAGTTACTTCCGGGCACAGAAATGCGAAGAAGAGCAGAAGAATTGGGCATTCAATATTCTCCGCTTCCCCCATACGAAGTATTGCAAACCCGTGAAATCTCAGTAGAAGAATTACAAACAGCCCACTATCTGTCCCGTCTTTTGGATGGATTCTATAATACTCCCACCTGGCGGACGATCACACGGACATTAATTCTGGAGAATCCTCATTTCCTACATGAGCTACTTGATCATTTGGTTCGGACAGACGTCATAGACACCCCTCTAAGTCTGGAAAGAAGAGGATTAATCTTATATGATTTCTGTAAAAAGCATTATCCCGGTTATCTGACGCAAGTCAGTATCGCATGGATAGAGGCCGGTATGTCATTAAAGAAAGCTCCGGCGGAAAAAGTAAGGACCAAACGCCAAGTCCCACCCGAGAAATGGGAAATAGTATACGGAACTTATCGTGAGAATTTACGGCTATGTTTCCTCCCCACTGATGAAGCAGAACATGGCTATTGGTTTGGGTTCGAATCGGAGATTCAAAAGATACAACCCGTATTTAAGGCAAAAAATTAATAACAACGGGCAACCGGATAATCGGCTCTGTAAACTCGATCGAAGAAAGGAATCCATTCATTCTCAGCAATGCCAAGCTGCAAGCCATAAAAATGTGTATCCGCCTTTCTATATTCCAATATCCGGTCAGTCAACTTCGGTGAGGGAAGCGGTATTTTAAAATCAGTAATCCATAAAACATCCGCATTCATATACTCTTTCTTCGATTGAAGTAAGTCGAAAGTAGCTTTCAGCATCCGGGTGGCATCCGTGTCCCCGCAAGAGGTGGTAGAAAAGAAATCAAGCAAACGGGCCCGTTCCTTGCGGACATCAATCGGACATATCGAAACAGAAAAAGCGATCAGGAAACAAGGACGGCGTTGCCTGTCGGCTATTTCCAATAGTTTCATCAACAAAGAATAAGCTATTTTCTCCGGAATGCCTACCATGCTTCCGGAAGTATCCAGACAAACAATCATCGGCCAATGTAAATTCCGGATGACTGATATCCTCCAGCTACAGGCTAAAAGTCAAAGTGGCAGTGATGGGATCAAAACCAAACTTCGCATTAATAGATCTCAATCCCTGCACCAATGCCATAAACGCTTTCCTACTTTTAGTATTCAACGTTTCAAAAACTTTTTGTCCGATTACATTCGTATTATACAAATCGTATAATACAAATCCAATAAAATCGACTCTCACCACCGAGCCTGAAAAGTTTTAAAAGCCCAAAAGCTACATCTTCCATTAAATCTCGTACCTTTGCTGTCGATTTTAAATATCATATAATAATGAAGAACTTTATCAAGGGATTCCGGTTTACTCCCTCCAATTATCCGGCTGCAGTAGAAGAGAAAATACAGAAATACAGAAAACAAGGATACAAACTTCCGCCACGTAAGGTACTCCGTACCCCCGAGCAACTGGAAGGGATTCGTGAAAGCGCAAAAATCAATACAGCGTTGCTGGACTATATTTCGGAGAATATCCGTGAAGGGATGTCCACAGAAGAGATCGATGTGATGGTGTATGATTTCACAACCGCCCACGGAGCTATTCCCGCACCGCTCAACTATGAAGGATTTCCCAAAAGCGTCTGCACAAGTATCAATGATGTAGTGTGTCATGGGATACCCAACAAGCACGAGATTCTCAGAAGCGGTGATATTATCAACGTAGACGTTTCTACCATTTACAAAGGATATTTCTCCGATGCATCCCGGATGTTTATGATTGGAGAGGTCAGCCCTGAAATGCGCAAATTGGTTCAAGTGACCAAAGAATGTATGGAAATAGGTATTGCAGCCGCACAACCCTGGAAGCAATTGGGAGATGTAGGCGCAGCTATCCAAGCGCATGCCGAGAAGAACGGATTCAGTGTGGTACGTGATCTTTGCGGACATGGCGTAGGGATGAAGTTCCATGAAGAGCCGGATGTAGAACATTTCGGACGGCGAGGCACTGGCATGATGATCGTGCCGGGAATGACTTTTACCATCGAACCGATGATCAACATGGGAACTTACGAAGTATTCGTAGACGAAGCCGACGGATGGACAGTCTGCACGGACGACGGACTGCCTTCCGCCCAATGGGAAAACATGATTCTGATTACTGAAACCGGAAACGAAATTCTTACATATTGATGGAACTGATTCTACTCATTGCGATTGCCATATTAGTGACAGTCCTGCTGGTATTGGCTCTGACGAAAGGCAACAATCAAACGCAAGCGGAACAATTACAGATAGCCCTGCGCCAACAAATGCAAGAGAACCGGGAGGAACTGAACCGCAGTATCCGGGAACTCCGCATGGAAATGACGCAGACGCTCAACCAGAATATGCAGCAACTTCAAGACGTTCTGCACAAAAACATGATGACTACCGGAGAACTGCAACGGCAAAAGTTCGACATGATGGCCCGCCAGCAGGAAACGTTAATAAAATCCACCGAGAAACGTTTGGATGATATGCGTCTGATGGTGGAGGAGAAACTGCAAAAAACACTGAACGAACGAATTGGGCAATCCTTCGAGATAGTCCGTTCGCAACTGGAAAATGTGCAGAAAGGGCTGGGAGAAATGAAATCTCTCGCCCAAGATGTCGGCGGACTGAAAAAGGTATTGAGCAATGTGAAAATGCGGGGCACATTCGGAGAAGTCCAACTGGGTGCTTTATTGGAACAGATGATGAGTCCGGAACAGTACGATGCCAATGTCAAAACAAAAAAGAGCGGAACAGAATTCGTCGAGTTTGCTATTAAACTTCCGGGAAAAGATGACGCCAACAGCACTGTTTACCTCCCGATTGACGCTAAATTCCCCAAAGATATTTACGAACAGTATTATGATGCATTCGAGGCCGGAGATACCGCACTGATGGAGTCATCCGGCAAGCAACTGGAAAATACGATCAAGAAGATGGCAAAAGATATTCATGACAAGTATGTGGACCCACCTTTCACTACGGACTTTGCCATCATGTTTTTGCCATTCGAAAGTATCTACGCTGAAGTTATCCGCCGTACCAGCCTCGTAGAGACACTCCAAAAAGAATATAAAATTGTAGTGACCGGACCGACGACATTAGGCGCTATCCTCAACAGTCTGCAAATGGGCTTCCGCACCCTGGCGATCCAAAAGCGTACCGGAGAAGTGTGGACTGTATTGGGAGCTGTCAAGACAGAATTCGGCAAGTTCGGAGGACTGCTTGAAAAGGTACAAAAGAACCTCCAAAGTGCCGGCGACCAACTGGAAGAAGTGATGGGGAAACGGACACGTGCCATTGAACGCAAACTACGGCAAGTGGAACAGTTACCCCATGAAGAAAGCCGGAAAATTTTACCTATTGACGGAATAGAAGAAGAGGAAGAATAGTCTCACAGGCTATCAGAGTTGCATTACGGATATAATCATCAGAATATGTTTGTCAAGAACGAATCGTTGTGCCCTTTGTCGTAACGGAACGCAGCGCCAGTTTTTTCACCCAAAGCACAAAGATTCCTGTCAAAATAAGGTTCAAGACCAAAGTCAATACTGAAATCACCAATGCCGGACCTCCCAGATTATATCCTAATGCTATGAAAATAATCCCCGCTCCCACTTCGCCACGGGTAAACATACCGATCGAAAGAGCCAGGCGCTCACTCAACTTCCGGTCGCGATAGAAGAACATCGGACAAAGTTTTCCTAGATTTGACAGTAAAGAAACAATCACGACATGGAATAGAATCATTCCCCACGACATCATTTCCTGCGAACCGGTCACCGAATGTGTACCGGCATGAGTCTCCGCAAAGTTCACTCCGATAAAATGAGGCATACTCATCCCCACCAGGAACATAAACAGAAAGGAGATTCCCGTAGCAACCGACCGTTCAACCGGTGTATCATGCTCTTTATGCTTCATGATCATTCCCAAAACAAATGCCGGTAAAAGCACTTCGATATGAATGCTTCCCGCTTCTCCGTATAGTTCCTTGCTGCCAAGATAAAGTATCTGAGTAGCCAGAAATATAATAACAGAATAAAAGAGGATAGCCTTCCAATCCTGCCGCCAATCATATTTATTCAATCGCTGCCAGCCGATAGACAGCAATAGAAACACAATCACCACTACAATAATCAACTGCCAGCGCAAACCGATCATCATAATCTGAAGAGGAATCATCAGGATAATCGTGTCCAGATCATCGAAGATAGCCAACACCTGTATTTTCTTATAAATCCAACTGGATTTCAATCCGATAGCAGCCAGCATTGTAAATAAGATACCCGCAGAGGTAGGGGCGGCAAAACGGCTTAGCAACAGATTCTCTTTCCATGCCTCCCAGCTATTCCAGTAATCGTGCGGAAGTAATATGAACACATAATAAATAGCAATCATAAACCAAGGGAGAGCAGCCGTCGCCATCGCTATAAAATAATCTTCGGCATAACTTTTCCAGCGGGACTTGTCAAGAACAAATTCCCGGCCCACGTTAATCATTATAAAACTAAGACATACATAAAGCAATACGTTAGAAATGGACTTGACAACTCCATACCCCTCTCCTGCTATCATTGGCAGGAATTGTGAAATGACGAGCCCCAACATCAGGAAGCCCGAAAAAGACAGTACTTTTCTCATATTTATAGTTGTTGCTGGTATATTAAAAACTAACCGCAAGTCAATTTGTTCAGCGCATATCTCTGAAAAATTGCTTGCGGCAATGTTTTAATCCAATTTCAGTACGGCAAGGAAGGCTTTCTGAGGAACCTCCACGTTGCCAATCTGCTTCATCCGTTTCTTACCCCTCTTCTGCTTTTCAAGCAGTTTTCGTTTACGGCTTACGTCGCCACCGTAACATTTGGCTGTTACGTCTTTACGGACTGCCTTGATGGTTTCACGCGCTATAATCTTAGCTCCAATAGCCGCCTGGATAGCAATCTCAAACTGTTGGCGGGGAATCAGTTCTTTCAATTTCTCACACATCCGGCGTCCCATATCATAGGCATTGTCGAAATGGATCAGCGTAGACAGAGCGTCCACCGGCTCGCCGTTCAGCATAATATCCAGTTTCACCAGCTTGGAAGGTCTGAAACCGTTGGGATGATAGTCAAACGATGCATACCCTTTCGAAATACTCTTCAAACGGTCATAGAAGTCGATCACAATTTCCCCCAAAGGCATATTATAAAAGATCTCCACACGATTGCCGGAAATATATTCCTGTTTAAGAAGTTCTCCGCGTTTCCCCAGACAAAGCGTCATAATGGGGCCGATATAATCGGTAGTGGTGATGATGGAAGCCTTGATATAGGGTTCCTCGATATGATCGATCAATGTCGGGTCGGGCATACCACCGGGATTATGCACCTCCTTCATCTCTCCCTGTTTGTCATATATATTATAAGATACGTTGGGCACGGTAGTGATCACATTCATGTCGAATTCGCGATCAAGCCGTTCCTGCACGATCTCCATGTGGAGCAATCCCAGAAAACCGCAACGGAAACCAAAACCCAATGCCAATGAAGACTCCGGCTGGAAAGTCAAAGAAGCGTCGTTCAACTGCAATTTTTCCAACGAAGCGCGCAAATCTTCAAAATCTTCCGCCTCAATCGGATAAACTCCCGCAAATACCATCGGCTTCACTTCCTCAAATCCGGCGATAGCCTGCGCGCACGGACGGCCCACATGAGTGATGGTATCTCCCACTTTCACCTCTTTTGAAGTTTTAATACCGGAAATAATATACCCAACATCTCCCGTACGAAGCTCATTGCGAGGAACCAGCTCCATCTTCAATACCCCGACCTCGTCAGCGTCATATTCTTTACCCGTATTGAAGAACTTCACCTTATCCCCTTTCCGAATCACTCCGTTCTCAATCTTGAAATAGGCGATAATACCACGGAAAGAGTTGAATACGGAATCGAAGATCAATGCTTGCAGCGGCGCTTCCTCATCTCCTACCGGATGGGGAATACGTTCGATTACGGCTGCGAGAATCTCTTCCACCCCCATACCCGTCTTACCGGAAGCACGTATGATTTCCTCACGCTTGCAGCCCAGCAGTTCGACAATTTCATCTTCCACCTCTTCCGGCATGGCGCTTGCCATATCGCATTTATTGATTACAGGAATAATTTCAAGATCATGCTCGATAGCCATATACAGATTGGAAATGGTCTGTGCCTGTACTCCTTGAGATGCATCGACAATCAGCAACGCACCTTCACAGGCTGCGATAGAACGGGACACCTCATAGGAAAAGTCCACGTGTCCCGGAGTATCAATCAAGTTCAGGATATACTTCTCACCCTTATAATTATACTCCATCTGGATGGCATGGCTCTTGATTGTGATACCTCTCTCCTTCTCCAAGTCCATGTCGTCAAGCATCTGCCCTGAAGTCACCTGAATAGTGTTGGTATACTCCAACAAACGGTCGGCCAGAGTTGACTTACCATGATCAATGTGGGCTATAATGCAGAAATTTCGAATATTCTTCATTCTGAATTCTTATTATTTTGTCTTTTTCGGTGTGCAAAGATACGTAAATGGCGGAATATAAAAAAATGCGTTGATAACATTATGATAATGTACCAACGCATTTTTTTATTGCTTAAGTGAGTTACTCGCTTAGATCAATTTGATGAAGAGTTCACCTTCAACTTCTTCCACAGAGACTTTGTCTTCTCTCAATAACCAGCCAAGTCCGAGGAACAAATCTTTGTCAACCAATTTAGTTGCTTTCTTCAATTGCTTGGCAGTCATTCCTTCTGTTTCATTCAGTGCATTCCAGATAGTACCTGCAATCACACCTGCTTTTTCTTTCAACATTTGCTTTGAAATTTTAGTTAGACATGCTTTAAATCATCCGGTCTTGAAAGACTTTCAGATTTTATTTCGGGGACAAAGATAGCTATTTTTATGTTATAGAACACTTTATTGAAGTTTTTTTTATTGATTTTGTAAGAATAATGGCTTTTTTCCTTTATTTGGGATGGTTTTCGAGATATTCAGACCAGATTCTCGCCGCTTCTTCCACCATTTTCGCACAAGGACGTTTGCTATAATATTGAGCAGTACGTTCTTCCGGAACATTTGAGACCAGTTCTTTTTTCTTCAATCCCAACAATTCGCCACAAATCAGCGACCCGTTGCGTTTTTTAAACTCAGCAGCCAATTCCTGGACAACTGCATAATTTGCCGCCTTTCCCTCGCGGTCTGTCGCTTCCGTAGCTCCGGTTTCGAGTCCTGCCACCAAGAACATACCGCAAGCAGCACCACAAGTTTCGCGCATCCGGCCTATTCCTCCACCAAAGGATGCCCCCATGCGCAGAGCCTGTTCCTGCGTGAATCCGTACATATCTGCAAAAGCTGCCACTACGGACTGTGAACAATTGTATCCGCTTTTAAAAAACTCTACTGCTTTTTGTACTCTATCTTCCATACTATTGTCTTTTTATTATTATTCATCCCGACCCTAAAAACTCAACGGTCAATCTCCAACACCATCGGACAATGATCGGAATGCACCGCCTCATTCAGAATCCGCGCACTCTTCAGCCATCGGCGTACCGGCTCGCTGGTCATACAATAATCTATTCGCCAGCCTTTATTTTTGGCACGCGAATTAAAACGGTAACTCCACCAGGTATACTCCTGTTTTTCCGGATAAAGCAGACGGAAAGAATCAATAAAGCCTGCCGAGAGAAAACGCGTCATCCATTCCCGTTCTTCGGGGAGGAAACCGCTATTCTTCGCATTACGGACAGGATCATGAATATCAATCGGTTCATGGCATATATTATAATCACCGCAAAGAATCAGATTCGGACGTGTCTTCCGCAGCTCTGTCACGTATTTCTGAAAATCCTCCAGCCACACCATCTTGAATGCCTGGCGTTCGTCCCCGCTAGTCCCCGAAGGGTGGTACACGCTTACCACCGACAAATCGCCGAAGTCCGCACGGATAAAACGGCCTTCATTATCGTATGCTTCGATTCCCATCCCGTATTCCACGTGGTCAGGTTCTTGCTTGGTCAATATGGCCACTCCGCTATATCCTTTTTTCTGTGCCGAATACAAATACGACTTATAGCCCAATGCTTCAAACACTTCCGCCGGGTATTGATCCGGCTGTAGTTTTGTCTCTTGCAGACAAAGAATATCCGGATTTTCCTGCGCCAGCCATTCCGGGAAACCTTTGGAGACAGCAGCACGCAAGCCGTTCACATTATAAGTTATAATCTTCATCATTATATATTTATTGATTCACGTTTATTTTAGGAAAACAGAAGCATGATATTCAGTACGGATACAATTATCGCAATAGTATACAGCACAAATGTGCTCCAACGACTATTCACATAATTCCCCATCACCTTTCGGGAAGATGTCAGTCCGACTTGCAGAAAGACCGTGAAAGGCAATTGGATACTAAGTATCATCTGCGAAATAATCAGCCCCTTAAAAGGATCTCCGATAAAGAAAATCAGCAATAAGGCGATTCCTAGCGATAAAAGGACTCCCACTTGCGAGTGACTGTCTTTGATGTGATAAGACTCACCGAAAATACCGGCAAAGATGGAACCTGCCGCCATCCCGCTTGTAATGGTGGACGAAATGCCCGCCATCAGCAATGCCAAAGCAAATACAATGGCAGCGTTGCTGCCCAGCAACGGTTCCAGCAAGGACTTGGCCTGTTGCAGTTCCTCCACTTGAATGCCGCTTTTAAAGAAAGTCGCGGCAGCCAGCAGAATCATGGCACTGTTAATCGCCCAACCGATAACCATTGAGAACAGCGTATCGAACAATTCATATTTCAGTACTTTCTTGATAGATGCATCATCTTTCTTGTTATACTCGTGACTCTGTATCACTTCCGAATGCAAAAACAGGTTATGAGGCATTACCACCGCTCCCAGCACGCTCATGATTATCAACATACTTCCTTCGGGAAACGAAGGAGTCACCCACCCCGCTGTTGCAGCCGGCCAGTCTATCTGCACCAAGAAAAGTTCATAAATAAACGAAAGTCCGATGACAGACACAAACGCAATGATGGAACGTTCTATTTTTTTATAGGAATTGGTGAAAAGCATGATGGACACAAAAAGCGTAGTCAGCACAGCTCCCCATACAATAGGAATATCGAACAGCATTTCCAATGCGATGGCTCCACCCAGAATCTCTGCCAGCGAAGTAGAGATGGAAGCCAGCACCGCCGTACCAAGAATAGGACGGGATACCCATTTGGGAGTATATTTGGTGGCAGCTTCCGAAAGGCAAAGTCCGGTGACAATCCCCAAGTGAGCAACATTATGTTGAAGGATGATCAGCATAATCGTGGACAAGGTAACCACCCACAGTAATGAATAGCCGAATTCGGATCCGGCGGCAAAATTAGAAGCCCAGTTTCCGGGATCTATAAATCCGACAGTCACCAGAAGTCCCGGACCAATATATTTGAAAACATCCAGTCCGCCCAAATAGCGTTTATGATCTTTGCGTTTTAAGTCTTGAAAAAGATTCTTCATTGCTGCATAATAGTTTATTCAGTACAAATATACTTATAAATAACGAGTAGGGATCAATTTTGGTTCAAAATACCGACAAATAAGGAAAACGCTACTAACATCAAAAGCCCAAAGCAGTATCATAAAAGAATGCGGATCAACGCAAACCTACACAAAGATTAAATTTAATCTGCGATAATTTGCGTTAATCCGCGTTTCCTATCTTATACTTGAGACCGGATGATATCAATACCCCATCTCATGCAATGCACGGCATAACTGGTCCGGACACGAAGTGGGTCTGCCACCACAGCGTACTCCTTCAAGTTTACTTATCACGTCCTCCACCTTCATTCCCTTTACCAGGCGCGAAAGACCTTGAAGATTGCCGTTGCATCCTCCCCAAAAGGCCACTTCTTTCACCACTCCATCTTCCACATTCAGTTCAATGTTGGTGCTGCAAGTGCCTTTCGTCTTATAAACATATTCCATGAACTGCTATTCTTCGCCTTCCGGTTGCATATTGGTATAAACGGTCTGCACGTCGTCAAATTCTTCCAAACGTTCCACCATCTTATCTAATGTCTCACGCTGTTCCGGAGTAACCTCTTTCAGATCGTTCGGGATATAAGTGAAGTCTCCACCGACATCTTCGAAACCACATTCTTCCAAATGTTTCTGAATGGCGGCATAGCTCTTAGGATCACCATAGATCGTAATTGTTCCTTCTTCCTCATCTTCATCATATTCATCTTCTACATTATAATCTATCAGGTCAAGAATCAGTTCTTCCATATCCAAGTCCTCTTTCTTCTTGAAAGTGAAAATACACTTATGGTCGAAAAGAAATGCCAAAGAACCCATTGTACCCAAGTTTCCGCCGAATTTGTTGAAAACGGAACGCACGTCCGCTACAGTACGGGTAGGGTTGTCGGTAAGTGTATCTACGAATACAGCTACTCCGTGAGGGCCGTATCCCTCATACGTCATGCCCTTATAGTCACTCTGGTCTTTACCCATCGCATTCTTGATGGCACGCTCGATGTTATCCTTCGGCATGTTTTCACGCTTACAAGTAGCGATCACCGAACGGAGTGTCGGGTTGTTTTCGGGTTCCGGACCACCTGCCTTTACAGCAATAGCGATTTGTTTACCCAGTCTTGTAAATGTTTTAGCCATGTGGCCCCATCTCTTCAGCTTGGTAGCTTTTCTATATTCAAATGCTCTTCCCATTGGTTTATATTTTTAGATTGAAATTTTAAACTTATCTAAGTTTGGCTCCTAGTTTATCTTCCAGGTTTTTCACCAGTTTCGACATGATCTTATCAATCATCTTATCGTTCAATGTCTGGCTCTCGTCTTGAAGCAAGAAACTGACCGCATACGATTTCTTACCAGCTTCCAGGTTCTTGCCTTCATATACATCGAAGAGTTCCACTTCTTTCAGCAACTTCTTCTCTGTCTCGTAAGCGATCTTCTCGATTTCGGCAAACTGCACATTCTTGTCGAGCAGCAAAGCCAAATCGCGCCGTACAGCCGGGAACTTGGAAAGCTCCTTGTAGCTGACCTTAGCCGAACGGACAGCTTTCAGCAATTCTTTCCAGTTCAAGTCAGCGAAATAGACTTCATTGTCTATATCGAACGCTTTCAGCAGCTTCTTAGTAACTACACCGAAAGAAGCAAGGCGTTTGCCACCCTTCGTATGGACAGACAGTGCGGCAGCAAAGATATCATCAGACAGATTGCCTACCACCAGATTGTGCAAATCCAGTCCTAAACGTTTCAAGATATTCTCCACGTATGCTTTCAGCTCATATACCGAACTGTTCTCATCCGGATGCGCCCATGAGTTGGAAACCTTCTTGCCTGTAACCCACAGACCCAAATGATAATCTTCCGAATAAGGAGCCAACGCTTTTTCCGGGTTCTTCTTGTCCCCATCGAAATAATAGCAATTACCAAATTCAAAGAATTTCAGATCCGCATTTTTACGATTGGCATTATGGGCAATGCTTTCCAATCCACCGAACAGCAAAGTCTGGCGCATAGCGTTCAAATCAGCGCTTAGCGGATTCAACAGCATAACCAGGCGATTGGAAGGATAAGTTTCCAGACCGTCATAATAAGCCGCACGGGTCAATGAGTTGTTCAATATTTCATTGAATCCACAGCCCACCAATTGTTCGGCAACCAGATTCTGCAATTTATTCGACTTGTCATGCTCGCCTTTAGTAGTCAGACTGGATTTCAACGTAGTCGGAATTTCCACATTATTGTATCCGTAGATGCGGAGAATATCCTCAATCACGTCACAATCACGCTGCACATCCACACGATAAGGAGGAACGGCCAGTGTCAGTCCTTCCACCGTCTCATTAGTTATCTTCATTTCCAGGCTCGTCACAATGCTCTTGATTGTCTCTACCGGAATCACTTTACCAATCAGCGAATGTACTTTCTCGTAAGACAGGTCTACTATGAAATCCTGTGCAGGAGTAGTATATACATCTTTTATTTCAGAAGAGATAGTACCGCCTGCCAACTCTTTTACCATTATGGCAGCCAGTTTCAGACAGTAAATCACACTATTCGGGTCGATGCCGCGTTCAAAGCGGAAAGAAGCATCGGTATTCAAGCCGTGACGACGGGCCGTCTTACGCACCCATGTAGGATGGAAATAAGCACTTTCGATGAAAACATCCGTTGTAGCTTCCGTAGAACCGGAATCCAATCCGCCAAATACGCCCGCAATGCACATGGCTTCTTCCTTATTGCAAATCATCAGGTCGCGGTCACTCAGCTTACGTTCCACCTCGTCCAGTGTAACGAACGGAGTTCCTTCGGGCATTGTCTTTACGATAACTTCATTACCCTTTATCTTACCGGCATCAAAGCAATGCAACGGTTGTCCGAAAGCATGGACAATGTAATTAGTGACATCCACTACATTATTAATAGGACGCACACCGATCAGACGCAATTTATTCTGCAACCATTCCGGACTTTCCTTTACAGTCACTCCTTTCACGGTAACACCGGCATAATGCGGACACGCTTCACTGTTTTCAACCTTTACTTCAATATCCAAATCATGGTTTTCCACTTTAAAGTCATCCACCGACGGACGTTGCAGAGTTGCCTGCTTACCGTTCTGAATCAGATAAGCATACAAGTCACGGGCTACCCCGTAGTGAGAGCATGCATCCGCACGGTTAGGAGTGATATCCACTTCAAGCACATAATCGCTCTTGATATTATAATAATCTTTGGCAAGAGTACCCGGGACAGCATTTTCCGGCAAAACGATGATACCTGCATGATCCGTACCGATACCGATTTCATCTTCAGCACAAATCATACCTGTAGATTCTACACCGCGGATTTTTGATTTTTTGATGGTAAAGCATTCGTCCCCGTCATAGAGTTTTGTCCCCAATGTAGCGACTACCACTTTTTGTCCGGCAGCCACGTTCGGAGCTCCACAAACGATCTGCACCGGATCGCCTTCTCCCAGATTGACAGTAGTAATGTGCAGATGGTCCGAATTAGGATGTTCCACACAGGTCAGCACTTCGCCGATCACAAGTCCCTCCAAACCACCTTTAATGGTCTGCACTTCTTCCACACCACCTGTTTCCAAGCCGATAGAAGTCAACGCAGCCGCCGTTTCATCAGGCGTCAAATCGAAGTTGACATACTCTTTCAGCCAGTTATAAGAGATATTCATATAATTAATTTTTTATTGTTTCTCAAAAGATTCGCAAAGTTAATAAGATTTTTCGGTTGACCGAAAAGGTTAGATAAAAAATTGCAGGTTATTTCACCACAGAGGACACTGAGGACACAGAGTTTTTTCTTTTTATTTAAGCACTCATGTTTAATTAGTTTATAAGTTAATTATACACACTTTGCTTATTACGGATTTACACTTATTTTTCATCTTTCTGATATCCTCTGTGCCCTCAGTGTCCTCTGTGGTGAAATAATACGCAACTAAAATGGCAAAGGTCCATCCCCTCCTACCGGTGCCCCGAACGGATTACCCGACTGCGGAGTAAAGTCCGGTGTCGGCGGTGGCGGAACGGAACCGGCTCCTCCGGCATTCATCTTAGACCCCAGCATAGCACCGGCAGGCTCACCCGGCATAGGAATCACCATGTCATCCTCCGGATTTGAGAAACGGGTAAACTCACCTTTGAATCGGAGCAGCACTTCACCCACCGCACCGTTACGATGCTTGGCTATCACAATCTCCGCCATACCGCGAAGGTCATTACCACGATCATCCTGGTAAATTTTGTAATATTCCGGACGGTGGATAAAACATACCATATCGGCATCCTGCTCGATGGCTCCCGATTCACGAAGGTCGCTCAACTGCGGACGTTTGCCATCAATTCCTTCACGGCTCTCCACACCACGATTCAACTGCGACAATGCGACAATCGGGATGTTCAGCTCCTTCGCCAATCCCTTCAGTGAACGTGAAATGGTACTGACCTCCTCCTGACGGCTTCCGAACGCCATTCCACTAGCATTCATCAACTGCAAGTAGTCAATAATAATGATTTTCACCCCATGTTCACGCACCAGACGACGGGCTTTCGTACGAAGCTCAAACACCGACAGAGAGGGAGTATCATCCACATACAGCGGTGCATCCAGCAAATCCTTCAGTTTATAGTCCAATTGCTGCCATTCATAATTCGCCAACTGTCCGCTTTTAATTTTCTCACTCGGAATCTCGCAGACATTCGTAATCAGACGATTCACCAACTGGACATTACTCATTTCAAGAGAAAACAACGCTACCGGGTTACGATAATCGACGGCTATATTCTTCGCCATAGAAAGGACGAAAGCTGTCTTACCCATCGCAGGACGGGCGGCAATAATAATAAGGTCGGAGTTCTGCCAACCGGAAGTCATCTTGTCCAGCTTCGTAAAACCGCTTTCAAGCCCACTCAATCCGTCCGTTCGTGCCGCTGCCTTCTGAATCAGCTTATACGCTTCGTCAATCACCGGATTGATCTGCGTGTAGTCCTTCTTCATGTTCTGCTGCGAAATCTCAAAAAGCTTTCCTTCGGCTTCCTGCATCAGATCGTCCACATCCAGCGTTTCATCAAACGCCTTACTTTGAATGTTACTGGTAAAAGTAATCAACTCGCGCGCCAATGATTTCTGTGCTATGATGCGTGCATGATATTCAATATGCGCCGAAGAGGCCACTTTGCTACTCAACTGAGTAATATAGAACGGACCTCCGACCTCTTCCAGCTCTCCGCGTTTGCTAAGCTGTTCCTTTACTGTCAGAATATCCACCGGCTTCTGATTTACGGCAAGATCGGTGATAGCGGCATAGATCAGTTGATGCCGGTGTTCATAAAAAGATTCGGGACGAAGAATTTCACTCACCAACGAATAAGCGTCCTTCTCAATCATCAAAGCCCCCAATACTGCTTCTTCCAGCTCAGGTGCCTGCGGCTGAATACGTCCATAATCATTTACCGGTTGCACTTTAGCAGACTTCGTATTGCGGGTGTTTCTTCTCTGTTCGGCCATTAATTCAATTAAAAATTAAAGATTAAAAACTAAAAGTTACGACTGGACATACTCATTCATAACAGATTTCTTCCGGTCGGGAGGACAAAGATAGAACATAATCACGAAGAATAGATAAGGAAAAATGAAGTTTTTACTAACTTTGTCCCCTGTGTCGCTTTTTCTTTAATTTTTAATCTTTAATTTTTAATTGATTATGATTGCTTTTCCCAATATCAAAATAAACTTGGGGCTTTCCATTACGGAAAAACGCCCCGACGGATACCATAATCTGGAAACAGTGTTCTATCCGGTGGCTTTGGAAGATGCGCTGGAAATCCGTACTTCTCCCGACACTGACCGGAAATTCACCCTTTACCAACACGGAATGGAAATAGCGGGCAAGCCGGAAGATAATCTGGTGGTAAAAGCCTATCTGTTGATGGATAAGGAGTTCCATCTTCCTCCTGTAGAGATCCATCTATATAAACACATTCCTTCCGGAGCCGGACTGGGTGGAGGGTCATCCGATGCAGCTTTCATGCTGAAGTTGCTCAATGATCATTATCAGTTAGGGGTATCTGAAGAACAATTGGAGGTATACGCCGCCACTTTGGGAGCAGACTGTGCTTTCTTTATCAAAAACAGACCTACCTTTGCCGAAGGAATCGGTAATATCTTTTCTCCGGTCGAGCTTTCATTAAGCGGCTACCAAATCATGATTATCAAACCGGATGTGTTCGTATCCACTCGGGAAGCTTTTGCAAACATCCGCCCTCATCATCCGGAATATCCTGTCAAAGAGGTCATCCGACGCCCGGTTACAGAGTGGAGAGATACCCTGATCAATGATTTCGAAGCCAGCGTATTCCCGCAACATCCCATCATCGGAGATATAAAAAAAGAGCTCTATCATCACGGAGCGATCTACGCATCCATGAGCGGTTCCGGTTCTTCAGTTTTCGGACTGTTCACACCCGATGTACTGTTACCGGAAATTGATTGGGGAACAGATACGTTCTGCTTCACAGGAACACTTAAATAAAAACGGTACCACGACTCACGTCGTAGTACCGTCACAACACAAACACAAAATAAAACACGACAAAACTACTGTGCAATCTGCCTGTCTATACCAAAGAGGTATAAGTACTGCTCTTGTATATTCACATACCCGCGAACAGCTTCAGGTCGATCACATCAAATTAAACAAATCTACATTGATTTGTTCGAGTTATCAGATGATAAAACAAAAAAATGCTATTTACTGAATACCTCTTTCACGAAGTTTCAACTGCCAGTTCCAGGCAGAGCGCAAAGTATCTTCCAAAGTTTCCACAGCTTTCCATCCCAATTCGGAATTAGCGAAATCAGGATTTGCCCAAACTTTTTCAATATCTCCCGCACGACGTCCAACGATCTGATAGTTCAACTTCACACCGGTAGCCTTCTCGAAGCCTTGAATCAATTCCAATACAGAGACACCACGTCCCGTACCGATATTGAATACTTCCACTTTTTCTTTCTGCGCCTTCTCCAAGATACGGCGGATAGCAATCACGTGCGCCTTAGCCAAGTCAACAACATTGATAAAGTCACGGATGCAAGAACCGTCGGGCGTATCATAATCGTCACCGAACACACTCAACTTCTCGCGAATGCCGATAGCTGTCTGAGTCAGATAAGGAATCAGGTTTTGGGGAACACCGTTCGGCAACTCACCCAGCAATGCGGTAGGATGCGCGCCTATCGGATTGAAATAACGCAACATGATTGCATTGATCGGAGCACCGGAGGCTACCGTATCACGGATAATCTCTTCATTAATCTGTTTTGTATTTCCGTATGGTGATTCCGCTTTCTTAATCGGCGCCTTTTCTGTCACCGGCAATTCATCCGGCTGTCCATACACCGTACAAGAAGAAGAGAATACAATACCTTCCACTCCGTGTTTCGGCATCAGTTCGAGAAGGTTGATCAAAGAAACCAGATTATTACGATAATAAAGCAACGGTTTCTCCACCGATTCACCTACCGCCTTGCTTGCAGCAAAGTGGATGATAGCTTTAATTCCTTTATATTTTGTGAATACGGCGTCAAGACCTTCAAAATCAAGACAATCCAACTTTTCGAAAGCCGGACGGATACCGGAAACTTTTTCTATATTGTCGACAACATCAGCACTGGAATTTGATAAATTATCGATGATGATTACTTCATACCCACTGTTTTGCAGCTCTACAACAGTATGGGAACCAATATATCCCGTTCCCCCTGTCACTAAAATTCTTTCTTTCATATTCTTTACTTATATGGTTAGTTCTTCGGTCTATTATTGTTTGAGCTACAAATGTATGGAAATAAAATGAGAATGCAATATTCCGTAACCATTTTATTTATAAAAGAATTGGGAACTCATTATCTGTATGTCCCCACACAGCCGAGCTCCCAATTCATATTTAATTATCAACTGTAAATCTTATACCACGCCGGAGAATCCCATGAATGCCATAGCCAGCAAACCGGCGGTGATCAAAGCAATCGGAGTGCCTTGCATTCCCTTCGGGATTTTCACCAGACTCATCTGCTCGCGCAATCCTGCAAAAAGCATCAGCGCCAGTCCGAATCCGAGAGCTGTTGAGAACGCATATACAACGCCTGTCAGCAAATCATAGTCTTTCTGAATCACCAGAATAGCCACACCCAAGATACAGCAGTTGGTTGTGATCAATGGCAAAAATACACCCAACGCCTGGTACAGAGCCGGAGAGACTTTCTTCAGAATGATTTCCACCATCTGCACCAGTCCGGCGATCACCAGAATAAAAGTGATTGTCTGCAAATATCCCAGATCGAAAACATCCAGAACAAATTTCTGAATCAGGAAAGTGACAATGGTAGCGATGGTCAGCACGAAAGCAACCGCAGCGCTCATACCCATCGCAGTTTCCACTTTCTTGGATACGCCCAGGAACGGACAAATGCCCAAGAACTGCGACAACACGATGTTGTTTACAAAGATTGCCGAAATAAAAATCAATATATATTCCATATTCTTCTCTTATTTAATTGAATTAGGCTTTCTTCAAGCTGTTGATCAACGCAATAAGGTATCCTAAAGCGATGAAAGCACCCGGAGCCAATACAAACACCAACATTCCGTACTCTTCCGGCATGATTGTCAGATTGAAAATCTTGCCTGTTCCCAAGAATTCGCGGACAGCTCCCAGCAGAGTCAAGGCTATCGTAAAACCAAGTCCCATACCAAGACCGTCGAACATGGAAGCCACCGGATTATTCTTCGCGGCGAATGCTTCAGCACGTCCCAGCACGATACAGTTTACTACGATCAACGGGATGAAAAGCCCCAGTGTGGCATACAAATCCGGCACGTAAGCCTGCATCACCATCTGGAGCAATGTTACGAAAGACGCAATGACTACAATGAACGATGGGATACGTACCATATCCGGAATCAGATTCTTGATGGAAGAAATTACCACGTTCGAGCAAATCAACACAAACATAGTGGCCAGTCCCATACCCATACCATTGATAGCCGATGAAGTTGTACCCAATGTAGGACACATACCAAGCAGGAGCACAAACGTAGGATTCTCTTTGATAATCCCGTTCATCATTACTTTAAAATTATTCATATCTTAATCTCCTCCTTTCTTAATTAATAGAATCTTGCTTCACCGTTTCAGTTTCCGGAGCAGTGGCAGGTTCATTTTTCTGCGAAGCTCCCGAAACAGTATCTACTTCTCCCGTCTTATAGGCCTCGTAAGCCTTGTTGATAGCGTTCAGGAAAGCGCGCGACGTGATAGTGGAAGCGGTAATAGCGTCTACCTGACCTCCGTCCTTAGAGACTTTCAGCTCACCTTCGCCCGGACTCATGCCTATGATAGACTTTTTGCTCATTTCGTGCGTCACCGCCTTTTCGCCTTTGGTAGCGTCATAGGCTCCAAACCATTTGTCAGCTTTCGAGCCCAATCCCGGAGTCTCGGTATGGGCCAGCAAAGAGTAATTGTAAATCTTGCCTTTTGCATCAAAGCCGACCAGCACTTTCAGTTCGCCACCGAATCCCATAGCTTTGGACTCAACAGCCGAACCTACCCATTCCTCTCCTTTTTTTGCCGGATAAACGATGAAGTCCACCACTTTCTTTCCGTCTTTCTCGCTGAAGATCGTGTCGCTTTCGCCTACCGGGTTATTAGTAAATTCCGGAAGAACCTGTTTCAAGGCCTTGTTCAATGTCTTCGCATTCGCTTCGGCAATAGGACCTTTTGTCAGTTCATTCACGTAAGCCAGCAATGCTACGGAAATGGCAGTCACCCCCGTAAGTACCAGCAGCATATTCTTTAAAGATGATTCTAACTTTTTCATTTCTTCTTCGCTACCTCCCCAAAGCGTTTAGGTTTACAATAGGTGTTAATCAGCGGAGTGAACGCATTCATAATCAGGATGGCAAACGACATACCTTCGGGATATGCGCCGAACAGACGGATAATAACCGTCAGCAGACCGATACAAACACCATAAATCAACATTCCTTTCTTGCTCATCGGAGAAGTCACATAGTCGGTTGCCATAAAAACCGCACCCAACATCAATCCGCCGGAAAGCAACTGCAATACCGGAGATACATATTTTGCAGGATCAACCAAATGCATGATACCGGCAAAAACAAATACAGTGACCAAGATAGACACAGGGATATGCCAAGTGATGATTTTCTTCCAAAGCATGTAACCCAATCCGATCAGCAGAGCCAACGCGCTGACCTCACCGATACAGCCACCGTTCTGACCGATCAGCAGACTGAAAGAATCAGGAAGCTGGTCGATAGAGAATCCCTGAACCCCTCCGATTATTCCTTTCATGATAGCCAACGGAGTAGCTCCGGTAGTAGCATCCGTATAAGCTGTCAACTGACCTACTACCGGCCAGCTAGTCATCTGTACGGGGAACGAAAGCAACAGGAAGACACGTCCTGCCAATGCGGGGTTGAAAGGGTTGCAGCCTAATCCGCCGAAAGACATCTTGCCTACACCGATAGCGAACAATGCGCCCAGAATAATAATCCATACAGGTAGGTTGGACGGCAAATTGAAAGCCAGCAACACACCTGTGATGACAGCAGAACCGTCACAAATTGTTGAAGTCGGTTTCTTCATCAAATATTTTCCGATCGCCCATTCGAAGAATAAACAGGCCGCAACGGAAGTAGCAGTAACAATCAGAGCACCCAGTCCGAAGAAATAGAGAGACACCAGAAACGCCGGAATCAGTGCAATCAGCACACCGTACATATTTTTCTGTACGCTGTCTCCGCCATGAACGTGGGGTGATAGTGATACGATTAATTTATTTTCCATATTCGTTATTTTTTAGCTTGACGTGCACGAATCATAGCTCCCACTTTGCCTTTACCGAGACGACAATAGTCGAGCAACGGACGGTTGGCAGGACAAGTGAACTGGCAAGAGCCACACTCGATACAGTCCATGATTCTTTCTTTTTCCATTCTTTCAAAATCACCGTTTTCGGACAAAGCTCCCAGCAAGTACGGTTCCAGTCCCATCGGACAAGCGCTTACACACTTCGCGCAACGGATACAGGTCTGTGCCTCACCACGCTTGGCTTCCTTCTGATTCATGATCAGAATACCGGAACTGCCTTTCGCAGTAGGAACTTCCGTATTGACCAAAGCCTTACCCATCATCGGACCACCACCGATCACTTTTCCCGTATCTTCCGGTAGACCCCCGCAAGCATCAATCAGCTGCTTCATCGGCGTACCGATACGGGCCAGGAAGTTGGAAGGTTTTGCAACCGACTTACCGGTCACAGTGATTACCCGTTCAAACAACGGCTTGTTCTTCTGAACGGCTTGATACACAGCAAAAGCAGTACCCACGTTCTGAACGACCGCTCCGGTAGAAATAGGAAGGGCGCCGCTCGCCACCTGGCGTTTGGTTATCGCATCGATCAGTTGCTTTTCACCTCCTTGCGGATATTTCACCTTCAAAGGCACTACCTCGATACCGGCATAACCGGAAGCCACTTTCGTCATCAGCTCGATAGCGTCCGGTTTGTTATTTTCGATTCCGATAAATGCCTTGTTCACTTTCACAGCTTTCATCAGGATAGAAACACCGACCATGATCTCTTCCGCGTGTTCCAGCATAAGCTGATGATCGGCCGTCAGATAAGGTTCGCACTCTACCGCATTGATAATCACACATTCGGCCTTGAAAGAAGGAGGAGGACAAAGTTTCACCTGAGTAGGGAAACAAGCGCCACCCAGACCGACGATTCCCGCTTCGGCAATCTTTTTCACAATCTCCTCCGATGAAAGCTCACATTCTTTCACCAGGGTTGCGCTACGGTCAATCGTTTCTTCCCATTCATCACCTTCCACATCAATAAAAATAGCTGGTTTCGCATAACCGCTGGCATCGACTATCGTATCAATCTTCGCCACTTTGCCACTGACGGAAGAGTGAATTGCTGCCGAAACAAAGCCGGCCGGTTCGGCAATCTTAGTGCCCACCTTTACCACATCCCCTTTCGCAACAATCGGCTTTGCAGGTGCGCCGATGTGCTGCCCCAGCAAAATAACGGCCTTTGCAGGAACCTCCGCCGTGATGATAGGTTGATGTGCCGACAATTTATTTTCGTGTGGATGAACTCCACCAATTGAAAATGTCTTTAACATACAATTCTGTATTTTATTCTGTTATTATTCTGTTACTTTCGGAGTAGCCGGAGCTTTCGGAGCAACTGGTGCTTTCGGAGCTTCCACAGCTTCTTCTGCCTTCGGTTTGCGAGGAGGGAAATTCAGCTCGATAATGGAATTCTGCGGACAAACTTCCACACATTTCCGGCAAGATTTACACTTGTTCGGATCAATGTAAGCCAGATTATTCTCCAATGTGATAGCCTCGAACGGACAAGTCTTCACACACTTGCCACAGCCGATACAACTTACCGTACAAGCTTTGCGGGCAACGGCGCCTTTGTCTTTGTTCACGCAAGAGACGTACACGCGACGCGACTTCTTACCCTGCGGGCGAATCTCGATAATCGCTTTCGGACAGGCCTTCACACAAGCACCGCAAGCCGTACATTTAGTCTCGTCCACTTCCGGCAGACCCGTTTCGGGATTCATGTGGATGGCGTCAAACTGACAAGCCGCCACACAGTCACCACATCCCAGACAACCGTAACTGCATCCCGTCTCACCACCATACAGTGAAGCGGCAATAGCGCAGCTCTTGGCACCATCGTACTGGTTGATGCGAGGGCGGTTGGCACAGGTTCCGTTACATCTCACCACTGCTACCATCGGTTCAGTCTCACCGGCTGCCAGTCCGAGAATATCAGCAACTTTTGCCATGACAGGCTGTCCGCCTACAGGGCAGAACTTACCTTCCAGTGAACCGGCTTTGACACAAGCGTCGGCAAATCCGCTACAACCGGGGTAGCCACATCCACCGCAATTAGCCTGGGGTAATACTTCCCCCACTTGGGCAATCCGCGGGTCTTCATACACGGCAAATTTCTTGGAAGCCACATACAAAATAGCGGCCAGCACGAGCGCTATCGCTCCCAATGAAATCACTGCAATCAGAATCAAATTCATAATGTTTTAGTTATTTATTGGTTTTATAGTAAATGAAAATTTTTGTTTCAGTCGTGTTTTGTTGAGCCAGAGAATGAAATAATAGGGTATAAGTATAGCCAGAGAAAGAAGAGCGGAATACAGTTCATTCTCCATCAACGCCATAAAAAGGAATAGTGAAAATATCAGAAGTATGAAAGGAATTATAAAAGCCAATACCACCGCCATCATGCCCATCGACGTTTCGCCAATCACCATGACTTTCTCTCCTACCCGGTAGGAAGAGGCCGCCGTATCGATAATATCTATGATTTTGTCCTTGCTATCCGCTGAGGAACAGTGTCCCTTTGCGCTACAAGCCACACAAGCCGATGTCTGAACAATCCTCACCGACAGATGAGAACCCTGTATGTTTTCCACAATACCCAGATGCTTTATAGTATTATTCGTCATTTTGCAAACTCAACATTACAAATCGCGGCAAATTTAATCATTATTTATGAACTACGAAGCATTCTCCCTATTTTTTTACACATAATAAAATGTTATTTTTTGCGTCCGCGTTATCGCACACGGAAAAGATATGGCTACGATTTGTACACTTTATCAGCCTTTTTCAATCTCCCAGTCTCCTACTGTCCCCCGTTCACTATCAAAGTTAATCGCTACTTTCACGACCGGAAGGCCACACAAAGAGAAGCGTTCAGGATAATTCTTCAAGTTGATCTGTTCCATAGCTTCACCGGCAGTCTTATCAAGCTTCAACTCCATCACATAAAGTGTGGTTTTCGTACGAAGAACCACATCCACTCGACCACGGGGAGTACGGACTTCAATATCTACATAATAATTCAGCAGACTGAATATGACATAAAAGAGTTGCTGGTAATGCCCCTCATATTTAGTATTGTCACAATA